>PHFX01000148.1 GCA_007618135.1 Candidatus Brocadia sp. WS118 | reverse complement strand
CTCAACATAGCGCTGGGGAACCGGCATCTCCTGTGCCTTTGCAATGAAGCAAAAACAGAAGAACGCCATGATAAGTACAGGGTACAGGTACCCATTTCTCCTACGCGGGTTTAATCTCAAATTCATCGACCTTTTTAATAATGCTATGTAATATATGATACAGATTTTCAAATATCTCACGGAGAGATTCAACGGGTGGATAGACGTCCTTCGACCTTATCTCAAGTAATTTTCTGTACACACTTGTATCGATATTGAGGTATTTTTCTAAAGCAAAAAGGACCTCGCCTTTTTCCCGTGGAATTTTTTGGTCATACAAAAAAAGCAGGCCGCGAAGCGCCGGAAAATATCCGGAGAGAGAGCCTGCAAACAATTCCGTTAATGTCGTCCTGTTTCCCATTGCCTTGATGTAGCCCTGACAAAGATGCTGGAGTTTCCCTTTGAATTCCCGTTCGCATTGGAGTCTGACGTCGGCTTTCTCGATGCGGATATCCTTTAAGACATCATTTCCATATACCAACTGGTGGATCAATTTCATCTCCAGGAATTCCAGAGGAAACACCTCCAACGATCTGCCGATGTAATCACTGGTCATGATCAGGGGGGCGCGTATCCTCTTTTTTCCATAACGTTTGCCCAAAGTTGCAATAAAATCAAAAAATGAGACTTTGATTTCCTTGACAACAATCAGGGTATTAATATCAGAATGTTTTGGATGAAAGTCTTTTGTTACGGCGCTGCCGATAACGGAGATTGAAATAATATCTTCTTTGCAATGGCCGAGGATGTCCCGGAGGAAAGGTTCCAGAATCTTGTGCGTCTGGTCAGAGAGATTGGTTAGGGTAAGATCTTCCATGCAGGGTTTATTATTGTGAGCGTAAAAAGAAAGTTGCCATTCAAAGGCAATACGATAGGGTTATTTATTATTTCCTTGTTCTTCCAGCTTTTTTCTCAGGGCAGTATTTTCCTTTTTGGTTGCCTCCAAATCAAAAAACAGATACCTTACGTTTAATCGCAATGAATCAAGGGTATCCTGTAATATTGACAAACTGTTTCGAAGGTCTTCATATTTTTTACCAATTTCACCCGTAAGCATCTCGATACTTTCTCTCTTTGTCTCAGGGAACCGCTTAATCTCTTCAATTAAATCCAGTAATCTTTTTTGAAATAGTTCATCGTCCATAGAAAAATCTCCCGAAACGTATTATTTCATTCCCTGCCGGAAATGACCATTTCTTAAGATAGAACGAACACACGTTCTTGATAAGTATCGACGGTCTCTGTGCAACACTTCAAATATAAGTGGCATACCATGAAATGTCAAGGCTTAAAATACTCAAGACTTCCCTGTGAGAAATACCTCAAAATTTGAAATTGACAATCCCCTTTTTTGTACCTATAATTGCAAAAGCTTTAGTTTGATATCGATTTAAACTATTTGCCACAATCCCTAATTGTGGCAATTTTTTTGAGGAGTTTGCGTTGGAGTGGAATAAGTCTGCATCGTTGTTGCTGGAAAAAGTTCCTCCCTTTGTGCAAAAGACCGTCCGCGAAAAGGTTGAAACACTTGCCCGTGAACGCGGGAAAACCCTCGTAACCGAAGCGGAAGTCATGGCTGCCCGCGATTCATTCATGAATAAGACACCACCGATTACCGCTGCGCCGCATGCTTTTGGAAAGAAATCTGTGGATAATAAAAAACTTTCCATTTTGAAAAAATATCCGAAATATTTCGATAATGACGGCAATCCCGTACTTTATCAAATAAAAACCTGCAGGGGTGCGGAGGTTAATTGCCCGTTCCTTATTGCCGACTCCAACGTCCTGGCTGATAAAATACGAAACCGCTTAGAGGAACTGAAATTCACGGAAAAGCTGATGAATAAAATTGAAGGCCAGATCCTTCCGCATCATAGCATGAAACTTGCCGTATCAGGATGTCCGAATAGTTGTTCCATGCCACAAATTAAGGATTTTGGAGTCCATGCAATTGAACCTGTCCTTGTAGACCCTGCATCCGAATGCATTGAGTGCATGAAATGCGTGGAGACCTGCCGGGAGGATGCCATTACCGTACAAGGCGGCCATGTAACCATTGACATGGAGAAGTGCGTGCACTGCGGGCTTTGCGCTAAGGTTTGTCCAAGCGGGTCAATAAAGACAGGAAAGAAAAAATATCGGGTGATGATCGGCGGAAAAGTTGGCCGTCATCCCAAGTTTGCAATAGAGATCTTGCCTCAGGCAGATGAATCCACGACCCTGAAGGCATTAGACGTCTGCGTGGAAATGATACTTTCGAGTAAAACCGAGCATCGCTTTCGGGCATTGCTAGAACAACAGGGAATTGAGGAAATTAAAAAAAGAATATGATACTCTCCGATACCGACAGAAAAATACTGCACCGCCTGCAATCCAATCTGCCTCTTGTATCAAGGCCATTTCTGGAGCTGAGCAAAGAGCTTTCTCTTGATGAAGATACTATCATTGAACGCATCAAGTTCATGATAGAAAAAGGATTCGTAAGAAGGCTCGCACCCATTATTAATACCCAGGCCATGGGCAGAGAGGCAACCCTCGCTGCCGTAAATGTCCCGGAAAACCGCATTGATGAAGTGAGTGCAATCATCAATGAATACAGCGGCGTTTCCCATAATTATCTCCGGAAAGGGAAAAATAAAAATATCCCTTACAATATATGGTTTACGATGTCGGCAAAGGACGACGAAGAACTCCACAGCAGATTAAAAGAAATAGAGAACCGAACCGGGCTAACGGTTCGAAGTTTACCCACCGAAAAGAAATTCAAGATCGGTGTTCGTTTTAAAATTTATTAAGAATCTTAACAGTGAGGGATGGCAGGGGCAAACCCTGTCCCTGGATGTTGTGAACAGGGATTGTTTGTTACTGTTAACTGAACCATGACTCAAAAAAAAGAAGACAGCGACGTTAAACTTATTAAATACATTCAGGAAGGACTGCCAGTCACCAAAACCCCGTACAAAGATATTGGGCAGGCGCTTGGAATGTCCGAAGATGAAGTAATGCAAAAACTCAAAAGACTTCTGGACGCGGGAAAGATCAGGCGTCTTGCCGCTTCTATCGCCCACCGCAAGATCGGTATTAATGCCAATGCCATGTGTGTGTGGAAGGTGCCAAAGGAGCGGGTTGACGAAGTGGGCAAGTTCATGGCCGGTTTTGAAGAGGTGACTCATTGTTACGAACGCCCCATTTATCCCGACTGGGAATACAACGTCTTTACCATGATTCACGGTTACACCGATGCCGAGTGCGAGGCTGTAATTCAAGCCATTAAGGAAAAGACGGGATTAGATGACTATGTCGTCCTTTATAGTGAGAAAGAATTTAAAAAGGTCGGGGTAAGGATATAATGCTTGCTTCAGATTGCCTTTTTCCTGTCAAACGAATTCATATTCTCTGACAGCCTCTTAATCCCACGTCCCTGACTACCCCCTGACTTCCTTGCCAGTACTTTTAAGGCGGATGATGGTAAAAAGGCTTACCGACACCACAAACATGCCGATGCTGATAATTTGCGCTATGGTAAAAAGTCCGAAAAACAGGGGGGTGTCATTCCGGAGCGATTCCATCGAAAATCTTATAACGGGATACAATATTCCAAAAAGAAGCAATACTTCTCCGTCTTTTTTCCGGTACCTTAAAAAGGCACTCAGGATAAAAAAAAGCGCTACATCTGCAAGAAATGAGTATAACTGAGTGGGGTGTATCGGGAGGCTGTGAGTATCAGAGAGAGAAACTAATCCGAGTTCATACTGATGAATAAAGGCAGGACTGCCGTCTACCATACCCGTTTTATCCAGGGTTTTTGGAAATTGGATCGCCCACGGGATGTAAGCCGCTACCTTTCCGAAGCAGCATCCGTTCAGGAAACACCCGATACGACCGAAGCCAAGTCCCAGTGCCGCTGAAGGCATAAGGAGGTCGATGGTCTTTAGGAACGGCAGGTGATGCTTCTTGACGTAGACAAGCAAGGTGACGATGCCAGCAAAGAGGCCGCCGTAATAAACCAAACCGCCTTCATAAATTTTGAAGATGCTTAAAAGACTGTATTTATATTCCTTGTAGAACTGAATAATAAAGAAGAGCCTTGCCCCCAGGATGCCCGCGCAAACGAGATAAATTCCGAGATCGGTAATCTTGTTTGGGTCAATACCTTCTTTTTTTGCCCTCCAGCGTGCAATCGTTATGGCCACCAGAAAGGCAACCATCAGCATGAATCCGTAAGAATAGATTGGTATGCTTTTCTGGAAAAAAGGCAAGGGAATTTCGAGGAGTATCTTTCTCATGATCAGAGGGTTTCGATGAGCTTGTTATTCACATCTACCAGAATAATCTTCGGTTTCCAGTTCCTTGCTTCTTTATCTTCCATGAGGCAGTAAGAGATGATGATAACCTTATCGCCCGGCTGTGCCCATCGCGCTGCAGCGCCGTTTAAACAAATGACACCGGAGTTGCGCTCGCCTTCAATTACATAGGTCTCTACCCGCGTTCCGTTATTAATATTGAGGACCTGTACCCGTTCATAATGTAAAATATCCACGGCATCAAGGAGCGTCTTGTCTATGCTAATACTGCCTTGATAATTCAGGTTGGTCTCTGTTACCGTTGCGGCGTGTATCTTAGCCTTGCACATCTCACGTAGCATTATTATTCTCCGTAAACCTGACGTTGTTTAATATACAATTGCATATTTTATCTTAAAGTACGGCAAAATCAACATGCAGTAACTTTCCTACACAGAACGAGTCGGAAAAGAATGTTTTCTGTTTCTGACACCAAGACACCAGGAGTTATAGTAGTGGTACGAAAATACGCCCTCACCATGACATTTTCACACCCTTACTGTTGGATAAAACTGGCTGGGCAAAATAATTTACCTTAATCAACTATAGTTTACCGAACAGGCAGCGATGGATAACAACCCCCTGATTCCCCCTTAAGAAATGGTACGACCACTAAATCCCACTTAGCAAAGGGGGCAAGGGGGTTGTCTTTCACACTCATTTCCCATATAAGCTAACCTCTCTGCTTTGATACGGCGTATTCTATGAACTATACACAAAAAAATGAATAACAAGGTGGTTATTTTTTTACTGTGCTGCGGGTGGATAAAAACTCCTGACGCACACCTTGACGAGATCAACAATCTCCTCGTCCGTCAGTTTTCCCTTATAGCCCGGCATTTTCCTTTTACCATTTGCCACGGAAATAATTAACCGTGAATCAGAGGCATTGTCCTGCCATTTGGTGTCGGTAAAATCCGGCATTTTGTAAATGAATCGTCCTACGATAGTCCCTCTTCCATTAAGCTTGTGGCACTTTCGGCATTCCCTCTCATATACAGCCCAGATGCCGTCTTTTTCCATCAAGGCTGTTTGTTTTTGGCTACACCCATAAAATGACAAGGCGCATAAAAGAGAAAGAAATACAACCGTGATATATGTATTCATCATTTTTTCTTCTCCTGCTTTCGTAATTTAAAAAAACTCAATTGTTATAAAATAGTTTTGTCCTGTGTGGATTCAAAAAACCAAAAACAAAGTTTACCATAAAACCTCATATATGCAAGCTTCATATCCTTGTATTTTAATAAGTTTGTAAAAAATTCTTAAACAGGGCTATGAACGTGTATTCCCTTGACATTCATTACCCCATTTTTTATAATTCGGTAAAAGCTTAATTCACAAGGAATTCTGAGGGTTTTGCCAAATTTTTATGGAAAATGAAAATAGAGGCATGAATACCTGTCTTGTTGGTCTCCAGTGGGGAGACGAAGGGAAAGGTAAGATTGTTGATATACTCACCGAGTCGTTCGATATCATCGTTAGATACCAGGGTGGCAGCAACGCAGGTCATACGGTTATCGTAAATAACGAAAAATTCGTCTTACACCTCATTCCTTCAGGTATCCTCAGAAAAAATAAATGTTGTGTCATCGGCAGCGGAGTAGCCCTCGATCCCCTCCAATTACTGCAAGAAATTGACGAGTTGCGGGGGAAAAATATAGAAGTAGGCAGCAATCTCCGCATCAGTGAGCTGGCACATCTCGTGTTTCCCTACCATAAAAAGTTCGATGAACTGTCTGAATCGGAAAAAGGCGATGATAAGATTGGTACAACCCGCAGGGGTATCGGTCCCTGTTATACCGATAAGATGGCGCGCAACGGCATCCGGGTAGCTGATCTTTACCATCCTGATCATTTCAAACAAAGGCTGAAAAAAGTCGTCGAGGAAAAAAACAAGATACTCGTGCGTTTGCATGATGCTGAGGCATTATTATGGAAGGATATGTATGACGCCTATTGCGAATATGCAGAGCAGATACGGCCTTTCGTGTGTAATACGGTAGTGTTTATGGATAACGCCATAAAGGCAAAAAAAAAGATCTTATTTGAAGGCGCTCAGGGTTCGCTGCTCGACGTGGATTTTGGGACATATCCCTTTATTACCTCTTCTTCGGTGACTGCCGGGGGCGCTGCGGTTGGTACCGGTATTAGCCCCAAGCAGATTCATAAGGTGCTTGGCATTATGAAATCCTATACGACACGGGTTGGCAGCGGTCCTTTCCCTTCCGAATTGAACGATGCGTTAGGTGAATATCTGAGAAAAAAGGGGGGCGAATATGGCGCTACGACCGGGAGGCCAAGGCGCTGCGGCTGGTTTGATGCGGTGGCGGTAAAACATGCAATCATGGTGAGCGGTGTGGACAGCGCCGTGTTGACAAAGCTGGATGTATTGGACGAACAAAAAACGATAAAGATATGCATAGGGTACAAATTTGGCGACACCGTGTACGACCTATTTCCTACAGATTTAGCGGCGCGCACGGAATGCCAGCCGGTGTACAGGGAGGTACCCGGTTGGCTGAAAGACACATCCAACATGCGTGATAAACGGGATATTCCCTCTCAGGCAAAAAGTTATATAAACACCCTGGAAAAGATCCTGGGTATCAGGGTGGAAATGCTTTCTGTTGGTCCAGACCGGGGCCAGGTTGTAAATCTCATATGAGCGAAAATGGGCATGTGCCTTCTCACATTGCAATTATTATGGACGGGAATGGGCGATGGGCAAGACGGAGGGGATTGGTAAGAATTCGCGGGCATCGGGAGGGGGTGGAGTCTGTCAGGGAAATTACGCGCGAATGTGCAAAAAGGCATTTACAACAGCTCACGTTGTATGCCTTTTCCCAGGAAAATTGGAAGAGACCAAAACGTGAAGTAAATTTGTTGATGAAACTCCTGAAAGATTTTCTTATCAGGGAACGGGACGAGATTGAAGAAAACAATGTTCGCTTAACCGCAATTGGCAGAATAGACGGTCTTCCTGAGGATGTGCAGAGGGAACTCGCCATCAGTATCGATGAAAGCAAGAACAACACCGGAATGGTGCTTTGTCTTGCGCTCAATTATGGAGGGCGTTCTGAGATTGTGGATGCGGCAAAAAATATTGCCAGGAGTATTACAGCCGGGAAAATGGGCATAGAAGAAATTACGGAGGAGACCTTCAAGAAATTTCTCTATACGAGTGAGATGACAGACCCTGATTTGCTCATACGGACGGGCGGAGATATGC
This sequence comes from Candidatus Brocadia sp. WS118, assembly GCA_007618135.1. Lineage (GTDB taxonomy): Bacteria > Planctomycetota > Brocadiia > Brocadiales > Brocadiaceae > Brocadia. The sequence goes on along the minus strand of PHFX01000148.1, from coordinate 139,484 downwards.
GGATAAGCAATTTTCTTTTGTGGGAAATGTCGTATACGGAGCTTTGGGTTACTCCCGTCTGCTGGCCTGATTTTCGTAAGAGACATTTGGAGGAGGCGATTAAAGAATTTTCACGCCGGGAACGGCGTTTTGGCGGACTACAAGAGTGAGCACCCTTCAGACAAGAATCACACTCGGCGTTGTCATGTTCGCGCTGTTCTTTGGGATCCTGTGGTTCGATTCTCTGTTTTGCACCGATGTCGGATTCGGATGCCTGGCCATTGTTGCAGGTGGAATTGGCTTATACGAATTTTACCGCATGGCGGGTAAGAACGGTTTCTCACCGTTTTATATATCCGGTATTATTGCCGGCGTAGCGCTATCGGTGTCCTATTGGTTATCCGTACGCAAAAGCACCGGTATCGACTGCCGTTTTTTCAGACAGGAAATATTGGTTATTCTCATCTTCTGGCTTTTACTCATCCAGGCTTTTACCCGTGGTACACAGGATGCGATAAAAAACATTGCGGTAACCATATTCGGCATCTTTTATGTCGTTTTTCTCCTGAGCTATGCCATTGCCTTGCGCAACTTTCCTCATGGACTCTCTATTGTAATTCTGGTATTGCTCGTTTCCAAGTTTGGCGATATCGGAGGTTATTTATTAGGTAGAAAATATGGCAAACGTAAGCTGGCAAAGGTCATTAGTCCAAATAAAACGATAGAGGGCGCCTGTTTTTCGCTGGCATCGAGTGTTCTGATCGCAGTTTTGTTTAATCTCGTCCCCCAAGTCAGGGTGATGAGCGCGACATGGGCAATCGTTTTTGGTACGCTTGTCGGTTTTTCTGCCCTGTTGGGCGATTTAGCGGAATCACTTCTCAAAAGAGATGCTAATGTAAAGGATTCCGGGCGTCTGGTGCCAGCCTTCGGTGGCGTGCTGGACGTCATTGACTGCTTATTAGTCAGCCTGCCCGTTTCATATTATTTTTTCGTATGGTGTAAGTTCGTTGAACTATGAATCAAAAAGTTAAAATCCAAAAACATTCCGAAATCAAAGAACCTTATCAAGAACCCTTCACGTATCAAAATACCCTGATCCTCGAGAACGACACAGAAGCATCCATTTTATATGGCAGTCACGACCGGTATCTCCGTCTTGTGAGGGATGCCTTCAAGGTGCAGCTCGTTGCCCGCCATGGATTACTGAAACTTGAAGGTGAAAAAGAACGGGTAGATACCAGTATTGAAGTTTTAAATAGATTGCTGGCGATTGTGCGCACGACGGGAAGGTTGGATTTAGATGACGTGGAACAAACCATTGTAGATGCTAAGGGTGATGCAGGGAATGGAACCTGCCAGACGATTGACGTATTTCAAAGAGGCCTTTTTATAAAACCGAAGACGGAGGGGCAGGCACATTACATCGAAGCAATTAAAAAAAATGATCTCGTTTTTTGTATCGGACCTGCCGGAACGGGAAAAACCTACCTGGCGGTGGCGATGGCGCTCTCTTTCCTGAAAAGTGGACGCATACGGAGGATTGTGCTTGCCAGGCCGGCAGTTGAAGCGGGAGAGAAACTCGGGTATCTGCCGGGCGATATTAAAGCCAAAGTGAATCCGTACCTGCGCCCGCTCTATGATGCCATAGCGGATATGATGGACGTCGGGCATGTAAAGAAATATCTGGAAAGCGACCTGATAGAGATACTACCGCTTGCCTATATGCGGGGGAGAACGCTCAACGATGCATTTATTATTCTGGACGAGGCGCAGAATTGCACCGTAAAGCAGATGAAGACCTTCTTAACGAGACTGGGGGTCAAATCAAAGGTGGTTGTAACAGGGGATATCACGCAAGTTGATTTGCCGGGTGGAGAATTGTCGGGGTTAATTGACGTCCAGGAAAGGCTGATGAGTGTTAAGAATATTTCTTTTGTATATCTGACCAAGGCAGACATCATAAGGCACAAGCTGGTTCAGGATATTGTCGATGCGTATGAGTTATAATATCTTACTATCGAATGAAATTAGAAATTATCAATCTCCAAAAACACTATCCGATTGAACAAAACAAGATAAAAAAACTGGTTCGCAGGGTTTTAAAAATTGAGAAGAGGGATGCGGAACTGAATCTTGTTTTTATAGACAATAAAGGCATAAAAGAAATTAATAAAAAGTTTCTGGGACACAATTATGCCACCGATGTACTAAGTTTTGCGTATCATGAATCTCCCCTTAACAATACCATCGCGGGCGAAATCCTTGTTTCTGTCGAAATGGCGGTTCAACAAGCACAAAACCGTGCGTGTTCCGCCGAGGGAGAAATTGCCCTGTATCTGATCCACGGGGTATTGCATTTATTGGGATATGATGACAAAAAAAAGGGCGATGCAAAAAGAATGCACCAGAGAGAAGGTGATTTGCTGGCAAGGCTTGGCTATCGTGTTCCTGTACCAGATTAATTACCGTTTATTTACGTTGGTATGCCGGTCTTAAAAACAGAGGCAATTGCACTAGGAAGGACTGACTATAGTGATTCCAGTCAAATCATTACTTTTTACACGCATGGCTACGGAAAAATCCGTGCTCTTGCAAAAGGATTTAAGCGCTCATCAGGAAAACACAGTTCCAGGGCAATAGACCTTTTGTCGTATTATCAAATTTTCTTTATGAGAAAAGAACATACCTCTCTCCATACGCTTACCGAGGCGGTATTGCTGAATAATTATCCAGCGCTTCGAAGCGATCTGGATAGATACTACAGAGCTTCATATATAGCCGAACTGATCAATGAATTTACTATGGAAAATGACCCCAGCGAACAACTCTTTGATATCCTGACGGATACTTTAGCTGGAATATCAATGGATCAAGATGGTACTGTTCGCTCATTGGTCTTTGAGATAAAACTATTAAAGATTTTGGGGTATTTGCCTGAATGGGGACGTTGTGTACAGTGTAAGAGCCGTATTCAGCAGACAACAGGGGCGCGTTTCAGCGCAAAGGAGGGGGGGGTATTGTGTAAAAAATGCCAAACGAAATTTACCCATGGAATTCCGGTTACTCCCGGCGCGATGCTCATTGCCGGGAGATTGGCAGAGGTGAATTTTCAAAGATTAGATCGTGTCAGGTTGCAGCCGTCTATTTGTGTTGAAATAGAAAAGATGCTGAGATATTATATTGCCTCTCTCTTAAATAAGGAGCTCAATTCCTGGAAATATATCAAGGTTTGACCCAAGATGACCATGAAATTTAAATTTGCCCTTCCCTTGATGTGCAGTGTGCTTAGTCTGGCGCTTCCCTCTGCATACGGGAAATGGATATGGAGCAGGGAAACGGGTTGGATGGAGTCTCCCTCTGCCGCAATCACCACGCTGGAGCAACGCTACAAATATGCGCTTTCCCTCCTGGTGGAACAGAAATATACCATTGCAATCAAGGAGTTTGAATTAATTATCCGTGATGCCGCTGATTCTCAATATGCAGAAGCTTCTCAAATAAATATTGGCCGTGCCTATTTTCTCAACCATGATTTTAAGCGGGCGCTCAGGGCGTATGAAAAAGTCCTGGAAAAATATCCTGGCACCAAAAGGACCGAGGAGGTATTTGAACGGGAGTATCAGGTGGGTGTCGCTCAAATGGAAACTGATGAGGATGCGGCTATTGACGTATTCGAAAAGATTATAGAAAAGCATCCCTTAGGACCTGTTGCTCCGGATGCACAGATAAAAATAGCGGATTGTTATTTCAAACTTAGTCAATACGAAGAATCGCTTGATGCGTATGAGAAGTTTTTGGAAAATTATCCGAAGAGTGAATGGGTTCCTTATGTTCAATACCAGATACCGCTTACCAAAGTCTATCACGAGAAGCAGCAAGAACGCAATTATGGCCTTCTGATCTCTGCACGGGAGGGATTTGAAGAATATTTAGTATCCAATCCCCAAGGTATCCATACTGAGGATGCAAAGAAGATGATTCAGGAAATAAGGATCATTGAGGCAGAAAGGGAGTATAATATCGGAGAGTTTTATCTTCGGCAAAAGAAGCCTGTTTCTGCTGCCATGTACTTTGAGTATGTTAAGGCTGATTTTCCAGACACCATCTGGGCAGAAAGAGCGAATGAAAGGATCGAATTCCTGAGGATGATTGAGGCAATAAAATAAGAGACCAGAAAGACACACACCATCATTGAGTTATCGTGAACGAAAAAAGTAAGTTGTCATTCCTGCGAAAGCAGGAATCAAGTCTTTCGCTACTTTCCCGGATTTCCACTTGCGTGGGAATGACACCGAGGAACAGAAGGTCAACTTATTTAATACGTTTACTATAGTATTTCAGGTATCTATTACGAGACGATATGTTAAAATACCAATATTATGCGCGGCATGCCAGCAACCTAAAGCCCTTTCTCTGGATTTCTTTCGCGAGGAAAAGAAGACGAGCTGATAGTCTCTCCTTCGTTTCTCCTTTGCGATGCGAGAAAACCGGGAAGAGGAAAGTGTTTTTGATGGGCAATATCTTCAGATATTTTGCCTGCCTCGCGGTGTTGTTGCCTATTATTACTTCCGTTGTGAGTTGTGGCTATTCATCGAAATCATTGCTTCGTTCCAATGTCCGGAGTGTCTACATCCCGATTTTTGACAACAACACCTTTCGCAGAGGGTATGAGTTTGACCTGACCAGGGCCGTTCGGGATCAAATCTTACTCAGGACGCGACTTCATGTGGTGGATAAAGACGAGGCCGATTCGATTTTATTTGGAAAGATTAGCAGTTTTGAGGAAAATGTTTTAATTGAAAACTCAAATGACAATATAGTCGAGAGCCGGGCTTCTGTGGGAATAGATATACGGTGGGTGGACAGGAGAACGGGAAGGGCCATTGTTGAGCGGAGAAACATCAGAAATCGTGCGGAATTTATCGTCCTGAGGAATGAAACGCTTACTTCTTCCAGGACGGAGGCATTTGTAAATGTTGCCCGGGGCATTGTGGATGCAATGGAAGAGGATTGGTAATGACGAGGAGGGTTCTGATCATGAATTCACCTTTCCCCGCATATGGACAAACAATCGAAGGCGCCTCTGATAATTTTCAAAGGGGGTGTTATGATGTGCCATATCCGCATGGCACATTGCATCTCGGCACAAAAACGTGTGTCATGGGAATCCTGAACGTAACGCCGGATTCGTTTTACGATGGTAAACGATATGATACCCGAGAAGATGCCGTTGAACAGGCACTCGGTATGGTGAAAGATGGTGCGGATATCATTGATGTCGGAGGCGAATCCACAAGGCCAGGCGCATTTCCCCTATCGGAAACAGAGGAAATAAAGAGAGTAATTCCCATTATAAAACTCTTATCAAAGCTGATTCGGACGCCTATTTCTGTTGATACCTATAAGGCTAAGGTTGCAGAAAGAGCAATTGATGTTGGGGCATCAATCATAAATGATGTCGGCGGATTATGTGCGGATGAAAAGATGGCAAAGGTCGCTGCAGAGTCGCATGTGCCCGTTGTCATTATGCACAAAAAAGGCACCCCGCGGACAATGCAGAAATACCCCATCCGGAAAAACGCATTCGTGGAAATAATATCTTCTTTCAAAAAATCAATTTCCCTTGCGAGTGATGCGGGAATAGACAGAGACAGAATTGTTTTAGATCCCGGCATTGGTTTTGGAAAGACTGTGCAACAGAATCTGGAAATCCTGAAAAGGTTAAGGGAGTTTAAGAGTCTGGGTTTTCCCTTGATGGTTGGCACGTCCCGGAAAAAGTTTATCGGCACTGTTTTAGATCTCCCCGTTCAGGAACGTTTGTATGGAACGCTTGCAACTCTTGCCGTTGCAGTTATGAACGGCGCCCATATGGTGCGCGTTCACGATGTGCGTGAAGCTGTCCAGGTAGTAACTCTGTGTGATGCAATCAGGAACAGTTAATGTTTGAGAGCATATTTGGAGTATTCGAAAATATCAACGGCTGGATGATCGGAAGATCTCTGGGTGAGATCTTCCTTATCTATATGGTGGTGTATGTTGTACTCAGAATCATGCAGGGGACCAGTGGAACCAGCATTTTACGCGGCCTAGCGTTTATTATTGTCTTAATATCTATTGGCGTACTGTTCTTTGTGAGAAAATTGCAGCTCTTTACCATCGATTGGCTAATAACCGAATTTGTCCCCGTATTTATCATCCCGATTATTATTCTCTTTCAACCAGAATTCCGGCGTGCCCTGTTACGGCTCGGTCAAAACCCGGTTTTTAGTATGTTTTTAAAGTCTGAGCAGCAGGAAATGACCTATGAAATCATACAGGCAGTTGAAAATTTATCCAAAAACAAAATTGGCGCTTTAATTGCCATAGAACGAGACATTGGTCTGGGCAACTTTGTAGAAACAGGGACAAAATTACATGCAGACGTTTCACGAGATTTGCTCAATACCATTTTTTGGCCCGGCTCTCCCCTCCATGACGGCGCTGTCATTATTCAGGAACAAAAGATAAGCGCTGCCGGATGCTTGCTTCCCCTTACGGAAAAGACGGAATTGTCAAGAAGCCTTGGTACCCGTCACAGGGCAGGCATTGGCCTTACCGAGGAAACCGACGCTATTGTTATTATTGTATCCGAAGAAACAGGGACGATATCGACTGGCTTTAAAGGGGTGTTAAATCAGGGCATTGACGAGAAAGGACTGAAAAAGATCCTCGATGAGTTATCCACCGAAAGATTTAGCGTTGCGAAGAGTACCCGTGGAAGATGAAGAAAATATTTACTGAGAATATCCCTACAAAACTTATGGCATTGGTTATGGCAGTTGCCCTTTGGTTATATGCTATTAACCGGCATACGGGAGATTTAACCGCAACCGTGAGCCTGACGGTTTCCGTACCTGAAGGCATTACCATCGTTGAACAGAGCACCGGGAAGATTACCATACATTTACAAGGTCCACAGAATGTTATTGATACGGTTGACGGGATGATAAAAGACCAAAAAGTTCTGGCACGATATGTCATAAGAGAATCTCCCGATATCATGGATGATCAGTTAAAACAGAGCATTTTTATTACAAGAGAGCATCTGGATTTGCCGCCCGACGTTAAATTGGTTTCTGTCTATCCGGATAAAATCGACGTTGTGCTTGGTAAATTACAAAAGAAAAAATTAAAGGTCACTTTGCAAAAAAAGGGGGAGCCTGCAGTTGGTTATAGTGTTGCAAACGAATTCATATTTCCGGCTGAAGTGGAGGTTACCGGGTCACTCAGCGCTTTGAAAGAAGTCTCTTTTATTAATACGGTTCCTGTTGATATCGGAGGAATTTCCGGTGAGCAAAACCGCACTTTTCCCTGGCGGATTGAAATTGACCAAAAGGTGACGATTAAACGCGGCGACAAAACGGTTTCGGTGCCGGTGGTATGCAATGAGGATGTGCGGATATGGTTGCAAATCGTTGAGCAACAGGATACACGAGTGTTCGGAAAAATAAAGATAAAGGTCATAGGCCCAGTGGAGTATCCCTATCTGATTAAGCTGCAGGATGAATTTGCTGAGGTAAAGGTGAAAGGTCCAAAACTTTTGCTGGATAAATTGAATACAGATGATATTACCCTCTATATTGATGTTACTTCTTTAAAACCCCCAGGGCCGTATAAACAACCCATAAAAAGTATTTTACCGAAAAATATTGAACTCGTAGATAGACTACCCGAAGTTCACTTAGACATCCGTGAAGCCCTGCGTTCTGTGGAGGCGCGATGACAAAGTTGGGGGTCAATATAGACCATGTTGCTACTCTGCGCCAGGCGAGAAGGACGTTCGAGCCCGATCCGGTAATGGCTGCATCTCTAGCTGTCCTGGGCGGCGCTGATATTATTACCGTTCATCTGAGAGAAGATCGAAGACATATACAGGACCGGGATGTGAGATTACTGCGGGAAACGGTATGTACCAAGTTAAATCTCGAGATGTCAACGGCGCCGGAGATTGTTGATATCGCCTTGAAAACAAAACCAGAGCAGGTAACCCTGGTGCCGGAAAAACGGCAGGAGATTACGACAGAGGGAGGTCTGGACGTTGTGTCGCAAAAAAAGACGATTATGGATGCAGTGAGAAAGTTTCAGGACGCTGGTATCCTGGTCAGCCTTTTCATTGATGCGGAGAGAGATCAGATTGAAGCAGCAAGGGATGTGGGTACACAGTATATTGAATTACACACGGGAAATTATGCAAATGCAAAAGATGATATCTCTAAAGGCAACATGATTGAGAAACTGCAAGAAGGCATAAAGTCGGCTCATAAGGCGGGATTACGGGTCAATGCTGGACATGGATTGACGTATCAGAACGTTGGGTTGATCGTGCAATCCCTCGATATTGAAGAATTGCATATTGGACACAGCATTGTCTCACGCGCAGTGTTTACGGGGATTCAGAATGCCGTTTCAGAGATGAAGGAATTGATTATTAAGCATTTGATTACGAAATGAGCAATCATTTGAGCAGTGTGGATTAAATAAAAGGTAACATTTTAGCTGTTTAAAAAATTGCCTTTAAATAAACAGTACTGCTTGTTACCAAACTCCTGCTTGGGAACACCATTGCAGAGAAACTGAGTTTCTCGTCCATTACACTCCCAAATTGATACTTCACGATGTTCAGTACAAGCTTTGGGAGCGAGCAGTTGAAAGATATTATTTTCAAAATACTAAATTGATACAAACTTTTTAAATCAATATTCCTGACCCCTTGTTGCCTCTGTGATGGTCAAAAGAGGCTGTGAACTCAGCCGTAGAATGCGCTGGCTCCATATCTCGAACCTCCTATTTCTTCGATTTCCTCTTCGAATTTATCGGTTATGGAGTTCAGGGAAGACGGTCTGGATGGACGAACGTCAGGCCAAGCGAAAACGACAACAACAGACCGAAGTCTTGTGCTGCCGCATCCTGAATCTTTAATGTCCAGGTTCCTCGACAACTCTTGCCAGCAAATGTAGCAAGCATCGGCGTATTGACCTCATCATAAGTCTTCTTCAGGTTCTTGGTTGAACCCCCGGCCCGGTTGTGGAGTACAACTGGATTTACTCCGGTATTGGCTGGTGGTTGTAACGTAATTTTCAAGTCACCGACATAGGTATGTTTAAGTTTCACGCCAACAGTCAGTTTCTCTACCGGCGTATTATCAGCCACATCGAGCGTGAAAGATACTGTTTGCAGGTCAGGAATCGGGGCGTCGAACTTTCGGCTGATCGTGATCCCGCTCTGAGGTTGTGGTTTAGCGAGTTCGACGGCAGTACGTGCATTCAACCGCCCATAACCATATTTGGGGCTGTGTCCGGAGCTATCATAGTTACCGCCTTGAGGATCAATTTTGTCGCACGCGCCCTTGAGAAGGTTCTTCACTTCATGCCAGTTTAAATTTGGGTTGACCGACAATACTAAGGCGGCGACCCCAGCTGCACCCGGGCATGCACTGGATGTGCCACCAAACCTGATGACAAACGGATTGGTAGCAATCGCGCTCCGGGGCGACTCCGGATGCTCCCATCGTACCGTTTGCGCACGCCACTCCGGCACATGCAGTGCCGTGGTTTTCGCCGTTATCCGGGCCAGTGCCGTCCGGATCCTTCGGGCGCGGATCATTTGTCTGCAACGTAGCGTCACGTGGGGAGACGACTTTGCCGGTGCCGTTAAACTCCGTATGGTCGATATCCACCCCATCGTCAATAATGGCAATGGTTACACCTGCACCGCGGGTAATTTCGTGGGCTGCTTCGACGTTAGCATGTGCGTCAACGACAACCCCGGAGATGGTAGTTTTCTTCAAATGCCACTGTTGCGTGAAGACTCCCTTTCGGGCTCTCTGGCGGATTAGCTCAGGGTAACAATACTCAACATCGTCCCTCTTCAGCAGGTTGGCAGCGATGTCAAACACCTTCTGCCCTGTGCCTTCGGGTGCAGAGACGAAGTATGCGTTTGTTGCGTAGGACACCTCGTTCTTTATCGTCAGGCCAGCGTCACGAAGCGCTGCGACACAGTCATCCGGATCCGTCGTGTCGGTAAACTTAATGAACAGGTTCTCGGTGTATAGCACCGGCTCATTGGTAACCGGATCAACCAGCACACCACCGGCAAAACGCACGTCTGAAGACATCCGTAACGTAGCCTTACGGTTGACTATAGACCGCGACGTACGACCGATTGGCACCCGGTATACTTCGACTCCGGCTTCAGGGTAAGAGGCAACAAGCGTACTGTCCTCCAGCTCAGCTGAAACCGGCGTGGGAACTACTCCGGCAGTTCTCGTAATCGACCGTCCGCTGCGTGTTCTGACAGCAATCAGATCGTTGCTCTGTTCCAGGTCAAAACCCGGCTCATCTTTGGTGCCAAAGTATACTGTAGGCGTATGTAAGCCTCCTTAGATAATTTCCTTTTTACCGTATCACGCCCCATAGACGTAGAATACCTTATTTTCAGGTCACAATTGTTTTTAGGTCATAAAATAAAAAAAGCCTTACTGCAAAAATGTTTTCTTAAAACATCCTCGGCAGTAAGGCTATCTTTTACACGAAAGGACAGGTATCATCTTAAACTACATATCCTTGTATGTTTAAAAGACCCTTTTCTTTGCGTCCCCTGATTACCCAGAGTTTGCCTTTATCGCGATGCTATTTTAATTGATACGGTGACTGTGTGAGGTAATAAATATACTAGAAATCGTATCTGTGTCAAGAAAAAATTAAGCAGCAGCACCCGGCCCATTGCTTTTATTCAATTCATAAATCAGCGGGATTTCGCCACAGTCAGGGAATTTGTGGCATTTGACGCATTCCGACCAGATCTTATGAGGAAGTGATTCCTTTTCTACTTTATGGAATCCGCATTTCTCAAAGAATTCCGGCACATAGGTAAGCACAAACATCTTTGCAATTTGCAGCTTCTTTGCCTCCCGTATACAAGCCATCGCAAGTTTTTTACCAACACCTTTGCGCTGCTGGGATTCCAGCACAGCAACTGACTTTATCTCCGCAAGGTCCTTCCAGAAAATATGCAGGGCTGCACAACCGATCAGGTTACCATCCGCTATAAACACAAAGAAGTCCCGGATATTTTCATAGAGTTCGCTCAACGAACGAGGCAACATTACATTTTTTGCTGCAAAATCGTTGATGAGTTTGTAAATCTTTTCTACATCAGCTATCGTTGCTTTTCGTAACATTCTTAATAGTCCATAAAACTCAGATTCACCACAGAAAACGCAGAAAGCGCAGAGATTTTTAATAAGAAATATAATACTTATTTGTGGCAGTATACATAAATTGAAAAGGTATTTCAAATATTGATTTTAATGTCTTCTCTGCGCCCTTTGCGTAGTCTGCGGTAAAAGAGTCTGTTTAAATTAACCAAGTACATTATATTTTCTTATCCTGAAATCAACATCTAATTCGCGGGCGATTTTTTCGCATTTTTCTACATCTACCCCTGGTATATCGACAATTGAAACCTGCACGTTGGGTATTACCCGCTTTGCATCCTGAATGAATTGAATAAGGGCAGGATATGTCCTTTTGCCAAAAACGGGTTTACAAATCTCTTCGTACTTTTCGGCCGTTTCTGCATTCAAACTGATGCAAATGGTATCAACCAACCCCTGTAGTTCATGGATAATGGGCCTTCCATTGATCAGATCACCATGACCATTGGTATCCAACCTGATGCGCTTCCCCCTCGATTTCAAAAAACGCGCAACGGCTAGCAACTCATTCAACCGTTCCGTAGGTTCTCCATAACCACAAAAGACAACTTCGTCATAATCATCAGGATCTCCAATGGCGTCTATTACTTCTTCTGTCGTTGGTTCTTTTTTTAGACCCAGATGATGCCCTTTAACGATAGGGTAGGTCTCCCGCATGCAAAAGGCGCACACATTTGAGCAGCGATTGGTGAGATTTATGTATAACGAATTTCGAATGGCATAAGCAATCTTTCCATCGTGTTCAGGCTCACCGATTCCAAAGAGTTTATAAGCGTTAAAGGTGGTGATTCGCTTGATATCTTGCACTGAAAGCCCGTAAAGATCGGCCAGCACTGGGATAATGTAAGATAGGTAAGCAGGCTCGTTGCGTTCTCCCCTTTTGGGCTGTGGTGACAGGAATGGGCAGTCGGTTTCCAGGAGGAGTCTCTCTACAGGGACAGACTTGGCAACTTCTCTTAAATTGCTTGCATTGGAAAAAGTAATCGGGCCGGCAAATGACACATATAAACCCAATTCTATACATTTCTTCGCTACCTCCGCCGTTCCGCTAAAGCAATGCACAACTCCCTTAAGCATGCCATTTTTGTGCTCATCCAATATTTTTAAGCAATCATCACTCGCATCCCGGCAATGGATAATTACCGGCAGGTTGTTGGTTTTTGCCAAGGTCAGATGTTTATGAAAGATGCGCTGTTGATCCTCGTGAGGGCTGCGATTGCGGTAGTAGTCGAGTCCCGTTTCCCCTACCGCTATTACTTTCTTCTCATGTATCAAAGACTCTAAGGTTTGCCAGTCTTGCTCAGAGACCTTTGATGCGTCATGAGGATGGATGCCAATACTGGCGTATATATTGTGAAACCGATTCGCTAAAGCAACGCTTTTCTTGCTCGAAGCAAGGCTGGTGCCTACATTGATAATGCCGTCTACATCGGCTTCCTTTGCACGGGATAAAACAGATTCCAGGTCTGATTTATAATCAGGAAAATCAAGATGGGCGTGGGTATCAATAATCATGACTTAGACTTCATATCCGGGAAACAACCACATCATTTTTGGTAAAGGCGTTTCTCAAAAGGTTAATCGTTGGATATTTTTTGTCCGGAGAGTAAAAAATAGAAACTACATCAAAGCGCAGGCTTGTTCCTTCGATCTTCTTGTCGGCAACATACTGCGAGGCAACTTTGATAATTTGCCTCTTTTTTGCTTCTGTTACGGAGAGTTCCGGAGGGCCATACGTGTCTGAATAGCGTGTCTTGACTTCAACAAATGCGATGGTTCCGTGATCGTAACAGACAATATCAATTTCACCATTCCTTCGCCGGTAATTTCGCTGAAGTATAGTATAGCCTTTTTTCTTCAAATAATTTGCGGCGAGCTGTTCACCTTTTGTGCCTTTGGTCCTCGTATGAGGAGGTTCCTCAATTTTATGTTTAAACAAATTTATAAATGAAATCACATATTTAGAGCAAAAAAACTGCAATATTCTCTATCCTCATCATGGTGGAATCACCGTATCCATTGAGCTGGGAATGTGCTATTTATTAGTACTTTGAACCTGATCACTTCGAGGTTGCGTACTTTGTGCTGGAATAGTCTTCGACGCCGGAGATTCAAATTTTTCCTGCAATCTCGTTCCTTTACTTGTCCTTTTACGCATATAATAGAGTTTAGCGCGTCTTACCCTTCCTGATTTTAACGCCTTAATATCAACAATCTTCGGAGAATGAATGGGAAAGACGCGCTCCACTCCTTCACCCTGAACAATGCGTCGTACGGTAAAAGTTTCTTTAAAACCTCCGCCATTTTTTGCAATTACTACACCACTAAAGACCTGAACGCGCTCTTTTTCACCTTCGATAATCTTTACTGATACATCCACCTGATCACCCACAGAGAATTGTGGTACGGTTTTTTTCATCTGTTCTTTTTCAATTGCGTCAATAATATTCATTCGTCTGTGTCTCCTATTTTTAGCTTATTAAATTCAAAACCATATTTTATTCAATAAGATCCGGTCTTCTTTCCCGGGTTCTTTTCATGGCGTGTTCCTTTTGCCATTCTTTTATCTTCTGGTGATGTCCTGATATCAGCACCTCGGGTACTTTCATACCCCGATATTCAGCCGGGCGGGTATACTGGGGATGTTCCAGCAAATCGCCATTAAACGATTCGTTGACTACAGAATCCAGATCGCCCAATACTCCCGGTATTAACCGGACTACCGCATCAATTACCACCATTGCCGGTATCTCGCCACCGGAAAGGACATAGTCACCGATAGAAAGTTCGAATGCATCAAGTCCCATTCGAATCCTTTCATCGAAACCCTCATAATGACCGCATATCAGCATTAGATAGGGTTCTCTTGCCAGTTCCTTTGCAATGGATTGATTGAACCGGTGTCCCTGCGGTGTTAACAATATTTTTTTCGAATGGATACCGGCTTGTTGCCCGATAGCTTCTATCGCATTAAAGACAGGTTCTGGCTTTATCACCATTCCTGGTCCGCCGCCGTAAGGACGGTCATCCACACATCGCCTGTTATCTGCATATTCCCGGATGTTGAAGAGATTGTATTGAACGAGGTATTTTTCCTTCGCAATCCTTAAGATGCTGTGTCCCAGTACGCCTTCAAACATCTCAGGAAATAACGTTACAATATCGATACGCATAGCTTATTGTATTTACTCTGTAAAACATCTTTTTTGCAGATTATCAACAACCCCCTTCGCCTCTTTGCTAAGGGAGATTTGGTTGCGGCGGTGATGCGCTAGGTATTTAAAGCAATGCCGCACTTCTTTAGCACAACGGCAACTGATTCTGTTGGTTTTGCGCCAACACTCAACCAATATTCCACCCGCTCTTTTTTCAAAGTTACCTGTTTTTCATTATTCGATTCGAGAGGGTCATAGGTACCCAGATTCTCAATTACCTTTCCGTCGCGTTCCTCATGAGCGTCAAATGCACCGATCCTGTAATATGGTCTATTTTTACGCCCCATCCTCTTCATTCTTAACCTTACCGCCATTTTTTCTCCTTATAAATCATATCATTCCAGCTAATTCCCTCTTAATAGAGGGAGTTCAGGGGGTTGTGTTTATTTTGGGCTGTTATACAACCTCCAACCCTCTTTTCTAAGGGTTGTGTTTTTAATGCCACACACCCTACAGCCCGCACCAATAAAATGAAAATTCCTGAACGTGCCATTATTGTATCATACCCTTACCAAAAGGCAAACCCTTCGATAACAGCCCCATCTTCTTGAGACCTTTTTCGTTTCCTTTGAAATGTTTCATCATCTTTTTCATTGACCTGAACTGCTTAAGCAATTGATTAACATCCTGAACGGTTGTTCCGCTTCCATTTGCCACCCGTTGTCTTCTGCTTCCATTGACCATGTCCGGGCTCACCCGCTCCTCGATTGTCATAGACCGGATAATTGCTTCCACCCGCTGCAGCTGTTTTTCATCCACGTTCAGCCCATCCAGCTTATTCCCTAAACCCGGAATCATGCCCAGTACTTCTTTTATCGGCCCCATCTTTTTAATCTGCTGAAGTTGAGTGAGAAAATCATCCAGGCTGAGCGTGTCGTCCTGTATCTTTCTGGTGAGTTTTTGAGCTTCTTCCATGTCGATGGCTTGCTGCGCCCGTTCAACAAGCGATACGACGTCTCCCATGCCGAGTATCCGTGAGGCCATTCGATCCGGGTGGAATTCCTCCAGGCGATCCAACTTTTCGCCAATGCCGACAAATTTGATTGGTTTTCCGGTAACCGACCGTATGGAGAGTGCCGCACCGCCACGGGTATCGCCATCGAGTTTGGTTAAAATCACGCCATCAAAACCGAGCTGGGTGTTGAACTCCTTTGCGCTGTTAACGGCGTCCTGCCCGGTCATCGAGTCGCACACAAAATAGATCTGGTGTGGCTCCAGTTTTTGTTTGATCTCCTTCAATTCAAGCATGAGTTCATCGTCAATGTGCAATCTGCCTGCAGTGTCAAAGATAACAACGTCCTGCGTATTCGTTCTGGCATGTGCAACGGCATTTTTGCATATCTTCACGGGTTGAGCGGCAGGTTCAAAGTAGACCGGCACATCGAGTTGCTGACCGAGTATCTTCAGTTGCTCAATCGCAGCGGGCCGCTGTATGTCCGCAGCTACCAGTAATGGCTTCCTGCCCTTTGAAAGTATCGTTTTTGCAAGTTTTCCTGCCGTAGTAGTCTTTCCGCTACCCTGCAGCCCGACGAGCATAATGGTTGTCGGTTCGCCATCCTTAAAAGGAATTGCGGTGTCGGATTCTCCCATGAGTTTGATCAATTCATCATGCACAATCTTTATAATTTGCTGCCCGGGAGCAATGCTCTTGATCACCTCTTCACCAACAGCACGCTCGGTAACATGCTGAATGAAATCCTTAACAACTTTATAATTCACGTCTGCTTCAAGGAGCGCCAAACGCACTTCGTGCAAGCCATCTTTGATATTTGATTCTGTAAGGCGACCTTTGCCACGGAGTTTGCCAAAAACACCTTCCAGGCTATTTGCAATTGCTTCAAACATAAATTCTTAAATTCAATACAATACCGGATTTTAAACAGAAATTTGAAACCTTTATTATATGGAATTAAAATCGATATTCAACTGAATTTTACAAAAGTATTCAGAAAAATTCTATTGCAGAATGCCTGCTGGTTTGTTAAAATTTTTTTGCTTGGTGAGTGATAAATCATTATTTTATTTAAGTATGCGTTCTCTGAACGCATTATTAATTTAGAGGAGAAGCTATGAAAGAGGGAATTCATCCGGAATACATGGAAACTGTTGTCACCTGCGGGTGTGGCGAGTCGTTTAAGACACGGTCGACAAAACCCAAAATTGCTATTGAAATCTGCTCGAAATGCCATCCGTTTTATACCGGTAAGCTGCGGTTTGTAGATAGCGCAGGCCAGATAGAGAAGTTTAAAAGGAGATTACAAAAGAGTCAAAGGACTGAAGAAACTGTAAAGCAAAAATGAATGATAAGTTGTTAAAAAAATTAGAAAAAATAAATGAAAGATACCAGGAATTGGAGAAACTGTTATCCGATCCTGAGGTAATTGCCGATGTAAGCCGTTATACAACCTATATCAAGGAGCACGGCAGCCTCTCCAAAATGGTGAACAAATATACTCAGATAACTGAAACCCTTATGAAAAAGAAGGAAACTGAGGGCTTCCTGGCTCAGGAAAAAGAAGACAAAGAGTTGGCGAAGATGGCCATGGATGAGCTGGGATCTCTGGAAAAGCAGGAGGAATCTCTCTTTGACGAAATCAAGGGACTATTTGTCACGGAAGATAAAATCTCCGGGAAAAATGTGATTGCCGAGATACGGGCCGGGACGGGAGGGGATGAGGCGGCTATCTTTGCGGCTGACCTGTTTCGCATGTATACCAAATATGCAGAAAATCAGGGATGGAAAGTAGAGCTTTTTGACAGTAGTGAGACGGATTTAGGGGGGTTCAGAGAAGTAACCTTTTCGATCGAGGGAAATAACGTATATCAAAAGCTGCGATTCGAGAGCGGGACTCATCGCGTTCAAAGAGTGCCGCGTACAGAAGCCAGCGGAAGGGTGCACACCTCAACGGCCACAGTAGCTATTCTTCCGGAAATTGAAGAGGTGGAGATTGACATTAACCCGAATGATATTTTGGTGGATACCTTCCGGGCTTCTGGCCCTGGCGGACAAAAGGTCAATAAAACAAGCTCTGCAGTCAGGATTACCCATGTTCCTAGCGGTTTGGTGGTGAAATGTCTTGATGAAAAATCTCAGCACAAGAACCGTGCAAAAGCTATGCGTATTTTAAGAAGCCGTTTGTACGAATTATATGAGGGACAGAAGCGAAACGAACGTGACCAGATACGCCGTGATCAGATAGGGACCGGAGACCGCAGTGAAAAGATTCGCACTTACAACTATCCGCAGAACCGGGTAACCGATCACCGGATAAATTTTTCCGTGCATAATCTGGAGCAGGTTATGCTGGGATGTCTTGACGAAATCATTGAAGCCCTCGTGGCTTACTACAAAGAAGAGCAGTTAAAGCAGCTGGCAGCAAGTTTGTAAAAACGACGTTATTCGAAAATAGTTATAAATTTTTGCCTGCTTAATCAAAGATGCCCTCCGAAGCGCCTGAAGTAAACGCGTCTCAAAGAGACTCGAAACGGAACGGAAACTGCCGTGCTGCTGGTTACATCCCTCATGGTAACACCTCAGTTGGAAGTTCGGGAGACGAATTCCCCGATAAACATACCCTATCAAGCCTTATCCAGTGGGCAAGCGGTGCGTTAAAGGCTCGCGGTATCGACTCTCCACGAATGGATGCCGAAGTTATCTTGTCACATCTCCTCGGTTGTAAACGTATTGACCTTTATGCACATCCCGACAGGCCAGTGGAAAATACTCTTGCTGCAATTTATCAAAACGCTATCCGGCGACGAGGGCAAAGAGTGCCCTTGCAATATATTACCCATCATGCTGAATTCATGTCCCTCGATTTATACGTGGATGAACGGGTTTTGATTCCACGCCCTGAAACGGAATTGCTTGTTGAAGCCGTAATAGAAAAGTCACGAATTCTGTTTCACGAAGAAGAAATTATCCTTGTGGACATTGGAGCAGGAAGCGGCGCTATTGCAATAACCTTGGCAAAAAAAATCGACAAGGCCAGGGTGTTTGCCGTAGACATATCCGCCGATGCCCTGGCTGTTGCCAGAATGAATGCCGACAGGCACAAAGTTCTTCACAAGATAACGTTCGTATGCGGTGATACCTTTGAACCGCTAAAGAAATACGGGGTTGCATCAAAGGTGCATTTCATCGTATCCAACCCCCCGTACATATCAAGCGGTGAATTCCAGCATTTACAAAAGGAGGTGCGGGATTATGAACCGTATGTTGCTCTTGTCAGTGGAAGGGATGGTTTACAAATATTCAGACGTATTATCGCACAGGTAAAAACATGGCTCATGCCGGGCGGATATCTCCTGTTTGAGGTTGGCGAAAGACAGGCTCAACCGGTAATGCAGCTCATAGAAGATACCGGATGTTTTACAAAACCAGCGTGTATGAAAGACTATCAAAACATAGACCGTATCGTTGTTGCTCAAATGGAGAAGGGATGTGGATAAAATTGTCATTGAGGGAGAAAATCGTTTAGAAGGAAGCGTAAGAGTCAATGGGGCAAAAAACGCTGCCCTACCGATTATGGCAGCATGTTTGTTATTACACGGTCCATCCCGGATAAAAGGGATACCGGACATTATCGATATCCGGACACTATCGGAAATCCTAATGAATCTTGGCGGAGACGTAAAAAAAACTGAGGACGGGACTCTTGAGATAATTTTCAGGGATGGAGAAAATGACGACAAATTTACCGCACCCTATGAACTTGTGAGAAAGATGAGGGCGTCCATATGCGTCTTAGGACCGTTATTAAGTAAAAGACGCAGGGCAAAAGTCTCTTATCCCGGCGGGTGTGTTATTGGCCAGCGTCCCATTGATTTGCATATAAAAGGCCTCACCGCGTTAGGTGCCCAGATCGAGACAACGGAAGGTTACATCAATGCTACTGCAGATAAGCTCAAAGGGACGCATATCTCCTTTACCGGAAAAACCGTGCTCGGCACGTGCAATGTCTTGACCGCTGCGGTATTGGCGGAAGGCACAACCACAATTGAGTATGCAGCCTGCGAACCGGAGGTGCAAGACCTTGCACATTTCTTAAACAAGGCCGGTGCAAATATTACCGGAATCGGGGAAAACAAACTGACGGTCGAAGGCGTTCAGAAATTGCATGGCGTCGATTATGAAATTATTCCTGACCGGATTGAAGCCGGCACCCTCATGATTGCCGGAGCTATTACCGGCGGTGACATTATCCTGGAAAATGTAAGGAAGGAACATCTTGGTGCGGTCATTGAAAAATTACAGGAAATTGGCGTAGAAATAACTCCTTACGGCAATACTATCAGGGTCAAAGGAAACCATGCATATCATGCGGTAGACTTGATGACTCTGCCGTATCCGGGAATGCCGACCGATATGCAGGCCCAGTTTATGGCGTTGTTGTGCATTGCAGAAGGGAAGAGCATTATTACCGAAAAGATATTTCCCGACAGATTCATTCATGCAGCGGAATTGAGAAGAATGGGCGCCGACATCCGGGTAGATGGCCCCAGCGCTATTATCAGAGGAATACCGTTTTTATCCGGCACCGAAGTCATGGTTTCCGATCTGAGGGCCGGTGCAGGGCTTGTGCTTGCAGGTCTGGTGGCAAAAGGAACTACTCAAATCCACCGTATCTATCATTTAGACCGGGGATACGAGCGGCTCGCAGAACGGCTGTCAATGCTAGGGGCAGCCATACAGCGTATTAGCGAATAGCACGTGCAGATGTTTTTATAAAAAGGCAAGGATGCTTTTAGAGTAAACGCATAAAGGAAGTTGTCATTGCGAGGGCGCTAGCCCGAAGCAATCTTCCTGTGACTATCATTCCGAGCAAAGCAAAGGTACTCGCAATGACCAGTACAGATAACTTATTTAATACGTTTACTATAGCAATCAATACTATGACGGTTCAGTGGAAGAAATCAACGTGTCCGTATTGTGGGGTCGGTTGCGGTCTGATGGTTGAAACCGAAAATGACAAGATCATTCGCGTTCACGGGATGAGTAGTCACCCTGTTAACAAAGGAGATATTTGTGCCCTACCTGCTAATTATCCGTCACTTTTCACTGCCGAGGGGAGATTGACACAACCCATGAT
The DNA here is from genome assembly GCA_007618135.1 of Candidatus Brocadia sp. WS118. Classification (GTDB taxonomy): domain Bacteria; phylum Planctomycetota; class Brocadiia; order Brocadiales; family Brocadiaceae; genus Brocadia. Next base: position 118,944 of record PHFX01000148.1, on the reverse strand, counting down.
TCGCCGGGATGGCAAGTTGTTGCCCGTTAGTTGGGATGAGGCGGTGATGCACGTAGCCAACGGCTTGAATCGTATTATCAAGAAGTATGGGCCACATGCAGTAGCATTTCACGGCGGCGCGGCTAATTTTACCGAAGAATATTACCTGGTGAACAAACTTATGAAGGCGGCCATCGGCACGAATAACGTTGAGTGCACCGCTCGCTTATGCATGGCAAGTTCATCGATGGGATTTCTTTCTACCTATGGCGCTGACGCTCCGCCCACCTGTTATGACGACATCGAAGAGGCCGATCTTTTTTTTATTGCCGGGAATAATATGGCAGTGTCGCTTCCCGTTTTATTCCGCCGCGTATGTGCTGCCAGGGTAAAAAACAAAACGAAGATTATCGTTGTTGACCCGCGCCGGTCTGAAACTGCATGCATGGCAGATATTCATCTGCAGATTAGGCCTGGCACGGATGTCGCTCTCAATAATGCCCTGGCCTATATCCTGCTGAAGGAAGGTTATATTGATGAAACGGCGGTGGGACTTTATACCACAGGCCTCGATAATTTGAAAGCAGTGGTAGAGGAATATGCACCTGCACGCGTAGCCATGATTACGGGCTGCACGGAAACACTCATACGCGAAGCCGCTCGCATCATTGGGCGAGCAAAAAATATGCTGACCTTTTGGTTTCAGGGTTATAATCAATCAACCCAGGCAGTTTTCAAGAATAACACGTTGCACAATTTGTCACTGTTAACGAGCAATTATTGCCGTCCCGGGGCAGGGCCGCTCTCAATTACGGGCGAAGCGAATACCTTGGGTTGCCGTTGGGTAGGGGCGCTTTCACACCTTCTGCCAGGTATGCGGATGGTCTGTAATCCCAGGCACCGGCAGGAGGTTGCAGAATACTGGGATGTTCCTGTTGAAAAAATTCAGGCCATACCGGGCCGATCGATTCTTGATATTATCCAAGGACTTCATACGGGCGACGTGCGTGCGCTCTGGGTCGTTGCCTCCAATCCTGCAGCCTCTCTTCCCCATACGCAATGGGTGGAAGAGGGGCTTTCAAAGGCCGAACTGCTTGTTGTGCAGGATATTTTTCATCCTACGGAAACGTCCATGCTGGCAGATGTGGTTCTTGCCGGCGCCCAGTGGTGTGAAAAAACGGGCACCTTTATCTCCTCGGAACGACGTATTGAACTGGTAGAGAAAATTATCGATCCGCCCGGAATGGCAAAATCTGATTGCGAGATTATTTGTCTGGTAGCCAGGGCTATGGGATTCCAGAAGGAGTTTCCCTATGCCGCGTCCGAGGACGTCTTTGAGGAGTGGAAGGGAATTACCCGCGGCCGTATTTGTGATATGAGCGGCGTGAGCTACCAGCGGCTTCGTGACACGGTAGGACCGCAACTGCCCTGTCCGGAGATGAGTCATCCGGGCACGCAGCGATTATTCACCGATCTGCAATTTCCGAGACCGGATGGCCGTGCAGCCCTTCTTGCCCGTGATTACAAGGAGCCCGCAGAAACGCCTACGAAAGAATATCCCTTTGTTCTTATTACAGGGCGACTGGCCTGCCACTTCAACACCCGCACCCGCACGGGTCGCATCAAAAGTCTCCATGATATCGAACCGGACAATTTTGTTGAGATTCATCCTGTTGATGCTCATAACCTTGGACTTGCAGAAGGAGACATGGTTGATGTCACATCGCGGAGAGGGCGTGTCCGTGGTGTCGCCCGTATTAAAGACAGGGTACTGATTGGCAATGTATTCATGGGTATGCATTTTGGGAAGGCATCTATGGCAGAAGATGATAAACTTGCCAATCTTGTTTGTAGTCCGGTTTACGATGTTCATTCATACCAGCCGGAGTTTAAGTATTGTGCCGTGAAAGTTGCAAAAAGTGTCCGGGTATAAGGAACTGGCTTTGTATGAATGAATTCAGGAAAAAAAGCAAACATGAGGTTATGCAGCAGACCATAAAGTTTTTTGAGAATTTGTTGCGTGCATCGGCCGACGGTATTTTAATTACCGATGCTGCCCATAATATCATAGTCGCCAATGAGGCGTTTTGTAGCCTCATTGGACAACAACAACGCGATGTTATAGAGACGAACCTGTTTTATTGGCTGGAACAACTCGATCTCCATGGAACAAGCCGGTGGACTGAATTGATAAATGAGATTCATCATAAAGGATCCTGTCGTAATGTTGAGTTCGTAACGTCGCCGAATTCCCTGGTCTCGAAGTATCTCAGTGTCAACGCATCACTTCTGGAGCAGGTTGCCGCAGAGGAAACCGGAGTTATCCTTAGTATCTGGCGTGATATTACCGAACAAAAACAGGCAATGCTCATGACGGATCAGATGCGCATCACTACCTTTCTCAAAGACGTTGGTATTTCCCTTACCCGGGGCAACACCCTCCAGGAAATTTTACGGCATTGCGCAGATGCGGTAGTAATTAATCTCGATGCTGCATTTGCCCGTATCTGGGTCCTCAATAAAGAAAAAGATGTACTCGAATTACAAGCCAGCGCCGGAATGTATACTCATATCGATGGTCCACACGGGCAAATACCGGTGGGGAAATTAAAGATTGGCCTTATCGCTAAAGAGCAAAAACCTATTTTGACCAATTCTGTTCTTGATGATATACACTTTAGTAACAAGGATTGGGCGAAGCGGGAAGGCATGGTTGCCTTTGCCGGCTATCCCCTGATTATAGAAGGGCGTCTGATAGGGGTTATCGCAATGTTTGCCCGCAAGGTACTTCCCGAATTCACCATCAGGGCATTGGCGGCAGTAGCCGATGTAATTGCATTAGGTGTCGTTCATAAACAAGACGAGGAAGAGTTAAGGAAGTCTGAGAAAAGATTCAGGACTATTTTTGACAGTGCAAATGATGGAATACTCATGGTAGATATTGAAACCAAAAAATTTCACACAGGCAATAAAATGATATGTCAAATGCTTGGTTATACGCCGGAAGAGATTAAGAATTTGTCTGTTATGGATATCCATTCTAAGGGAGATTCACCCTATGTACTGGAGCATTTCGATAAATACGTGAAGCGGGAGGTTGTACAAGCGGAAGATATTCCCGTGAAAAGAAAGGACGGCAGTGTTTTTTACGCTGATGTAAACACCTCTCTTATTACCTTTGCCGGAAAGACCTATCTTATGGGTATTTTGAGAGACGTCACTGAACGGAGGCAAACAGAAGAAAAAATACGACATTTGGCGTTTCACGACGCGCTTACCAACCTGCCGAACCGGATGTTGTTCACGGATCGTCTCAATCTGGCTTTAGCGCATGCCCACCGGACAAAGGAGATGTTTGCCGTATTGTTCATGGATTTGGACAGATTTAAGATCGTTAATGATACGCTGGGGCATACCGTGGGTGATCAATTACTCCGTGGTGTAGCTGACAGATTAAAAAACTGTATGCGCGAAGACGATACGATTGCGCGTCTTGGAGGTGATGAATTCTCTTTGTTGCTGCCGGGTATTACCCGTGAGGAAGATGTGAACACCATCGCCTATAAGATCATTGAAATCCTCAAAAAGCCGTGGACGATCAATGGGCATGAACTCTATGTCACTGCCAGTCTCGGAATAGTCCTCTATCCCAATGACGGCAAAGATGCAGAAACATTGTTGAAAAATGCTGATTCTGCCATGTATCATGCTAAAGAACAGGGAAAAAACAACTATCAGTTTTATACATCAACCATGCATGCCGAATCTCTGAAAAAGATGATCATGGAAAGGGATATTCGCCGCGCCCTTGACCGCAGTGAGTTTGTTGTTCATTACCAACCCTTTATGAATATCACCACTGGCCAGATTACCGGCATGGAGGCGCTGGTGCGCTGGCAGCACCCTCAGCGCGGGTTACTTTTACCCGAAGAATTTCTTCCCATGGCAGAAGACATCAGGCTGATTATCTCCATAGACGAATGGGTATTGCGTACGGTATGCACCCAGAACAAGACGTGGCGGGATGCAGGTTTTCTGCCTGGATGTATAGCAGTAAATCTTTCTGCGCACACATTTCACCAGCGGAACATTTCAGTCATTGTTACCACCATATTAAAAGAAACCGGGCTTAGTCCACAGTTCTTAGGCCTGGAAATTACCGAAGGCATTGCAATGCAGGATGTAGAAACTACCATTCATAAGTTAAAGGAAATGAGCGATTTGAACATTCAAATTGCTATCGATGATTTCGGAACCGGTTTTTCTTCATTAAGTTATCTCAAAAAGTTTCCTGTTAACAAACTCAAAATCAGCCCCCACTTTGTCAGTTGCATTGTAGATAATCAAAAAGATAGAATCATTGTATCTTCAATAGTTGCTCTGGCGCAAGGCTTGCATTTCAGAGTTATTGCTGAAGGAGTAGAAACGAAGGAGCAGCTTGCAATCCTGAAACAACTTGAATGCGATGAATTACAGGGGAATTTGTTTTGCCAGCCTTTATCAGCTGAAGTGATTGAGAAAATGCTGTGGTATGATAAAATATGTGTCGATAGCTGGCATAGAAAATTGTCCATGTTATTTTCTGAGAAAAAGCAGATGGGAACCAGTGTGTATCTGTGAAAAGAGAGTAAGGGTATCTCAAAATGATTGTTTTGATTTTCAGGTAGTCAATTTTCATGGGATTCAGGTGACATGTTGTCAGTATCGGACGAAAAGAGGTTGTATTACCGCATAAAGATTCTTTCAGACGCATTTATGCTGTCCGCCAAGGCTTTGAACTACAAAGCCGTTTTGCGGACTGCGACCCGCCAATTTCAGCTATTTACCGGTGCAGATGCATCCGTACTTTTCTTAAATACACGTGATGAGACTCTTTCGCCAGTCTGTTCGTCGGGCATCCCTTTTTCCCAGATCAAAGAGGTAATCCTTCCTCGTTCCATCCGTCTGAAAGATATCATTACCCATCCGGTTTTGGGTCTGCGATATACCTCATTCATGAATACTCCTCTGATCTACAACCGTAAACTTATCGGTCTATCAGCGGTATTTAGTATCGTGCCTGAAAAGTTTCATCTGCTAGAACATGACAAATACGAGAACCTTTTCCTGACCATGCTGGCAACGTATCTTGCGGTAAGCATTGAAAACGCAACCTTAATGAATTCTATCGGGTCCTTGGAAAATTCTAAATCAGAGTGGGAAAGCACCTTCGACGCCATAGACGATCTCATCAGTATCCATGATAAAGACTTTACTATTCTTCGTGCAAACAAGGCTGTGGCAAAGAAATTCAAGATGGATATCAGGAAGATTGTTGGGGAGAAATGTTATAAAATATTTCACGGTGCGGAGGAACCCTGGAAAGCCTGCCCACACCGCAGGACGATGGAGACCATGTCGCCATGCACAGTGAAAATCGAAGACCCTCACATGTGCGGCGTCTTTCATGTCACAACTTTTCCCAAATTCGATGAACGAGGGAAGTTTGTTAGCTCAGTTCATGTGGCGAAAGAGATACCTGAGCAGGAGACAATGTCGGATCAACTCATCCAGCAGGAGGTGTATTCCCAATTTTTGCAAAAAAATGAATGAACGGTATGGCTGAGTACATCTTATAAAATTGTAGCGAAAAGGCGTGCCTTGCCATCGCAGTAGGGTGGGCATCGCCTCCCAAAAAATAGGTACTGCGAACGAGTGCGTGATATTTGGTGGGCGATGCCCACCTACCCGGTTAACCCGATTTACCAAAATCGGGAATGCACCCTCTAGCAGGAGTGTGGAGCGATGGCTGAGATAAAGCAGAACCTGCGTCTTTACTGAGTCCGGAAAAATACAATGTATAAAAGAGAAATTTTATCTGAAAGTAATGTATATAGTTTCTGAATGTTATCACTACGTCTTCAACAGCAGTTGGATTTTGCCACGACTTCATGCCTTAACGTAAGAGAATTATGTTGCTGAAAGGGGCAAGTATGAAACCATCAGATATCCTTACCAAAGAACGGATCATTATCAACATCAGCGGAGCGGGTAAAAACGATATTCTGGAAAAACTGGTGCATGTGGCCGGAACCTCGAAAAAAGTAATAAGCGAAACAGACCTTCTGAAAAAGGTGATTGAACGGGAAGAAATGAAAAGCACGGGTATTGGGGGTGGAATCGGAATCCCCCATGCTCAAACTTCCAGTGTAACTGATATTGTTGGTTGTCTGGCAATTTCACCACAGGGGATTGAATTCAATGCCATCGATATGAAACCCGTTCATGTTGTTTTTTTAATTGCCACAAAGGAACGATTTGACAGCAAATATCTTAGTCTTTTAAGCAAGGTAGCGCGTCTTTTCATCAATGAATCTTTTAAACAAAAGGTTATTAACTCTACCTCGCCTGAAGAAATCATGAATCTTATCGTCGAAAATGAAAAGGAATAATATTCCCTAATGAGAGAATTAGGAAAAGGGAGTTATCACTATGGATATAATGCATTTTTCCACCCTGACAATCATTATGATGATCATACTCTTTTTTCTGCTGCTCTTTGTATCTGCCTTTTTTTCACTCACTGAAACGTCTCTTTTCTCTCTCAACAAGATACGCCTGGATTACCTCATCAAGCAAAAGAACAAGAGAGCGGTTTCGGTTTTTAATATCATCAATGAGCCAGACAAGCTTCTCAGCACCCTTCTTACCGGAAATAATATTGTCAACACCACCGTATCAACCATAGGAACAACGGTTGCCATCTACTATTTACAGGAATGGGGGGTAATCCTGGCGCCGGTTATCGTTGCGTTTATTCTCCTTTTGTTTGCAGAAACATTTCCAAAAGTATTAGCAACCCAGTTTCCAGAACACCTATCTTTAATTATCGTTAAACCCTATGAGTGGATACGATGGATATTGTCACCCTGTGTTACCATGGTTGCGTATCTTACCTATCTCTTTTTTAACCTGTTCGGTTTGAAAATTGAATATAAAAAAACGATCCTCAGTCGTGAAGAGGTAAAGCATATTATTAAAGAAAGTGGCGAGACGGGTGCCCTGATTGATAATGAACACAAGTTATTACACCGGATATTTGAATTTAGTGATAAGTATGCGAAAGAGGTTATGGTGCCCAGGCAGCAGATTGTTGCTATTCATATGGATATGAAGCGTGAGGATATCCTAAGAATCATAACAGAAGAAGGCCATACACGATACCCGGTGTACCGGCATAGTTTGGATACGATCGTTGGGATTATCCATGTCAAAGCCATAATTAATGTGGTTGCAAATAATCCGCTTTTTATCATGGAAGACCTTATCATGGAGCCCTATTTTGTCTCTGAAGATAAAAAGATCAGTACGATATTCACGGAATTTCAGCAACAGGGATTGCATATTGCCATAGTCAGAGACGCTCAAGGCGTTGTTTCAGGTCTCATTGAGATAAAAGATATCCTGCGGGTTATTTTTGGCGAGTTGAAGGAGAAAACTGTCCCGGAATAATGGATACACAAACTCCGGGCTATTCGATCATAAAGGAAAACAAGTGTTTTTGTAACAATTTAGCTTTTTGAAAAATCCGTACATTTATATATAATCCACACGAAACGGAATGCGTAACGCGGGTGGTTTATCCCCCGCACAAGCCGACCACAAGGGATCGGCATTCAAAAAACTAAATTGGTACGAGTTTTTCAGGGTAATGTTGTAACCCATAATTCATGACTAAATTTCCAATCCGATACTTTACCTGTCTTATACGATGGAACTGCCGGTAATCTCGCTCAAGGCAAAGAGAAATTCACTCCATCCATGGATATTCAGCAGAATGATCCGTCATCCCCAGCAACGTTTGCAGCCCGGCAGTCTGGTAGAGGTAATTTCCAGAGAAGGAAGCTTTATTGGCAGAGGTATCTATAATTATAAAAGTAATATTGGCATTCGTTTGTTAACTGAGAATGCCTCTGAAATGCTGGACCTTGGGTTCTTTTTCAAAAAGATTGAACAGGCAAAGATACTTCGTGAGGATATCCTGGGAATTCAGCGGACTTCTAACTGCTATCGACTGATCCACGGAGAGGCCGATGGCCTTTCCGGGCTGATTATAGATAAGTTTGCAGATGTATTTGTCGTAGAACCCTACTCGGCCGGTTACATTGGAATCATGGAATGGATCGCGGCCTCTTTACACGCACTTTATCCCGGCAGCCGGGTTGTCGTACGCCCGGACGAACGCATTGCCACGAAAGAAGGAGTGAGTTTCTCAAAAATTGCCAGTGCTTATGCCGGTCCTGATTTTATAGAAATTAAAGAACATGACTTACGGATGAGGGTAAATCTGAAGACAGGACATAAAACGGGATTTTTTCTTGATCAGCGTGAGAATCGCTTTATTCTGTCACAGTATTGCCGGGGCAGGGAGGTGCTCGATTGCTTTTGTTATACGGGCGGGTTTGCCATTTCTGCAATGCTGGCTGGCGCAAAGTCGGCTGCTGGAATAGATCTCGATGAAAAAGCGCTGGAAACCGCGCAGGAAAATGCTCAAATCAATGCGGTAAAAGTCACATTTCAGCACATAAACGTATTTGACTGTTTGCGTACCATGATAAGTCAAGGTATCCAGAAGGACGTCGTGATCCTCGATCCGGCAAAACTTGCCGGATGTACCGAAGAGATCAAACGGGCGCATCGCACCTACGGAGACATCAACAGGCTTGGCATGCAAGTCATTAAGCCGGGCGGTATCCTGCTTACCTGCTCGTGTTCAGGTCTCGTACCGGAAAGGGAGTTCCTTTCGATACTGACCCGTTCTGCCGCTGAGGCGGGAGTCGTATTGCAAATCTTCCGGATTACCGGCGCATCACCCGATCATCCTTTCACAAGCAACTTTCCCGAAGGCCGGTATCTCAAGGCCGTCTTTGCAAGGGTATATCCCTATATAAAAAAGGAGTAGGGATTTCCCCCGATTGCCTGATTGTTGATAGGCGGTGCCTATCCTACGTAGTTTCATAAAGGATAAACGTAACAAAAAAATGCGCGTTGGGTAATCGACGGAATGTAGTGTTAGGCTGCCTGAATAGACATGCTACCTCCAAACGAAATACGAATGCATTCCTTCTTCACATAGCTCGGTATATTCAGGTTTGTAAAGGTTGTCAGGTATATGTACCTCATACTGATATTTGTCATAGTGAGATTCAAGGCCAGGGTATGAAGTGCTTTCCTTCTTCTCCAATTCCTGACCCAAATACTGAATGGATACGTCGTGCAGTTCATCCGAAGGAAAACCCAGTTCTTCGTGCAAGGCACGGTAAACTGCTTTGGTGTGATCTTCCTGCGGATGCAGCTTCTCTGATATTCCTTCAATACCACGGTGCCGAACCCGTCCGTCAGGAAACTCCTGCCTGTCTTCAACTAATCTTTTCCCCCGATGGTATACTTTGACAACAACAATTCTGAGCAAACGTATGGGCCGGTTCTCTCGCCAGATAATTTGAGTCTCACCAGTTGCTACTTCATCCAAAAGCTGCTGAAAGCTCTTGGCTTTGCCTTTTCCGTAATCACGTATGGGTAGGGCATCTTTTAATCTTTCAACATTAACCATCATTGATCTATGAGCTCCGGCATTTATGGTAAGGAATTTAAAACTTAGAAAGAATCTGTGCCGAAAATGTGGTTATTGACGGATTTGTGTTATGGTTTTTCATTTTTGGTAGGTAGTGCCTACCTACCTGACGCCTTACAAGCTGGAATTGCAACCTTCTTAATCTCCTCTAACGTCATCAATTGTCCTCAGTACAAAATCACGATTCGACCGAATAATGCAGTCAAAAATATCTGTTATTTCATTTAAAATGCTACTGGTGTAGCGCTCCTTTTGCGGCTTTTCTTGAGGTCTTGCTCGTAGTCGAGTAGGATGGGTTAAACGAAGTGAACCCATTGGCACAATGGCTTTGTTGGGTTCGCTTTACTTTACCCATCTACAAAACTATAGAATCTGTTTTGAATCTATATTCAAGCTTTATTTCTACCTAATTATACCATTGAAATGACGGTGTATGTGGTCACATTTTTATTCTGTCTTTCCAATAATCAGGGTTTCTGTGTAAATTGGCAACTGCCACGACAAGGGTTTCTGTATCCAATAGCTGATATATAATTCCATAAGGGAAACGGCGCAACTGGCATCTCCGAGTATTATTACTGAATGAATGCCATGCATTTGGAAAAAGTTTAATACGTTCTATGGCCTTGAGTACCTCCAATAAAAACTCTTCGCCCAAATCAGGAGATTCAGAATTATAATATTCAACCGCTTCATCAAGTTCAACCTGAGCAATCTCAAGAAATCGTATTTCCATTATTTACGATATTTTGATAATATCTCTTTGAGTGCTATTGACTTGATTTTACCAGCTTTATATGCGCTAATTCTGTCTTCTACCTCTTTTCGCCATAGATTGTCAATATGTTCGTCTGTTTGGTCTAAACTAGACAGAAGGCTATTAACAAGATGCGCCCTTTCAATTGGCGGAAGTTCTAATACCATTTTTAATATTTGTTTAGTATCTGTTGTCATTTAAAATCTCAAATAAGCTATTTCATTTAAAATCCTACTGGAGTTGCGCTCCTTTTGCGGCTTTTCTTGAGGTCTTGCTCGTAATATTTCATCACACCCTTGAGTGAACACAGGCTGCCGCACATAGTGCAGGTATCTTCATCCATGGGAGGACGGCTATTGCGAATCTCTTGAGCGCGTTCTTTCGTAATGGCGGTTTCATACTGGGTTTGCCAGTCTAGATCCCGCCGGGCGATACCCATCTTTAAGTCTAAATTCTTTGCCTTGTCTTTTAGCTTAACCATATCGCCCACGTGGGCGGCGATACGGGCAGCCATGACGCCTTCACGAACGTCGTCAGGTCCGGGGAGCGCCAGGTGTTCCGGTGGTGTGACATAGCAGATGAAATCGGCGCCGTAACACGATGATAAGGCAGCGCCGATAGCTGATGAAATGTGGTCGTATCCGGGGGCTACATCGGTGGTAATCGGTCCAAGCATATAAAACGGGGCGTTGTTGCTGAGTCGCTTTTGGATAAGCACGTTGGCCTCGATCTCGTCAATAGGGATGTGACCAGGTCCCTCTACAATGATCTGTACCCCTTTGCTTTGGGCATATTCTGCGATTTCTGAATTGATAATGAGTTCCTGTATCTGAGCACGATCAGTGCTGTCGTGGATAGCTCCAGCCCTGAGACCGTTTCCGAGACTCAGGATGACATCGTGTTTTTTCATGATGTCGATGAGGCGGTCGATCTGCTCATAGAGCGGGTTTTCTTTCTTGTTGTGGTTCATCCAGGCTGTGAGGAAGGAGCCGCCGCGACTGACGAGTCCTCCATAACGATATCCTTGTTTTTTCAATCGCTCAAGTGTTATGAGATTTATGCCGCAGTGGATGGCCATAAATCCAATCCCCTCTTCTGCCTGTTGCTCAATGACATCAAAGAGGAAATCGGCTTCCATATGGACTACAGAGCCCTTTTTCTTGTCGGTCTCAATGGCGGCCTGATATAAGGGCACAGTGCCCACCGTGAGAGAAATAGAGTCGAGCACGCTTTTTCTGATCCTGGTCAGGTCTCCGCCGGTTGAAAGCTCCATCAGGGTATCTGCACCATATTTTTCAGCGGTTTGTGCCTTTTTTACCTCCATGTCAATATCAACGATATCAGGCGAGGTGCCAATGCTGGCATTTACCTTTGTCTTGAGTCCTTTCCCAATGCCAACTACGCTGGCCTTTCTGTTTGGGTTTCCATAGATGACGATCTGTCCTTTCGCAATGCCTTCACGGATGAATTCCGGGGAAACATCATCATAAGCCGCCGCCTCTTTCATGGCTTCCGTTATCACACCCTCACGTGCAAGTTCTAACTGAGTTTTCATTATATTTTACTCCAAAGAATAATACCTTACAGATTGTTTAAACATTGCAGTGTAGGGGCGAAGCATTTGCTATCATTAGCATACATGCGTTTATACACAAGCCGGCAAATGCTTCGCCCCTACTTTTTCAAAAACTAAATTGTTACAAATAATCAATTAACCACAGAGAATACAAAAATTCATATTATAATATCTTTGTTAATATTATCACGAAAAATTTTAAGCAACGTCTCTTTATCGAATGTTTTTACATCCAGCCTTTTATCGAAAGGGATAATGCCCAAAAGAGGAAGACCGGTGAGCTTTTTTATCTCATCAACATTTGTCTTTTTGACGACGTTGTCACAGTTTTCTGTGGATTCATTCATGATAATGCCTTTCACGTCCAGACCGTGTTCACGCGCATACGAGACGGTCAATAAGGTGTGGTTTATGGTGCCGAGGGTAGGTCGGCAAACCACAATGAGCGGCAACTCCATTTCATTGGCCAAATCCACAACGAAGTAGTATTCATCAACGGGGACGAGTAATCCTCCAATACCTTCGACAATGAGATACTCATGTCTTTCACATAAGGAGTCATAGTCCATACGGATTTTTTCAAGGTCTATTTTTGTATTGCTGAGACGCGCCGCTATCGTTGGAGCGAGGGGTTGCTCAAGGCTGACGGGGTTGATGAGTTCATATTCGTCGTCTACTTCCGCAGAACATTTTAAAAAGACGGCGTCATCGGATATGAGGGCGTTGTTTACCCGTTTGCAACCCGTGGCGATCGGTTTCATAACGCCGACATCAAGACCCTTGTTTCTGTAAAGCGCTGCCAACCCACCGGCAACGACGGTCTTTCCCACACCAGTGTCCGTCCCGGTTATAAAATATCCTTTTGTCATAATGATTTTTCTCCTTTCTGCCATTGAAGTAACACGCCAATCGTCCTGAACGGTTTCCCTTCTTGGCTATAACGTTCATGGTACATTTCTCTCAATGCCTTTGTTTCTTCAGGAGAAAGCCCTTTCAACCACTCGAAGGATCAGACGAACGCGCAAGTCGAATGATAAAGGGATACTTCATTTTGGTTGCGGCAGTGCTGCGCTATGTGGTTTCTTGTGTGACGATTCTTACAGATTCATACATGATATTCAGTAATCTATCCAGTTCGTGCTCCTTGATGCTCCACGGTGGCATAATAACCATGATATGCCCAAGTGGTCTGATAAGCAAGCCTTGTTTTCTTGCTTCAAGACAGACCCGAATTCCTATCCGTTCTTTCCAGTCGTATGGCTCCTTCGTGGATTTGTCCTTCACCAGTTCAATGGCGGCGATAAGGCCGCATTGTCTGATATCACCGGCGTGCTCCAACGACTCGAATTGTTTCAGCCTGGTTTGTAGATATTGAATCTTTGTTTCCAGATTTTCCAGGATATGTTCTTTTTCAAATAACCCCATACTGGCCAGCGCAGCCGCGCATCCCAAGGGATTTCCCGTATAGGTATGACCATGGAAAAAAGTTTTCAAATCGGCATATTTCCCCAAAAAAGCATGATAAATTTCTTCTGTGGCAAGCGTGGCAGCCAGTGGCATATAACCTCCATTGATACCTTTAGAGAGGGTCATGATATCAGGAACAACGTTTTCATGGAGGCAGGCAAACATGCGGCCTGTTCGTCCAAAGCCCGTGAGTACCTCGTCTAAGATAAGAAGGACGTTATATTTCTTGCACAAGGCACGTGTACCAGAAAGATAACCCGCTGGATGGACGATCATCCCCCCGGCACCTTGCACCATGGGTTCCATAATCATAGCAGCAATGCCCCTGGAATTATCTTTCAGAATACTTTCTAATTCTTCAAGACAGGCCAGAGAACAATTTTTGGGCTGTTTTCCAAGTGGGCATCGATAACAATAGGGTGACGGAGCGAGGTGCGTCTTGAAATAAAGAGGGCGAAATGCACCATGAAATATCTCGATACCGCCCACACTCATGGTTCCAATGGTGTCTCCATGGTATCCGTGCTGTAAGGCCACAAACTGTGTCTTAGCTTTCAGTCCTTTATGCTGCCAGTATTGAAACGCCATTTTCATGGCAACCTCGTTAGCGGTGGAACCGTTATCGGAGTAAAAGACCTTTGTCAATCCTTGCGGTGCAATCTCTGCAAGCTTCTTCGCCAGTTCAATGGCCGGTATGTTTGTGGGACCCAGGAGTGTAGTGTGAGCAATCTTGTCGAGTTGTCGTTTTATGGCATCATCGATCTCCTTCTTACGGTGGCCATGCAGATTGCACCACATGGAGGAAATCCCATCGATGTATTCCTTGCCATCGATGTCCTTAAGAAAGATACCGCTCCCCTCTTCGATAATCAGAGGTGTTTCTTTGATATAATCCTGCATCTGGGTAAATGGGTGCCAGAGATACTGTTTGTCCCAGGTTTGTAATTGTTCTTGATAAGTTTTCTGAGTCATTTTTGCCGGGAAATTTAAGGTTATGACACCTGGGGATAAACACTATTTTTTGACAACGAGGCCAAGGAATAGATTGGTAATACCATATTACAGAAAGAGGAAATGGTCGTCAAAATATTTTTCGAGGTCACAAAGATCGAGTACGGTATCTTTCCCGGATTTATGGAAAAATAGGAACTATACTAAGTCGGTAGGTCGGGTGTCCCTGCCTGATATTTTTTGTGTGAGAAGCAGGGAAATATTCTTTTTCGATTCGTTCGGGTACTAAAGCACAACATGCATTGCTTACCGCACTTGTAGCCGCATTAAGTAACCAGGAAAATACGGAGAAGCTCAATAGCTTTCCGGAATAGAGTGATGCAAGACCGGAAGAGATGGATTGACCATGAAAATTTCATTACCACATTTATTGCTCTTCTTTGGCTAAGTTAATAATAGCGTTCATGATAGACACCGCCACGGCGCTGCCGCCTTTCCTGTTGGTATTGGTTATGTAAGGAACAGAAATACCTTTCAGAGCTGACTTTGCCTCAACCGCACCCACAAAACCCACAGGGATCCCTATTACCAGGGCAGGTTGCGCCAACCCTTTTTTAATCAAATCAATCAGTTCAAATAAGGCGGTAGGGGCATTGCCAATGACCACGACCCCGTCTCTCATCTCGTGCGTGGACTGTTGCATGGCCACGATCGCACGGGTCCTCCCTGATCTTTTTGCCTCGTCAATAACAGATTTGTCTGATATTTTACAAACGATCTTACCACCGAATTTTTCTACCTGACCTTTGGTAATCCCTGCCTTTACCATATTCACATCGGTAATAATGTTCTTACCACGTTTTAATGCACGAGTGCCTGTTTCAGCGGCAAGGGGGTGAAAGACCAGATTATACGCATATTCCGTATCTCCGGTGGCATGTATCGCACGCTGGATAATTGGCCTGTGCAATTCGGGTACTGACTCCAAATCAACCAGTTTGTCAATAATTTCAAAACTCTCATCCACAATCGCTTGCGGCTGTTCGACACGTTGTCTGTTTCCGTACTCTTTTTCTATCAGAACCTCGTGAATTCGATCGGCAGCAATGAGGGCAATGCGTTCATCTGCACCAATATTATTGGAATAGATAAACTCGACCTGAGGATATTTCTTCTTCTCCATTTCAAGCATTTCCGGAATGTCTTTATAGACGTGATTCCCTTTAAATAACAACAGTGGCACTACCACAAGTCGATCCACACCGCCCTCGACTGTTTTTTTTACAACCTCCGGGAATCCGGGTTCTGCCAATTGCAAAAAAGCGGCTTCCACCATGTCCCATCGGTTCATTGCGCGAAGCATGTCCGCCACCCGAAATAATCCATCATTACCGCTGCTCAGTTTGCTGCCATGCGAAATTAAGATGACACCCGTTTTCATTTTTATTCCTAATAAATTTAAAATCTGGATAATTTGTGATCAACTGCATTCATAATGAAATACGTTGCTACGCTGCTACCTGTTTTTGGATACGGCCATAATGAGAGGCAATAAGATCCATAATCTCCTCATGACTATTACAGGTTACAAGACGTGGGCGCAGTTCTGAAGCATTCGGCATGCCCATAATATATTTTGTTGCATGTTTCCGGAAAAGGATTACGCCAATATCATGTCCATAGTGTTCCAGCATAAGCGTTAAATGCCGCCGGATGAGTTCTACCTTGTCGATAACTGCTACCTGATCACGATCCTTATGCTGAAAAATCCATGGATGGCCTATGGCTGAGCGCCCAATCATTACCCCATCGCAACCCGTAACCCTCTTGATGCGGGTAATATCAGCCACGCATCTTACATCGCCGTTTCCAATTACAGGTATGTTTACGGACTGTTTGACTTCGGCAATTGCGTTCCAGTCGGCTTTACCATAAAAGAATTGTGATCTTGTTCGTCCGTGAACGGCGATGAGAGAAGCGCCGTTATCTTCGAGAATTCTGGCTACCTCCAGATAATTTCGCGACTTGTCATCCCATCCCAGCCGAATCTTGCCCGTTACGGGTACCCGGAGGGCATTGTTGAGCTTATGGAAAATGCGTCCGATCTTGGCTGGGTCTTTGAGCAGCCCTGCGCCAGCCCCTTTGCCAGCTATATCTGAGACGGAACAACCCATGTTCACATCGATGATGTCGGGCCCTAATTGTTCTATGATCCGACAGGCCTCAACGATTTTATTCTCGTCATTCCCAAGGATCTGGAAGACGACTGGACTTTCTTTTGGATTGAACTCAAGGAGTTTTAAGGTTTTCTTGTTATTCCATAGTACCCCATCCATTGAAATCACTTCTGTGTAACTCATTGCCATGCTAAATTCCTTACAGATAAGCCGAAAAGGGATATCCGAAAACCCGGCCATGGGAGAAAGAATTAATTCTCCATGTATAGGAATATTTCGTACAAAAAAATGAGGTTTCCCTGCATACATAGGGTATTCTTACAAGAATATAAACTTAATGGTTATGTATCAATTTAGTTTTTTGAAAAAAATATTTTTCAACTGCTCGCTACCAAACCTTGTACTGAACAGGAGTTTAGGAACAAGCAGTAGCTGTTTATTTAAAGGCAATTTCTCAATCAGCTAAAATGTTACATAATTTATAATATATAAGATTAATTTTTTATTATAACACGTATAAAATAAATATCATTTGTTTTTTTTCTTATGATACGGTATTTTAATATCGTATCGTTTAAATATTGTATGCTTATTTCTGATTGCAAAGACATCAATAGTATTTGCATATGCTTACACAAACTGATTTACTAACAAAAAAAGGCGTATATATCCAGCAGATGTTTGGCTCGATTGCCAGGGTGTATGATCTTTTAAATACCGTTTTAAGTTTTAACTTTGACAAGAGCTGGCGCAGGTTTGCCGTAAAAATGAGTAACGTTACACCGGATGCAAAGGTGCTTGATGTTTGTACCGGTACGGGTGATCTGGCAATAGCTTACTCGAAGGTTTTAAATAGAAGCGGACGGGTCATTGGAAGTGACTTTTGCCATGAAATGATACGACTAGCTGATCTCAAGCTGAAGAGAAGGAATCTTTCTGACAAAATAAAGGTTATCGATGCCGACACCTTGCATTTGCCATTTCGGGACAATTACTTCCAAATTTCTGCCGTCGCGTTTGGTATCAGGAATGTCGCTGATCTCAGGGCTGGCATTACAGAAATGATGCGAATAACCGCCCTGGGTGGACGTGTAGTAATCCTGGAATTCTCACAACCCGTAAATCCCATCTTTAAAGCGATCTATTATTTTTATTTTAAAAAAATACTCCCTTTCATTGGGAAGCTCATCTCTCGCAGTAAGTACAACGCATACTCCTATCTCCCGTCATCAGTACTAAACTTTCCCGACCGGCATGGACTGCGGACTCAGATGGAATCTTGCGGCCTTGAGGACGTGAAGATCTATTCAAGAACGCTGGGCATCGTCACTGTCCATGTTGGTCAAAAACCTTGTAAATAAACATCAATAGGCTTGACTAGCATAAGAAGTTTTTGTATCATACTATCTTATCGGTAAATTTTGGACGCTGATAAGCACAGATTAACAGGATTTAAAATCGGTGTCCTTAAATAGATTATTAAAGTTCCTCTTTTCATATCAAATATCATCATAGATAAGACGCTTAAGCCAAACATTGCGTCATTTCAAACACTGGGGAATAGTGTAACGGTAGCACAAATGACTCTGGATCATTTAGTCTAGGTTCGAATCCTAGTTCCCCAGCCAATTTTATGCGGGTTTCAAGGCAATCTGTTACGTATTTGTAACGGGAAATAGGGGAGTCAAAATTAACCATTATTAACCATTTAACCATTATTTTTCATTTCACTATTATCTTTACACTAAGAAAGTATGGGAAAATTTAAGGATCACCTATAAGGAGAAAAATAAATATGCCTGTGGTTAAGATTGGTCCTAAACATACTGATCTCTATTCTCCGATGGCGGTTCTGTCATAAAGCCATGCCTCTTTTTTAACGCAAAAGCTATCCGTTTCTTTTTCACTTGGGCATTATCTTTAACCATTCGTCCATGGTAAGTACGGGTACAATTTTTCCAGTTTGACTGGGTACCAGCGGAAGAAAATATTCTACTGCAGCGCTGTAATCGCTTGCTTCAAAGATAATAAAATAATCATGTTCTGTGACGGTGACGTAAGCGCCCAATATCACTATACCCTTTTCTTCGGCCACTTTTTTCCCTTCCCAGAATCTGTTCAGCATCTTTGCACCGTCTCCGCTCCTGCCGGGGCAATTTTCCGGGGTATGCGTCCAGTGCGCGATATATAATGTTTTTTTGTTATTAGCGCCGATGGTCCATTCTGATTCCTTTCCGCCCTCTTTGGCATATATGTTAGAACTAAAAAATGTAGTGACTACAAACAAGATAAAAGTACTGAACCTTCCAAATCTTCTATACTTCATGTGTTTTTCCTCCGTTTTACATACTTTTTCAATGTTTTAAATTTTTTCAAATTGTTCCTTTGGTGCTCCGCATTCCGGGCAAACCCAATCGTCTGGCAAATTCTCAAAACTCGTGCCGGGACTTACCCCATGATCACTATCCCCGATCTTTGGGTCATAGATATATCCACAAACAATGCATCGGTACTTTTCCATAGTTATTCCTCCTGTCCTGATGGTTATGTCTCTCATATTGGTCGTTTCCAGATAGGCCTCCGTTGAGAGATACGAGTATGTCAAATAAAATTACACGCTGGTATGTTCACGTCACAGAATTTCAATCACCCCCCCATAATCCCCCCGTAAACTGGGGGATTATGGGGGGAAGGTCGACGAAGGCACAATTCAATTCTACACCGACTATCATTTATCGCTGAGCATTTGACCTGTCTTAAGAAAAGCCTTTCGCTTCATTTGCAATAAAGATAGTATCAGTTTAATCTTACACGCAAAACGCTGTTTTTACAATGTCTGCGTGGCAGAGAGGATTGTTATCTCCATAACCGCTCTTGCCCAGGAAAATCGTTTTTTTAGGATGTCAAATTGTTCGCCAGATTTTATGAAGGCTGCCGTGCCTTTGATCAGGAACCCGGCACCCGGGCCGCGGAATCCCTGTACTTCCCGGCTTCCAAGGGTTATAAGAACGTTGTTATTTTTCTCCACATTAGCCTCAGTCCGTATCATGCCGCCAACAGGGATCAAGAGGTGTTCATCTCGGGTGATGGTTATGTAGCTATTCCAGGTATTTACTATATGCGGACCATCACCGCCCATGGTTACTATTGCGACTACACCCTCGTATTTAAGAATCTGCAACATCTTGTCCGGGATCATCGGTAAAACCTCCTTATCGTAGTATCCTGTAGAAATTTCTTCTTTTATAAGTTTTACTTTACGTCCTTTGTGTGTAACATTGCGTGTTTGCCGCGCTTGGCTTGGGATCATCTTCAGAGATAATCTTAACGGCCGTACCGGCAGGTTCAACTTAAATTATTTTCTTTCATGCATTGAACTCATCTGACGTCAAAATGATCCGATTAAAAGTACATTCCGATTTCAGTCTAAATCACAAAATATCCGGGCAGTTTACGATTGATTATTTATAGGCATTATAACCCCGATTTATTTAAATCAGGGAGCAGCCAGGTGATCAGTCCTATCAATGGAAGGAAGGCGCAAACATGATAGACATAATAAATACTGGTTGCATCGGCCAGCATGCCCAGCAAGGCCGAACCCAAACCACCCATTCCAAATGCAAATCCAAAAAACAATCCTGATATCATTCCTATCTTAACCGGCATCAATTCCTGTGCATACACTAAGATGGCCGGAAATGCAGAAGACAAAATAAATCCAATGATTACACTTAAGACCGCTGTCCAGAACAAGCTCATATAAGGCATGAGCAGTGTGAATGGCGCAACTCCAAGAATTGAAAACCAGATCACATACTTCCTCCCAAACTTATCTCCCAGTGGCCCGCCAAAATACGTTCCCAGTGCAGATGATGCTAAAAATGCAAAAAGAAATAGCTGGGATTGTTTAATACTCACCTGAAATTTATCAATCAGAAAAAAAGTATAATAACTGCTGATGCTGGTAAGGTAGAAAAATTTAGAAAAAATAAGCAGCAACAGAATGGCAACAGAGATATAAATTTTTCGTTTTGTCAGATATGGGTGGTGTTCTATGGCTGCCGACCTACCTTTGTGTTTTTTCATTTCAGTTAAATGAGATTTTGCCCATTTGCCGACATAGAATAAGATAAGTATAGCAATCAGGGCCAAAATGCCGAAATATACTGCGTGGCTTCTGCCATAACGTACAATGATCAAAGCGGTCAACAATGGCCCGATCGCGGTGCCTGCATTTCCTCCAACCTGGAAAATAGACTGCGCAAGACCACGTTTGCCACCGGATGCCAGGTAAGCGATCTTGGAAGATTCAGGATGAAAGACAGATGAGCCGGTACCGATCAAGGCTACAGAAATGAGGATGGCGGTAAAACTATTGGCAAAAGAGACGTACATGAGTCCAATAAGAGTAAAAGTCATTCCAATGGTGAGGGAAAATGGCTGTGGTTCTTTGTCAGTGTAAAAACCTACAAATGGCTGCAGCATGCTGGCCGTCATCTGAAAAGTCAGTTGAATTAAGCCGATCTGGACAAAACTCAGTTCAAATGAATTTTTTAAAAGAGGATAAAGAGACGGGATCAAGGATTGAATCATATCATTCAGCATGTGCGAAAAGCTGATGCCGACTAAAATAGTGTAGACAGTTGACGTCCGAAGCTGTTTTGAAGTCTTTTTTTTCCTAGAAGCTGTTTTCATCCGTGTCTGTAAAGTCTGAGCCAACCGCATAGCTGGTGGCTTGATTAGTTCGAAAAGGATATTGTCATGGGCAAATCTTTAAGGGGTTGCCCTCTCGTATAACTGTTTTTGCTTTATAATGACTCTTTCGTAGTCAATCTTATATAGTAAATGTACAGACATTCCAATCACCTCCCATAATCCCCCAGTAACCTGAGGGAAACCAGGGGGTGGAGTCGCTGAATGCCTAAATAAATCTTTTGGGAGATGTTAAGATCCCGGAACCGTACGAAACGCAACGTTCATCCGGTTCCATCCATTGATGGCCACAATGGCCAGGGTGAGATCAACCCGTTCTTTTTCAGTGAACTGTTTGCAGAGCGTCTCGTATACATCATCGGGAACGCGCGTGTCGGCAACGAGTGTGACCGCTTCCGTCCACGCCAGTGCGACACGCTCACGTTCACTAAAAAGCGGGATCTTGCGCCAGGTTGACAGGGTGAAAAGACGCTGTTCCGTTTCGCCATGTGCCTGGGCGTCCATCAGGACTTTCAGACCCAGCGTAGAGATAATAGGTCCGTCCGCCACGACCTCTTTGGTTGTCTTAACGTCCGTCTTGACTTTCACCGGCAACGGACAACCATCTGGAGAGCAGTTGTTCACCGTGGTGGACAGTGATTCAGCTTGCTGGCCCCTGGCCAGGAGTCTCTGAAGGTATTCTGCTGGCCTGGCCTCCACAGTTGCCAGACACTGTCGGCTACAGACATAGATGTGGTGCCCCTCCGCATCCACGAAGAGCGTCTTATCGATTTTTTCCCAGGTTACCGGGCAAAGAGTCTGCGGAGACAAGCCCCTGGAATCCTTTGTATTCTCGCCACTGGCCGCTGTGGCTTGCATTGTCACTATGGCAGCAAACGCCGTAATTACCACCGTAAAAAGAGGTTTCATGAGTAGCTGTTTTATTTCATTTACTCCAGGCATCTGCATCATTTTATCCGGTATCATCTGTAAAATCTCCTCGTGTTTTTAATATCTTATCACAATTGCGTTTCTTTGTATCTGACGTTTCAGCTCATCAACGGTATTCTGACCATGAGGCCGATCGGTTGCTCCTGGGCATCATGCTGTTATTTCCACTGCCGGAGTTCAATAAGAAGTCCATCCGGGTCCCTTATTTCTCCACGAAATGAGTTTCCCAGGTCTACAGGCTCACGGGTTATGGGTATCCCCTTGCCCTTCAGATAATCCACTGCCCTTGCCATGTCGTCAACCTCAAGGGCAATACCCCGGTATCCAACCTCCCAGGGGTTTCCGGATTTTGGACTGGGATTATCAACGGATATAATCTCAATGACGGTATCGCCAAGTTCAAGGTAGATAATCTCTTTCATGGGATGGATATCCATTTTCTTACGACTCCTAATTCTAAAGCCAAAGACGTCTACATAGAAGCTGATGGTTTTTTCCGAATCTTCTGGTACGATTTCCACATGATCGACCTTCTTGAACATTATTCTAACTCCTTTCCTGCGACAGGAACCCCATCGCACGCGATTGTGTCAGGATATCATTTATTCGTAACCATCGCCTGACATTCGATGTCCTTTCAATTAATTTTGCATGGTAATGAATTAGGTCTTCAGCGACTTTTCCCTCCCATAATCCCCCCCGTAAGCTTGGGGAAAACAGGGGGGTGATTAAAATTTATTAAGATTAAATTATTGCGGCGCTACCCACTTTCCACTTTCTCTTCTCAGGAGGAATATGTGTTTCTCCTGAATGGCAGTTTTCAGAAGGCTTCCCAAAAAACCAACAAAGGTAATCTTTTTCAGGAAGGGAAGGGCTAACCATCCCACAGCAAGATGTCTTCCCAGGCTGACGACCTCACCCATGAGTTTGGGATGATACGGTTCCCTCACGCCCTCAAAAATATCTGCATAAATATTGTGTGCTACTAAGCAACCTTGCTGCAAGGCAAACTGGGCAGCGGCTGGAACAGGTTCCTTTGTGTAGGGATTTATTGCAAGGGCACTATCACCAATGGCGTAAATAAAAGGATAACTTTCTGCACGAAGGTACTCATCTACAATGATGCGCCCTGATTGTCCGATTTTCAACCCGCTTTCTCTTGCAAGTTCACTGATGCGAATGCCGCCTGTCCAAATTAAAGCTTTTGTTTTCAGCGCTTCACCCGATGAAAGGGTTGCAGTGTCAGGTGTCCGGCCAATGATCTTTGATTTTGGTATGATTGTTACATTTTTTCCAAGAAGTTTTTTGTGAATACGTGCCGCAAAGGATTCATCCATTCCCGGGACTATACGACTACCCGATTCGACAATGATGATCTCAATCTCACGAGGATTCACATGAGAGTCACGGGTGCACTGTGTTGCATGGTCAGCAAGTTCGGCAGCGAATTCTACCCCCGATAAACCACCGCCACCGATGACAAATCGGAGCATATCTCTTCGCCTCTCTTCAACCGGTTCTGATGCTGCGCTCTTACATAGTTGACCAATATAATCATAGATCATCTGTGCGTCTTTCAAAGTCTGAAGCGGGAAGGAGTTTTCCTGCAATCCGGGGATATTGTAAAAATTTACCTGACTTCCAATCGCTATTATCAGGTAATGAAATGGTAAATATCCGCTTTCCCCATGAACGATATGTTCACGGGGATCAATCCTGGTTACTTCTCCAAGATGAAAGATGATATTTCGTCTTTGTATAATGCGGTCAATAGGAATGGATATCTCCGTTTTTCGAACCGCTGCCTCATGCAATTGTGTCTTGAGTGTATGGTAAGGGTTTCTATCAATGAGATGTATTTGATATTCCGGATGCTTATGGAATAATCTTGCCAATCTCAACGCAGCCGTAATTCCACCATAGCCGGCTCCCAACACAACAATATTCTTTTTGGCTTCCATGATTGATACTTTTCAAAAAAATAAATTGTACGATAAAGCTAAAACGATTCTGGCGGATTCGGCCTACCGGTCATAATCCGCTTATTTATCCATTTTTATTACTTCACCTCATACTTCCGGTGTAAAGTATACTCAAGCGGCTCACAATTTATGATTTATACCCTTGCTACAGAGTCGTTATAATCCAATGGGGTGGCACGGACAAGCTGTGCTTGTCCGTGTTTTTGCAAGACTGCTTTATGCCTTGTGCTTGTGTGGCCTGTCTTGTATTGTCTATCTACAGGTTAACATGACTACTTCGGAAACAATGTCGTGCAAGTCCAACACGGACAAACGAAGTTTGTCCGTGCCACCCTGTTACCAATTTAAAGTTCACCTTATATGAGCATCTTGAGTATAATTAACATAACGATTGTATATCATATGAGGAATTCCCAGATCATCAAACGTCCTGAGGTGCGTTTAAAATGCACGTTGTCGTGTTGACGCGCGGCGGGTCACTGTCAGATCGTAGGCGCGTGCGATATCGGTATTATGCAGCAAACCTACTAAATGACGCGGATTATTGCGCGCCACGACTGGTAACTGACCAACATTGCGGACTCCGATACGACGTAAAGCGGCACCAATCGTTTCGTCTGGATATGCAAGGAGTAGCTCTCGTGTGCAGACTTCACCAACAGAACGCACCATGCCCCTATCGTCATCCTGTGCTCGATCAATATCTTGCACCGTGATAATGCCAGTCAATTCGCCTGCATCATTGAGCACTGGTAAGCCGTGCTGTCGTTTTCTGGTAAGTAACTCGGTTGCTACTGTCAACGAATCAGATTCCCGCAATGTAACGATTTCAGTCTCCATGACTTCGCTTATCGTAATTGTTTCCAGCACGTCAATGTCGCGTCCTCGTTGTAAGCGTATACCCTTGCGCGTCAGTCCCAGGGTATATACTGAATCGTGTTGCAGATGCCACGAGAGAAACAGACTAACATTTACCGCTGCGATTAATGGCAAAATAATCCGATAGTCATGGGTCATTTCAAAGAGCAGGATGAACGAGGTAATTGGCGCGTGTATTGTACCTGCCAGGACGGCTGCCATCCCGACCATTGCAAATGCAGGTGGTGAAATGTTGAGAGAAGGAAAAATATGTCTGGCAACGAGTCCATATGCGCCCCCAAGTGTAGCGCCGGAAAAAAGGGAGGGCGCAAATACACCTCCGTGAAAACCGCTGCTAATGCAGATTGGTGTTAGCACTAGCCTGGCTAACGTCAGTGAAAGCAGGAGAGTCACCGTCATCGGGCTGTCGTCTAAAATATTTTCAATTATCGTATACCCTGTACCAAACACCTGTGGCAGATGCATTCCAACGAGGCTGACGGCGAGACCAGCAACTGCCGGTTTAAGCCAGCGTGGAGCACGCCATGTATCAAAGATACCCCGCGTAAAATGATGCAAACGAATGTAGAATGCCGAGCTAAGTCCGGACAGCACACCTAGTCCAAAATAAAGCGGCAGTTCCCATACTGAATTAAAGGCATATGCAGGGATGTGAAATGCAGGTTGATGCCCAGATACGGCCTGCGTAAACACAGACGAGACCACAGATGCTAAAGTAACGATTCCAAAGGCGTTTACGCTCAGTTCTCCGATAATAATTTCCAAGGCGAAAAATATGGCGGCAATAGGTGCGTTGAAGGCTGCGGCTAGCCCTCCTGCAACTCCCGATGCAACAAGTGCACGGATTCGTTCATCAGAAAGACGCAAGAGTTGCCCAAACATTGATCCTACGTATGCGCCAATCTGCATTGAGGGGTCCGCAGGACCCACTGACGCTCCGGAACCGATGGATAATGCAGCGGCAACTGTTTTGGTTGGTATTTTTCGATAGGGCAGCCGCCCACCCCCTAATGCCACGGATTCCATAATACCTGCTATGCCCAGATATCGTTCCTTACCGATAAGAAAATGGGAAATCAGTCCGACAGCGAGACCGCCAAGTGCAGGTATAAAGAAGATCGTCCAATTTCCTATGAAACCCAAGGCTATTCCTATCCTGTCAAATCCGGTCCAATTCGCCAAATCATGGAAAAATCGAAGGGCGCTTTCTTTCTGATACAAAAAACCCAGGGGTGTATCTATTCCCTCAAATGCATACCGGTATATCACATGAAACAGTTGTTTGAAGAGCCATACTCCTATGCCGCTCGTGAGGCCAACGAGTATTGCTATTACAGCAAGAGCAACTGATTCGGAGAATTGCTGGCGATTGAGCCAGTGTATGATCTTACCGAAAGAAAATAGTCTTATTTTTGTCAGGATAGATGACAACATAATTTTACTTTAGAACATCTTGAGTATATTTTTAGAGACATACAGTTAAAACCTGTTTATTCAGCATAACGATTTTTGTATGTAGACTTTAATACGTTTATTTCTTCTTCAGAAAGACCCTTGATCCACAAATGTTCTTCCTGGTTCAGCAATTCCTCAATTTTTCGTTCGTATTTTGTCTTCATCTCATCGCTCTTTCGGGCAGCGGCCTTAATTACGGCAGGCAAAAACTTCATATAATAGTGCTTTGCCACCTCATACAAGCCATGCCAGTGTGTATAATCAGGACCCATCATACTTGCGCCATGCCGCGCCCTTCTGCCTTCATGGTGCCACAATTCCCAGAAAATCCATTGAACTTCATGTTCAAATGGTGAATTTGAGTTTAAGACTTCGTCCTGAATCAAAGCATTCATCATTGCCTGTGCAGGTTCAGCAAATTTTTTGTTGTAGAGGGCCACGAGACTATCGAATTGTTGGTAAAAATTGTCGACATGGGTATGATTATGACAATTTCTGCATACGCCCTTCATTTTTTCACGCCGTTCTTGCCAGGTCACAATTTTATGAACGCGCTTTGAAACGACTTTATCAACCAACGTTTCGTCCTGCACGATTTTTTCAATCACCTGCACCTCTTCACCAATCTCAGGCAGTTTCCGGGTATCGGGATAATCCTCCTTAAACCCATCTTCGTAAATCACCATATTTATCTTTGTGCTGACGACCGGGCGAAGTGTCCAGCTAAGTCGTTCTCCAACATCATGGTTACTTGCATTATGCTCACCTTCCGATGTCATATAGTTGCTGATATGGCAGGTTGTACATGTCGGGGCTGCGGAGTAATCCTTCCCCAACACCCAACGACCTTCCTTATCCAGCGCCATGCGATCAATATTGGCGGTATACGCAATTCCATGCTTTGATTCTTTATAAATTTCCATTTGCGGATGGTCAGGCCCCATGTGGCATTTCCCACAATTTTCAGGTGCCCTGGACAATTTTGCCTCAAATGAATGTCTCGAATGGCATGCGTGGCACGAACCTTTTGAACCATCCGGATTTAACCGGCCAATTCCACTGTTTGGCCATGTGTTAGGGTCAAGTATCGGTTTTCCCTTATCCCGCAATATCTCACCCGCATCATTACGCTTAAATTTTATTATGCTGCCGTGGCATTGCAGACAACCGTTAACGGCATCTGCATTATTGTCCGGAAGGCCAATAACCCTCTCGGCAAGTAGATTATCAAGGCTATAAAGGATTTCGCCGGCTTTAGCATGATGGCTTCTTGAAAACTCTTTGGCTTCAATTGCATGGCAATTTGAGCAGTCTTTGGGAGTAACTAATATGGAAATCAAAGCTCCCATATGCAGCCAGGCGTCAATTTCTCCCTCATTAGCCTTGTGACAATCAATACACCCTACCCCCTTTTGGGCATGACGCGACCGTTCCCATTCCATTACCAGGGCAGACGTCGTGGTTTTATGGCAGTCGACGCACATTTGATTTGCAGTTGTTAATACCGTGCTTGGCTTTACATCGAGCGGAAATTGCTTTTCAACCTCGACGGTTTTCTTCGGTAGATATGAAGATTTCTCGGTCAAAGCAAGGTTTTCTCTATGAAACTCATTAGCTTCGGCACACATAGCGCCAAAAACTGACAGTCCGAAAAATAAAAACAGATAAAAAATCTTTCGCCTCTTTGTCTTGTTGTACATGGGTTTAATTCTCTTTTCTCTAATTCAGTTGATCGGCTATAATATTATACCTTTTTCAATACATCCAAAAGCACCTGTGCATTATTCATTTCTTCATTTTTGGCAGCATATAAGAGAGTAACTTTTTTGTTTTTCCCTAAATCTATCAATTGCTGCAAGAGTTCATTTTTCTCCTTCAACTCTTTCATATAACGGCTTTTAAACTCCTGCCAGCGTTCCTCTTTATGAGCAAACCACTTTCGGAGTGTGTCGCTGGGGGCGATCTCTTTCATCCAGTAATCGACGGCAGCATCTTCTTTTTTAAGACCTCTTGGCCAGAGACGATCAATCAAAACTCGTGTGCCGTCGTTTTTAGCAGGTTTTTCATAAACTCGTTTTGTTTCAAACATGGTAAATTTAAACCTCCTTTCACTTCACTCTATAAAGGAATCCAGTCTCATTCTAAAACAAGCAGCACAACTTCTGTGGCATAATAAAGGTCCATTTTAGCCAATTTTTAAGCCGAATATTAGCCTGAAGTTATAAATGAGTTATTTAATCGACCAATATCTTCGTGCTGTAATTTCCAGCCGATCGCACCCAGGTTTTCCTTAAGGTGTTCAAGTTTTGTTGATTTCGTTATGGTAACAATTCCCTTCTTGGAAATGAGCCAATTTATCGCAATTTGAGAATGCGTTTTGTTGTATTTTTTGGCTAGTTCATCCAAGATTTTAAACCCAGGTTTTGCGAGTTCACCCTTTGCAAGGGGTCTCCATGCGATAATGAGAATATTATTTTTCTGGCAATAGGGAATTATTTTAGATTCCATATTTTCTGTAACTCTACCTTTGTCTCTCACAAGTAAGTTGTATTCAATTTGATTAGCAACAATTTTATTTTTGGTATATTTCTGAGCTTCCTTTATTTGTTCAACCGCAAAATTACTCACCCCAATACACTTAACCAGTTTTTGTTCAACGAGAAAATCCATCGCCTTCATAGTTTCCTGTATGGGGATGTCCGGATTTGGCGCATGAATCAGATATAAATCAATATAATCCGTTTGTAATCTCTCAAGACTCCCTTTTGCAGAAGCAACGAGATCGTTGTAGCTTAGATGTTCCGGAGAAACTTTCGAGGTGACAAAGAGATTTTTTCTATCAAAACCACTAATTGCCTTTCCAACGAGTTCTTCTGCATGACCTTCAGCATACGCTTCAGCGGTGTCAATGTTTGTTATTCCAAGTTTAATCGCGTTTTTAATTGCAGATATATCTTCGCTGTCATGCGTAGTGTCTGCCACATCTCCTCCGCCAATAGTCCATGTTCCAAAACCCAGGACAGGTATTGCAGTAGCATCTGTCAACTTTTTGAATTCCATGTTCACCTCGCATTAAAATCAGATGGGGTGTTTCTCAGTTACATCCTTCCATTTCGTAAATATAATAACCGCTTTCAGTAATGGCCTTTTCAACATCCTCTGATGCTTCCTCCATATGACAGAAGCGACATTCCTTGGTAGTGAGTGGTTGCCCCTCTTGTCCCACTCTTTTGAGATATTCGTGGCCATATTTAAGGACATTTTCATGTGACTGGTCATTTGGGACGATAATATCAAAATGCATTGTCGTTCCGTTTTTCTTTACGACATAGGTATCATAGACAGCTACTTTCATAAAATATACCTCCGATCTTTCGAGGATTAAAGAGACAATAAACGATATCTTAATAGCGCAATGCGTGCGAAATATCTTGCTTGCATGTCAGTCAGATGGATTTCGTCTTTTTTATTGAGACACTACCTGCAGGCATTCGTCCATAGTGAGAACGGGTACAATTTTCCCGGTTTGGCTGGGCAGCAGTGGACGAAAAAACTCTACTACGGCATTATAATTATTTGCTTCCAGAATAATAAAAAAATCATGTTCTGTAACTGTGGCGTAAGCCCCCAGTATTGTTACGCCATTCTTTTCGGCAATTTTTCTTCCCTCCCAGAAATTACTCAGCATCATTGCTCCTTCATCGCTCCTGCCAGGGCAGTTTTCCGGGGTGTGTGTCCAGTGAGCGACGTACACCGTTTTTTTGCCAGTAATACCGATATTCCATCCAGACTCTTTCTCATTCTCGTTGGCATAGACGCTAGAACTGATGAACATCATGGTTGCTAATAGGACACAGACGTTAAATAATATAGTTTTCTTTTGTTTCATGTTATTTGCTTCTCCTTCTACCTGAGTTTTGTGAAAAAAGTTTTTTTATAATGTTGTGAAAGCGTGAGATTGCTTCGGAAAAGACCCTCGCAATGACACAGGCTATGCCTTTGATGGCATATTGTGCCTGTAATTGCGAACACATTCGCGTTGCTCAGGGTAAACTCCGCGAAGCAATCTTTTTCTTATAAACAATCTGCACCTCTTGATAAGGGGTAAATAGAGTTGTGAAAAAACTTACAAAAAAGTTTTGACACACGAATGCGGTATCAATAATCTTTGTTCATGGCAGTGAACTTTGTTTCCGGTTCCTTCAAATTCTCATGATTGATATTTTTGATTACCACCTCCTTTTTCACTTAACTCTTATATGTGAGAACACGGCCCCAGAGGCTTTTTGTTCCCCAGATACCTGACCTCAGAGATTCGAGCTGAACAATCTGGCTGTGATCAACAAAGAGATTAACCTCCGGCCCGTAATTCTTAATATACCACGAAAAGACGTCTGGATCGGCCGCTTCAAACATCACGTTTTCCAGTCCCAATGCATTGATGATCCTGGCCACAACATCAGTCCGCCACGTCTTTACGTTTTCGGTAATCCCTTCCGACTCGATCATAATCATATGCGCCCCGGCCTCCAAAAAGCGCTTTGCCTGTAAAATTGCCCATTCCGGATCGCGCGTTCCTTCTGCTTCCAGTTCTGCAACGGCGCTTGCACCTCCAGATCCGAATTGAATGCCGACTTCCGGCTTTGCAATCAATCCAGCCTTTTGTACCTTCTCAACGAGTCGCACAAGGTCTTCTGTTGGTATGGTGATAAAGCCACTTGAAATTTCTATAATATCGAAGCCAAGTTCCTTGCACTCGTGAATATATCGGTTTACGGCATCGGCACCTTGCGTTAATACATATTCTATAAAGCCGCCCGTGGAGACACGAACGTTATGCGCATGGCAGATATCAATAAGTTCTTTTACCACCTGCCGCGGCATGAGGCTGAAGGATCCGCCGGCAAACTTGAGTGTATCCACATAAGCGCCCATAGTTTCCAGAACGTCTTGCAAATAATGTCTGCCCATCGGTGTATAGTAAGGGCCACGTATTTCTGTAACGCCCCGCGTACGGGGCTTTGATTGGCGTTTGTTAACTTTTAGAAAGGAAAACGCACGTTCTGCAGCGCGGGTCTTAGATTGAGCCATTTTTGATCCTCCTTAATCTGTTTTATTTTTTGCTACAAAGATACCAAGTTACAAAAAAACCTGACTATTATTTTCCCCCTGTGTTTCCCTCCCTCGAAAGAAAAGACCTCAGCGTGAGCTCATTCTAGCGATGAAGGGAATATCTTCCGTAGGTTATTTGTTACTCAGATACCATGTAAATTATGCCCTTCGGCTACTTTCCTCCCTGTTTCCCCCCGTAAACGGGGGGATTATGGGGGGGGTAATTGAAATTCCTTGTCATTCAAGTTACGGAACTTGAACTTTTGACAGCAGTCTTACTAAATATGCGATCTGTATTGAATCCATGTCAGCGACCGCATCTACGATTTTGAGGCGCATGGATGCCTCTGTGTATGGTATACTGAGTCTCTCGAACTTCTGCACTACGGTTTCCCATCGCATGGGATTAGTATAAAAACCCTCATAGTCTTTTTTTTCTTTGATTAGCACTCGGCTGTCAGAGAGCGAGACGGTGATTCGGCACGGCATTTCGGCTGGGAACCGCAGGCTATAAGCTTCTGTTGGCCTCACCAGGATTTTTTTGAGCAATCCTTGAACGTCGTGACTCAGGATGCGGTCTGGTTTGTACTGCTCGGGCATGACACGGTCATCCAGTACTGCAACCGCAATCAGATAAGGGAGACTATGGTCGGCCTCCTCTTTTGTCCTGACAATGGTCTTGTCACCTTCCTCACCGCCACCGATGATGTGGTATGCCACGTCAAATATTTCTATTTCAATCCGCGTTACCTCAGTGGCAGTAAATCCGCACTCTCGTTTCATTTCCAGGATGCCTTCGATGGCTGACTGGGAATGAATCTCGGCATTATACCTCTTCAGTATTGTGCTCGTTACCCGTCCTAAATCTTCTTGAGACCAATCAATCTTAAATTGCCCGGCAATGGTATCCATAAAGCCCTTATTTCCCTCAAAGACCTCCAATGGGCCAGTAATGCCTCGCATGGCCAGGAAGGTTGCATGCATGCAGCCAAAAGCGGTGTTTGGGTAGGCCAGCCCTTTCCATTGGGACAATGCACCAGTTCTGGTTACCCTTAAAGCGTTAAAGGCTGTTCCGCCGATGGCAAGAGCATTGGCAGTTTTGGTCTCGTCTAATCCCAGTGCTTTGGATACACCTGCCGTTACTGCGTAAGCTCCCTGCGTGGTGTGGTCAAAGCCTTTGGCACGTACCGGAGCAACGTCACTTAAGCGGCACTGCACCTGATAGGCAACTGCAAGGGCGGTCAGGAATTCCCGACCGCTTTGGTTTGCATACTCTGCAGCGGCAAGTATAGCACCAAGATTATCACTGGGGTGGCACGTTTCGCCTTTTGCGAGATAGCTGTCGTTAAAATCCAGATAGCGCACTAATGCACTGTTATAGAACGCTGCACGATCAGGTGATGTTTTACCTCCTCCAATCATGGTGCAGTGTCCTGCACCGCCGAAATCATCAATCAGCGTTCTGATCAATTGAATTGGTTCTCCCTCAACAGCGCCGATGGCACAACCAAGGGCATCAAGCACCCGGATTTTAAGCTGACTGCGAACCGCATCAGAAATATCGTCATACGATGTTCGTCCCACAAACGCAGCGAGTTGCTCCACCTGTGTCATGCGTTAAAACACTTCAAATTCTTCTTTTGATACTCCGCATACAGGACATGACCAATCATCCGACAAATTCTTAAAACTCGTGCCCGGATCTACGCCATGAGATGGATCGCCTTTAGCAGGATTGTAGATATAACCACAAATATTACATTTATACTTTTCCATTTTCTTCATCTCCTAGTTATTATCAACATTGTTAACGTCTTTCTTAAAAACATGTTTCTTTACTATAACATCTTTTCGCTCATTTACAATCTCATTCAGATGAGAAAGGTAATCTCAGATGATGTTAAACAATTTGTGTTGTTAGTTTTGGAATATTGGTTTATAGTAAGGCATTAATATATTACAACATGCTTACAGGAAAGATAAGATAGCAACTAAATAATTGTTTTTCTCAATTCAAGAAGAGGAGGATGACATATGGGCAAGAATCTGTATGTAATTATAGATGGTGAGGTACATCCCTTTCATTGTTCTAACGATTACACGGAACTGGATTCGATTGTTGCATGCGCCAATACAGAAGAACATGCCATGGAGTTGGCAACCATGTATGAGCGTGGCGAGATTGAGCCAAGTGATTATCGTTGTGGTAAATGCGGTGGTACTCATGTAGCGTTGAAGGAAAGCGGGGAATAGGTGAATGGATTGTATCGATTCCATCAATAAATTTCTGATAATTAATATGGCAAGGAAGAAAAAAAGAAGGTAAGGAGATTAAGGTAATGAAAAAGGTGCTCATTGGCTATTTTAGCCGTACCGGCAAGACAGAAAAAATGGCAGAATATCTTGCCGAAGGTGTTCGTTTTAGTGGAAATGACGTTGAAATGAAAAAAATATCTGAGATTAAAACTGAGAAAGATTTGCAAGGCTTTGATGGTTACCTCTTTGGTTGTCCAACATATCATAAGGATATGACAGAAAACTTCAAGACATTCCTTTTTCTGGCACAGAGGGCAAAGTTAGAAGGTAAACTGGGCGGTGCCTTTGGACCTCATACCCATAGCGGAGAAGCGCCAAAAATAATTTTTGATACGATGGAGTTCGTTTACCAGATGAAGATGACCAATCTGGGCGCCCTCATCCTGAAGGAGCGCGAGGTAGATACGACAGAAGGCTTGAGGGCATGTCAGGCCTACGGCCGCGATTTTGGAAAAAGGCTTTCAATATGATTTTAATGCGAAAGCGTGTATGATAGAGAAATATTTCATAATACAAAGTCACGAGCCGTTATTACGATAAGGTTTCAGTTTAAAGAAAGGGGGGGAAATGCTTCGTTATCTTGCAATTTTGATATGTTTTACAGGGCTGTTTACCGCAAAAACTACTTACGGTTATTCACATGAAGACAGTGTACGGGAAGGCAATGCATCAGGCGAAGTTACGAAAACCCAAGCAGAACATCATGGTGTAAAAAGAGATCTTGGATTTTCAAATTTCCTTGAAGGATGGCTCACACCCTGGCAACACTATGAAAAAACCAAAGACCATGCGCCGAGAGTGCCGCTTTTACGCATTACACCGGCATTCTTTCAGAGAGAAGTCCGGTTCAACTATATTTATATAGATGACGAACATCACGGCGAGGCAGACGTCAATGAGTTTGCATTTGCTTTAGAATTGCCTCTTACACTCCGTCTTAAGGTCGATATTGAATCGGCGGTGCTTCATGTTAATACCGTCGAAGATAACGATAACGTTGGGTTTGGCGATACAAGGCTTGCCCTGCGAGCTATGCTTTTTGAGAATAATACGGTATCGTTGTCCACAGGCTCCGTTATCAACATTCCCACGGGTGATGCAGACCGGGAATTAGGTGAGGAAATAACAACTCTTGGGCAACAACTTGGCTGTTGGATAGACCTGGGACATCGTATAAGTCTTCATACTTTTTTGGGTGTAGATGTCCCCGCGGGCGGAAATGACAAAGACGACGCCGATATGGAATTTCTTTACGGCGCTGCGGTTTCAAAGACTTTTACCATACCTGAAAATCACGTTTTTCATGGTATCACGCCTTTTCTTGAACTAAACGGGCACAGAGGGTTTGGGTTGGATGAGGAAAAGCAATATTTTACTGATCTCCTCCCCGGAGTACGGCTTGATCTTAGCCATGAACTCTACGTGCTGGCAGGGTATGAATTGCCTTTAAACGGCTCGGAAGAATTTGATGAGCGCGTCTGGTTTAGCGTTATAAAGGATTTTTAGTCTTTTCTCTTCCAGAGATTATTTTGCTGAGAGGGCTCAAGGAAACATACGAGAAGTCAATACCGTCACAATGCTGGCGATACCTGACTTCTCTGTTGTCACCATGAATAGAGTCAATACATGATCACTTTTCAATCTGCGGTCAAGCGTGGTTCCTTAAAACTTTGCATACCCTTTAGCTTCGAGATAATTTAATACCGCCCGCGTTGATTCATCAACGGCCATCTTTGAGGTATCGATCGTTAGCTCTGGATTCAAAGGTTCTTCATATGGTGCTGATATGCCGGTAAATTCCTTGACCTCTCCGGCACGCGCTTTTTTGTAAAGCCCTTTCGTATCACGCTGTTCACAAACGTCAAGAGGGCATTTTATATAGACTTCAATGAACTCCCCTTCTTTGAGTAGTTTCCTGACGTTATCCCGGTCTTGTCTATAGGGTGATATAAATGCCGTTATGGTTATGATATTTGCATCAGTAAACAGCTTCGCAACCTCACCGATACGACGAATGTTTTCTGTCCGGTCCTCAGGTGAGAAACCGAGATTTTTATTCAAACCATGACGTATATTGTCACCATCGAGTATATATGCCTGATGTCTGTTTTCAAGAAGGGCATGCTCAAGCTCGACTGCAATTGTCGATTTTCCCGAGCCTGATAAGCCTGTCAACCAAATCGTTACCCCTTTTTGTTTCATCAGTCTTGTCCTGTCATCTTTCGTGATCTTACCATGATGCCATTTGATATTCGTAGCTTTTTGTACAGTCATGTCATCTCCTTTAGTTTTTAAAAAATAATAGCGTGGTAAATGATTTCTTAATGCATGTGTTTCAGTCTTAGGGTATCACAATTGCCGCAGATCTCATTCTGATGCTCACGGAAATAGTGCATATTCGCACCGTGCCAGATTTCATCCATGCCTTGCTTTAACAGGTTACCCACCTCGTAACGGGGAAGATCACAGCATGGGGTGACCTTGCCGTCAATGTTAATGTACAGATAATCATACGGTTTTGGGCAATACTTGTCAAACCGATACATGATAGGACGGAGTCGTTTATATAAAAGCCGAAGCAGGCTATTGTCAAACGCCGTATAGTTGTTGTCTACTTGCAAGCCATACTTCCTGGCTATCGCCTCGGCCTCTTTATATATTTCCAATTCCTCGTTCAAACTCGGCCTCTTAAAGCCACTGTTCCCGAGCGGATTGTTTAGGCGCACCAAATATACGCGATCTGCACCCACCTCACCGGCAAATTTCATGGTGTCCAGGCATTGTGGTTTGTCGTGCATGGTTATTTGAATAGTAACCATTGGCTTTGTCCTGTTTCCTCGATAATGTAAAAGAGTTTCAATGTTTTTTTGAACCACTTTATTGGAAGGATGGCCATCTTTGACCTCACGACCTTCCTCAATACTATCTAAGGAAACAGTTAGTTTATCGACGGTATCCATAAATTTTTCAATAAATGGAGCCAACAACAAGCCGTTCGTTGTTACACCGACATGGTGTCCCTTGCCTTTTGTATAGAGAATCATATTCATGAGTTCCGGATGCAAGAGAGGCTCTCCCCATCCGGTAAGGGTGATATTATACAAGGATTCAATCCGGTCGATAATTTTTTTAAAAAGATCAAGAGAGATGTCTCTTTCAGGTAGATTGAAAGATTCGCGAGGGCACATACCACAGGTATAATTACAGCGGTTTGTGATTTCTATCTGGATACGCTCAGGTCTCCGGGGAATGGCATAAAAGGTTCTTCCGACCATACCTTTTATGAGGTGTAGGGGGTTGGTAAGCATCTATTCGTTCAGGACAAGTATGTAGTTTCCGTATCTCAAATATTTTCACCCATGCGTACGGTTTTTTTCTCAGCGAGTTTCTTTGTTTCTTCATCAACAGGGGTTGGATAATCACTGGTAAAACAGGCGTTACAGAAGTGTTGTCGAGGTTGTGTTGTGCAGCTCATCATGCCATTTACGCTGAGGTAACTAAGGCTTTCGACATGTAAAAATTGCCGGATTTCCTCCGCGGTGCGATGGGCAGCAAGAAGTTCACCTTTTTGCTGGAAGTCGATTCCATAATAGCATGGATAGCGGTGCGGGGGGCAGCTTATCCTGACATGGATCTCCTTTGCACCGGCTTTTCGCAATAAACCAAACCGTGACTTTGATGTTGTCCCTCTTACAATTGAATCATCAATCACAATCACCCGTTTTCCTTCCACGGTCTCCTTTAAGGCATTGAGCTTAAGCTCAACGATACGATGCCGCCGGTCCTGCTCGGGTAAAATAAACGTCCTGCCTACATAATGGTTGCGGATAAATCCCCGATCAAAAGGTATCCCTGATGCATGAGAATACCCAATTGCCGCAGAGTTCCCTCCCTCGGGGACAGAAATCACCACATCAGCATCCACGGGTGATTCCTCGGCAAGTTTTGCTCCTAATTTCTTACGAAATACATGTACGCTTTCACCATAAATTTTACTATCGGGTCTTGAAAAGTACACCAGTTCGAATACACAAAATGCGGGTTTAATATGTTTTTGGGGGCAATAATACTCACTCCGGATTCCATCCTTGTCCAGGTAAACCGCCTCGCCCGGATTAATATCACGAACATATTCGGCGCCCACCTGGTCCATAGCACAGGTTTCAGAAGCCAGGACATAACCAGTGTTCAATTTTCCAAGCGCTAAAGGTCTAAAACCATGAGGATCGCGCACTCCCACCATTTTGTCAGGGGTCAAAAACAGCAGGGAAAATGAGCCGCGTAGTTGTTGCAGCAGAAGAGACAAATTATTTTGCATCATATACAGTGGTTTTGCCATAAGATGGACAATTACTTCTGTATCAGAGGTGGTGTGGAAAATTGAACCATTGGCCTCAAATTCTTCACGCAGTCTTTTTGCGTTGGTCAACTGCCCGTTATGAGCAACGGCGACTTTCCCTTTATAATAATCCACAACCAGAGGTTGCGCATTTCCAATATTGCTGGAACCAATGGTTGAATATCGAACATGCCCAATGGCAACAGGATTTTTTAAAGATTTAAGCATCTGCGGTTTTATGGCATCATTTACCAATCCCATCCCTTTATAACAAAGAATGTCTTTACCGTCCGTTGAAGCGATTCCTGCACTTTCTTCCCCTCGATGTTGTAAAGAGTACAAACCGTAGTATACCCTCTCTGCAGCATCCTCGCATCCATAAACTCCAAATAACCCACAGGATTCTTTTATGTCAGGCATTTTTCCTGAGACCTAGCTATCGTTTTTTAAAAAGACGTATTTGATCTTGTTCTCTGCTTAGGAACAAAACTTGTTTTACTCTGGTGAAAAATTACAAAAACGTATTCATTTCCATTCGACAGAACATAATGATTACCATGAGGCGCAGGAGGTGTTTTCCCACAAAGATCTGTACGCTTCCTTACAGAAAACGCGGGCTAAATAAGCATTTCTGTGATACACTAATAACAGCCTTTTTGAGTACGCAGATTCATATCGGTTTGTTTGATAATTCGTGTTGGCAGGAAAATACCTAAAGCAACCAAGCCGCACAAAATTGATTACCCACAATCCCTTTAGCAAGGAGATCGCAAAAGGGGAGGTAACATACTTGCTCAAATAGAAAGTTTTTTCAGGAAATATTATAATGAACCAAATTATATCAAACCTTGAATGGCTGTCAATATATTTATCGTGGGATGTATAGGTGAGGATAAACGAATTGGCAAACGGATTTTATAAAACTTTTTCAGATGTAAAGTTGTATGTTATGATCAGCTCTCATCTTATTAAAAAACCACTAAGAGAGGTACTACAAGATGTTATCGAGGGCGGCGCAGATGCCATACAGATGAGAGAAAAAACAATGTCTGACAGCGAATTCCTTATCATGGCTCACGAGTTTAGAAAAGTAACTGAACAATCGAAAACGATATTCATTGTGAATGACCGTGCGGAAATTGCAAAAAAAGTTGATGCAGACGGATTACATATAGGACAATCGGACATAGGACTCTATACCGCACGTAAAATTCTTGGCTATGACAAGATAATCGGTGTTTCAACTCACAATATCGCTCAGGCACGGATGGCACAACAAGCAGGGGCGGATTATATTGGCGTTGGCCCAGTTTTTTCCAGTACGACAAAAAGTTATGAACCTGCCGTAGGTTTGAATTATGTAAAACAGGTAAGAAAGGAAATTACCATTCCGTTTGTTGCTGTAGGTGGAATTAACCTCAGCAATATTCAGAAAGTATTACATGCAGGGGGGAGACGTGTTGCTATCTGTTCTGCAATTATAGGAAGTGAGAATATTCTAGAGGTCACACGTTCTTTTAAAGACTTACTGATTGTTTAAGCATCGTTTCCATTTTAATTTTTTATACGGTACTTTATTTGCTCATAACGTTAATAAATATAAAACACCTTGAAGTTAATAGTAATATAATTAAGTTATTCATTTAGAAAGTATTAAGCCTAAAACATGAAACATGTTCATGAATTAATTTCAAGATATTGCTCGCATAAAAGGTTGCGATTTTAGACGTTCAGAGGGTGAGTGTATGAAAAAAATTGTACCTTTGATTGCTTTATCTTTAGTTACTTTAACGCCTTTAGGATGCGAGTCCTTTATGGTGGGAAAAAATAATAATCCAGGTGTTACAAATGCTTCTGGTAAGGAAACCGTATTGCCTCTAACGAGTAGTGGTTATTTATCTAACGGACCGACGGTAATTATTGATACCGGAGAAGAAAATGAAAAGACGTCTTTCCTTGAACAATTTGATCAATTAAGGAAAGACTTGGCCTCTTCGCTTGGAACAAATGCATCGCTTGAAAGAGAGCTGGAAAGTGAAAAGGCAATAAAAATATCACTCGAATCAGAAGTGGAAGAATTCAAGAAACAGGTAGAGGTCACTCAGCAACTTATTATGGAAAACGAAAAAGTATGTAAAAAGCTTGAAGAAAGTCAAGCACCTTACGAAAAAAAGATCAGAGAACTAACCTTAGAATTAACGAAGGCACAGATTGAGGCAACAAAGACAAAGCAGGAACTTATTAGCCTGAAGATAGAACAACTCGTGGAAAGAAAAAAATAAATAATATGCATTACGAAATAATAATTTAGCCAGCACAAGGTTTTTCATGAAATATCTACCCACTATTTTCGTTGGATGTCTCGTGGCGGCCATAGGCTGTTCGAGCGTCCCGCCACACTATTCTTCGACTCTTAATTATAACAAAACGGATGGATTTAAAAGAACGCAAATCCATCGGGTATTGCTGTTGCCTTTTGAACATAACGTCGACCGGGATGCAGTTATAGACGAGGTGACGGAGGCATTTGCGGTAGAATTGAGGAAACTAGGGAGTTTCGAAGTTGTGTTACCTGAGGAAAACAGGGCAACACTTGCCCTTGACCGAGGAATATGGACAAGAGGAACTGTTAATTTAGACACGGTTTTGACCTTAAAAAAACAATATGACGCGGACGCCATCATATTTGGAAATATAACTCATTATCGTCCTTATGAGCCAATGTTACTTGGCGTCAAAGTCGGTATGATCTCTACCGATAGTGGTCTTGTTGTCTGGAGTGCAGACGGCGTATTTGACAGCAATGAAAATGAGATGGCAGAACTGGTAAAACAATACTTTGAAAGTACTCACCAAAAAAATGCCTTATATGGGTGGAGGCTGATTTTGCTTTCTATGAGGCGCTACTCCCAGTTTGTAGCAAATCAAATTACAAAAACACTCCTTCCGTAAGATCGTATACAAGGGATAGAAAAGATAACCTTACTGCAGAAGATGTATTTAATGAACATCTTTGCAGTAAGGTTTTTTTATTTAAAGACCGGAAAAGATTACGCAGGAGAGAGAAAAAAGTATCCGGAATTTATATCCCCATTTTTATAACGGAAATAATTCCTTAAAAACTATATTTTTCGTAAATATTTATAAGTATCTGTTTATTCAATAATTATATAATTTTCTATTACTGTTTTTGTCTCACATTTCTCACCTTGTCGAGCATGGCATATGCGTTGCTGATTTACCCAAGCAGGATTTAGGATACTTAGCATTTTACCCAAGAGGAAACAACCATGCCAGAAACAGCTGTAGAACAATGTGGCGGATATGATTTGTTGGAAAATCTGTTAGGCAAGAACTATCCATTAGCAAACAATTCCGGTTTTCGGATATCTGACATAAACTCAAATCAATCTGATGCCGGTAATGAAGATAAGGGTGAAAAAGAAGCTATCTCATTCCAGACGATAATGAAACAACAGATAAATGACCCTGGAGTCCAGGACACGCACAGTCTACAAAAATCAACCGGTGCTGCGTCCACACGTGACACTACAGAACTATTTCAAGAGGACATTGACAAGACAAATCCCTTCGAACTACCACACACACACCTGTGTGGTAGTTCACATAGTATGGGAAAAAACCCCAATATATACCATTCTTTCAAGGAAAAATTCGATGACTACTCCTCTCTAACGCAAAGAGGTGAGACAGGTCTCGACCAGAATTATTCAGGGAATCAAATAATAAATATCCTCCCCTCATCAACTATTTTACCCAATACATTTATAGATTATTCAGAAAGTGACATTCAAAATGTTAATCAAAGTCAGGTAATAAAAAACAGAATAGTTATGACAAACCCTCAATTAAATATGGATAATTATTTCACTTCTCATGGTGACAGAAATAATTATTCCGCATTTTCCACTCCAGAGGGGAAAATAAAAGGAATTGATACGCAAAAAAATGAAAAATTCATTTCTCTGAATAATCTAAGTGAATCCTTTTTCGGCGCGATGCAAGCATCTGGATTCACAGGTTCAGATATGAATAAGATCAATGTCAAGGAACTTCCGTCAGCCTTTAAATCTCAGTCCCATCAGGTTTCACCGGAAAGCGTAAATACCTCTTTTGTGCAAGCGGTAAATGCTCTATCTCATACTGGAGAAAAAGATACACAGAATGATTTGTCAAAAATTAATGGCGATGCCACTTCTCAGGAAAATATCCCCGTCGTTCAACAAACAAATAATGAAGAAAGTAATTTTATGACGGAACAAGAGAAGGCAGGTTATACACCAGATGATGCACAATTACAGAAGACACACAAGGGTCATTCCTTTTTTGAAGATACTCAGAAAACCACAATTGGTACACAAGTATATACAAACGACATTCAAAAAAATACCGAGCTGTTTTTTGAAAACAGCGTACGGCAATTGTCCTCCCTGGAGAACCCGATAAACAGGGAAATTCATACCTATCACAGCAGCTTAACCGCAGAGACAGGACATCTCCACAGCAGTATTATGGAACAACTTTTTCAAAAAATCAGCCTGGTGAACCATGGTGATAGATCAGAAATCAAACTTCACCTTACTCCGCCGGAACTAGGCAGCATAAAAATCCACTTTAGTGAAGAGAATGATGAAATCACGGCAAAAATATTTGTGGAGGATGCAGAAGTCAAGGCTGCCATCGAAAACAATGTGCATCGTTTAAAGGAATCCGTGGCTGTCAGTGGTTTCGAAATTCAAAAACTGGAAGTATTCATACAGCAGGATAAAACCTATGAAGAAAAATATTCGGAAAACCCGGAAGCAAATAATCAGCAGTATTATCAGGGGAAAAGTCAGGGGGGCAGCAATGAGGATCATCCCGAACAACAAAACAATATAAGCAACAACGCAAAAAAAGAAATCAACGGCAAAACAACGAACTTAATGGTTGACTATATTATATAAGGAGGTAAGAGATGGCTACATCAAGTACTTCAAGTATAAGTTCAGAAATCAGTATGGATAATTTTCTCACACTCTTTGTGACGCAATTGCAAAATCAAAATCCGTTAGACCCTACCGATAATTCGGAATTTATGTCACAATTAGCACAATTTAGCACGTTGGAACAGGAGCAACAGCAGACAGGGTATCTTTCAAGTATGACCAGTATCGAAACAGCCTCTTTGCAATTAGATCAACTCACAATGGCCAGCACCTTTATTGGCAAGACCATAACCTATAGCAGCGATAGCAATCAAGATGAAACCCTTACGGGTGTTGTAGAAGGAGTGAAACTTGAAAAAGACGGAACGGTTTCTTTTATTATTCAAGGGAAATCTGTTTCCATCTCAAATCTTATAGAAGTTAGTGATACATCAGCAGAAAACACTTTAGTATCGTCAAGCATTCAATCAATATCATTAGACAAATAATTGAAAGGAGGTAAATCATGGGTCTCAGCAGTGCATTATATTCAGGCGTTTCAGGTATCCGTGCCCACCAAAGCATGCTGGATATTATTGGTAATAATCTGGCAAACATTAACACGTATGGGTACAAATCATCCAGATTGCTGTTTTCTGACATGTTAAGTCAAACGATTGCAATTGGGGCTAACGGTAACCCCATGCAAGTAGGAAAAGGGGTAAAGTATTCCAGTATTTCATCTGACTTTACGACAGGAAGTATGAATCCTACCGGCAGGGTCCTGGATCTTGGTATTGACGGTGATGGATTTTTTGTCGTTAGCGGTGGCAGCAAAAACTTTTTTACCAGGGTAGGCGCTTTTGAACTTGACAGTGACAATGTTCTGATTGATTCAGGTACCGGCTATAAGGTTATGGACACAAATGGTGATGAAATTGTTATCCCAAAAAATTCAACCGTTTCCGGTCAGGCGTCATCGGAAGTTACGATTGAAGGGAATCTGAATAATGCTTTATTAAGCGAAAAGGCTGAGGCATTGATCATGTCTACCAGTCTTCAGGAAAGCTCCGCAGCAGCTACGACATCAACTGATTTAAATGACCTTGATTCCAATTCAGCGGATTACTCTGACGGAGAAACCATCAATATTGCAGGCACAAAATCAGATGGGAGCACCTTGTCTGCAACCTTTACGTATGGTTCAGGCAATGACGGCACAACGGTTGGTGACCTTATAAGCGTTATCAATACCGCATTTTCTGGTGACGCAACCGCCAGTTTAGATGCTTCAGGAAAGATTGTC
The DNA here is from genome assembly GCA_007618135.1 of Candidatus Brocadia sp. WS118. Lineage (GTDB taxonomy): Bacteria > Planctomycetota > Brocadiia > Brocadiales > Brocadiaceae > Brocadia. Next base: position 74,461 of record PHFX01000148.1, on the reverse strand, counting down.
CTCAAGGCTGACACCGCAGGAAATGACAAATTAACCCTTCAGCTTACTGATGATGGCAAGACAACATGGACAGACCATAGTTTTATGGGCTCTACCTATGCTGCAACAGCAACTATATATGATTCTCAGGGTACGGCGCATTTGGTTAACCTGAGATTTACAAAACAAATGGATAATCAATGGGATCTTACAGCTTCCATGAATAATAACGATGGTACATTTGCCAGTAGTGATAATACGATAACGGGTATTACCTTCAATGATGATGGTACGTTTAGCACCAGTGGTGATACGACACTTCAATTTGATTTTAATGGTATCAGCACTACACAGTCGGTGGTCTTTGATCTTGGCACAACAGGAAAGAACGATGGTATAACACAGAACAGCGGGACTTCAGGCATTACAACAAAATCTGATGGTTATGCCTATGGCAAATATAGTGATATGTCTATAGATTCAGATGGAGTTATCAAGGTATTGTATACCAATGGGATCACAAAAACCCTTACTACTCTGCAGGTTGCCTTATTTAACAACAATAATGGTTTAAATAAGATTGGTGACAACTTATATGAACAATCAACTACTTCAGGTGAGGCAATCTACGCCAACGCCAATTCAGGTCGGGCCGGTAAAGTCAGAAGTGGTGCGTTAGAGGGTTCGAATGTCGATATGGCCGTTGAATTAACATCGTTAATTACGGCACAGAGAGGTTTCCAGCTCAATACAAAGGTCATCACCACTGCGGATGAAATCCTGGCAGAAGTCGTCAATCTCAAGAGATAATAAGGGCAGAACAGTAACAGTTCGCAGTGGCTAAAATTATAACGAAGTGACCGGTGTGTAGTTGCTGTGAACTGTTACACAGTCTCATGTTCTGTATTGCCAGCATGAAACCCTTCTTAAAAAATCTCAAAGTGCGAAGGTGAATTACCACGGAAAAAATTTTAAGGTTTTAAACGCATCTTTCTAATTTTATCTTTACAGTGTTGTATTTCAACATCGTGTAAATTTTTTAGACAGTAACTTTCCTCCTGGGAAAATTTATTCGACTGACTATGAAAAATTTAATCAATTTATTCGGGAGATGAGTGAATACTATTTTGAAAATTCGTTTTATAAATGACAGAACCTATTGACTAAAAAGGTCTTATAAGAAACAAATCTGCTATAAGTTTTTGATACGATGTTTGGTATCAATATTGCATTCGAATGAATAAGCAAAGAGAATAAGTTTTCCATTTATACTTGGAGGAGACATATGATTGTAGGACTTTATACGGGGGCATCGAGTATGATAAGCCAAGGCGACTATCAGGCACTTATAGCACGTAATCTTGCGAATATAAATACGGTTGGGTACAAGAAAAATGTTGCTGTTTTTCAATCCTATATTTCCCAGCCTCAGGATAAGGATACGACTACAGCTTCACATGGCACCGGAAGCAGTTTGGGTACTATTGCTACCGATTTTTCACAAGGTACTTTAGAATATACAGGCAATGACCTTGATATTTCCATAAAAGGAGAAGGTTTTTTTGTCGTAAAAGCGGACACGGGAGTTTCATATACAAGAAAGGGACAGTTTATGTTGTCCCGTGACATGAAGATCATTACCCCTGAAGGTTGGCCTCTCTTAGGACAGGGGGGTGAGATTCAAGTTCCGCAAAATACGAAAAGCATTACGATAAAAGAAAACGGAGGTATTTCAGCCGATGGCAAGGAAATTGGCAAGATAAAGATTGCCGCTGTTCCTGACTTAACCGCCCTTGAACCTATAGGTGGTTGTGCTTACAAATTATCAGACAAAGTACAGCAACCGAAGGATTCAAACGATTTTAAAATAGCGCAACGCTATCTGGAAAGATCTAACGTAAATGCTATAGACGAGATGGTTAATATGATTTCCAATATGAGAGGCTATCAATTTGGCCATAAGGTAACAGACTCGATAGACGATACCCTAAAAAAACTCATTAAACTGGTAACATAAAAGGAGATTTTATGATAAGAGCTTTATATACTGCCGCTACAGGCATGAAGGCACAGCAGTTATTTCTCGATAATGTCTCAAACAATTTGGCCAATATAAACACCACGGGATTTAAGAGGAGCCAGGTTAATTTCCAGGACCTCCTTTATGATAAAAAATTTATAGCAGGTTCTGAATCTGCTCAGGGTTTCGAGATACCTTCGGGCATTCAGCTCGGTGGTGGCGTAAGGCCAATTTCCACCTCCAAGGTATTTTCCCAGGGAAATCAACAGAATACCAATCGGGCATTGGATATTGCCATTGAAGGTAACGGTTTCTTCCAAATCAGTCGGCCTGACGGTACTATAGCGTATACACGCGATGGTGCATTTGAACTGAATAGTAAGGGCGAGATTGTAACGGCTGAAGGTTTGCCGTTGACACCAAGCATCACCATTCAGGATGCAAAAGAAATATCAATTGGAACGGATGGAACCGTATTTATAAAGGCCTCGGATAGCAGCCTTCAGAATGTGGGACAAATTATGTTGGCAAATTTTCCTAATCCGGCAGGTTTAGAGAGCCTTGGCAGAAATATGTATGCAGAAACGATTGCATCCGGTTCTCCAATTGTATCAGTACCAGGAGCACAAGGAACGGGAGAGATTCACCAGTTTGCACTGGAAAATTCTAATGTTGAAACAGTTACAGAACTTGTTAATCTTATCACGGCACAACGCGCGTATGAAATCAATTCCCGGGCAATAAAGGCCAGCGATGAGATGTTGTCAACCATCAATAACCTGTCATAATATAATAAGACGTCAAATTTCCCGCCGTAGTTCACTGCTTTGAAAAAAAGGGTAAGAGCGATAAAACGGTTCGATGAATTGTATCCATAAACAAGGGAGCTTTGTTATGAAATTGCTGTATTTAATACTATTGCCGGCAACAATTATTTTTATCGTACATACAGCTGTCGCTGAAATAATTAAGATTGACCTTAAGGAGAAGGTAACTTTACCTGAAAAACAGATAGTCCTGGGTGATATTGCATCTATTTCGTGCAATAACCCGTTTCTATTGGAAAGGGTCGGCAATGTTCTTCTTGGCAATACCCCTTGGCCTGGTAATGTCAGGAAGATCGAGAGGGATCTCCTTGGTGTACGCCTTATGGATGAAGGTATTGATTTGAATGAAGTAACATACGGTAGTACGACCGTTTCATTCGTTTCTGTTGAATCAATGACCATCACCGGAAACGAGATTGTAAGGGTGGCGAAGGAATATCTTTTGTCGAATTTGCCTCGATCAGAAGATGAAATAATCATTGAATCTGATAGAGCAATGCAGGATAAATTATTACCTGCCAATAAAGAAGATGTCCGCATGGAGGTAACGCAGGTTGAGACAAACAAGGATAAAGGAAATATTCAACTCATTGTCCGCATATTGATTCATGATAAACTATTTATGAAGGTACCTGTATTCTTTAATATACGGGTGTTTGAGAATATTGTTACTCCCAGTAAAAAAATAGACAGAAATGACATATTAACTTTGGATGATCTAGTAATTAGCAGGATGGAAACAACAAAACTGTCCAGAACAACGTTTCGCAAGGTAGAAGACCTTGTAGGAAAACGTGCCTTACGTTCAATTTTACCAAATACTCCAATTACTCCGGAACTTGTGGATAATTCTCCTGCAATCAAAAAAGGTGATCTTGTCAAGGTGTTCGTTCACGCAGGCAATCTTCATGTAGTAACAAAAGGGGTGGCAAAGGAGGATGGCTGTGTAGGAAAAATTATCAGGGTAAAAAACATTGACTCGAATAAAGAATTATACGGTGAGGTAGAGGATTCAACCACAGTTAAGATCGTTTTTTAATGGAGGTCATGAAAAATACAAGTATGACGCAGTATTGTTCAAAGCTTGCTTTCCCCATTTTGCGCAAGGAATTAAAAATAATAATAATAAAAACAATATTTTTGATAAGCCTATTATCTTTGCTAGTGAACGATAAAGTCCATGCAGACTCAATCTGGAAAAAACGTATTACCATAAACACGAATTTGTTTAATGACAACCGTGCCAGGGGAATAGGTGATATTGTAACGGTGCGGATAAATGAATCTACTGAAATTACCGGCTCGGAAGATTCAAGTGCTGATAGTAAGCAAAGCCATAATGTTAAGGTAGATACCTCAGAATTTTTTACAAAACCGCTCGGTGATACGAGTGGTTATTTGCCTAATATTAAATCAGATACCGATCATAGTTTTAGTGGTAAAGGGGCATACGAGAGCAATCGTAATCTCAGTTTAGAACTCACTGCTGTTGTTACGGAAATATTGGCGAATGGAAATTTGATTATTGAAGGAAATCGTGATGTCAATATTAATGGTGAAAAATATAATATCAAGGTGTCTGGTATCATACGACCTGTCGACATTAGCTTAGATAATGTGATACAATCATCATCAATTGCCAATGCAAACATCATACTTGAGGGAAAAGGGTTTTTAACACGGGCTGGGAAACGGGGTTGGTGGAATAGAATTTATGAAGTTGTATGGCCATTTTAGGTGCCGCTTTAACTCTACTGATCGCCTCTTCATCACTGGCTGGGGCAAGTATTTTCGATTTACTATTTGGAATTCTCATCCATTCAAAATATGCATCGTACAGGAAACAAAAGACGCGTCGTGAACAGTATTCTTAGATATGCACGAACCATTTATTTTATCGTTCTTTTTTCTTGTATAACTCCATACGATAAATTTGCAAATGCCGCTATTCGTGTCAAGGACATGGCCTACGTCAAGGGTGTTCGCGACAACCAGCTTTATGGGTATGGACTAGTTGCTGGTCTTCAGGGGAGCGGAGATAGTCAGATATTCAGGGTTACAAGACAACTGGCGGTAAATATTTTTGAAAAGCTGGGGGTGCTCATAACAGAATCAGATTTCTTGTCAAAAAATATTGCAGCGGTGATGATTACGGTTAACATCCCGGCATTTGCCAGACCGGGAGATAAGCTCGACGTTGTTGTCTCTTCTATTGGTGATGCTAAAAGCCTGGAAGGGGGCGTCTTGCTTCAGACAGCGCTGCAAGGTGCGGATAATGAGGTATATGCCGTTGCACAGGGACCTTTATCCATTGGTGGGTATAACATCGAAGGACAAGCTCAAACTGTTCGTAAAAATATATCCACTACTGCATATATTTCAAATGGCGCTATTGTAGAAAAGGAGATTCAGGTCTCTCTTTTACATGGCAAATCATTAAGCGTTATTTTGCGCGATCCTGATTTTACAACAGCAAATCGTTTGGTGGATGTAATTAATACCTTTTATCCCAATACAGCAAGGGCGATAGATGCTGCTGTTGTCACGATTGTTCCTCCAAAGGACTTTCAGTCAGAGGATGCTGTTATACGATTTGTGGCAAATATCGAAGAATTGCATATTAAACCTGATAGTATTGCCAGGGTCATTATTAATGAACGTACAGGCACCATTGTTGCCGGTGAAAATGTACGGATTTCTACAATAGCTGTTGCACACGGGAATTTAAGTATTACCATTACTGAAAAACCAGAGGTATCGCAGCCTGGCGCTTTATCGTCGGGTACAACAGCAATTGTGCCAAGGACAGATATTCAAGCGGAAGAAGAGGAAAAAAAATTAAATATAATTCAGGAAGGAGTTACCATCTCTGATGTTGCACGGGCTCTGAATATATTAGGAGTTACCCCAAGAGATCTGATCTCTATTTTCCAGGCGATTAAAAGGGCAGGAGCTCTTCATGCTGAACTTGTTATCATGTAAAGCCAGGTAAAAGAGATACGGGAAATTAAAACTAAAGATGCTTAACGATTCAATAAATTACAATGGAGATGTCTATGGAAAATTGTTCGTCAATGAATTCTTTGCTCCTTTCACAGCCTACGTGTGTTGAAACCATCAAAACTCTTAACCAGCAAAAAGACATCAAAAACGATGATCTTGCTTTGAAAAAGGCATCACAGGATTTTGAATCGATCCTTATCAATTTAGTTGTCAGCGCCATGTGGAAAACGGTACAAAAGTCTAGTCTTAGCGAAGAGAACGATGGAGGAATGGAGACTTATACAGAAATAATGCACACCACCCTTTCACAAGATATTGCAGCGAAAGGGGGTTTTGGAGTCGCTCCGGTTATTTATAAACAATTGATACGCAACAAGGAATTAGCTGATGAAAGACCGATATTTTCCACATTAAAGGATGATTATAGCATGAAAGAATTTTCAGAAAAAACCACGGATAAACTGCATCATAGCATAAAAGAAAAGGGAATAAAGGGAGTTATTGAACGATGACTTTATGGTTAGACGAGCTAATTGAAACATTTGAACGATTGAATGCTACTTATGATGAACTTCTTGAGATCGCAAAAATAAAACAGCGCTGCTTGGTATCCGGGAATCTTGAGGAGCTTGAAATGTTTCTTTATCGGGAAAAAAACCATGTTGAAATTGCCCAGCTTCTTGAAGAAAAAAGAGATACGATCATAAAAAAATATTGTCAAGCACATCGAAAAGAAGCGGAAAATATAACCATAAAATCTTTGATACATGAAATGGATAATTTTCACAGGGAAAAAGTCTGTAGCCTGTTAGATAATTTAACGCATTCTATAAGGCAACTGCAGGAATTAAACCAGGCAAATGTGACGCTCATTCACTATTCACTTGAGATTACGGAGGACATCATGAGAATATTTTGTCCTTCCGCATTTCAATACCCTGTTTACCAACACACGGGGAAAAGACAGGATAATAAGCTTCCGATGATATTAATCGATACAGAGTTTTAGGGGAGAGACCGTATGTCTTCTGATTTACAAATTGGTTTGAGCGGCATATTAGCAGCCCAGCGTGCCCTGTTGGTAACGGCCCACAATATTTCGAACGCAAATACCAAAGGTTATACCAGACAGTCAACCATTATGGCAGCCAGACTCCCTTTTGCTACAAATGCAGGTACGATTGGACAAGGGGTAGAGATTGTAAAGATCATCAGACATAAGGACGAATACATCAACAGTCGCCTGAGAGATATTTCGTCATCACTTGGTAGCGCATCGGTACAAAGCCAATATCTCAGGGAATTAGAAACGGTATTTAATGAAACTTCAGAGGCAAGTCTCAACAATGCATTGGCATCTTTTTTTACAGGTATAGACGACCTTTCCCAGTACACGGAAAACATGAGTTCCCGTACTGCTCTTTTTGAAAAGGCCAATACTTTGACAGATAGCTTTCATAGAATACATGAGGAACTTGATCAAATGAAGATCTTTGTTAAACAGAGTATCGAAAGCAAAATATCAGAAGTCAATACTCTGTCTGAAAGTATTGCAAAGATAAATCAGGAGATATCTGTATTCCATGTGCAAGGTGTCGATCCCAACGACTTATTAGATAAGCGCGAGGCGTTACTCCAAGATCTTGGCAGGTTGGTTAATATCACTGTGACTTCGCAAAATAATGGCATGGTGAATGTCTCTACACCAGGGGGCACTTTGGTATCGGGCACCAGTTTCGTGAATATGGTTTCAGAGGTCGATGATTCCGGTGAGATAGAAATCGTGAATTCTAAGAATAAAAAAGCGAAGTATACTTTTAGTGCAGGTGAAATAAAAGGATTACAGGATTTCTATAATGAAACCGTGGTAAGGTATAAGGATAAACTCGATACCATGGCATTTGGCCTTATGAAAGAAGTAAATAAAATTCATAGTGAGGGAGTGGGTCTATCAGGTGGATTTACCAGTTTGCTGTCCACAAACGCTGTGTCAAGTGACACCGCAATGTTAAATGCTGCCGGTCTGGATATAGCCCCATCGAGTGGTGATATGTATATTACGGTAATAAATAAAAGTACCGGTGAAGTTACAAAAAATATAATCTCCGTTGACGTTTCCACGGACTCTCTCGTTGATTTGCAAACTGCCCTAAATGGTGTTGCAAACATATCGGCGTCTATTGCAGACAATAAACTTAGAATTCTTGCAGATTCAGGGTATCAGTTCAATTTTTCTTATGCCCTGGATCCTAATCCCGGAAATCTGGGAACCTCTACGGCTTCAGTTTCCGGTATTTACACTGGGCAGGTAAATGATGTATATACGTTTACTGCTTTAGGTGCTGGTACAATTGGGAGCACTGTAGGTCTTCAGGTAGAAGTAAGAAATAGCAGCGGGAATGTGATAGCAACGCTCAATGTTGGCAGTGATTATATACCCGGAAACACCCTCAATCTTGGCAACGGAGTTTCTCTTGCTCTTTCTGGCGGTACCATCGCGGCAGGCGATACGTTTTCATTAGACGTTGTACATGATTCAGATACCACTGATGTGCTGGCTGCCCTGGGGATAAATACTTTTTTTCATGGAACAGATGCCTCAAATATTATGGTAAATACGGATATTGCCGAGGATGTTTCGCTGATTGCAGCTTCTATCGGCGAGGTGGGAAATAACACAAACGCATTACGTCTTGCCGCATTGCAATATGATACCGGCGCTATTGAGAATACAACTTTTGCTGACTACCTGCATCAGATCGCAGCATCATTGGGAGAAGAAGCCAGTAATGCCTCTAGATCAGAGGAAAGCTTTACTGCCTTGGAAACAAGCGTAAGAAATCGCCGAGATGAAATATCAGGGGTCTCCACGGATGAAGAGTTAGTTAACCTGGTAAGATTTCAACAAGCATATCAAGCTTCCGCAAAATACATCTCTATCGTTGACGGGCTTGTACAGAGCTTGCTGACTTCAATTGGCTAATTGGTTGTCTCATCCGTAACTAATTATTTCAAAGGAGTATAAATTATGTCATTTAGAATAACCCAGGAAAGCATGAGCCGTACAACCCTCTCGAATATAAATCTTAACTTAAAAAAAATGCAGGAAATACAGGAAAAACTGTCTTCGGGGAAACGGATAAACCGTCCTTCAGATGACCCTTCAGGCGCAAGAAAAGTTCTCGGATTAAAGACCGAAGAACTCAAATATCAGCAATTTTCAGGGAATACGGAAATTGCTAAAGAGCGAATGAATTACACATTCAACTCCCTCGAAAATATTCAGGAAATTCTTTCTAAGATCAAAGAGCTAGGGATACAAGCCAGCAATGACACGGTAGGGCAATCTGAGCGTGAAATCATTGCACGTGAGTTGGACGAATTGTTAGAATCGGTTTTACAATTTACCAATACAGATAATGACGGCCGGTATATATTTGCAGGCACAAAAACTTCTACAATACCATTTTCCGCCACGCGGGATAGCCTCGGAAGGATATCTTCAGTAACCTATGATGGCAATAATGAGGAAATTAACTATCAAATAGGCCCAAATACCTATATACAAATAAATATACCTGGCGGGACAATCTTTCAGGATAGAGGTTTATTTTCAACGTTGATCTCCATGAGGGATGCACTCGAATCGAGCACCTTTGATTCGTCTGTTTTTTTAAATTTAAGGAATACCCTGGACGTTGCAACGGATGCCGTATTGACAGAGATCACCAGTTTTGGAGCAAAGACAAACAGATTAGAATTAACTTCACAGAGTCTCGAAAACCTACGAATAACCCTAAAGGAGTTAATATCATATACAGAAGACGCTGATGTGGCATCGTTGATTATGGATTTGAAAAACCAGGAAAACATCCTGCAATCCTCTCTGGAAACAGGGGCGAGAATTATACAGCCTACCCTGCTTGATTTTCTAAAATAAGCTACCGTACAAAAAATAATCACACTCCGTAAAGAAATTGTACCTGAACTCTTAACGATAGATACCTACAGGGAACAATTTTCCCTACTTCTTTCTAACAATTCCATTTTTCGTGAAAGTAAGTGAAGACAAGATAATACTCATAACTCTTTGTAATGCAATATCATAGGATTTTGTTTATCTCGAATAAATATTGACTTTTATTGTTGGTATATTGTTTGCTTTTTGTTCACTCGAAATTACATTATTTAAAACTTTTTAAGGTAGGAGACAGAAAATGCTGAAAATGAAAGAAAAAGAACAAGAAAATGATAACATTGTAAATTTATCAACAGAAAAGTTTGGTAATTTGCACATTAAAAAAGAAAATATCATAACTTTCGATAACGGTATATTGGGCTTTGAAGACTTGAAGCAATTTGTCATAGTCGATGTTGAAGAATGTCTTCCTTTTGAATGGCTGGTTTCGGTAAAAGATCCGTTAATTGCTTTTCCAATTCTTAACCCAATGCCTTTCTTTACTGATTACAATCCGATGAAATCCGTAAGCGATCTGACATCTCTAACCAGCGCGGATAAGAAAGACGTTGAAATATTTTGCACTGTCACTTTGGGCAATAGCCCTTCAGACGTTACCATAAATCTCAAAGGTCCCGTATTTATTAACATGAAAGATAAAAAAGGAAGGCAATTTGTATTGACTGAAGACTATTACAGTTTACATCACCCGCTTCTTAGAGCGTAGGGTATCATTTTTTAGAAAGGAAATATCGTGTTAATACTAACACGGAAGTTAGGTGAAAGTATTACTATTGGTGATAAAATAAAAATTACTGTTGTAGACTGTCAGGGTAAACAGGTCAAACTTGGAATTACTGCGCCAAAGCAAGTTATAGTCCACCGAGAAGAGATTTATGAAAAGATTCAGGAAGAAAATATGAAGGCATCAAAAGTTTCTAAAGACGCAATCATGAAAGCAGCTCAAAATTTGAAAAAGAGTGAAATAAAAGCAGATAAGAGTGACAAAGATGCACATTCTTCATGAAATAATTTCAATAAAAAAAGGAAAATAGTCATGTTAAATATTAATGAAAATTCACCGTTTAAACCAGACACAAGCAATCAGGACATCATAAATAATCACGATGCTTTTGAAACTAACTTCACCCTTGCAAATAACTCTATAGAAAAAGGAAACTGGAATGAGGCGTATCCCTATTTAAAGGCTGCTGTCGAGATGAATCCCAGTTACGCTCAAGGGTACAATCATTTGGGTATCTTTTATATCAGAAATAAAAAATACGCAGAGGCGATTGATAATTTTAAAAAGGCGTTACAGATCGATTTCTCGTTGACCGAAGTCCATTATAATCTTGCTTACCTGTATATGGAACGTGAGGAATACAGCACGGCGCTTCCCTATCTGAAAGAAGTTGTCTTGGCTAATCCTGACGATTACGAAACATATTACCTTATGGGCATATGCTGTATCCACAGCAATATGGAAAAAGAAGCCGAATCTTTCTTTTCAGAGTCCTATCGTTTAAAGCCGGAACACATACCATCGGCTATAAATCTTTGTAAACTCTTGATTAAAAAAGACGACTATACAAAGGCCAGGAATATACTACTGTATACATACACGAATGATTCGTCTCTTCCTGAAGTAACTCTTCTCCTCGGAATTATTTATAAAATGCAAAAGAAGTATACCAGGGCAATGCATTATCTGAGAGAGGCATTACTCAAGGATAAAAATAATGCCGAGGCCTACAACCTGCTTGGTGAATGTTGTGTAGAAACAGGCATGGATAAGCAGGCAGAAACCTTCTTTTTAATGTCCGTTAAACTAAATAGTATGGACATAGGGGCGTTTTACAATCTTGGGCGTCTTTATTATAGACAAGAAAAATATGAGAACGCGATTTATATTCTGGAAGAATATACCAAAACCAAAGAGGCATCTGATACGATAAACTCTCTGTGGTCTGAAAACACTCATACAGGTGATGACGATGTAGTATCACTTTACAATTTGCTGGGGCATTGTTATAAGACGACTAAAAATCCAAGTAAGGCGCGTGCTATATGGGAAAAATCAATAGCCATACAACCTCAACAGCAGGACATAACAGATGAACTGTCAAGACTACCCCAATCGTCACACGTACAAAAAAGGATCAGCCTTCTGATCGACTAGCGACCTTTATCATTGGTTCTTTTTCATCTGAAATTTATCAGATGGATGAATACGTTTGTGTCGCCCTGGTTTACATAAAAGAAACCTATCAATCGACTCATTTTCCTTTTTTTTGCTGGTATTTCAGTATTTTCGCTTTAACTCAGCCTACTGAAAAATGTTTTCTCCTTTCACAAACAATAGTTTTCATCATTTATGTTTACGCTTCTCCAGCCACTTTTACAAGTATTTAGTATTGTGATTGTTCTGAAATATTGTCACTTGACAAACCTATTATTTTAAGGAAAAAACAAGGAGAATCTGTCTAATGGGGCATAAAATATTGGTTACGGGAGGTGCAGGGTACATAGGTTCAATTCTGGTCCCAGAATTATTAAAATTGGGGCATAAAGTAACCGTATTGGATAACTTTATGTTTGGACAAAATTCATTGCTCGAATGCTGTGCATATGAACATTTTGATGTTTTCAGAGGTGATGCAAGAGATGAAAGTATCCTACAACCTCTTTTGCAAAAACACGATTATATTATACCGTTGGCTGCATTAGTAGGTGCTCCGCTTTGCAGCAGGGACAAGATAGGGACGGTAACAACGATAAGAGATGGGGCACTTTCCATAGTTAAACTTGCATCCAGGGAACAAAGAATAATTATACCCACAACGAATAGTGGTTATGGCATAGGGCAAAAAGGGGTGTATTGCACTGAGGAAACACCCTTGAAACCAATTTCTTTGTATGGAAAGGTGAAGGCAGAGGCGGAAAAGATTGTGCTTGACCGGGGAAACTCTATCAGTTTTCGGTTGGCTACCGTATTTGGCATGTCTCCAAGGATGCGAATAGATTTACTGGTGAATGATTTTACCTACAGGGCAGTTAAAGATCGCTTTGTTGTGATATTTGAAGGTCATTTTAAACGAAATTATATCCATATTCGTGATGTGGCAGGGGCGTTTATTCACGCGATAAACAACTTTGAGACCATGAAAAATGAACCCTATAATGTAGGGCTGTCAAGTGCAAATCTTTCAAAGCTTGAACTGTGTGCAAAAATAAAAGAATGTATTCCTGACTTCGTTTGTTTAGAGTCACCAGTAGGTGAAGACCCTGATAAAAGAGACTACATCGTTTCCAATAAAAAGATAGAAAAAACCGGCTTCCAACCTCAGTATTCGCTTGAAGCCGGAATAAAAGAACTTATTAAAGGATATAAGATAATTACCAATAGCAGATATAGCAATGTATAGGGGCTTTTATTCCTTACCTGGCTTGACATGGTAAAACATCGCTTGAAAACCATACTTGAATTGATGGAAGGATGATTAAATATTACAGGTGCTCCTCAAAGAATAAAAATTCGTGGAGAGGCGGATGAGGTCGTCAACGTTTGGTATAATACCAGGCCTTTCAAATACTATTAACCAGGATATCTCGCTAGAGATATTCCGTCGTATGTGTCGTGTCAGATATTTTGAAAAGGGATTAATTGAAGCCGTTAAAAACGGAGCTATTACATACCCAATATATCTTTCATCAGGTCAGGAATCAATTGCAGCAGCAATGTCATTGGTAATTCCCGAATTTATGATATTTGCGCAGCACAGATGTCATGCAACTTATTTATCCTTTGGAGGAGATACAGGAAGGCTGAAAGATGAATTATTTGGATTACCGGGTGGAACGAGTGGTGGAAGGGCAGGTTCAAACTGTATTCAATGTCATGAAAATAATATTACTATGTATGGACATCACGGTTTAATCGGAGAAAATGTGCCGCTTGCCGTTGGGGCTGCACTTGGAAGTGGAAAACCTGCGGTATCTTTTTTTGGTGATGGAGCAACGGAGGAAGATTATGTATTTGCTGCGATGGGATTTGCTGTGTCACAGAAACTGCCCGTATTATTTGTCTGTGAGGATAATAATTTATCAATCCTGACAAAGGTTGATGTGAGGCGATCATGGAGTATGACCAATGTGGCACAAGCGCTTGGAATGCCGGCAGTCGACATTACCGATGATCCCTGGACAATATATAGAAAGGTACAGGAGTTTAAAAAAAATCTTCCGGCTTTTATGAATATTTATACATGCAGGGAAAACTGGCACATGGGGACAGGCACTGACGGGAAACCTGAATGGGACAGATTTAGCCTGGTAAAAGATGAATGTAATAAAAGAGGGCTTGCAAAAGAAATCTGTCAGATAGAAAAAGAAACTCAAGACCAAATGAAGGAATTATGGGACTAAAAACCGTTGCAGAAACTATCAAAGAGGTAACAAGAAATCATTTAACTAAAAATCATGGCCTGCTTTTAGGAGAATCGATCACTGCCGTTGGCTGGGTGAATAATACCGTTCCAGACTGTCCGGGAATAGTCGAACTTCCCATGACAGACGTAGCAGGCGCTGGTATCGCTGTAGGCGCTGCATTGGTTGGAAGAAGACCTATATTTGTTATCAGGTTTCAGGACTTTCTTATTCTAAACGGAAGTCCGCTCATTTTTTATGCTGCAAAGACAAAGGAATTGCATGACAAAAGTGCCCCTGTCTTTGTAAGGGCAATTGGCGCCGATGGATTAGGTCCTGTTCATTCCGGCATTTTACACAGTATTTTTATGCATTTTCCTGGTTTCCGGATATGTTCACCCATGACTCCAGGAGAGTATGAAGAAATTTGGGAGAATTTCTTGGCAAACGATGATCCCATGATCGTGAGCGAACATCGTGCAAGCTACGGAAACACTCAGGAATTAAACGACCGAATCGTGGACAATGCGGATATAACACTTTATGCGATATCATCGGTACGATTTGAGTTACATAAGGCAGCAGAAACGCTCGAAGCAGAAGGAATCAAATGCAATCTTGTTCACCTTTTGTGGCTCAAACCATTTGTTGTTACTGAGCGTCTGACAGAACCTCTTCTTCAGAGTAAAAAAGGTGTTGTGATAGATCCCGGTTATGAAATAGCGGGCGCCTCACAGTCTCTTGCATATGAATTAAATCAGGCTACCGGGTGCAAGGTTAAAGCACTAGGATTGTATGACAGATCGAAGTGTTTGTGCCCTCCCTTGCAGAATAAAGCGCCAGATGCTGCAAGGATTTATGAGACAGTGAAGATGTTGCTGAACGAATAATTGCAGTAAACGAGTGCAATAAAATAATTATTTTTGCTTTCTGCAAAAAGCGATAGCTGAAATACCTTTAATTTTAAATAATTCAAGGTAAATAATTACAAAACAGGGCTGAAAATGTGCAGTGTTGCTCTTCCTATAAAACGACATGACCTCCTGGAAATACAGGATGCTACAAGAGAAGTAATTTCAGATAAAATTACCACTATGGTTCATCTCTGTAATCGCATCTTATTGGTGTCTCCGCCCCAGGTTCCGGAAGAATATTTTGATGTTGAGGTGGCACGGCAAAAAAGGTATCCGGCATTCCCACCGTACGGACTTGGTATCATAAATAAAAGGTTACATGAAAATGGCTACGTTTCAGAGATTATTGACCTAAACTACGAGGTTTTGGCTTCTTTCCATTCAGCAAGGAGATCTTTTCATTACGACGTGTGGCAAAGTAAATTGAAGGAGCGGATAGAGGTCTTCAAACCTGATCTTATTGGAATTACGTGTATGTTTTCAATGACTGCCCCGCAAATGTATAAGATTGCAGAGTTTATTAAAAAGGTTCATAAAAACCTGCCTGTGATTGCTGGAGGGGTGCATTCGACAACGGCTGCAAAAACCGTGTTAACAGAGTGCCGATCGATTGATTTTATCTCTCTGTACGAAGGAGATACCAGTTTCGTTACAATAATTGACTTTATTAACAAGAAAACGACCGCTGATGCATTAAGGCAAATTGCAACAAAACTGAGAAGCGGATATTTTTCTATCGACAAGCAATTGCGGGAATATGATATTGATGCTGTTCCTGACTATGGTTCATTGCCCATAGGAGAATATCATACCCTGGGGAAAATAGGTGCATACCATTGGCTATTAGACGACAAGGTATGCGCATCTGCAATTTTATCAAACAGGGGATGTCGGGGAAGCTGCACTTATTGTAGTGTAAACGCTTTCTGCGGTAAAGGGATCAGATCACGTAAGGTACAAGTAATTGTCGATGAAATGGAATGTCTAAAAGAAAAATATAATATAACCCATTTTATGTGGTTGGATGATGACCTCCTTTATAACAGAAGACGTGCACTTGAATTATTTCATGCAATTGTGAAAAGAAATATGAATATTTCCTGGGATGCGTCGAATGGAGTTATTGCAGCATCAATAACTCCGGAAATTGTTGACGCTGCCTATAAATCTGGATGTATAGGGTTGCATTTAGGAATCGAATCAGGAAATCAGAAAATTTTAGATTCGATTCGCAAACCCAGTGACTTACGTGACTATCGAAGAGCTGCAGCAATTTTGAAGCAATATCCGGGGATATTTACAAAGGGCTTTCTGATGGTTGGCTTCACTGATGAAACGATTGGACAGGTTTTGGACACCGTCAATCTTGCATTGGAATTACAGCTTGACTGGTATCCCATACAGATTCTTACCTTGTTTCCATCAACGGAAATACATAAGTCACTGAGTGATAGTGATACCGTCAGACAAAAGGGGTTTCAAGACAAATTTTTTATTGGATCTACGGGTGGTCAAAGGTTGCGGGAAAAAAATGAAAAAATAGAGGCAAAGGAATTTAAAAACCTTTTAGAGGCAGATCCCCATATGATTCCCTCGGATGAACAACTGAAAGACGTATGGTTTCTCGTTGATTACAAGGTAAATTACGAAAGGATCCTCACGGAGGATCGGGTAATTAAGTTACACATGTTACAAAAAATGTTAAGAGACATCTGTGATCGTGTTCCGGAAAACCCACTCTCGACGTTATTTCTGGGGATTTTGGAACAAAGATTAGGGAAGAGCAAAGAATCACAAGAACGAAAAGTACAGGCAAAAACATACCTGGACAATTCAACGTATTGGCAAAAGAGGTTCGAGGTCTTAAATTTGTGCAGATATTTATAATCAGCCAGGCCTGATGAGAAAAGGTGAAGGAGATTTGTTCATGAGAAGATCGGTAATCATTACGGGTCCGAACTTTCAAGATGAGGAGTTTATTTACCCGTTTTATCGGCTGCAAGAAGCTGGTTTTCATGTAGACGTTGCAGTAAAAGGCAAGGAAATGGTAAAGGGTAAATACGGCGTGCCAGCTAAACCAACTGTGGATATAACAGAATTGAAAGAGCCTGATTATGATCTGGTGGTTTTACCGGGAGGACATGAAGCCCCTGACAGAGTCAGACAAATAAGAGAAGTGCTGGAATTCATCAGGGCAATGTATAGCAAAAATAAAATTGTTTCAGCAGTCTGTCACGGTCCATGGATTTTGATTTCAGCCAAGATTGTAAAAGGGAAACGTATTTCAGGATATATCGGGATAAAAGACGATATCGAAAATGCCGGCGCTGTGTATATTGATGCCCCTGTTGTTGTGGACGGGAATATTGTAACATCGCCGCACTATAAATATAACGGTGATTGGATGAGAGAGACACTCAGGCAATTTAATCTCTAAAGAGCGGCACGAAGAGCAGGATGAATAAGAACGATAAAATATTTGTAGCAGGGCATAACGGTTTGATTGGTTCAGCCATTGTCCGTCGATTGATAAAGGATAATTATACCAATATATTGACCAGAAATCGGTCGGAATTAGATTTAACCAATCAGGCTGCTGTAAAATCCTTTTTTGACAGAGAAAGGCCCGACTATATATTTTTTGCCGCAGCAAAAGTAGGTGGAATATTTGCGAATACCACGTACCGTGCGGAATTTATTTATGAGAATATCATGATTCAGACAAACGTCATTCACTGCGCCTTCTTAAGTGAAGTGAAGAAGATGATCTTTTTGGCATGTGGAGACGTTTACCCGGTACATTGTCCCCAACCGGCAAAAGAGGATTATCTATTAACTGGCGTATTGGAAACAACCTGTGAACCATTTGCGCTTGCTAAAATTGCCGGAATAAAAATGTGCGAATCATACAACAGGCAATATGGAACGGATTTCATCGTTCTTATTCCACCTAATATTTACGGCCCAAAACAGCATTACGATGTCCTGAATGCGCAGGTATTACCTTCGCTCATCAGTAAGTTTCATACGGCAAAGGTTCAACATTCCGAAGAAGTTACCCTCTGGGGGACTGGTCTTCCAGCGCGTGATTTTCTTTTTGTTGACGATGTCGCTGATGCTTGCATGTTTTTAACAAGTGCATATTCAGATAGTGATGTATTCAATATCGGTACCGGTAGTTGCTGTACGATTTTAACATTAGCCGAAATAGTGCAGGAAATCGTAGGATATAAAGGAAAGATTACCTTCGATAAAAGAAAACCGGATGGTGTTATAAAAAAATTACTTGACGTATCGAGAATGAACGAACTCGGCTGGAAGCACAGCACACTATTAAGAGACGGTGTAGAAATTACGTATAAGGCATTTTTGGATGAAATTGATAAAAAGGAAATACGAACTTCTCAAATATGCCAAACAAATGTATGCGAAAAGGATACCGTGGCCCTTAAGACGATAAGCAATAACAACGGGAACGTATATGCGAACGTGCAGCCAAATACCTACAAAGGCAGAGTAGTGGTAAAGCCATGGGGATATGAGTTTTTGGTATTTGAAAATAAGGTTGTTGCGGTGTGGTTGCTTTACATAAAAAAAGGATATTCAACTTCTATGCATTGCCATTCGCTGAAGAAGACGTCGTTAATTCTTTTATCCGGGAACGCTATGAGCAATACCTTCTTGCAAAGACGGTATCTCAGAGGAGGAGACGCCATCATTATTGAAAAGGGGGTATTTCATTCTACAAAAACTCTTTCTGACGATGGAGTATTTTTGTTGGAAATAGAAACTCCACCAAACAAGGTTGATCTCATCAGACTGGAGGACCGATATGGACGAGAAACAATCGGATATGAGGGAGTAACAGAAATGGAAACCGAAAACTTAAATGAATTCAATTATTTCCATTATGAAGAATCCTCGCCATATAAAACATATCATCATCATAATAGCAGATTTAGCGTTACCTTTGAACTGTTTCCAGATAGTGATGAGTTTAAGAGAAATTTTAAGGTTCGTGGAGGAGAACTCTATACATCCTGCAAGGGCGTTCTATTCGATGCCAGCAATACTGCGCTTTTATCCGAAGGCAATACCCAAAAAGCGGATATTTTAAAAAATGCAAAAGGCTTAAATATTTCTGAAAAGACCATCCTGCTGAAATCAACATCTAAAGATATAAAATGAACCGAAGAAAAGATAGTCAGAAAATACAAGAAATTTCCTTCAATAACATTGCCCTCCGTATGTCGGAGCATGACAATGTTGCTATT
The DNA here is from genome assembly GCA_007618135.1 of Candidatus Brocadia sp. WS118. Lineage (GTDB taxonomy): Bacteria > Planctomycetota > Brocadiia > Brocadiales > Brocadiaceae > Brocadia. The sequence goes on along the minus strand of PHFX01000148.1, from coordinate 55,058 downwards.
GCAAAGAATGATATTCAAAAGAATACGGTAATAAAAATTAATGGAACAATGGTAAAAGTAGGACAAGCAATTACCAAAGGCCACCGATTTTCTCTCATGGATGTAAAAAAAGGGGAATTTGTTTTCCAGTACGGATATGCATTCGGATTGTCCAGAGGAATAAAAAGAGGTCAGGTCATCGATAGTTGCAATACCGAAATTTATAAGAGCAACGATTCTGAAGCACTCATCTCTATAGCAGGTGCGGCTACTTATTATCTCCAAAATCAAAGAAGGAGACATTATAAACAATGTGGGAATACTTTCTGGGGATACAAAAGAAGAGACGGGCGGGTAGGAACGCGAAATTATTACCTGGTAGTGCCAACCTCACTGTGCGCAGGCGACAGTGCATTTAAGATTGCGTATGCCATGGATAACAGTGAAACCCTACGGAAGAAGTACAAGAACGTCGATGGAATTGTAGCTGCAGTTCACACCGAGGGATGTGGTTGTAACGACGGTGAGATCATAGACAGGGTGATGAGAACATTGAAAAATACTATAGACCACCCAAATGTTGGCGGTGCACTGGTTGTTGATCTGGGCTGCGAAAAAACAAATTACAAAGTTGTATCTGAATATTTTCATGAATTGTCTGCATGTAAAAAGCCAATTGATTATCTATCAATCCAGAAGGCGGGAGGCACACGTAATACTTTGGAAACTGGAAAAAATATCATTCTTGCCAGACTGAAAGAAGTCAATACGACAGAACGTGAAGAGGTATCACTAAAATATCTTGTAGCTGGCACTGAATGCGGAGCATCTGATTCATTTTCCGGTATCACAGCCAATCCACTTATCGGGTTAACGGTTGATAAAATAATTTATGGTGGCGGTTCTGCAATTCTTTCGGAAACTCCCGAGATGATAGGTGCTGAGAGCAGCTTGATGAAGAGAATGGTGTCTGAACACGTTGCCAGAAAATTTATCAAAGGAATGAATTACTATAAGACCTTGGCTGAAAGACTCAATGTGGCTATGGATGGAAACTTTGTCCCCGGCAACAAAGAAGGAGGACTGGTAAATTTGACCTTAAAAAGTCTGGGGGCCATTTTAAAAGGCGGCAGCACAGAAATTGTTGATTTTGTAGATTATGCCGAGCGTGTTAAAAAACAAGGACTGTCAATAATGAATGGACCGGGGAATGATCTTGAATCGATGACAGGCATTGTCGCATCCGGAGCAAATATAATTCTTTTTTCTACCGGCATGGGGACAACCGAAGGTAATGCAATAACTCCCGTAATAAAGCTGTCATCAAGAACCGAGATCTTTCAGAGAATGCACGAAGATATTGATTTTAATGCCGGTGTCCTCCTGGACAATAATATTTCACTCGACCAATTAAGTGAACAACTTCTTACCCTAGTCATAGAAGTCGCTTCCGGCAAAAAATCCCGGTCTGAAATATGGGAAAAACGTTCATTTCAAATCTGGACTGCGGGAAAATTGTCTTTGTAGATTTTTTATCCCTGCATAAATGAAAATTGCCATGAAGCAGTTCAAAGCAATATTTTTTGATTTTGATGGAGTAATCGGTGAAACCATGGATGACAACTATGTGGCATGGAAACACGCCTTTTCAAAACACCGTATCAGCATCGATAAAAACGAGTATTTTCTGCTTGAAGGCATGAATACTGAGGGCGTTGCTAAGTATTTTTCTGCAAGAAATGGCTTTGATTCACAAACAATCACTGAGATCGTTAATCGGAAGGAAACATATTATCTCGAAAATCATAGGTTTCGTTTTTACGACGGTGTCAAGACACTTATTCCGGAATTTAAGAGAAGAGGTTATTTTACAGGTTTGGTATCGGGTGCAAATTATACCAGACTTTTAAAAATAGCAGGTGACAAATTTTTGAGACAGATGGATGTGATAATTACCGGTGATAATGTGAATCATTGCAAACCACACCCTGAGCCGTATTTGCGTGCTGCAAAGTCGTTATCTGTGATCCCTTCGGAATGTGTGGTGATTGAAAACGCCCCTGTAGGAATAGCATCAGCAAAAAGTGCTGGTATGTACTGCATCGCAATTTGTTCCACGCTAAAAAGAAGGTATTTACAAAAAGCCGACATGATAATTGATACGTTTACCGATCTCAAACAAGTGCTGTAAACTAGAAAGGTGTTGCGGCAATGCGGGGAAAAACCGACTTGGTATTAATAAATCCCGGAGACAGAAAGCAGGTTTATCAGGAACTGGGAAAAGAACTCACGGCAATTGAGCCGCCCTTTTGGATAACAGTCATTGCCGCTTATCTCAGAAACAAAGGTTTTGCTGTGCACATTATTGATGCAAATGCTGAAAATTTATTGCCTGATGAAACTGCCTTAAAAGTCCTTGAAATAGACCCTTTGCTTGCAGCGGTTATTGTGTATGGTTCACATCCTTCGGCATCAACGCAAAATATGACAATTGCAGGGAAGATTTGTACCGCGATCAAAACAAAAATCTCTGTAAAGGTTGCTATCGGAGGGCTTCATCCGTCTGCCTTACCGAGCAGAACCATTGAGGATGAAGATGTAGATTTTGTTATCGTAGGAGAAGGACCTCTTACCCTGAAGAGTTTAATTGAGACACTGAGGCAGAGCAAAAACGATTATTCCCTTGTACCTGGGCTCTGGTATTGCGACCGTGGAAAAATAAAAAGGAATCCACCGGCTCCGTTAATTCAGGATATGGACGAAGGTTTGCCCGTAGCAGCATGGGACTTATTACCGATGACGAGATACAGGGCCCATAACTGGCACTGCTTTGATGATATAGATAAGAGAATGCCTTATGGTGCAATATATACGAGCCTTGGTTGTCCGTATTCCTGTATTTTCTGTTGTATCAACGCCCCTTTTGGAAAATCCGGGATACGATACCGGAGTCCGGAGTTCGTGGTTGAGGAGATTGGATTATTAACAGACAAATACGGAATCAAAAACATCAAAATTGTTGATGAATTATTTATTCTAAACGAAAAGCACTATATGGCAATTGTTGATTTGATTATTCAAAAAGGATACGGTTTAAACCTCTGGGCATATGCCAGGGTTGATACCATCAAGTATGAAAATCTTCATAAAATGAAAAAGGCCGGTATCAATTGGCTTGGTTTGGGTATCGAATCTGCAAGCGCGGCAGTAAGGGATGGCGCTAATAAGCAGTTAAAACGAAAGGACATAACCGACGTTGTTCGTCGGATTCAATTAGCAGACATTAGGGTAGGAGCAAATTACCTGTTTGGACTACCTGACGATACGCATGATACCATGCAAGAAACCCTTGACATGGCAATGGAGTTAAATACGGAATGGGCTAACTTTTATTGTGCCATGGCATATCCAGGCTCGAAACTTTATGAGATTGCCTTGCAAAATGATTGGAAACTTCCTGAAGCATGGGGCGGATTTTCACAACATTCTTTCGACATGTTACCGTTGCCAACACGATATGTAAGTGCAAGAGAAGTGCTAAAATTCAGAGATAACGCCTTCCATACATACTTTGATAACACGGATTACTTGAATATGATCGGGGCAAAGTTCGGGAGTAAAATTAATGCCCACATTCATGAAATGACAAAGATAAGGCTCAAAAGAAAGCTGCTCGAAAATTAAAACAGGCGTTGTATGAATATTTCATAGAACGACCGACAGGGAAGTCATTAAATACAGGAAAGAATTTCATGATAATTAGCAGAACGCCGTTTAGAATCTCTTTTTTTGGTGGTGGTACAGACTATCCCGTTTGGTATAAGGAAAGCGATGGTGCCGTATTAGCAACAACGATCGACAAATACTGTTATATTACCTGCAGGAATCTGCCACCCTTTTTCGAACATAAACACCGTGTTGTTTATTCCAAAATAGAGGCAGTAAAAGATATTGCTGAAATTCGGCATCCTTCTATCCGGGCAACGTTACAATTTATGAATATTCATGAGGGAGTAGAAATCCATCATGATGGCGATTTACCAGCTCGGACAGGACTTGGATCAAGCTCTTCATTTACCGTTGGTTTATTGCACTGCCTCTATGCCATTAAAGGGATCATGCCGACAAAAATACAATTAGCACAGGACGCCATTCAAATTGAACAAAACATCCTGAACGAAAATGTGGGTTGCCAGGATCAGGTTTTAGCCTCTTTTGGCGGGTTTAATAAAATTATCTTTAGAGCAGACAATTCATTTCAGGTAAATCCTGTCATTATAAGTATTGATAGATTGCATCAGTTACAAAACCATCTGCTGTTGTTATTTACCGGATTTTCCCGATATGCCTCTGACATCGCAAAGAATCAGATTGAAAATACCGGCAACCGGCGACACGAGTTGTGGATTATGCGTCAAATGGTTGATGAGGCTCTAGAAATACTGAGTAACTCCAGGAGAGACATTACGGAGTTTGGAAAACTATTGCATGAATCGTGGAATCTGAAGAAAGGGCTTTCTGACAGGATAACAACCCCTCAAATCGACATGATCTATGAATCTGCTCAAGAGGCAGGTGCAATTGGAGGCAAGGTGGTAGGCGCGGGTGGTGGTGGTTTTGTCCTCCTTTTTGCAAAACCAGAAGACCAGTCCAAAATAAAAGAAAAACTAAAAGGACACTTGTTTGTTCCTTTTCATTTTGAAAACAATGGGAGTCAGATTATTGTTTATCAACCGGAAAAGGAACGGATAGAAAGTAATACATTCATTCCAATGCCTTATGTAGTAAAAACGAGAGAAAGATTGGAGCGCAAGGAATCAGTTTTCCCTGCACAAAACCTGCTAAATATTACTTCATGAATCCACTCTCTGAAAATATTGATGTGGTTATTCTTTGTGGTGGCTTAGGTACCCGGCTGAGAAAAATCGTACATGATCGTCCGAAACCCATGGCAAAAATAAACCAGCATCCGTTTCTTGACATACTGGTAGAGTATTTGAGCAGATATGGTAGTAAACGGTTTATCCTGTGTACGGGTTATAAAGGAGACTTCGTAAGGAAATACTACGAAAACAAGGAGTATCCCATAGATTTGCTCTTTTCTGAAGAAAAAGAACCACTGGGCACAGCTGGGGCTATAAAAAACGCAGAATCACTGATTCAGAGTAATGTTTTTCTGGTAATGAACGGTGATTCATTTTGTAAGGTAAACATCTATAACTTTCTTGAATTTCATATCTCAAAAGAATCGTTTGCAAGTATTGCGTTGATCCCGACCGACAAATCAAACGATTGTGGCATCGTGAAAATAACTGAGACGCATCGAATTGTCAGTTTTCATGAAAAATTTGACGACGCGTATGGTTTCGTTAACGCAGGGATATATATTTTCGATAAAGAGGTCGTTTCTCTCATACCGGCAGGAAAAAAATATTCACTTGAATATGACTTGTTTCCAACCCTTATTCGGCAGAGGAATATGTATGGGTTTGTTGAAAACCAGCAACTTATTGATATTGGAGTACCAGAAAGATACGAATTGGCTCAGAAGGTCTTTCGTAATTTTACCTATCAAACCATGAGGCGCTAAATGACTGAAAAAATGAAAATACCCTTTGGAACTATTTCCATAACGGAAAGGTCAAAAAACATTATTTATGAGGTATTAGCTACCAAAAGGGTTTCAAATGGCAAGTATGTACGTGAACTTGAAAAAAGATTTGCTGCACTCATTGGAGCAAAGGAGGCCATTGCCGTGAGTAGCGGAACAGATGCCGATATCCTGGCGTTATCTGTTCTTCATGACTATGGCGCCAAAAGAGGCGATGAAGTTATTATCCCCGCTTTATCTTTTGTCGCCACGGGGAATGCGGTTTTGCATGCGGGATTTACACCATCATTTGTGGACATTGACAGAAACACATTAAATATCGATCCAAAGAAAATTGAAGAGGCCATCACAGAAAAAACGGTGGCGATTATGCCCGTTCATCTTATGGGGAAACCCGCGGATATGGATGCAATTACCGCTATCGCAAAAAAATATGATCTTTATGTCATAGAGGATGCAGCAGAGGCACATGGAGCGCTTTATAAAGGAAAAGAAGCCGGTACGCTAGGTGATTTAGGGGCATTTAGTCTGTATCTTGCTCATATCATTACCACCATTGAAGGCGGTATTATTGTAACTAATAACGCTGAATTTGCCGAAGTGCTCAGATCCATACGATCTCATGGCCGTGCCTGTAAGTGTGAACAATGTGTGCTCAATGTCAACTCTGGATATTGTACGAAAAGGTTTTCAAATGCGAATGGTGAGGATATACGATTTATTTTTGAAAGAATCGGGTATTCATCAAAAATGAATGAGCTTGAAGCTGCTGTAGGTCTTGGAAATATGGATGAATATCATACGATACTGGAAAAAAGAAGAGAGAATCTCCTGTATCTGATGAACCAGTTCAGGCAATTTGAACCCTATCTTGCCACGATTGAAGAGGAACCACATGAAAGGATAGGTCCTCACGCCTTTCCCATTATTATTCAGGAAGGGGTAAAATTTAACAGAAATCAGCTGGTTAATTGTCTTGAACAACAGGGGATTGATACACGGAATCTCTTTTCTTCTATGCCTACCCAATGCCCGGGTTTCGGTTTTTTAGGATACCAGTACGGTGAATTTCCAAACGCTGAGTATATCGGCAAAAATGGCATTCATATTGGAGTCCATCAGGATCTGGGTAAAGAAGAATGCAATTATGTTATCAAGGAAATAGAGTCTTTTTTATCAAAATATTCCTGAATACCCAGGATGGATTTGGCCGGAGTGAAACGAGTGAATCATTACGATGCTGCTGGCAAGGTAAAACAACATGCCAAAGTGAAGGTATTATTTATCCCATTAGAGTTTCAAACATGGGCAAATGCAAGCCATTGGGCATACCCATTAGGCATCGGGATGGAAGAAGCCCTGAAGACTCTTGGCGTTCAATATGTGACCATTCCGGCATTGCACGAAGTGCCATCACAGGCAGCAGGGTCTTGGCTGAATTATGCTCGTAAAATATGTGAGTTTCAGCAGTTCGATCAGGTCTGGTTTGAGATTTCTCACAGCAATTTAGATGAAGCATTCCTTGACTGGATTGCCGGGATAGCCCCCATTCGCGTTGGTTTTCTTTGTGAAAGTCTGGAAACAGATCCGCGGGAATGGGCTGGCAATCCGGAAGGCACACAAAAAAGACTCAGGGCGGTAGAGAAAAGTCTCGCGTATGTAACTCATGTAATAGCTGCCGATGAAGTTGATGTGGATAAATTTAATACTCATGGCCCTGTGCCGGCAATGTGGTGGGGTGGTGGTATAATTCCGGCACGTTTCATTTGCGAACAAGCTCCGCCAGTGTCAAAGAATCACGCAGTATTTTATGGCGCACTTTATGGTGACAGAAAAAAATGGCTGGACCTGAATTCTTTAAAAGGCGTGCTTGTTCGGCCGGAGGCATCACCTGAATATGACACTGATTTACCGGAACGATTCGATCAATTGCATTACACTGCCGAACAGTATCTGAAGAGCGGCAGACCGTTTTCAACAACCATGTTTGAAAACTATATCAACAACCTTCGCGATATTCGCAGACAATGCTTTGCCCTTTGGTTGCAGGGGCTGCAGGGGGGGTGTGCGGTTGTCAACCTGCCTCAGTATAGCAAAATCCAAGCGGGCCGGATTGTTGAGGGGATAGCTGCCGGACGTCCGGTAATTTCGTGGGAAATACCGGGTCGCTCCAGGACCAAAGCGCTGTATGAAGACGGAAAGGAAATTTTGCTGTATGACAGCAATAATCCCGATCAATTGGTTTCGCACATCCAACGAATCAGGCATGAACCGGGTTATGGACAGCGCATAGCAGCGAATGCGCTCAATAAACTCAGGAGTCTTCATACCTCTGAGAAATTCGTGGGTCAGCTACTCGATTGGATTGAAAGCGGGAATGTGAATAGCCCGGATGATTCAGGGAAAACTGCAAAATTAGACTCTCAATCTGGCAGCATTTCTCATCTTGATAAAAATACGACTACAGAATCGACCGTAACAGCAGAGGAAGCACAGGACAAAGACAACAAGGAGAAACCGCCGCTCTTAAACGAACCGCTCGTCAGTATACTTATGCCGGTATACAATTCTTTTTCTTATAGCCGGTCAAATGGTCAACGACTCCTGCCGCGTGCACTTGATTCCTTACTTTCCCAAACATTTCATAATTTTGAGTTGCTGATTTTAGACAATCAGTCTACCGATGAGACATCTACTGTTTGCAAGGAGTATGCAGCAAAAGACCCTCGCATCCACTATATTCTTGACGATCGGAAAAGATTCCCTGAAGATGGAGTAAATCACCTGGCGCAATTTATGCGCGGCAAGTACTACATGGGCGCAAATGATGATGATCTGTGGGATCCACGCTACATTGAAAAAACGGTTTGCGTCCTGGAGCAACAACCTGATATTGCGATGGTGTATTCGAACGGATATTATATCGATATTTTTGGCAAACCAAACCGACCGATTTTGGCTCAAAAGGATTATTATAGCAATAAAGTCTCACCATTTGCTAACTTCGTTACGTATATTCAGAAACGCAATATTCTTCCAATCGCATTTGGAGTCTACAGGACTGACAGTTTCCGGCGTATGCTGCCGTTTGAGGCCTTTGATCAATTGCGGGCAAACGTTGACAATCTTTTCATAACGAAATTTTTTTTGCACGGATACCAGTGCTATTGTCTCGACGAGCATTTATTCTATTACCGTGATAAACATCGCTACGTCGACCCTGACCCAAATATAGGAATGCCGGGATTAGATAAACCGTTATTAATCTGGATATATTATGTCAGACATCAGTTCTTTTTTTTACAAAAAGTCTTCGAGGAAATCGAGACATCTCATCTTTCCCGGTTACAAAAATCCTACGCCCGGTGTGCTAGCTTGCGGGGATTTATTGTGCACTCTTGCAACCTTTTCAATTGGGTACAAAATGACACCGTTAAAACTGAGCAGGACAAACAAATATGCAACAAGATGTGTGAGTTATTTAACACGTCAATGCCTCATCTAGCAGCTGATGACGAAAGATATTGGAAAATTGCCGAAAATACTGCTGACGAACCGCTGATTAACCGGCTTCTTCCTCAATTATTTGAGCTTTTAAAGCAGCGAATAGAATTAATTCATAAATCGATCCTGTTTTATAACCGCATCGGTGAATCACAAACACCGGATCTTATCAGACACACCGGACAGTTGCTTAGCGAACTCGCTATGGCCATAGATAAAGAAAGGAAGGAAAACCTTACCACAGGTACAAGCCAACCCTTGTCTCAGGCGACTGGGAATGATAAAACACAAACTTCAACTCTGCCCGTTCATCGAGAACGCCAGGTTGATAATGTTCCGAAAAATTCTCCGGTTAACCATGATACCCATTTATTGTATAAAGACAGCTTGGTATACCTTTGCTCTAATGCTATCTGGGAGGGTAATAAACCGCTTCGTCTCCACCTCGGCTGTGGAGAACAGTATTTGATCGATTATGTCAATATCGATTTCCCCCCCTCTCAGCACAACGTAATGGAAGTGAAAGCGGATTTATATGCTGACATCATAAAGCTGAATTTCCCGGCTGAAAGTGTCGATGAAATTCGCTTGCATCACGTGTTCGAACATTTCAACAGAGTGACTGCGCTTGCCCTGCTTATCAAATGGCACCACTGGCTAAAGATTGACGGAAAACTCCATATTGAGACACCCGATCTCATCGGAAGCGCCAAAACATTGCTGGGTGAATATTCCTGGAAGACAAAAATGGGAGTTGTCCGCCACATTGCCGGCGATCAGTCATCACGCTGGGCATATCATGTTGACCACTGGTTTCCTGAACGATTTGAACACACTTTGAACAATCTTGGATTTAGAGTTGTCCAGACACAGTCAACGTCCTGGCCACACGAACCTTTTTTATCAAACGTTACCGTGATTGCGGTAAAATCACAAAACGTCTCTTTGGCAGTGCAGGTAAAGGCCGCTGAAGAAATGTTGTGGGAAAGCACCGTTGCACCTACTGAGCAGCCAACCTTTGAAGTATGGAAGCAACAGCTTCGTTCTCTTTTATCTGATAAACTCGAAACGACATCAACATGGCAGCCTTCGTATTGTGGTTCCCAGTTAGAACAGATCGCTCATATCTTCCAACAGCCCGGGACAGAACAACCAATTCAGGAAATACACGACTTTAACCAGAGAGAGCGTGACAGCTGGGTTCGTATGAAGGCATTGACCGTTCCTGCTGGTTCCCGTGTTTTGGATATCGGGGCGGGAACATGTCCTTACCGTGCGCTGTTTGCGCATTGTGATTACAAAACTCATGATTTCAAACGATATCTGGGTGAGAAGCTCGGTGGAACAGCGGAATACGGCAAAATTGATTACGAGTCGGATATCTGCGCTATACCGGTAATGGACAACTCCTTTGACGTAATCATCTGCACTGAAGTTTTGGAACATACCCCGGAACCAATCGAAGCGCTCCGGGAGATATCCCGCATACTGAAGCCCGGAGGCAGACTGTTTTTGACCGCACCGCTTGGATCAGGACTGCATCAACTACCGTATCACTATTATGGCGGGTATACACCGGAATGGTATAAACATTTTTGCAGTAAATTTAGTTTGTATGTATCTGAGATCTCACCAAACGGAGGATTTTTCAAACTGCTGGCTCAGGAATGTGCACGTATGGTATGGACATTGCCAAAACATCAGCACCTGCACGGAAATAACGTTGAGTTTATCAAATATCTATTTGGTGAATGGATACCACGATATCTTTTTGCGCTCGAAAAAAACCACTTTATTGACCAATTTACCGTTGGTTATCACGTAGAAGCAATAAAGGTCAGGGATATAGATGCTGTTCAAAAATTGATTGAAAGCGATACACAAAATGTAAGTCTTTATATCGAAGCGGCACGCTCACTGATGAATCATGGTAAATTTATAAATGCGAGAATGTACACAGAAGATGCGTTGGAGTTAAACCATGACAATTCCATGCTGCTTGAAATGTATCAACAATTAACGAGTAGGTCATGAAAACGAAGTTATTATATCTTGGGATGAAATATGATTACGGTGATAAAGCAAGGGGCTTTTCGTTTGAGCACCGGAATTTTTACTACCCACTCAAAAGCTATTGCGAAAAGCACGATTGGGATTTTGTTCACTTCGATTTTATGGAGGAGGGGTTGAATCTTGGTCCAGATCTAATGACGCAAAAGTTATATGAACTTGCTAAGAGAGAAAGACCGGCGTATCTGTTTGCCGTGCTATTTGATTTTAACCGTGATCCACGCTACGAGGTATTTAAACAAATATCATTGTTGGGTACGACAACCATTCATTGGTTTTGTGACGATCACTGGAGGTTTGAAAAGTATAGCTCTGTAGTTGCGCCCCATTTTGATATTGTCTGTACAACGGCGAATGACGCCCTTCCAAAATATAAAAATATGGGAATATCCTATAAAGTCATAAAGACTCAGTGGGCGTGTAATCATGAATTGTATGTCCCTTATGATATCCCAAAGGATTTGGACATTTGTTTCGTAGGACAACCTCATGGCAATCGGGTAGAAGTCTTGTCAACGTTACTTCAAAATGGACTCAAGTTAGAGGTTTTTGGCTTTGGATGGGAAAACCGGCCACGCATTCCATTTCATCAAATGGTAAGATTATTTTCCAGAAGTAAAATTAATCTCAATTTATCGAATTCGTCCACGTTAATTGGGCAGCAGATTAAGGGAAGAAATTTTGAAATTCCTGGAACAAGGGGCTTTCAATTATCCAGTAATGCTGATAATTTAACTGAGTACTATGATGATGGCAAAGAGATCGTAATATTCAATTCAGTGGATGAATTAGCAGAGAAGGCTAAATACTACCTTAATCATGAAGATGAAAGAAATGAGATAGCAAATAACGGATACAGGCGAACCATAGCTGAACATACCTGGCAACATCGTTTTGAAAAGATATTTAATTATATACATTCAAAGCAGATGAACACAAACATGGCCGGAAAAAGTATTTTGAATCAAAATAATGATGCGGAGCAGACACATGCAATGCAAGCTTCCGAGCCACGGGTCTCGGTAATAATTCCCTGTTATAACCAGGCGAACTTCCTGCCCGAAGCAGTTGAAAGTGTGGTTAATCAAAACTATAAGAACTGGGAGTGCATTATTGTAAATGATGGCAGCGCCGACAACACCAGTCAAGTTGCAGAATCGTTAATTCAGAAATATCCGGACAATCAAATCCGATTTATTCAGCAAGTGAACCAGGGATTGTCATCTGCTCGAAACGCGGGAATCAAAGCAGCAAGAGGAGAATATATCCTTCCGCTCGATGCGGATGATATAATACATCCGGAAATGCTGCAAAAGACCGTTTCGTTGTTAGAATTTCATCCGGAGATCGCAATTGCCTATACCGATGTAAAGCATTTTGGCGGTGCGGAACGAATTGTGTGCGCACAAGAATACGATTTTAAACAATTATGCCTGCAAAATCATCTCAGTTATTGCTCACTGTACCGGCGTAAAACCTGGGAGGCTGCAGGGGGTTATAATAGCAACATGACGTGGGGTTATGAGGACTGGGATTTCTGGATATCCTGCGGAGAAAAAGGGCATTACGGAAAGAGAATTCCTGAACCGTTGTTTCTTTACCGGGTGAAAGAGAGGAGTATGTATACCAGGGCACTCGAGCATCATCGTGAATTAATGGCTCAAATTGTTATTAATCACCCAAACATTTATAACCAGGAATCCCTTTCAGAGGCAAAACAATTATTAGCTCAAGGTGGTACGGATACGTTAAGAACCACACCTCTTGTTTCTGTTATTGTGCCAACGCATAACAGGCCTGATACCCTGAAAAATACCCTGGAAAGTATTGCATCACAGACTTACAAACATGTCGAAGCCGTTGTGGTGAACGATGCAGGAGAGGATGTGTCATCTGTGGTTGACGCCTTTCGGGAGCGGTTATCTGTTATCTATCTCATTCACGATAAGAACAAAGGACTTGCAGCAGCGCGAAATACCGGCATCAAGCATGCATCAGGCGAATATATTGCCTACCTCGATGATGATGATCTCTTTTACCGGAATCATATAGAAACCCTGGTAACGTATCTGGAAACGAGCGATGATAAAGTAGCCTATACCGATGCATACCGCGTATGTCAGGAAAAAGAAGATGGAAGGTATGTAGTAAAGCAAAAAGATATTCCGTATTCCTTTGATTTCGATGCCGATGTTATCCTGGCACAAAATCTCTTCCCGGTTCTCTGTATTATGCACAAAAAATCGTGTCTTGATGAAATCGGCCTCTTTGATGAATCACTCACCACACATGAGGATTGGGATTTATGGATCCGCATGTCCAGGAAATACCATTTCGCCCATATAAAAAAGATCACCTGTGAGTATGCATGGAGGACAGATAGCACCAGCATGTCAAGTGAAAAACAGGCAGATTTTTTAAGAACAATGAACATTATATTCGAAAAATACAGAGAATATGCAAGCGATAAACAACGTATTTTAGATTTGCAAACTGCATGGATTCAGCATCTTCAAAAGGTTTCTATCATCATACCCGTTTTTAACAAAGTTGAATACACAAAGAAATGCTGTGAGGCTTTATCCAAAAATACACCACAAGCATTATACGAACTTATTATTGTCAACAATGCCTCAACAGACGGCACCGGGGATTTTCTGAAGGGTTTAAAAGACAATGTTAAAATTCTTATGAATGAAAAGAATCTTGGATTTTCGAAGGCGTGTAATCAGGGGGCAGCGTTGGCTTCCACAAATTACCTCCTTTTTTTAAACAATGATACCGAACCGAAGAAAGGGTGGTTGGAACCGCTCTTGAATATTCTTAATCAGGATTATTCAATAGGTGCCGTGGGCGGTAAACTCTTGTTTCCGGACGGAACCATTCAGCACGCCGGAGTCGTAATCATCGATGATCAAAAATTGCCAGATCCTCTGGTTGCCAGGCATATTTATTATGGACAACCCGGTGATGTTGCTGAAGCGAACCAGTTGCGCCAGTATCAGGCATTAACCGCCGCATGTTTATTAATGCGAAAATCCTCATTTCATGAAGTAGGGGGGTTTGATGAAAACTATTGGAACGGATACGAAGACGTCGACCTGTGCTTTAAGCTTCAGGAGAAGGGATGGAATCTGGTTTATCAACCAGAAAGTGTTTTGATCCATCATGAATCAAAAAGCGGCCCGGAACGTTTTTCAAAAGTATCAGAAAATATTGCACGATTGCATAGCAAGTGGATAGACAAAATGAAACCTGACATTATCATAAAGAAGGACGGCTCGACGGTAATTACGGAAAATCATAAAATGCAGTGTTATCACATGCCCCATGCGATGGCTACCGGATCGTTGATTGTCAAGCCTCAAAAACTTGTCTCTATCATTATCCTTACCTACAACGCCATTGCCTACACGAAAATGTGTGTCAGCTCAATCCGGAATCACACAGGATATCGGCATGAAATTATCTTTGTGGATAATGCCTCGTCAGACGGTACCGTTGAATACCTGCGTAATCTGACTAAAGAACATTCAAACTATAAACTTATTGAAAACCATGAAAACAGGGGCTTTGCAGCCGGGAATAATCAGGGGGCAGCCATGGCCGGAGGCGAGTTCGTTATGCTCCTGAATAATGACGTGCTGGTTTCGGACGGGTGGTTGGATGGCCTTGTGGAAAGTCTTGAAAGGGATGACAAAATCGGCATGGTAGGACCCATAACAAACTCTATCAGTGGCAGGCAGATGGTAAGAGCGGTTCCCTATACCGATGAAAATGGATTTCATGATTTTTCACAACGGGTGAGAAAAACATATCACGGGCGGTTAACCCCCCGAAACCGCATTGCCGGTTTCGCAGTATTGATAAGAAAAGCGCTGTATGATGAGATTGGCGGGCTTGATGAATCCTTTGGTACGGGAAATTACGAAGATGATGACTTATGTCTGAAGGTACGTGGGAAGGGCTACGCCATCATGGTGGATGAGAGTGTCTTTATCCATCATTACGGAAGCAAAACCTTTCTTGCAAACAAAATTGACTATCGGGATAGTTTGTCAGTTAATGAGTCACGATTCAGAGAAAAATGGCCTGATGTCAATTATGAAGAGTTGCTTGAACTGCATAAGAGTTTAGTTGATCAGAACGCTTCCCTACTAACTCAGGGTCAAGAGGCATTGGATTCGGGAAACATACCTGACGCCCTTGCGTTTTATGCGAAAATACTCACCACAAATCCCATTGACGAACGTGCCTTATACGGAATGGGACGTGCATTTCAAATGAGTGGAAAAACAGTTGAAGCCGTTGATGCATACAAAAAGGCGTTAAAGGTTAATCCCGTCTTCTTTCCTGCTTATTCCAGTCTTGCTCTGGTATATGAAGACATCCATCAAACAGATGATGCCATTGCTGCACTGAAAAAAGCATCCGAATTAAATAACAAGGACGCCACGGTATATAATAATTTAGGGGTATTATATTTCAAAATAAATAACCGCATCGATGCCAGAATGTGCTTTGAAAGGGCATTATCACTAGAGGCTAATTATCAGGAAGCACAGCAAAATCTCAAAAAGGTATCATAGCTACCGTCTGGTATTTCAGATACAAAATTATCTCACCTCTTCTCCTCCGTCCTGTCTTTATAACTCTGATTCAGGCTAATAAAATAAGGCACAATTACAATAAATACAGTATGCCATGCAATGGTTTATGTGATCTTGTCTGAAAAAATCGAGAATGAATTGGTTATATTACAAAATTTCAGTATAATTAAAAATAATTAAAAGTAACTGATACTTTTTAACAGGACTTTTCATAGGAGGGGGTGAAATGTATAGGACAATTGTAGTAACTACGTGCCTTTTTATAGCAATAAGTTGTTTCTCTTTGTATAACAGTACCAATGCCCAAACGCCTACCCCCACACCGAATGGTAGTGTTGGCGGTACCGTAACGGTGAAAAAATCAGGCAAGCCAGTTAACCGAGCAAGAGTTTCCTTAAAAAGCAAGGATCTGAATTTCAAGGATAAAACCACCACGGATAATGACGGCAAATATCTATTTTCAGATTTAAGCGCCGGCAATTATACCTTGAAGGTGCAAAAACAAGACTTTAAGAGCGCAAAAGAGAAAATCGAACTTGCAGAAGGGGAGAATGAAGTAATCGATTTTCAAATGAAAAAAGAAACGAGCGATAACGGCGGTAATGGTGGCTACTAAGGGTATTATGATGCACAGGGGTTGTGCAGAAAATGACACTAGCTCCCGTCAGACGGCCAAATCCAAGGGGATTGTGACAAATAAAATGAAAAACCTGGAGAAATGGTAACAATTTAGTTTTTTGAAATATTCCAATAATAACGATATTTATCGCGCTGTGTAGGGGCGAAGCATTTGTTGGTTTTGGTATGAACGCATGTATGCCGATTATAGCAAATGCTTCGCCCCTACTTTTTCAAAAACTAAATTGTTACAAAATACGTGTTGACACAACTGTTGGTCGCAGTTCTCCTTTATTCATACCATTCGTCCTTTTTCCTCCTCAATCATGACGGACGAGAGATGTACCGCTTCAATGATCTGTAGATCACTGCAAAAACCAGCGGTATCAGAATCACAGATTCGTACCGATTTGGTGCTGCAGGATTACGACAATTCCAAAAAGCATAGACATTTCGTCTTTGATATCTTCAAGCGTCCAAGTATTAATTCTTGCAGGGCAGTAGCCAAAGAATTAATCGCGGTGCAATGCTCCAATGGTGCATCGCACCTTGCGACAAATGAGGGGACACTCACTAAACACGCAAACACGTGATTACCAGCCCCATAGTGAATGGCGCCTTTCCTGTATCAACAAAGCAATCCTTTCGCGCCTTCCTCCTTTTCATTCGGCATTCAAGCGTATGAAGATCATTGCTGATGGAATCAAAAATAATCGCATGAGGGTGCGATATCCTGACCGCAGTGCTTATCTCTTGATATTTAAAGCAGTTATTTAAATAGTTGCTGTAATGATGTGCGATAAAGTTGTTGCACATTAAGATAGTGCAACCATGAAACCCTTGGAAAATCAAGGCTTGATAGCCAGCTACCCCCGTGGCACCAATCTTGCTCTTTGTGTTTAAAAATCAGAAAGGATTATTTTCTGAAAATTGTAAGACTATAACCACATTCATACAGAAGGACCAGGCTCCTATGCATAGAGTACAATTTCAAGGTCGTAGAATCCTGTCTCTCATTGGAGTTCACCTGTATATCCTGTTCCACCTTTTGCTCTGGTATGTATTCGGGGTAAAAATATGGGGTAAGACGGCAATGATGGGCGTACCATCACTCCTGGCAGGTCACATCAATGCTGCGGCAATAATGGTTATCCTTATCATATTATCTGTCCTGTTGTATGGAAGGGCTTTCTGCGGTTGGGCCTGTCATCTGCGCGGTGCCATAGAGTTTTCGGATTGGGTGATGCGAAAATTGAAGATTTCCGGGTATCGAAAGCTACGGGAAAATAATCTCCTCTTCAATACCAGCTTTCGCTGGCTATTTCGGGGCATTGTTTTTTTTATCCTCCTGCTACCCGTTATCATTTATTGGATTCGCCGTGAATATTACTTCTATTTTAATTTACAAGCGCCCACTCCCCTAACAGATTTGCCGGGCAATAATAACCTTCTTTTTTCGGCAAATGCACCTGTTAATATGCAACTTGCTACACATGGTTTAACCATACTTGACTTTATCATTCCTTTTGCAGCGGGAATTTTTATTGTATTTGTCATGACGTTTGTTTTCAACTATTTTTATGGTCAGGGGGCATTTTGTAGAATCATGTGTCCGTATGCGGTACTGCTGGTACCATTCATGAATTTAAGTCCCTGGCAGAAGAAAATAACCCGGATATCGAATTGCACAGGTTGCAGGGCGTGTTCCAATAATTGTCCCCAGGGTATTGATGTAAGCCGGGAAATTTATCACTATAATGGCAAAGTGATTAACCGTGAGTGCATTAAATGTTATCACTGCATTGATATATGTTCATATCAAACGTTAACTGATTCAAGACAAAAGGCGTCTTCACAGACAAAACCTATCAGTGCGTATGAAAAGACTCCCTGGTTAAATTCACTCAGGCACTTGCAGGTTATCGAGCCGTTACATCCTGTTTTTGATTTCATCTCAATTATATTTGCTATTGTATGCGGAAGTATTACATCCCGATTAGGAGGTTTTTGGTTTTATGTAGGGGCCATTGGGGGATATATTATTTTTAGAAAGCTTATTTGTCTATGCTTATCCGAAAAGAGTCAATCGTAAAGTGTTTTCATCGTTCGGAATAAAAATGGAGTAATCAAAACCCCAAGTTTTAAGATTTACAAGGTATGCCATTTTTCTCGATACTTACGATACGATACCTCTCCAGTCCCATCCCTCAATCTTTTTATAGAGACTGCTATCGGTCAGGTCGTAACGGAGGGGGGTAATGGAGATATAACCTTCGTTGACGGCATGAATATCCGTATCTTCCTCACGATGGAGGGTCTTATCGGTGCCTAATAACCAATAATATGCCTTTCCGCTAGGGTCTATGCGTTTCTCAAAGTTTTCTTTAAAATCATGGGCAAATTGCCGTGTTACTTTTATGCCTTTGATCTGATCAGGGGGAATTGAGGGAATATTTACATTGAGCAACGATCCTGCAGGCAACTTATACGTTAGAATGCGTTCTATGACGCTCCTTGCGACCTTTGCCGCGTTGTGGATATCAGCATATTGGCCAGAGATCTCGAATGAAACGGCAATGGAGGGAAATCCCATAATAGCCGCCTCAACCGCGGCAGCTACCGTTCCGGAATACAGGATATGGATACCCACATTGGAACCCATATTGATGCCTGAGATGACTACATCCGGTTTATGTTTCACAACCTGATAAATGGCCAGTTTTACGCAATCTGCCGGAGAACCGTTTACACTATAACCAATAAAGTTATTATCCAGGTATGCCTCTCTGATGCGCAGTGGGTGACTGAAGGTAATGGAGTGTCCCACGCCACTCTGTTCTACATCAGGCGCAACTACGGTAACTTGCCCCAGGTCTTGAATGTTATGCTTTAAGGCAGCAATCCCCGGTGCATAGATGCCATCATCGTTTGTCAGCAATATCTGCATTGTTTTTACCTCATGTCGTCATAAAAACGTTTCATAGTATGTATATTTACACCAGCCCAATAGGCAAGAACCACAAGCTTATTAATCAACAACTGTCGTATTACACCCTTCCTGACGAATCGTCTCGCAGAAGAAATCACCGGCATTCGTAGAAGGATAACCTTGCCATGCCTACCGAGCCTCTTATAAAAATCATAGTCTTCCATGATGGGTATTTCTTTGTATCCGTGAAGTGTTTGAAAGACGTTTCGTCGCACAAAAATACCCTGATCACCAAAATGGAAGAGCCTGAAATTAAATCTCGTTATAAATGAAACGCCTCTTAGTATAAAGGTATCTGTGTCAAATGCAATATAAAATGAACCACCTGCTACCGCATCATCTTTCATCCGTTTACGTATTTCCCGGAAGGCGTTATCGGGTAAAATGGTATCAGCATGTAAGAATAATAGAATATCACCACTGCATGCCTTTGCGCACGTGTTCATCTGAATCGCCCGGCCACGCTGGCTGGTTATCACCGCGGTATACCGTTTTGCTATCGTAACCGTATTGTCGCTGCTGCCTCCGTCTACCACAAAGAATTCATAATCGCCTTCTTGTTTTGTAATGCTCTGCAGTGTTTTTTCAAGGTGGGATTCCTCGTTCAGGGTGGGAATAATTACGGATATCTTCAATGAAGCAACCTGCATGGTACACGATAACACAGTATCAATATTAGACCTTCGGTGCCTTTTTAACACCTCGAAACCACAAAGGCACAGAGAAAAACATCAAAGGTAGGTCAGGCGTCCCCCGTCTGGCATGATAAGAACAAGCGAGACGCTTGTCCTACCTGTCTGGTAATTTTGCGATTGTATAATTCCTTCATCGAATTCATGGGTAATTTTAGCCATTTTGTATGGTGAGTCAATAATAAATAAAAGGGGGCAATTTTCTATTTTATTTGTCTGCATGAGGGGTGTATAATCAAACAAATTTTAAAATAATTATGGATTATACGGAGACAGATACATGAAAAAATTCATTGCGGTGCTGGCCGGTGATGGGATTGGACCGGAAATCATGAAGGAAGGATTAAAGGTATTGGATACCGTTGCAAAGAAATTTGATCATACCTTTGAATATAAAGAGGCATTGGTAGGGGGGGGCGCTTATGATAAGCACGGTCATCCATTGCCCGATGAAACGAAAAAGATCTGTAATGGTTCTGATGCCATTTATTTTGGCGCGGTAGGGGGCCCGAAATGGGAGAATCTTCCTGCGGAATTAACTCCCGAACGGGGGGCATTGTTACCCTTGAGGGCCATTTATGGTCTCTTCGCAAACCTGCGTCCGGCAGTAATCTTTGGCCCACTGGCTGATGCTGCATCACTAAAATCCGAACGATTGAAAGGGGGGTTGGATATCCTGATCGTGCGGGAACTGACAGGGGGAGTCTATTTCGGCAAGAACAAGGTCAAGGCCCTTACCCTGAAGGAAGGGGCGGTACAAGGGGATTACGCCGTGGATTATATGATCTATTCAGTGCCAGAAATTCAGAGGATTACCAAGGTCGCCTGCGAAGCGGCGATGAAACGCAATAGGAGGCTTACATCTATTGATAAGGCAAATGTCCTGGAAAGCTCAAAGTTATGGCGGAAGGTGGTTATAGATTGCGTTCAGAAAAATTATCCACAGATACAACTCAATCATATGTACGTGGACAATGCCGCCATGCAACTCGCAACGAATCCGAAGCAATTCGATGTGATTGTTACGGAAAACATGTTCGGGGATATCCTGTCTGACCTGGCATCTGCCATTACCGGCTCCATTGGCATGCTTCCCAGTGCCAGCCTCTCAGAGACGGGCTTTGGACTCTTTGAGCCTATCCACGGCTCTGCGCCGGATATCGCCGGACAAGGTAAGGCCAACCCGTTAGCCCAAATCCTATCAGGCGCCATGATGTTAAAATACGCCTTTGGTCTTAGTGAAGAATCGAATGCCATCGAACAGGCTATTATGTCCGTACTGGAAGATGGTTATCGGACGGGTGATATTGCCAGTGCAAATACACCGAAGGAGAAAATCATCTCGACCTCTGGAATGGGAGATAAGGTGGTGGAGTATTTTACATAAGATTAAATTCTAGTGCAATACTCTCTCAAACGAGCGGAAAATGCAAAATGAAAAGTGAATAATACAAAATAAAAGTCGGTAATTTTACACTTTGCATTTTAATATTTTCATTATTTTACGGCGCCCAGAGGTACATAAACGAAGGTGTTCCTGAATGAACGAAGGTTCTAAGATCGATGTTGAGAAGATTGATAGCGCCAAAACCAGTACCACTAAGCTGGGAGTAAATATTATTCTTGTAAGCACCGGGTCTGTGATATATGACGACCCGTGCCTTTGTTAATCCTGCATCTTTCTTTGCCAGTAAAATGGCCTCATCGAGATAACCAATTTGATCAATAAGGCCATATTCCACTGCCTGCTGAGAGGTATAAATCCTGCCATCTGCAAGCGATCTCAGTTTTTCCTGGGTTAGTTCCTTCCGGTTTTCAGCAATGACGGACAAAAACCTTTCGTACATATTGTTCATGATGCCCTGAAATATCTTTCGTTCCTCATCTGTCATTGCTTTCAATGGCGAGCCCATGTCCTTGTGTTCACCAGTCTTGATGGAGGCATCTTTCACACCGATCTTTTGAAGGAGTCCTTCAACGCTGAGATTGAGCATGATAACGCCGATGCTGCCGGTAACTGTCGTGGGGTGGGCGATAATCTTATCTGCAGAAACGGCCACGTAGTAACCGCCGGACGCCCCTAAATCCATGATGCACGCAATGACCTTGATATCAGTATTTTCCTTAAACTGCTCGATTTCATGATAAATCATGTCCGAGGCGGTAACGGTGCCGCCCGGACTATTGATACGCAGGATGACGGCTTTCATATGTTTGTCCCCGGCTGCCGTATTCAACTCTTCTTTGATACGGGCAACCATATCCGGTTCGTCTGACAGCCCTGCAAGTCCCCGTTTTCGCTCCTCAGAAATAATGCCGGAAACATCGATAATAAGTATCTTATCCCTTCCGCTTCCTGATACCGTCGTCTCCCTGAGCGGTTCGGTGGATGGCGCCAGGGAAATAGAGATGAAACTGCAGCCCGAAGTAAAGGCGAGGCTCAGAGCCAAAATGGTGACGGAAATGAGAAAAGGATATTTACGTATCATAATGAAATAATTATACATGAATTTTCTTAGGCAACATAGCGTATTTTGGATTTCAGATGACGCAGCTACCTTGTAGAGCTACAGATGTGCCATATGTTTTATAATTTACTATATCTGCATTCTCAATTCTCTTACGTCTTTAGACTTAAAATACCCTTGTGTGTTTTTGCATGGCATAATGCAGTTGACTTTTTTATAAAAATAATTATAATTTAAAACTTATGAATTTTTACAGGTGTTCTTATTTTTGTGTCATCTGACTTTCGTTTTTTTATTGCGCGACAATTTCTGCGCTCGTAGCTCAATTGGATAGAGTGGTGGACTTCGAATCCAACGGTTGCAGGTTCAAGTCCTGCCGGGCGCGTTGTAAATAACCCGATATAGGTTTTCGGCAAGTTCTCAGGAAGTGCGCCCTTAGCTCAGTTGGTAGAGCAACTGACTCTTAATCAGTGGGTCGAAAGTTCGAATCTTTCAGGGCGCACCATAAATACCGTTTGTATGCATGATGCAGAAGCATGCTCTTGTCCATTGACTCGTACATAATGAATGAGAGTTTGGGAATTCCGCCATAGGTGATGGTTGGTGAAGACAATTGCCATATGGGGCGAGGGTGGCGGAACTGGCAGACGCGCAAGATTTAGGATCTTGTGCCTTACGGCGTGGGGGTTCGATTCCCCCCTCTCGCACCAAAGAGAAAAGAAGCGGGTGTAGCTCAGTGGTAGAGCGTCACGTTGCCAACGTGAATGTCGTGGGTTCGAACCCCATCACCCGCTCCATTTATTTATTTTTAGATGGGAACGTATTGCAGGATAATATCATTATGAATGTCACAATTGAAGAAGCTGGTCCTTGTAAAAAGGTTTTAAAATTTGAAATACCAAAGGAAACGATCGAAAGTGAGTTTGAAAAGAAGACAGTAGAGGTTTGTGACACGGTAGAATTACCCGGTTTCAGAAAGGGACGTGCACCACGAAAATTGGTTGAAAAACGGTTTGGTCCTCAGATTAAAGATGAGGTAAAACAATCAGTAGTTAGTGATTGCTACCAAAAAACGCTTGAGGAACACAAACTGAACCCCGTGG
Source organism: Candidatus Brocadia sp. WS118 (assembly GCA_007618135.1). GTDB lineage: Bacteria > Planctomycetota > Brocadiia > Brocadiales > Brocadiaceae > Brocadia. The sequence goes on along the minus strand of PHFX01000148.1, from coordinate 31,414 downwards.
GTAATCCAAAATTTGGTGAAATAGCACTGGAAATGGGAAAACCGCTTACGTTTGACGTAACGTTAGAGGTATGGCCGTCCTTTGAAGTCAGTCAATATAAAGGTTTGCCGTTAATGAAAAAGCCTGCCGAAGTAACTGAAGACGATTTGCAGAAGGCCTTAACGGATACGGCCTTCCGGAAGGCACAATTGACGTTAGTTAAAGACGGAAATGTGCAAAGAGGAGATCAAATTATTTGCGATTGCACCATAGAAGTCCGTGGAAATGCCGTGCTAGAAGATGAGGATATCGAAATCCTGGTGGCAGATGGTGTTGCAGTTGCCAATACTACAATTCCTGATTTAGCTACAAAATTAGAGGGTACACGGTCAGGTGAAAAGCGTGAGATTGATATAAAACTCTCTCAGAATTTTGTAAAAGAGGAGTGCCGGGGAACAGAAGCAAAATTGAAACTTACGGTGAAAGAAATAAAACGTTTAGTACCTCCCGAGGTGAATGAAGATTTTGCTAAAACATTGGGTTTTAATTCACTGGAAGATTTGAAATCTCATATGAAAAAACGGATTGAGATAGATAAAAAGAGATGGGTTGAAGACGATTTAAGAAATCAGATACTTGATATCCTTCTAGGTCAGACGAAAGTCGAATTACCTCAGGATTTTTTAAGTTATCATACCGATCAGAGGGTATACAAACATCAATTGAATTTGCTAAACCGGGGCGTTCCCTTAGAAGAGATTCAAAAACAAACGGAAACAATCAAAAGCGCATCGGCTGAATCGGTAATGCGAGAGTTAAAAGCATCGCTGATTATGAATTATATTGCTGAAAAAGAGAAGATATTTATCACTGAAAACGAGGTTGAACAACGAATAGCCAGTATAGCAAGGGCTTATAATACCGACACAATGCGGGTCCGTAAACAACTGGAACGGCAAGGAAATTTGTCATATTTACGAAACGACATGCGTGAAGGAAAGGTAATGAACCTGCTCCTGAAAGAAGCCAAGATAGCAGAATAAAGGTTAAATGATATCAATTAGAAAGAAGTAACCATTATGTGGAAAAGGAGTTTTTGTGTATAAAGAGTATTTGTCGTATCTGGAAAGTGGTAAGTTTCCTCATGAAAAATCGAAGATTTCCTATGGCAGCCTTTTTGTGCCATATGTTGTTGAAAAAACCGGGTATGGTGAGAGGCATTATGATATATTTTCGAGGTTACTCAAAGACCGCATTATCTTTATTGGTTCAGCTATCGAAGATACGTTATCAAACCTGGTAATTGCACAGATACTATTCCTCCAGAATGAGAATAAAAACCAGGATATCAATATTTATATCAATTCACCCGGGGGATCCATTACCTCTGGTTTGGCTATTTATGACACCATGCAATTTGTACAATGCGATGTGGCCACCTTTTGCATTGGCCAGGCATACAGCATGGCGGCAATCCTTCTTGCTGGTGGAACCAAGGGAAAGAGGTTTGGCCTTCCGCATACCCGTATCATGCTCCATCAACCCTGGGGTGGTATGAGAGGTACGGCAACGGACATCAGTATTCAAGCCGAAGAGATACTGCGGATGAAAAAATGTTTGAATGGAATCCTTGTAAAACATACAGGACAACCATTAGAACGCGTAGAAGCGGACGTTGATCGTGATTTTTATATGTCATCTCATGAGGCAAAGGCATACGGACTTGTCGATGAGGTGATAGAGTCGCTAAGAGATAAAAAGATATAAATATAGGTGCGTCTGCCCTTTGTTCCTCCGGATGATAGACCAGGTGCATATCAAGACATGCTCTTGAGATCCCTGAAGCCCCTCTCTATTCTCGTCAGCAGCAGGTAAAGACTCTATATCTCCTGTCCCATGAAATCCTCCAGTTCGTTCTTATCAAATATATCACACCGCCTAAGGGTTTGTGGATTCTGTAGGAATGCCGGGATAGTGTTCTTTTAGGGGATCTTTGTCCCGTATTATGCGTCTTTGCCTTTGAATGTCCGATCGCAAATACTTTGGCAGATTAAACAAGGCGTGGTGAGTAATGCTATCATAAAAACGAAGTTTGCCGGTGATTCTTGAATGAATCCTTGCATCAATTTCATCGCCAGAAATATCAAGGTTTGATGGATTATGTGTTGCCATGGAAAAACCCCATGGCAATGCATAGGAAGGAATATAGGTAACATAGGGGAATACATGGGAGAAGACTTTATTAATCGTGTTGCAAATACTCGTAAATGCATCATTCTCAGAAACGGATGCGGCACCCGATTGCACGATGAGGATTCCATCTGCCTTCAATTTTTCTGCAATGATCTGATAGAATTCCATCGTAAAAAGCATGTACGACGGCCCTCCATCCAATGGGTCGTTTACATCTATAACGACTACATCAAAGCGATCTTGTACCCGTTCCACATATTTTCTCCCATCTTCGATAACGACCTCCACACGATTATCATCAAATGCGCCGTCATGAAATGAAGGAAGAAATTTTTTAGAACAAGCGATCATTTCCTTATCAACGTCAACCATGACAGCCTTTTTTACTGTCTTATAACGAAGCACTTCACGCAGCGTTGCCCCTTCACCACCACCTAGAACGAGAACACGCTCTGCACCGGGATGTAAAATAAGGGATGGATGCACAAGCGCCTCGTGATAAATAAATTCATCCATCTCTGCCGATTGGAACTCGTTATCAAGGATAAGACATCGTCCATAATTATACGTATCCACAATTATGATTTTTTGAATTTCAGATTGCACCTGGCATACAACATCCTTAAAGGCATGTTTGTGCAATTCATAATTATTAAAATAATCATCAATCCAATTTATCTGGGCTTTTTCCATAAAGACTTCTCTATGTCCTTATCAGTAGCTTCGCTCGTTAGAATCCACGATACAGACCATTTCTTTCGTCGGCCTACCATTTCGTATGTTTTTCGATAAGAAATTTCCTCTTTCCAGCTCCATAAGGGAGGTTTCCTGTGCATAAAATGCCTGTGCGATAAAAGAAGCAGCATTCTGCGGATTAACGGTATTGCCACATATGAAGACATCCACAGCGGCGTATCCATGTTCGGGCCAGGTATGAACTGAAATATGTGATTCTGCAAGAATAGCCACACCCGTAACGCCGTAAGGGCTAAATCGATGGCATACAACATCCACCAAAGTTGCATTTGTAGATTCTGTAGCCTTAACCAGAATACTCTTTACAGCATCAACACTGTCAATGATCTCCTTACAGCATCCCCATGCCTCAAGAATAAGATGTCTGCCTAAGGTATCCACGACGTTATCGAGCCCCTGTCATTTTGCACCATGATTAAATACCACGTTTAAAAATAACGAATTAAAGAAACGCCAGATTCTAGAATGATTCGTAAGACTTGTCAAGAATGAATAACAAATAGAGAAATATTTTGACAAGTAAAACTTCATTCTGTATAGTCATATCGCTTATGAACCAGGCAAGAATACATTGAATATCACAACCCACACTCAGGGCATTTTTGCTGTACCCTCGATACCCCTCAATCACCCCATAGTTTAAGGTGGTTAACCGATATGATGAAAATTTATGACGATGTAAAGAAATGTTCATATCATTTTATCGGAGTAGGCGGTATCGGGATGAGCGCCATCGCCCAGGTGCTCAGGGAGCAAGGCCACCGTGTGAGTGGATCGGATAGAAATTTTGACAAACATATTACCACCGATGTCTTTTTTAAACTTGCAGACCAGGGTATATCACTCCACCTTCAGAATGGTTCCGGTATTGACGAAAATACAGACTTTGTCATTGTCTCCACGGCGATCGAGGAAGACAACCCGGACATTAAAAAGGCGCGTCTCTTGAACAAGACAATTCTGAAGCGTGCCGCCCTCCTGGCCGAAATGTTTAATCCTATGCAAGGAATAGCTATCGGTGGAACAAATGGAAAGACTACCGTAAGCTGCATGGTGGGTTATATCCTTGACTTCGCCGGCATGTCTCCTACGATTATCGTGGGTGGTTGCATCAAAAATTATGTGCATCATTCCTTTTTAGGTAATGCAAAAGCAGGCACGTCGACTATTATTTCTATTGAGGCTGACGAGAGTGACGGCAGCATTATTTCCTATACCCCGTGTATTTCCGTAATCACGAATGTCTCGAAAGATCACAAAACGATCGAAGAAATCTCCAGGATGTTTCTTGTCCTTGCACACAATACCAGAGACACCCTCATTGTCAATGCCGATTGCCCCTATCTAAAAAAGACCGATTTTACCCATAAGGACATTGTTACTTATGGACTCTGTAACCCTGCTGCTATCATCGCAAAAAATATCGTTCATAAATCTTTTCAATCCAGTTTCACCGTAGATGGACATCCTTTTCAAATCAACCTGCCGGGTAGGTATAATGTGTCAAATGCACTTGCAGCGATTGCCGTGGCGAGAAGGCTTAAGGTCACAGACGACACGACATCCGCAGCGCTTAGACAATTCAAGGGCGTCCAACGCCGGATGGATATTATTGGGGAAGTTCATGGAATAACGGTAATAGATGACTATGCCCATAATCCTGATAAGATTGTTGCAGCGATAACCGCGACAAAACTGGGTTGCAACCGGTTGATTGCTATCTTTCAGCCACACGGCTTTGGCCCCACGAACTTCATGAAAGAGGAACTTATCCATGCCTTTATAAGCGTACTTTCTCCCCGGGACATTCTCTTTATGCCTGAAATATTCTATGCTGGTGGCACCACCCGGAGGAACATCTCTTCTGCCGATATTATTACGCGGGTAAATAAATGCGGTAAAAATGCCTTTTTCATTGAAAACAGAGATGATATTATACCTGCAATTAAATACCATGCCGTGGCAGGCGACTGTATCCTCATTATGGGGGCACGCGATAACACACTCACTGAGTTTTCCAAAAAAATTCTGCATGCACTGCAAAACGCAAAATGAATAATTCCTCACGAATACTACCGGTTAGTATCTGAGATTATGGCTGTGGCAAATTGCAATCGCAAGGGCATCTGAGGCATCTTTTGGCTCCGGAATTTCAGGCAGATTGAGGATAATCTTTACCATTTCCTGTACCTGCTCCTTCTGGGCGTTGCCATTTCCCACAACCGCCTTTTTGATAACGGTGGCAGCGTACTCAGTAATAGGAATATTTGCCATCGCTGCGCATAAGAAGACAATTCCCCTTCCTTCGCCGATCCGTATAGCCGACTTGATATTTTTACTGTAAAAGGCCTCTTCGATGGCTATCTCATCAGGCTGGTGTTTTGATATGACATCCATAATTTTGGCATGGATGGTATGGAGTCGCTGGGCAAAGGTTTGGTTTTTATTAGCTTTTATAGATCCATATTCGATGGTTCTTATTTTTGAGCCACTCTTCTCTATTACACCAAAACCTGCGACTTGCGTACCCGGGTCAATTCCAAGAATTTTCACCAGAAAGCACCTCCTTCATTGTCAGTCTGAGAGAAGCGAAGAATCTCGCTTGGCGAGACCCGCACCTCTTGCTCATGGATGTTTCAAAAGTATTTTATTGTTTCTAGATGTATTCTAGAAGCTAATGCCCGACAGATTCGGGAATATGGTTTCTTCATGCAGGCCTTTTGGAAAATAGTATATGAGTTTTTTTAAATGTCAATAGTAAATCTCCTTACAATTTTTACCCTTTGATTTTTCATTTTTGCCTATATAATAGAATCGTTTATTTTTGATACGAATAAATTTTATTCTCTATAGTAAACGTATTAAATAAGTTGACATGTGCTGGTCATTGCGAGCGACAGCGAAGCAATCCCACTATTAAAATTGCTTCGGGCTAGCGCCCTCGCAATGACAACTTTCTTTATGCGCTTACTATAGTTTCCGTAATCCCCTATGTCAAACGTAACCCTGTCTGTTAATTTGTGTAATATCCCATTAGCCAATCCCACGATCCTGGCGTCCGGGATATTGGGCACGACCAAGGCACTACTCAAGAGGGTTGTCGATCATGGCGCCGGTGCTGTGACGATTAAATCCATTAGCACAGAATCCCGGGAAGGCCACAAAAACCCTACGGTTATCACCTTTGAGGCGGGGATGCTGAACGCAGTGGGTTATTCAAATCCCGGCGTAGATGCTGCCGTCAGGGAGTTTTCTAACATCCGGGATGTAAATGCCCCAGTGATTGCAAGTGTCATCGGCACCCGGAAAGAGGATTTTGCCCGGGTTGTCGAAGGCCTTTCCGGAGCAAAATTTTCAGCCATTGAGATACCCCTTTCATGCCCTCATACCCCGGGATTCGGGCTTCTCGCCGGGCAAGGGACTCCTGATGCCACGTTTGCCATAACTTCCGAGGTAAGAAAAGTTACTAAATTGCCCATATTTGTGAAACTATCTCCCAACATTCCAGAAATCTGTACGATTGCAAAGGCCGCAGAGGATGCCGGCGCTAATGCCATTACAGCCGTAAATTCCATGGGCCCCGGTATGATCATCAATATAGATGCCCAAAAGCCTATCTTAAGTTTCAAGGTGGGGGGGGTAACTGGCGATGCTCTGAGACCGATTGCAGTGCGATGCGTGTATGATTTGTACAAGGCTATAAAAATTCCTATTATTGGAGTGGGGGGAATCTCTACCGGACGGCATGCCATTGAGATGATGATGGCGGGTGCGTCTGCTGTTGGAATAGGGACTGGTGTTTATTATCGCGGTATCGATGTTTTTAAAAAGGTGTGCGATGAAATGACTCAGTGGATGCAAGAGAACGGCTTTAACAACATTCATGACATAGTAGGTATCGCCCATGATTGAACAGCCCACGATGGTAAAAATTTGTGACATTTTAGAGGAGTCCCCTGGTGTAAAAACGTTTTTTTTTAAAGGTAATCTCCAATTTGTTCCAGGACAGTTTGTTATGGTCTGGATTCCCACTCTCGATGAAAAACCCTTTACCATTTCATATATTCAAAAGGATATTGTGGGTATCTCTGTTTTAAAGAGGGGGGAATTTACTCAAGCCCTTCATAAAAAAAGAGTCGGCGATCTCATTGGGATACGTGGTCCCTATGGGAGGGGTTTTGATTTTCAAAGCGGCTCAAATCCATGTATTGTTGGTGGTGGGATTGGTATGGCATCTCTGGCAACCGTTGTGGACAGATTACGCGACGCAACTATCATTCAAGGGGCAAGAACCGCTTCAGAAATAATCTACCAAAAACGGTTTCCTGAGATGAAGTTATGCACCGATGATGGCAGCATAGGTTTTAAAGGGACAACCATTGATTTATTAAAGGAATTGCTCAAAACACAAACCTTTGACAAAGTCTATACCTGTGGTCCGGAGAGGATGATGTATAAGGTGGTTGAACTCTGTAAAAATCATGGGATCGATTGCGAAGTATCTCTGGATCGGTACATGAAATGTGGTTTTGGTGTGTGCGGTCAATGCGACTGCAGCGGCCAGCGGGTATGTATTGACGGACCGGTATTTACTACAGCAGAATTAAGCACAATGGAGGATTTCGGCAGAATACACATTTTGAAAACCGGAGAAAGGGTTAATATTCATAGTTCTTAAATATCATTTCTGTGTTTACAGCAAGAATACGCAGAATTTTCTAGGGATGAGTTTAAAGATTCATCAAAAAAATAGAAGATTTGTGCAAAGCTATTCTTGTGCGGGGAATAAATCACCCGGGCTACTGTTTTGCTCGTATCAATTTCAAAGGTATGATTTTTTCAAAGAGCTAAATTGTTACAATCCATCTTATTATCCCATATACCCCAATCCCTTGAGCCGTTCCATGACCTTGGCTTCTTCCTCCGGGGAAACTTCGCGGGTAGTGCCGGTTCTATTTACCTGGAGAGCCTGGTATTCAACTCCTCTTAACTCTTTATTTACGATATTAGTCAATATCTTGCCATCAATATACGCGGGGATCTGTTTGTTAAATAGGTAAAGAATGGTGGGAACGATATCGATGATCTCAACATCTTGCACTCGGTAATTTTTCTTAATGTCTTTTCCCATAGCAATGAAAATACCCTGTTGTCTATGGCATCCGGAACGACAGAGTTTGTATTGTGTAGCGGGCATGAGCATGTTTGGTGAAAAGCCGACTTGCATAACATAACCATCTGCCATGTCAATAATCAGGTCAGGGGCGTTTGATGCCCAGTCTCCAGTGTAAATCTCTTCCTGTTTATAGACCTTTCGGATGATCTTTTGAGATGTTTCTGGGTCTTTTACCGCATATAACGCTTCCATTAACTGGTCTCTAAGGGCTTCGTATTCCTTTCCTTTCCTAATAATACCCTCAGGTTGACGATCCTTGAGATTCACCCAGACATTCTGTCCAGACAGAGAGCAGAAATACGCCTTCGTTTGTGACCAATCAACGTTTCCCAGCCCGGTATCAATGGTTGGAGTAAGCGACTTAAGTCTCAGCCAATCGGGTATCATGCGATCAACCCATCGTCCGATGCCCATTCTATACGTTACTTTTTTCAGGGTGGTTTTTATAGTCCTCAGGAGATCGGTATTAATAGATAGTGGTGGTTTTGGTTTTAACCGTAAGATACCTGCGTCAAGGAAATAGGTGTTGATGTAAAAATCCTTATAAAGGCCACCAAACCCATGATCAGAAACGATCATGACGGTGGTATCGTCTGAAATAGTGTCCAAAAATCGTTGAATAACGACATCGAGATGTTGGTAGTAATTTTCAATGGCGCCTTTGTATTTTTGAGATTTTTTAAGGTCGTGAAGCGGATGGCCTGTTTCCATATGACGCCAGAAAAAGTGCTGGACTCGGTCTAGTTCATCAAACACTGCCATAAGGAGATCGGGTTGGTATTTGTTGGAGAGATAATGGATCGCCTTTTCCTGCATATCGGTGACTTTATAGAGTTCATCAAGAAAGGAGTCTTCCTTCCCACCCATAATTGTTCCCACATCAATGCTGAATTGCAAGCTATCCAAATACTTTTGTAATTCTTCTTTAAGAGCCATAGGATATATGAAATTCGAGTTTGTATCAGGGGTTCCCAGACCAGCAACCATGAAGCCATGAGTTGCTTCGGGCGGATACGTCATGGGCACATGAAAGATGCCTGATGTCATGCCACAGGAGTCGAGTATATTCCAGATGGCCGGTATCTTTCTGTCGTTGGAGGTAACATTTCTCAGCTCGTAGGTATCGTCACGGATGGTGAAAAAGTCGAATATGTTATGTTTACCTGGATTTACACCAGTAAAGGCCGACGTCCATGCCGGCGCACTGAGGGGAGGGATGGTACTGTTTAAATTTCCATAACTCCCGTGTTTCACGAGATATTGGAATGTGGGCAATTTCCCTTTTAGCATCAGGGGATGAATGACATCCCATGTGGCACCGTCCAGGCCGATGATAACGATTTTTTTCGATTTATCCATATTCTAACCCGGACGAGCCGGAAAAGACAAAATCCCTGTCTGCCCGACAGGCAGGCGAAGCACGAAATTTATGAGTTAACCCTGTTAGGGTTAAATTTTGCTAAAAATGTCAAAATTATCTTTGGAAGATACTATAGGCACACATAAACAAGTTTGTCTATTTCATTCTTTAAAATGAAATGCTAAAACATTACATAATTTCTCATAGCTCGCTGTTAGAAAATGGTGCGAAGAGAAATTCTCATCCGTGCTACTTGGCGATAATTTATGTTTCAATGATTACGAGTCGAGAATATTTTGTATTTCATCATTCATCTTTATTATCGCCTCATGGGTGGCGTTTTTCCATGAACTCATGCCGTATTTTTCCTTCCAGGGAGATACGGCATGTGCATAAAGAATAGAGCGGGAGGCATTGATAATTGCCCCCAAGCCGTCTGGATTGAAACAACATTCGATATCTTTTGCTGTAGCGCCCTGGGCGCCGTAACCTGGTACAAGAAAATAAGCTGTGGGCATAATTTTTCGCAAGATCGATATCTCGTGTGAAAAGGTAGCACCGACTACGGCTCCAACGGCACTGTATCCCTGTTTGCCAACGAAATCTCTGCCCCATGCGTGTGTCTTTTCAGCTACAATTTCATGGAGTTTTTTCTCTCCGCACCTAAGGTCCTGAAATTCTCCGGAGTCTGGATTTGATGTTTTTACAAGGACAAATATCCCTTTTTTATACTTTTGTGCCGTCTGAATAAAGGGACGCATACTGTCAGTCCCCAGGTACGGATTAACGGTTAAGGCATCTGCGCCAAACGGAGCTTCAACAACATCGTCTATGTTCACCTTTCCAATATGGGCATCGGCGTATGCCTCAGCAGTCCTAGGCACATCACTCCTTTTCACATCGCCAATTACGATCAACCCCTTTTGCTTGGCGTACCGAATGGTTTCTGTATATGCCCAGACACCCCACCAGCCATAAAGTTCATAAAATGCAATCTGAGGTTTGACGATACCCACATGCGGTGCGATAAGGTCTATAACCTGTGTATTAAATTCCAGAATAACCCGGGAGGCATATTCAAGTACCTGTTTTTGCGAACCGGAGAGCTTCTGCTTAATGGTTTCGGGGATGAGTTTGAAATGGGGATCTAAACCTACTACCGCACAGCTATTTTTTTCACGGATGGCTGTGATAAGCTGGTCGGCAAAATTTTCTTTGCAGTCAGAGTCTACAGCCAAGTTTGTTTCCCTTAAAATTTAGGAATTTCAAAGTTGAGATTCTTCGGTCGTTTCACTCCCTCAGAATGTCAGAATAATGCGAAAATGTCATTCTGCGGGAGTAAAGAATCTATTTAAATTTTCGCCTGATGAATTAGAGTGACAAAAAATTTTTAAGAAGTTTTGGACCTTCTGTGGTTAAGAAGGATTCAGGATGAAACTGTACCCCTTCTAAGGGATATGCCTTATGGCGAATACCCATGATCTCGTCATCGTCTGCCCTGGCGGTAACCTCAAGGCAATCAGAAAGAGTGTCTTCTTTAACAATAAGGGAATGATACCGCGTTGCCTCAAAAGGATTGGAAAGGCCTTTGTAAATCGTTTTACCATCATGCTTAATCATGGATGTCTTGCCATGCATAAGTCTCCTCGCTCTAACTACATCTGCCCCATACGTATATGCTATGCACTGATGGCCCAGACAGACACCAAGAATCGGTATCTTGCCGGAAAACCGTTTTATGATGTCATTAGAAATGCCTGCTTCTCTAGGGGTACAAGGCCCTGGCGATATAATAATATGATCAGGATTTTTTCTCTCTATTTCAGCAAGACTGACCTTATCATTTCTAAAGACTTCCATCTCTGCACCAAATGCGCCGATTTGTTGTACAAGATTATAAGTGAAGGAGTCGTAATTATCGATAAGGAGTACCATATTTATTTTGTTTCCTTGCACTGAGATATTAACAAAATAAATTTTAAATATCAAAAGGATTTTCAGGAGGAAACCAGTTCTTTTGGTAATTTGAGATAATTATCCTTGCAATAAAAACAACTTGACAATAATAGTTTTTTTTGTTAAATTTTAAACAGTATAGATAGTATTAACCGAATTTAAGTTATTGGGATAAGTTACATGTGTTATCCGTTGTGAATACTCCGTACTTGTTACAGACCGGATTATTGAGTTTTGATTGCAAAAGTGGGGTGACCCACTTTTTTATTTTAGGGATGGTAATATTTTCTTAAAGAACATTTCAGCCTGCGTTGGATTGGCTGAATTGATAAAAAAAGGGATGTATGGACAAAGAAAGTTTATTACGCCTGGTAGATAGTTTGCACAGAGATAAAGAAATTGCCAAGGATGTTGTGTTTCAAGGCATAGAGGCGGCTTTAACCACTGCTGCCCGAAAGCATTTTAAATCCCATGAAATGGTTTCTATTCAAATTGACAGAAACACGGGAGAAATTTTGGCAAAGGAAGGCGACCGTAACATTGATCCCTCAGAATTAGGCAGGATTACGGCTCAAACGGCAAAACAAGTCATCATCCAGAAGATACGGGAAGCTGAACGGGATGTGATATATGATGACTTTGTTAGCAGAAAGGGATCTATCGTTAGCGGTACGGTTCAGAGATTTGAAGGTTCTGCGATCATTGTCAATCTGGGCAAAACAGAAGGCACCTTGCAAAGATCAGAACAGATAGATGGTGAGCATTATAATATGAATGAACGTGTCAGGGCTATTGTCTTCGTTGTGGAAAAGATAGGGTCACGGGTCAGGATATTGCTTTCAAGGACGCATCCTGATTTTGTTCGAAGACTTTTTGAACTGGAAGTACCCGAAATTGCAGAAAACACTATTGAAATTAAAGCGCTTGCCAGAGAGCCTGGTCACAGGACCAAGATCTCCGTGGCTTCAAGTGACCCGAATGTCGACTGCGTTGGTGCATGTGTCGGGGTGCGCGGTTCACGGATCAAGAATATTGTTGATGAATTAAACGGTGAGAAGATCGATATAATACGATGGAGTGACGAACCAGAGGTCTTATTACCAAATGCGCTGAAACCTGCTGAAGTTTCCGGGATTATTTTATCTGCTGAGAATCAGGTTGCGACTATTGTCGTGCCAAACGATCAACTTTCTCTGGCAATAGGAAAAAGAGGACAAAATGTGCGTTTAGCGTCCCGACTGACTTCTTGGGATATTGACATCATCACGGAATCAGAATTTGAAGAGAGACAAAAAACCAGCACCGAAGGATTAACAGAAGTTGCTGAATCGAACAAAAAACCCGCTGATAATGTGGCTACAACAACCACAGAATCTGACGCGCATATACAAGCGGGCGGAGAAAAAGAGGAAGTTGCGTAGAACAGTCTATTTTGTTATTAGGAGTTTACATGGGAAAAATCCGGATTAGTTTACTTGCAAAAGAGCTGGGGGTGAAGAGCAATCTTTTGATTGATAAGTGTCATGAAAAAGGGTTGTCTCACATCACTCACCATGCAAATACTTTGATTCCTGAGCAAGCAGAAATGATAAGACAATCATTCAAGCCAATTCCTAAAGTAGCTCCTGCTAAAGAAGAACCGAAAGTTAAAGAGACAATCGTTCCCCGTGAGACCGAACAAAAAAAAGAAGATAAAACGGCTGTACAGGTGAGTAGTAGCGTCAAGCTTGTTCAACCCGCAAAAATTGTGAGAATTCCCAAAGGTCCACCCCAGCCGCAGCGAATGGTAAAAGTATCTCCAACAAAAACGTTCTGGAAGAAGAAAAGGCCGCCAGCTGTTGTACCGGGCAAGAGGAAAGGACTGGAAGCGGAAGTCGCAGATCTGCAGAAACCAGCAGTAAAAGAGAAAGAAACAAGGATTGTTATGGAACCACCCATAACCGTAAAAGACCTTTCTTCAAAATTAGGGATCCGTGCTAATGAAATTATTACCAAGCTGCTTCTTGAGCATAATGTACGCTCGACGATTAATCAGATATTAGCCGAGGATATTGTGCAGTTGTTAGGCATTGAGTACGGAGTGGAGATTGAAATCAAAAAAAAGGAGATGACGGAAGAACGCGATTTTATTGCAGAACAGATTTCTACAAAAGCCGAGGACATGGTGTATCGCGCACCAATTGTGACTTTTTTGGGGCATGTTGACCACGGAAAAACATCACTCCTTGATAGTATTCGTCAAACAGATGTGGCGGCTGGTGAGGTGGGTGGTATTACGCAGCATATTGGCGCGTACAAGGTGGAAACGAGTGGAAAGCATGTGGTGTTTCTCGATACCCCAGGCCATGAAGCTTTTACCGCCATGAGGGCGCGGGGTGCAAATATTACGGATGTGGTGGTGCTTGTAGTGGCAGCCGATGATGGGGTAATGCCTCAAACGGAGGAGGCGTTAAATCATGCCAAAGCTGCCAATGTGCCGATTGTTGTAGCCGTAAATAAGATTGATAAGCCAGGCGCTAATCCATTGCGCGTAAAACAACAGCTTGCAAATTTGGAATTAATTTCTGAGGAATGGGGTGGAAAGACACAGTTTGTTGAGACTTCTGCCGTCACAAAGAAGGGTATTAGCACCTTACTTGAACGACTTTTGCTTGAATCTGAAATTCTGGAACTCAAGGCGAATCCACGGAATCCGGCACGGGGTGTTGTATTAGAGGCTCATTTAAGTGAAGGAAGGGGTGTTGTTGCAAATGTTTTAATACAAGACGGCACCTTGCATCAGGGAGATATTATTTTATGTGGTAAAACCTTTGGCAGGGCACGCCTCATTACAACCGACAGGGGAAACGAAATACAGGAGGCAGGTCCAACGACACCAGTATCTGTCTCTGATTTTTCTGCGGTTCCTGAGGCCGGGGATAAATTTTATGTCGTTGGCGATATACAAAAGGCAAGAGAAATTGCCCAGGAAAGACAAAAGAAAGACCGTGAAAACGCCTTGGCAAAACATCAGCATGTTACTCTGGATAGTCTCTATTCTAAAATTGCCGAAGGAAAAGTAAAGGAAATCAAGGTGATATTAAAGGCCGATTATAAGGGTTCTGTCGAAGTGCTGAAAAAAGCGCTAGAAGAGCTTTCCACACCTGAAATTAAAGTAAAAATACTGCATTGTGGTGTCGGTGGTATTTCAGAATCTGACGTGTTGCTTGCGGATGCGTCGGATGCAATTGTAATTGGATTTTATGTGACGACTGAGGATAAGGCACGTATTCTGGCGGAAGATAAAGGGGTAGATGTCAGGCTGTATAAAATTATCTACGATGCGACAAATGAGATAAAAGCCGCCATGGAAGGTATGTTGGAACCGGAATCCAAGGAAGTTGTATTAGGTCAGGTTGAAATACGGCAAGTTTACAATATCTCAAAGTTCGGCAACGTTGCTGGGTGTTACGTAAAGACGGGTAAAATCACAAGGAACTCATCTGTTCGCCTGATTCGTGATGCTATTATTATCTATGAGGGAAAACTGGAGTCATTAAAGATTGTTAAAGATGATGTTAAAGAGGTTAGGGCAGGATTTGAATGCGGGTTGAAAATTGCTAATTATGATGATATTAAAGTAGGAGATATCGTGGAGGCTTACGAGGTGCAAAAGTTTGCGCGGTCATTACCCGTGTAAGAAAAGCATAGTTCATCTCAGCTGGTAAGATGGCGTGAAAAAGATATTTTACCTCATAATTCGTCTCTTGTGCAATTCAGGCATGAAGAGTTGTAACTACCGTGGCCTATGAATCTGGAGTTTCTTAAATCTGATGATGCTGTAGTTGGGGTTTTAAATATTCGATTAGTAATCCGCAGTGCACATACGTTAAAAGACAAGCGACGCATTGTGAAAAGCCTGAAGGACCGTGTTAAAAATAATTTCAATGTCTCCATCTCAGAAATTGGCACCTTAGACCATTGTCAATATGCCCGGTTAGGAATTGCAATGGTAGGAAATGATAAAAAGTACTTGAAGAGCACGTTGTCGAGCTTAATTAATATGTTCCGGGTTGCTATTTCTGTTGAACTGGTTGATTATCACCTCGAATTTATTTAATCCATACCTCCAATATACGCAGTCACATGTTCAACCCTTTTGTGAATGCATTATTTCCATTTATCCATAAAAAGACGGAGGTTTATTATGACGTCAAGAAGAAACGAACGTTTGGCGGAATCAGTTAAACAGGAAGTGAGTAAAATTATCCTATATGAATTAAAGGATCCGCGAATAAGTTTTATTACGGTAACGAATGTTGAAATTGCACATGACTTAAAAAAAGCAAAAGTTTATATTTCAATATTGGGAGATGATAGTACCCGCAAAAAAACCTTACGGGCAATAGAGCATGCAAAGGGATTTATTCAGGCAAAAGTGGGCGCTCAGTTGCAAATAAGGTATACTCCCGTTTTGACATTTTGTTTGGATGAATCGGTTCAAAAGAGTCTGCATATTTCAAAACTTATTGATGATGCAATAAAAGGTAGCGATATAACCGTAAAAGGCGAGTTGGAAGAATGAAAAAATTATATTTAGGTCTGCCAAAAGGAAGTCTCCAGGAAGCAACTGTCGAAATGATGAAAAAGGCGGGTTATTCCGTCCATATAAGCCCCCGGTCTTATTACCCCACGATTGATGACGACGAAATTTCAGTACGATTGATCAGGCCGCAGGATATGTCCAGGTACGTTGAAAAAGGGATTATTGATGCCGGTCTTACTGGCGCGGATTGGGTAAAAGAAGCCGGCTCAGACATACGGGTCGTGGTAAGTCTGGTATACGCAAAGCAACAGTTAACAAAAGTACGATGGGTTTTGGCGGTACCTGAATACTCAGCCATACGCTCTATAGGCGATTTGCAGAACAAAAAAATTGCAACAGAGCTGGTAAACGTAACCCGGCAATATCTTGCAGAACGCGGAGTAGTTGCTGATATTGAGTTTTCTCACGGCGCGACTGAAGCAAAAGCTCCTGATTTAGTCGATGCGATCGTCGAACTTACTGAAACAGGCAGCAGTTTAAAGGCAAATAAACTCCGCATTATTGAGACGGTTATGGAATCTTCAACTCAGTTTATTGCCAACCATCAGGCATGGAAAGACGAATGGAAACGCACAAAAATAGAGAATCTCGCAATGCTTTTTGAGGGAGCGATAATTGCCCGGGTAAAAGTCGGATTAAAGATGAATGTCCCGTCCGGATCCCTGGAACAAGTGCTTGCAAAATTACCTGCCTTGAGAAAACCCACCGTTTCTCCCCTATCTGAAGGAGCGGGTTATGCAGTAGAAACTGTGCTGGACGAGACGGTAGCAAGAAGTATTACTCCGGAACTAAAGAGGGCCGGAGCTGAAGGGATTATAGAGTATCCGTTAAACAAAGTTATTCTTTAATATGTGGGAGTGCGACATGTTAAGGATGTACCAAGAAGTATGAGATGTTGTCCATTCAGCCTTTTCATATGCGGTATTTTTGTAATGTTTCCCCTTATGGTTTTTTTGGGATGTCGTAATATCACGGTTCAACATGGCAATCAGACGGTACCTTCCACTGGAGAGCGATTTCTGGGCATGCATGAAAAGGCATATTCCTATTTTTGTGCCGGATATTTTTCCATGTTGGAAAGAGATTGGGAAAATGCAGTTAATAACTTCGAAAATGCTCTCCAGTGGGATCACTCCTCCGAAAAAATTATTCAGCATTTAGCGACATGTTATTTCCAGTTAGGCAAAAACGAAAATGCGATCTACTACATGAAAAAATTGACTGAAATTATGCCCGATGAATTTAGCGTGCGTTATACCCTGGCTACTCTGTATGAAACCGTTGGAAAATCCAAGGAGGCTATAGGAGAATACGAGCATGCCCGCCGGTGTAAGACAACAAAGCTAGACAACATATTCCTGGCAGACGTGCTCTACCGGCTTGCCAATCTGTATATTAATGAGGGTATGATGGAAACCGGAATAGCCTGTTACCAGAGTATGTTTGATATGAAGCTTGTCAGTGATCCCGTGAAGATCTATTATGAGATTGGTCAAAAATATTTTGAAAAAAATGATATAAAAAAAGCCCTGGAATATTTCCTGAAAGCAAAAAAGGCAGATCCGAAATTAAGTTTTACCAGTTTTTATCTCACCCTTTGCTACGATATACTCAAGGACTATGATAATGCCATTAAAGAGGGAATAGCTTTTTTAGAAAAAGAACCAGAAAACTGGGCGATGCACCTTGCCTTATCGGAAATATACGAAAAAACAAAAAATGAATCGGGAAAAAATGAGGAATTGAGAAAAACCCAGGAAATTCTGAAAAAGAATATAGATGCCGGCACCAAAAATACGAAAGAATACTTCCTTTTATGCCAGATTTATAAAAATCAGCATAAGATTGATGAGGCTATTTCCGTCATTGAGAATATGAAGTTAATTCCTTTGGATAAAGAAACAATGCGAGATGCTCACTTTCTGCTGGCTAATCTTTATTACGAAGATCAAAAATTTGACAGGACTGAAGAAGAATTGCGAATGACCTTAAAGCTTGATCCTGATTTTCACGAGGCAAATAACTTTTTAGGCTACTTATTTGCTGAGAATAACAAGAATTTAGATGAAGCGATACAGCTTATCAACAAGGCATTAAAAGCTCAACCCAAAAATGGGGCATATCTTGATAGTCTCGGTTGGGCATATTATAAAAAGGCACACATGGAAGGAAGAACCGATTATCTTGTTACTGCCCTTAAGAATTTATCAGAAGCTGTTCAACATATGGAAGAACCTGATATTTATGACCACATGGGAGAGGTATATTATAGTTTAGGACATTGGGATAAAGCTGTTACAGTATGGAAAAAAGCACATGCTTTATACAATCAGATAATCAATAATGAAACAAAAAAAGCGCATATTGAAGCAAAATTAGAAAAAATAAAAAAGTTAATATCTGTGGAAACAAAAGGCACTAGGGTCATGAAACAACGTATGGAGGTTGAAACTATTGTTCAACCGTAATTTTTTCTAAAAGAGAATGTTTAGGAGTGATAGGAAAAATTGGCAGGACACTCGCATTGGGCTAGTATAAAGCATAAAAAAGGTGCCGCTGACGCAAAGAAGGGTAAGGTGTTTTCCAAAGTGGCCCGCATGATTACTGTTGCTGTCAGGCGGGGTGGTGCCGACCCTGATATGAATCCCAAATTGCAGCTTGCTATAAGCAAAGCCCGCTCAGTTAATATGCCAAAAGAAAATATTGAACGCGCCATCCAGAAAGGTACAGGTGTTGGCGGAGGGGCAGAATTGTTTGAGTGCATGTACGAAGGATACGGGCCTCACGGCATAGCATTAATGGTCGAGATCTTGACAGACAACAAAAACAGGACTGCGCCTGAAATCAGAAAGATATTTGAGCGTTTTGACGGGAATATGGGAGAATCTGGCTGTGTGTCCTGGATGTTCGAAAAAAAAGGACTGATCATCGTAAACGATACCCAATTCAATGAAGATGAGTTTATGATGTTAGTTCTTGACGCGGGCGCCGAGGATTTACAAAAAGTCGGAGATGTCTTTCAAGTTATATGTCCGCAAGCAAATGTAGATATGGTAAAGAAGGCCATTGAAAGCAAAAATATAAAAGTCGAAACATCTGAGGTAAGCTGGCTACCAAAGAGCAATATTGATTTAGACGAAACGACGGGCCGAAAAGTCCTGGGAATTATGGATGCGCTTGAGGATCATGACGATGTACAAAACGTCTATTCTAATTTCAATCTGCCCCGAACCCTTTTAGAAGAGATGCAAACCACGAAATAAATTGAGCACCATTACGTCTTACCGCAATCTTTCTGCAGGTATTGCAGGTTTTGTTGCGGCTGTTCTATAGGGGCGATTTCAGTTTCTTTGCCGGTTCGGTGGTGCTTCTTTTCTATCTGCAACAATTCAAGGACCTGTTCTCCATCCAGGACTTCTTCCTCTTCTAAATTCTTTGCCAGAAGATCTAATTTATCCCTATTGTCATTCAGCAATTTCTTAACCCGATCATAGCTTCCCATGATAATACTGGTAACCTCTTCATCAATAACAATTGCCGTTTTTTCGCTGTATTCCTTTTCTTGTACCAGGTCGTGTCCGAGGAAGATATTTCCCGATTGTCTGCCAAAAGTCTGAGGTCCTAATTTTCTGCTCATTCCAAACCGGCATACATAATTCCGAGCCAGTTTTGAAGCTTTTTCAAGATCATTTTGAGCGCCTGTTGATATTCGCCCGAGTATCAGTTCTTCTGCAGCACGACCTCCCAGAAGTACACAAAGGGTATCGAGGATCTCAGGCTCAGTAGTTAAGTATTTATCTTCCAAAGGCAATTGCATGGTATAACCCAGTGCCGCAGCCCCCCTTGGGATGATAGAAACTTTATGTACCGGATCCGTATTGGGAAGTAATGCGGCAATTAAGGTATGCCCTGCCTCGTGAAGCGCGACCGTGTTCTTTTCACTGTCACTCATAATCCTGCTCTTTCTCTCAGGGCCAGCAAGTACCCTGTCTATGGAGGACTCTAGTTCTTCCATGCCAACAGAACTCTTATTATGCCGTGCAGCGAGGAGTGCCGCTTCGTTGATCACATTTGCCAGGTCAGCCCCTGAAAAGCCTGCCGTGCGTTTTGCGATTACTTTTAAACTGACATCAGAATCTATTTTTACATTCTTGGCATGAACTGATAAAACAGCCTCACGACCAATTAAATCAGGCCTGTCAACGGTTACTTGACGATCAAAGCGTCCGGGTCGCAGCAGTGCATTATCCAACACGTCGGGCCGGTTAGTCGCAGCAATAATGATAACTCCTTTCTGTGCATTAAAGCCATCCATCTCAGCCAGAAGTTGGTTAAGGGTTTGTTCTCGCTCGTCATGGCCGCCGCCAAGCCCTGTGCCACGTTGACGGCCAACACTGTCGATCTCATCAATGAAAATAATGCATGGGGCCTTTGCCTTTGCCTGCTCAAACATATCACGCACCCTGGCAGCGCCCATTCCAACAAACATTTCGACAAAGTCAGAACCGCTAATCGAGAAGAATGGCACCCCAGCTTCTCCCGCAACGGCTTTGGCAAGAAGCGTCTTTCCCGTTCCTGGCGGACCAATCAGTAACACCCCTTTGGGAATTTTACCTCCCAGTTTTTGAAATCGTTCCGGATACGAAAGGAAATCGATAATTTCCTTTAATTCTTCTTTCGCTTCGTCACATCCTGCAACATCAACGAAAGTAGTCTTCTGCGATCCATTATCCGAATATAACTTTATTTTCGCCTTTCCGAATGACATAAATGGCGAACCCATCCCACCAACTTTTTTAAAGAGGAAGAACCACCCGAGTGCCATAATGCCAAAAGGAAAAACCCACCACATCAGAATGTTTTTCAAGAAATTGTTTTCGACTGCACCTTTAAATCTGACCTTTTGTAATTCAAGCTCATTAACCAATTCGGCGTCCTGTACCGGCACGGTAACAAATGCAATTTTTTCTTCTTTGTCACCCTCAATGGATAATTTTTTGTAATGGCCACGAATAAAATTATTCCCTATGGTACAATCTGATATATAACCATTCTTCAGATACAACCTGAACTGACTGTATGAGATTTCTTCAGCCTTTGGGGATAAAAACATTTGTGCCACATACATAATGGCAAGAAATAAGAAGATATATCCGAAGGAAAATCGTGATTTCCTGGTTTTATTTTTTTTGTCCATGCAGTTTAATTAAAAATTATAGAGTATTACCCATGAATTAGCCAGGGCAAGTTTTTAAAAGAAATTAAATTGAATTATATTAGATAATAAAGTCAATGTCAAAATATTTCAACGAGATTTAAGTTGATAATGGGCCAAAAGATACTATAATAAGAAATTTGTCGGGGTGTAGCGCAGCTTGGCTAGCGCGCTTGAATGGGGTTCAAGAGGTCGTGGGTTCAAATCCCGCCACCCCGACCACTAAAATTAAGGGTTTCAGGACATTAACCATTGGTCGCCTCTCTCAAATTGTATCGTGTTTGTACAGTTGGTTTTGCTGTCATGACATTATCCAATACATCTACCGCCTTAACCTTGGTTTTGGTACAAGGTGAGAATACCGCAGGGTCATCGAAAAATCTTTGTGTCCCATAAGCTCTTTTACGGTAGTAGGGTCAATACCCGCCATTACCGGGTAACTTGCAAAACTATTTCTTACGTCTTTGAAAAAGAAAACAATAAAAAGGTAATCAAACCGGCCAGAACTCTTCGTAACTTGATGTTACTGATAAATCAACCGTATTTTCTGCCTTAAGACTTTTCAAGAACAGGTACGTAGATTCAGGAAGGAATTTATGGGGTAGACCAATTCGTGAAATTCTCGATTACAGAAATGAAGATACTGTTTTCTTAATCATAAAAAAATGGATTATGCCGTTTTTCCTCGCCAATCGTTGTAAATGTACCATGTCCTGGATAAACAATGAAATGGTCTTCCAGGGTAAATAAACGGATTTTTATTGAGCTTATCAACTCATGATAAGAACCTCCATAAAGATCAGTTCTTCCAATTGAACCGGCAAAGAGAGTATCCCCCGTAAACACGACATTATCGATGAGAAAGCAGATGCTGCCAGGAGAATGGCCAGGTGTGTGTATAACTCGTATAGTCTCATTTCCGATCAGTATCACCTCATTATCAACAAGCGGTTTGTCCACCTTTGGTATGGGAATAGCCGGTAATCCAAAGGCCTCTGTTTGGTCATTGAGATAATCAAGAAGGACACAGTCTTCCCGATGGAGAAGAAACTTTGCCTTAGTCAGATCTTGCAAAGGTCTTACTCCGCCTACGTGATCAAAATGGGCATGAGTGTTTAGTATGAATTGCAGGATGAGGTTGTGTTTCTTTAGAGTTTTCAGGATTTCTTCATGGTCTCCACCAGCATCAATGACAACTGCATTATGGTCCTTTTTGGAGCCGATGATATAACAGTTTACTGCAAGGGGTCCTACCGGCAGTGTTTCAAAGATTATATTGGGTAATTTCATCCGTTAGCAAATCTGCTTTTGCAGTAATACTGAAATGCTCGTTTATTAAAAGTCTCATTTTCCATTGAATTTTTTACATCTATCGTTTCTCTTGCAAAGGTGCTATGGCAACTCTTGCAGCACCACAATTCATGATTTTCGAATAACCCCTTTTGTTTTTGTAGGCCAATAAATATAAACGCATAACCCTTACAATGAGGACAGACAAACTCATTCTGTATAGTATTTTCGTTAATAACCATATACTGTATTCCTTTCTTCACGGGATGCATAGTTATTAAGATTCTTACCACACTTTATGATAACTTATGAGTAAGTTGATATTCACTAAATAAACAATGAGGGTGATACGCCCTGCTCCATACGTGGCATCAGAGGGTCTTTCTATATGTTGGGATTACCCTTGCACACAACAATTTAATTGTTGTATACTATTGCGTTATCATTTTTAAAATCGCGCTTTTTATTACGATAGCGGGATTTCAAATTTACCGATGCCTTTACCTCACTGCAACATTCATCACACTCATGGGGATATTCATTACAATGCGTGCAATCACCCTTAAAGTGTTTTTTCATGACAGCTCAGCTCCTTCTGATTAATATATAATTGTTTGCTTCTGTAATATTCATTTGAATGAGTATGTTCCAGAAACAGGCTATAATTCATATATTTTATCCAATTTTTAAATTCTTGAAACCCATTTCCGAAGTCTAGGATATACGCATCAATATGCCGACTCATAACAGATGAGTTGCTCATAGCGAAATTGCCTGCAGATTATTTCTCTGAAAAGGCCGTTGAATTAACGAAGCAAACTACATCCCTTTACGGGCATAAATAGTATTGCGAGCATATAATATGCTATCTTGCTGAGCCAATTCTACAACGTTTCTTAAGTTTTTTCTTAAAGCACAAAGCACTTGAAATTCAAAATATCGGTTATTTAATACTTCGCATTCTTTTTTGGTAAAATTATTTATTTGGTAATTGTCTTCTGATTTTACAATTTTTCTATTCTTCATTAAATTTTTACCCTAAAATTGAGACATGTATGACAATTTTAACTTCCTCACTTATTGGTAAAAACAATAATATTATCGGCCTTTTACTTGAGTAATTTAGAAAATTCCTATGAACTTCAGCCCAAAGCAACATCTGGAAATTGGGAACTACATAAAGTACCTAGACGATATTCTCCAAAAATGTGATAAGGGGCTCGAATACTGCAAGATTTGTCCCAATGAATTTGTATGTTCTGAATTGGAAAAGGATGATTTTGGTTTAAGTGGTACAACCATATCAGACATATTAACTGTAATCCAATATGCCCTCAATAAAATCCCCGGCTATCTAAATCCTGAAAAACGGACGGAACTCAGGGATCGTATCACGAGTTACATCAACGAGGCACCGTTACCTGAAAGGAGGATTTGGGAAGACAGCCTCCTGGATATCCTCCTTGATGATAAGCTTGCGAATCCGTCATATAAACCTAAACCAAAAATAGGTGAGGTTAGGACACTTCTTACCTACAATTCCATGATAAGTTTTTCTACCTGTCTGAGGTGTGAATTCCTAGAAGATGCAACTTCATTACAAGATACCACAGCTATATTACCTGAAAATATTTCTTTACCCAGCAATATGCTGGTAAACCAATTTATTCAATCTAAGCACATCCATAATATAACCCTACCCATAATAACTCATATAAAATACCGTTTTGAAGAAGGCGTGACAAAGATAGTTTCCGGCCGCAACTTACAAAACGCGGGACTTCCGGCAACCCTCTGTTATTATGCCCTGCTTATGAAGCAACCTATCCCTGAAAATATTGCAGTAACTGGCAGATTAAATGAAGAAGGAAGAACGATTCCTTCAGAATCTCTTGATGGTAA
Organism: Candidatus Brocadia sp. WS118; assembly: GCA_007618135.1. Lineage (GTDB taxonomy): Bacteria > Planctomycetota > Brocadiia > Brocadiales > Brocadiaceae > Brocadia. The sequence continues at coordinate 7,002 of PHFX01000148.1, read as the reverse complement.
AATAGAAGTCGTTTTAAGGGAATTACATTTCATAAACGAAATCATCATTGCCAAGGGCTCTTCAATAAGCATTTTTATCCCTAACTATGTTAGAATAATTGAGGTTGATAACTTCGAACAAGCGGTAGATATTGTACTAAAAAAGAATACTTTTACATAGAGAGAGGATGCATAAATGTTAAAACAGTTTTTTATTATCGCATTGTCTTTACTCGTAATCATTTGGCCAGAGGCTGAAAATACTCATGCTGATAGTGCAAGAACCTCAATCAAAAACATTCAGTACGCACCCAGTTCATCGATTGACATAGATCACCGCCCTGATACTGAGGATATATTAAAAACATCTTTTAGCAGGATTGAATATTTAACAAGCCAGGCGACTGGCATAGGGTATGGCCGTCCTGGTACTGAGGAGTATCTCAATGCCGAAATTCTGGTCAAACTCAAGGATGACAGCGATATATATGGATTTAGTTTGGTATTTTCTGACTCCTACGGTCACGGAACGAGTAAGGCAATGTTTGATACCCTCTTGGCTGCTTTTGTCAGCGATTTGAAAGTAGAAATCCTATACTACAAGAAAAACGGGGCAAAACAAATTGTAAGGGTTACGGTTAGGAAATAAAAATGTTTTGTGGTATTCAACAAATATTTCCTCAGGTAATTCAACAACCTATTGTTGATATTTTTTCGGTTGAAACTACATCGGCAAAATAACAACAGGAAAGTCTATGATTGACCGTTTATTAAACTATGGCCGACACCTCATTAAAAATTTTCTGGCATCAGTCGGTCAATATCAAACAGTTCTTGATATTGGAGCTGGATGCGGAGACGATTTAATGATTGCAAGCATGATCAATCAAAATTCTGTCCTTCATGCAATTGAAGTCTCTCCAGCAAACGTATACAAATTAACACAAAAAAATGTTACTGTTCATTCTATCAATATTGAGAGAGATACCTTTCCTTTTTGTGATGCTTCAGTAGATATCATTATCGCCAACCAAGTTCTGGAGCATTCAAAAGAGATATTCTGGATATTCCATGAAGTTACGAGAGTTTTACGGATTGGCGGTAAAGTTATTGTTGGTGTGCCAAACCTGGCATCGCTGCACAATAGAATATTACTGGTACTTGGTAAACAACCGAGTTCTATAAAAACCGCATCAGCTCATATAAGAGGATTTACCAGGGAAGATATGGTAGAATTTCTTGAGAGTTGTTTCCCCGGCGGCTATAAACTAAAAGCTTTTGGCGGAAGCAATTTTTATCCTTTCCCGCCTGCCGTTGCAAAATCTTTGGCCGTTCTCTTTCCGACCATGGCATGGGGAATATTTTTCATGTTTGAAAAGCAGAGAACATATAAACAAGAATTCTTGGAATTTCCGAAAGCAAGGCAGTTAGAGACCAATTATTATCGGGGTGAAATGTGAGATACAACCTGTAATCTTTACTCTCTATGCAAATATGCTGTTTTTTCTGTTCAGTACTTTATATGCTCATATCCTCCTTCTTTGCGATGAAGTTCATTTTGGAGTTGTTTGTGTAATCCACTGAAAGAGGTCTTTTTTTAACTCTTTCACCATATCAGGATGTTCGTCCACGATGTTGTTTATTTCCTTAGGGTCTTTCCTTAGATCATATAATTCATAGGCATCCCCATTTAATCCTGACGTATAAATTAATTTCCATCTTTCTGTTCTTACGCATCTGAGTCTAATTTTCTCCATCTCTTTCGTACTTTGATACCCTCCGAGAATCGTTTCACAAAAAACTGCTCTCTGTCTAAAACATTCAGGTACTGATCGTGATGTATCGAATGCTTTATCTCTCATGAGCGGAAGCAAAGAATTCCCTTGCAATCCTTCAGGAATATGCAGATCAAGTAAATCAAGAATTGTTGGCATAATATCGATTTGACGAACCATTTCCGCTACAACCCTGGGTTTTAGTTTTCTGGGATACCAGATTATCAACGGTATACGAATGATTTCATCATATAATTTTGCTTTCAATGATGTGGATGCGTGTCCAATAAAACCATGTTCAAACAATTCTTCTCCGTGATCTGAAGTCACAATAAGTAAGGTATTCTCCACTATGCCAAACGCCCTCATCTCTCCTATAAGTCGCCCTACATAGTCATCCAATTGCCGTAATTGCCCGTCATAAAGTGCAGTTATGGTCTTTTTATCTCCGTCATTAAAATTTACGGAACCATATTTAATGACACTCTTCTTTTTTATTGTTGAAACCGTCTCGGATTCTCCTGATGTGTTATTTTCCCTATTTTCCTGAAATATTTTATCGTAAGGACTGGGAGGATTATATGGTAAATGGAGTCCATGATAGTGGTACCAAATAAAAAACCTTTCCCTTTTATAGGATTCCAACAATTTCAGCAAATCTTCCCCTTCTTCATCTTGAAATTGCTCATGGTCAACCATATCAAAACACAGATGCCAGTAATTAGGAATATCTACAAATCTTGGTAACACAGGCACTCTGTATCCACTTCTTTTTAAAACCATGGGCAAGGTCAATATACCATTTCTCAGGGTCTTATCCTTTGCATCTACATCATGAACAGGAGGATAAAGAGAGGTAAATATCGACAAGATACCGGGGGTAGTCCACGCCGACTGACTAAAAGCGTGAGTAAAGAGTACTCCTTCCTTTGCAAGTTTATCAATATGTGGAGTAGTATTGTGGGTATACCCGTAGCAACCAAAATGGTCAGGACGACAGGCATCGATTGTCAAAAGGAGTATATTCGGGAGATCGTGAGCAGATTCAGATTTATTTTTTAAAGAAAAGAGCAGCAGCATGCAGCATACTACCGTGATTATGGAACGATGTACAACCACACACCCTTTTACCATGTGCTATTTTCCATATTTATTGGCCTGCTATCCCGATAGGCTAAACGGTTACATTTGGCCTTAATACAAACGCAATAAACAATTCACCCATACCGCTGGAAAGCCAGTTCATAAAGATGTCTCTTACATCAAAAACCCGCATTGGTAGAATACCCTGAATAAGCTCATCAATTGCACCCAACAAAAACACCAAAAGGGTCGTGTAGAGATATATTCGTTTGCTTTTTATATCAAGTTTTAACGACCAAAACACCATGCAGCTTAACACTCCATACATAAGCAAGTGAAACCTTTCTGCTCCACATACACACATATATTTCAGCAATGCCAGACACGCCAGGGATATAAAAAAATAGGCGATATAGACAGGAATGTTTTTCTCCTGTTTTTGGAATAGTAAATAGACCAAAAAATAAATCCCTACCAGGCATGCAAGAAATACGCCTAAATAATTCAACTCGCTTCCCCAATGACCTAATACATATCTCCAAAACGCTGGCCCAAAAGGCAAAAAGGCATAGATTGCCGCAGTGTACATAATAACGATCCCCCATCGCCATTCCCGCGAGATTTTTTTTACACCGCTATAGTTAACGGATAAGGGCATAGGCAATCATGTAATAACGGTTTGGTACCAGGGCAAATACGTTTATCCAGCCACGATGCAAAATGAAAAAATAGTCTGAAGATATCATTCAGTGTTCAGACCGGATGAACCTCGGCATTGATAAAATACGCCTTTTCTTTTGAGATGAAAAAGCCTGACTTTTTTTGGAATTTATAGGCATCAGTTGCTATCAGAGTCTACGATAACTTTACGGTCAATCCCTGAGCCATCTTGATTTCCTTTGCATAATTCATCGTCCATGCCGTACGGTGCGTAACTACATCGATCAGCGTACTTGCCGATGGCAAGCCGGTTCCGCTCTTTTTTACTCCACCGAATGGTAAATGCACCTCGGCCCCAATCGTTGGCAGGTTTACATAGCCAAGGCCATATTCACATTCATCACGTATCTTCTTTGCCTTCCTATAATCCTCAGTAATTACTGAGCAGGAAAGTCCATAATCGGTGTCATTATGCACCTCGATAGCCTCGTCAAGATTTTTTACAGGAATTATTGCAACATGTGGCCCGAACACCTCCTCACGGAGTACCCGGCTCCTCGGATTATTTTGCATACGATACACAAAGGGAGACATGAAGTACCCCTTTTTATACGGCTCACTATCAAGAATCCCCCCATCGCACAGCACCTCTGCCCCTTCTTTTCGTGCCAAATCATTGTATCGTGCAATCTTTTCCGCTGCCGCCTGATTAATCACCGGCCCCATAAATACGGTTTCATCCAAAGGATTGCCAATCTTTATTCTTTTCGTAAGTTCTATAAACTTCTTCTCAAGAGCATTTAACACTTTTTCATGCACTATAAGCCTGCTTGCAGAGGTACATCTCTGCCCCGATGTCTTAAATGCGCTGATAATGGCAGCATTCACCGCAATATCCAGGTTGGCATCATCAAGAATGATTATGGCATTTTTCCCTCCCATTTCACAGGCGCACATCTTGTCGTGAAATCCGACAACAATCTGCTTTATCCCTGTACCCACATCATTCGAACCAACAAACAACACAACGTGAACATCTGGATGTTTCACCAGTAAATCGCCGCATCCTCCATGTACCACGTTAATAACACCCGGAGGAAACCCTGCCTTATGTGCATATTCGGCAATCTTATTCGCTGTACACGCAGTTTCTCTGGAAGGCTTGAGAATAACGGTATTCCCTTCCACGACTGAAGGACAGATGAGCCACAGGGGGATGGCAAAAGGAAAATTCCAGGGCGTAATTGCCGCAATAACCCCCTTTGGTTTCCTGCGCAAAAATGCGTCTTTTTCCGGAATCTCCGAATCAATCACATCACCGTGAGGCATCCTCACCGTGCCAAATACATACTGGCACATGTGGATACCTTCCGTTACGTCTGCCCTGCCCTCTACGATCCCCTTCCCACACTCTTTCGTAACCAGCCGGGATATTTCCTCACGGTCTTTTTTTAAGAGCTGGGTAAATTCATCCAGATACTCACCGCGTTTAATACGCGACAAACATCTCCATCCCTTATAGGCGACTTTTGCTGCGCTGACAGCATTATCCACATCTTTTCCTGCAGAGAGCGGAAATGTTCCCAATACCTCATCAGTGTTAGCAGGATTCCTGCTCTCAAACTGGTCACCGGAAGAACCCTCTTCGAATATCCCATTGATATAATTTTTCCCTTCCATGATCTGTATCCCTCCCATAAAACCATTTCGTAATTTCATTCTTTAGGTATTATATTTCAAAGTATACTTATTTTTAGGGTTTTTAAACAAGATTTTTATACTCTTATTTCTAAATACTGGTATTTCTTGTATCCTGAAAACGACTTTCAGTATCGAAAAATATTTAGTAAAGCTTTTATTACTTCCTAATAACCGATGAAAATATGTGTTGATATATGAATGAAAAAGAGTAATATGAAACAATTACAAAATATATAAGGAGAAAATTCGTGTTTCATGTCAAGTCCTTCTTTCGTATCGGTCGCACCTATGCTTCGTGGTCATGGCCGGCTCGTATAACGGCCATTGGCTGCATTTTGGTTGCCCTTTATGCAGGAATAGGCTTTTTGCTATTGCCGCCGTTAATTAAGCCCCGGTTGATAAGAACACTTACAGATCGGACGGGAAGACACGTCGAACTCGGCAAACTGCAGGTAAATCCATTTGCATTGTCAACTACCATGCGAAAGTTTGAGATGCATGAACCGGATGGCAATCGATTCATTGGTTTTGATGAGCTCTACGTAAATTTCCAGGTGAGCTCTCTGTTTCGCCGGACATACACCTTTGCCCGGCTTCACATGACAGCTCCCTATGTGTGCGTCAAAATACTGAAGGATAAAACATTCAATTTTCAGGACATTCTGGTAGTTAACAAAGAAAAAAGCACGGTGCAACAAGGAACCATGGTTCCGCTTCTGATTCAACATCTTATTGTTGACCGTGGTCAAACTATCTTTGAAGATCATAGCCGGACAACTCCTTTCAAGGCGCAGATAAATGCCGTGAGCTTTTCACTGAAGAATTTTACGACCCAACCCAATCGCGAAGGCCTGTATGAGTTCGAAGCTACCACAGACCAGGGTGAAGCGCTGAAATATCGTGGCAATATCAGTGTGTCTCCACGGTACTCAAAAGGCAGTTTGGAGCTTTCCGGAATTAAACTAAGAAGCCTGTGGTCGTATCTGCAGGAGCAGCTTAATTTCGAGATAGCGGGTGGTGAATTGGATATAAGCGGAAATTACGAATTCGATGGCACCGGTGAAAAGCCGCGCATTCTGGTGCAAAGTGGAAATATAAACGTTCGGTCCCTTACGGTTGTGCAGAAGGATGATAAGGAAGAAGTTATTAGTCTGCCGAGTCTTACTATGAGTGGCGCAGACATTGATTACGAAAAGAGACAATTAACCGTTGCCAGTATTCAAAGTGATTCATCTAAAATCAACGTTATAAGGAATGAGGATGGTAGTATCAGCCTGCTGACGATGTTCAAGCCAAAACAGGTCGAAGGTTCAGAGCAGGCACAATCTCAGGAACAAGAAAAATCTGATACCTGGCACGTCACGATCGGTAAGATTGAGATAGCAGATTACGCATTTCATATGGAAGACCGTAGCACAAAACCTTCTGCGCATCTTGAAGTATCGCCGGTTAACATGAAGCTTAAAGATGTTCAAATCGGCACTCCCGGCACTGCGCATATTGAATTGCAGGCAGGTTTAAATCAGACAGGAACAATTCGCGTTGCCGGGAAGGTAGCATTCGACTCTCTTGCGTCTGAGTTAGACATGCAACTCTCCAAAGTGGCGCTCCGGCCTTTTCAACCCTATGTTAACCAGTTCGCCAAGCTTGTAATCGAGGATGGAGCGGTGTCGATGGATGGCCACGTTAGCTACTCACCATCCGCTGGATCGTTCGGCATTGGCTTCCTGGGTAATATTGCAATTGAGTCGGCTCGCGTTACTGACCCGGTACTCGAAGAGGATATTCTTCGATGCGAACGTCT
>PHFX01000252.1 GCA_007618135.1 Candidatus Brocadia sp. WS118 | reverse complement strand
CACGGTTTTGAGCCTTGTCGCCCAGAGCGAATCCGAGCAGAAGTCCAAGAGCATCAAATGGGCCTACAAGCGACGCTGGTCAAAAGGCGTTGGCATTCATCCAAACTGGGCGCTACTGGGCTATGAGCTTGGAGAGAAGCAGGATTGGACTATTAACGAATACGAAGCCGAAGTGGTACGCGCCATATACAGCCTGTACTTGGACGGATACTCGTCCCCGCAAATCGCGGAACTACTGACCAGAAACGAAATCCCAACGGTGAAGGGTCTGACCACATGGAGTGCCGGTAGCGTCCTCGGCATACTCCGCAATGAAAAATACTGCGGGGATGTCCTGTGTCAAAAAACTGTAACGGTCGACTTCTTCACTCACAAAAGCGTGAAAAACAGCGGTCACGAGCCGCAGTATTTCATCGAAGGGCATCACGAGCCGATCATCGCTAAAGATGACTGGCTTCGCGTCCAACAAATCCGTAGGGAAACCAACATGGACAAATACTTCAAGCAAAAGAAGCACTGATGGAAAGCGATGTGGATATTTGTTGATTCGAGGATGTGTAAGCACAAGAGGATAGGTGGATTGTAGGATGATTTGCTTTTTGGGGCGACTTGTGCTATAATAAAAAAGAAATTGCAAAAGAACCGTCTTTACAGAAGGGCTTTTATTACTTTGTGTCTTCCGGCACAAATTAAAAATACCCTCTTTTTTATATTTTTTATAGATGTAAAAAATCTTTAAATAGGAGGAAAAAAAGATGGATTCTATTCAGGCCAACTTGCGGGATGTAAAGGTCAAAGCAAAACAGCTCAGACGTTCTGGTTTTGTCCCCTGTGCGATCTATGGGGCTGGATTGGAAGAGTCTCTTTCTGTTCAGATCTCATCTTCCGAGGCAAGATTGCTCAGAAAGACCAAGAGGACAGGAAGCTTGGTGGATGTCCAGGTGGAGGGGAAGCGTTATCACACCCTTATCAAGGAACTGGACTACAACAGTATAAATAATGAGATCGTCCATATCAGCTTTCAGAGCTTGGAAAAAGGAAAGAAGGCGAACAGTGTTGCCGACATTGTTCTTTTGAACAAGGATAAGGTGCAGGGTGTTTTAGAGCAAATCCAGATGCAAATCCCCCATGCGGCGGAACCGGAGTATTTACTGGATACGGTGACAGTAGACCTTGAAGACTGTCCCATCGGCACAGTCATCACAGTCGGCGATATCCCGGAATTTCAAAGCAACAATGTTGAATTACAAACCGACCCAAACAGCATTGTTCTTCGAATCAGTGAGAAAAAACGATCCGTCGAAGGGTTTTCGGATCTGTCTGAGCCGACGGAATAATTATCTGGAGCAACTTTAAAAGCAGCCCTGCCAGCTTATTTCGCGTTTGGGCTGCTTTTTTACAGGAGGGAGGGCGCGTGATGAACGTCATAGGAAAAATGGTCAATCATAAAACGTTTGGGGTGGGAACAGTAACAGAACTGACGGATACAATTATCACCATCAGTTTTCGTGGAACTGAAAAAAGATTCATATATCCCGATGCTTTTAAGCGTTTTCTGGTATTCAAAGGTCAGCGCGTTCAGGAACATGTAGAAAAACTGATTCGGGAGAAAGAGGCTGTTGCTCAAAGGCAAAAACGGATTGAGCAGGAAGAAAACGAGCGCAGGCAGAAATTGCTGAACTTCAAGATCTCCGCAAATTCTCACCTTGTTATGGACATTCCTTCTGAAGAAATTGACAGTGTTTTTCAAACGCTCTCTGTTTCGGCCGGAACATATTTAAGCGGAGCGTCTAAAGGATTGCCAAGAGTTTTGGATCGGGTAAAACCCAATTCCCTTTGCCTGATCACGAGCTGTCTTAAAGGCCAAGAGGAAACCGAGCGAAAGCTGGTTGGCGCGTTTATGGTGGAGGAAGACTTTTTTGGTGAGGAGGTCAGTACCGGGATCATAAAGGGACATCCGAAATACCATCTACTGGTACCGAATGATCGTTGTATATTGTTTTGGCCCCAATTGAATCAGGCTGCCCCTTCCCGCTGGGGAGGTGTTGCATTTAAGTACTGTTCCACAGCAGCGGCAAACCAGATGCTGTCTGAGATGGTCGGGGCAGTCTTCGAAACCGATCAGTCGGATGCTGTACAGGAGTTTTATCAGTATTTTTGTAAAATCAACAGCCTGAACCCGCTTAACGGAACAGGGAAACGCAAACTGTGCAAATAAAGGTACGGAGGGGAATGTCCGGAAAATTACGTTATTGTGTTTTAATACGATATTGTATGCATTTTTTCCATAGTTGAAAACAGTTGCGCACACCTAACATGAAAGAGATAACAGTTTCCTTGCTCAAAATATGTTGTTTCGAACGGTCTTCTCTTAGTGAATGCCGAAATGAAAAATGTGTGTGGTGCTGAAACATAACATAAATGACATAAAGGGGAGATGATTATGAATCTCGATAATTTCAGGAAAAGAGAATTTATACGAAGAGAAAAAAGAATGAAACATATTTGTAGACAGAATTTAGTAAAGAAGGGGAATCTCAACGATGGGAGCATGCTAAAATAAAAGACAATCTGCTAAGATGGAAGGAACGAAACAAAGGACCAGAAATCGGAGGCAGAAAATGGGACAGATCAGGAAGAAATACGACGAAGACTTCAGGAAGAATGCGGTCAAGTTATCGTGTGCAAGCCCAAAGGCTGTGAGAGAAATAGCGGAAGATCTAGGGATTCATGAAAATCTGCTATACAACTGGCGACGAAAATACACGTCGGATGGCGACAAGACGAAGTATGCGACGCTGGAGGAAGAGAATCGAGCATTGCGAAGGGAACTCGCGGAAACCAGAATGGAACGTGACATGCTAAAAAAAGCAGCGGCCTACTTCGCGAGTCACCAGAAGTAAGATATCGATTTATACAGGGGCATCCTGAGCACCCTGTAGCGAAGTGGGCCGGGATATTGCAGGTAGGACGAACGAGCTATTATGCCTGGCTCCGGAATCGGGAAGTTGCTGAAAACCGAAAAGCGCATCTGAAGAAGCGAATCAAAGAAGAATTCATAGGAAGCAGAGGCACCTATGGACCAGACAGAATCATTGCTGAACTTCGAAAAAGAGGCGAACGACTCGGGCGGGTGAAATGCAGAGATCTGATGGAAGAGATGTCTCTGACTTCATGCCATAACAGGCATAAAACCAAGAGCCTAACAAATAGTAAAAAGGCACGAGGCGATGGATATCCAAATATCCTCAGGGAACAGGAGTTCCCAATCGCAGCACGAATGGGGCTGACAAGCGATATCACTTACTTGAGAACAGCCGAGGGATTCATGTATCACTGTGTCATACGGGATATCGTAACAGGCGACGTGCTGGGAGACTATATGGCGGATCGAATGACGAAGGAACTCGTACTCAACACGATCATGGCAATGCTGGCGCGGACTAAACTGGCCAAGGGGTGTATCTTTCACAGCGACAGAGGTAGCCAATACACGTCAAAAGCAGTGATGGATTTGCTTCAGCGGCATGGACTGCGTCAGAGTTTTTCGCGAGTCGGGATGCCGGGAGACAATGCATGGTCGGAAAGCTTCTTCGCGACCATGAAAAAAGAGCTGATACACTGGACGCACTACGAGACGAAAGAATCCGTGAGAGCAGCAGTGTTTGAGTACATCTATTGCTTCTACAATGTGACGAGAATCCAGAAACGGCTCGGCTACATGTCGCCGAGGGAATATCTCAGATCATTGCGTACAGACCGGTTAGCGAAGGTAGCTTAGTAAATTGTCTATAAAATAGTTGAAGTCCCATATAAAGTCCAGTCGAGTATTCAAAAACAGTTAATAATATCGTTGTTCTCTAAAATACAGTGTCAGATATTTTCCATAAATCTTACAAGATTTTACAGTATTTGACCTTATAATACCGGTCCAAGAATCAACTAATCCTAAATTATTGCTGAATAAGATTATATTGCGTAATTATATCCTGTCCGTTGAAAAAGCATTTTACACAAGTCTTAAGTTTATCGCTTAAAATTATACCCTGGTAATTTATATCTCCAT
>PHFX01000095.1 GCA_007618135.1 Candidatus Brocadia sp. WS118 | reverse complement strand
TTTCATTCTTAATGGTGGCTGTGGTCTTCGTGCGACTGCTTATCCATTCCCTTCACCGGGGCGCTCACCGTTACCTCCCCGGCATTTTCGAAGTCGAGGACTATTTCTACATTCTCCCCGGCCTTAAGCGGCTCCTTGAGCCCAATCAGCATGATGTGATAGCTTCCGGGCTTGAGCTCGACGGTCTCGCCGGCGGCAACCACAACGCCGTCAACCTTCTCCATCTTGGCAACGCCCTTGTCGTCTACTGAGCTAAGGTGTATCTCGGTCGTTTCAGCCGCCGTGGACGAGGCACTTACGAGCTTGTCGTCCTTGTCGCCGCTGTTTGCGATCTTCATGTACGCGGCCGATATCGTGGACGCCGGTGGGACTTCCCTCACCCACGCGTCCGTAACGGTTACCGTATCCTCGGCGTGCGAATAACTGAAAGCAAAAAGTGCAAGTGCTAATGCGAGAAATAGACTCTTCATTTCGTTCTCCTCACCATGAATTATTTTGACCTTATATTGGCCTTTATAAATGTTTCCTTATTAGAGTATCTTCTTCAAATCCCCCGCTATGGATTTCGGGTCCATCTTGTCCTGCGGATATCTCAATACTACCTTGCCGTTTTTATCGAGAAGATATACTGCAGATGTGTGCCCCATAAGATATCCGGCTTCCGAGTCAGACTCCTCCCTCATATAAAAGGCGCGGAAGGAATTGGCGACCTTTTTAATCTCGTCCGGTGTCCCCGTAAGGCCCGTGAAGCTTTCGTTAAAGTAGGGGACGTAACCCTTTAGCGTCTCGGGATCGTCCCGCTCGGGGTCTATGGTGACAAAGAGCACCTTGAATTTATCCTTGTCGGCTTCGCCCACCTCTTTGGTTACTCCGTTAAGGACGGAAAGCGTAACGGGGCAGATGTCCGGGCAGTGCGTATAGCCGAAGAAGAGAAATACCGGCTCCCCCCGGAAGTCGCTCAGGCTCACCTTATCGCCGTTCTGGTCCGTGAGCGTGAAGTCCGGTATGTCCATTTCGAGCGAGTTTCCATAAAAATCTTCCTTGGTCTTATGGTCCCAGAGCTTGTAGAGGATCACCCCCCACCCCGCGGCGACTAAAAAGAGCATTACGAACGAAGCGATTATTATATTTTTGCGTCTCATAGAGTTTTTTTCCGGTGGAACGGCGAGAGTATCTCCAACAGAGTTTATATATTACCCACTAATATTTTCAGCGTCTAAGAAGAATTATGCGCCGGGGAGGGAAATCATGAGCCGTGAAATCACACGCGTTAATAAAACAAAAGGGAATGCCCCGATTGTCTCGCGAGCATTCCCTTTTTAAAGGAGGATGGAGGATGACTTGTTAAGTTTTGCGGTTAAGATTAGTAATAAAAATAAAGTATTTTACTTAAAGTGTCAAGGGGTATTTTTTCGGCGCTTAAAATACGCCACAAGCCCCTGATATTACAATAAAATATTTATCTTGGCTGACGTTTCAAACCGCGCTTTCCGATAAAAATACATGGCAGCGTAAAAAGCACGATTCCCGTACCTGTTTGCATCTTTCCGCCTAAGGCATTCGGGATACTTGAAACTTGACGGACGCGTGATATATTTCAAAGCTTCCGATTGACAGGCAGGCAACCTGTCCGGTGCAAACTAGAGCATTTCAAACCGCTAAAATCCGGCGACGTAGCTCAGAGGCAGAGCAGGGCTCTCATAAGGCCCGTGTCGGTGGTTCGATTCCACCCGTCGCCACCATACTCAACCTTATTTTCCCCGCGATCGAACATCATCTTAGTTAATCCGACACTTAATGTTTTTCTATTGTTCCTTTCCCAGGAGACTCTTTATAAACCTGTAATCAGCGTTCACAACGATAAAACGCATTATTCTCCTGAGGGTTATGTATCTCCAATAAATGTACTGCAAAGAACGTCTCGATACTCCCTTGAAGGGAAAGAATCGATCGATAAGTTCATATCCCTTTTCTCTTAACCGGATTCGGCTCTCCGTCCTTTTTATGTTTTCGATTCCGGTGTCAAAATCCTTATCCACTTTGCACAGACCTATCTGATCCGCTCTTTTGAGGTTCACAAGCCATTCCCAATAATAATCGCTTTGTTGATTCCACGGCTTCGGATTGAATATATGAAGCACGTAAACGCTGAGATCCTCTGCGAGTCCCCATCTCGTATGGGCTCCGGTACGGTAAGAAGCACCGGTCTTTCCCTGTGCAACGAGCACGTTAAAAGTATGGCTCAGCGCTTTCCACCGATCATAGAAGAAAAAATTCATCGACAACTGATCGCCGTGTTTGCTTACCACTTGATATTCATCCATCATTCTTTTCAGATCGTCGAACATATCGTCGGTAATAATATCGGTGGAAAAGGCGAAGAAGCCGGCGCAAAAAGGACGTCTCGACATCTCATAGTGCCGCTCTGCTTTCCTGATAACTTCCCTGCATTTCGCAGGATCGAGGCCCCTATCTTGTATATCCCTGTCGTTTACGATCTGATCCGTTAACGTTGGGCTCCAGTCTTCGACGGCATAGAACCCATCCACTTCTTTTAATTCCTCAAGGGATTCCTTTATAATGGCGTCCAGGTCGGAATAGACCACGGTCCGCCATTTCCGGAAATAAGGGGTAAACATGTGAAACTTGTCGGCGAGACATCGGTGCATTCCGCCCGGCTGTCCTTCGTAGAGCGGAGACGTATGCATTATGAGAATACCCCTGTCTGTGAACCACGACAGCTCGTCGTCGGGGACATCATGAGCGAGCAGGAGATAATCCCCGTCCCATCCCCCGTTGAAATACGCACTCGAAAACAACTGCTTTGCCATATCGAGATACTCTCTTGTCGCCAGTGTTACAAGGACATGATTTTTCCTCTCTCCCTTTCCCGCGCTCAAATCATTAACCGGCACGACTCCTTCGAGCCTCTTTACGGCATCCTTCCCGAATTCCATCTCCATGTCTTTAACGAATCTTTCGTATATTTCTTCCGTGTACCCGTCCGACATCATTTTCGTATCGGGGGCAATATATGGATTGGCGCAATTCACCGAGAGATAATCGAGAACTCTTGTAACCTCTTCTTCAGGGTGCTTCACCAAGTCCTCATAAACGATTTCCAGAGGATGGATGTTATTTGCTTTAAAGAAAGTTTTCCACCCCTCGTCTCCTTTGACAAAATCAATGACGTGGCGCTTAATGCGTGGGTAATCGTACGGCAACTTTGTTCCATGCCGTCTTTGTATACCGTTTTGACTATTCTTTCGAATATGAAAGATCCCGGTACCTATCGCCCTCCAGTCGGAGATCGCCTGCCTTATTTTATTCCTACGGGATAAATGGATATATGCCGAATTGTGCAGCAAGTTCTCGAAGAGTTCCCGCTCTTTAGTGTTAAGGTGCGGCAAAACCGCGCTATTGAATTGCTCGAAAGCCGACCAGTTGATCTTTATCCCGAAAATACCATTCGGAGTTTGATTGGTTTTTATTGCTTCTTCAAGCACATACCCGGGATTAATCATGCCATGCTCGGCCAGTACGCTTACGTTTACCGCTATATACTCTTCCGGGTAGCCGAGCACAGCGGTATTCTTGAGAAAGCTGCACAGCATTGTGCTTCCCGTTCTCCTCGAGGACGCCACGATATAGGTTTTTTCAGGGAGTCTTTTGTGTTCACCGATACCCATTGCCCGATTTTCAGGCGATCCGTACTGAATTAACGGATCCTCAAACAATGTAATTATCGGAATACCATGCCCGAGGTATTTACTCACTTTATCGTAGATTGATTTCTTGTGGTCCTGGTGGGGTATGACTATAAGGTCGATACCGTCTTTCGCTCCGTCATTCTTCAATTTGAAGGCCGGAACAAGCTTATCAATTTGATGGGGTGATATGATGCGCTTGATTTTATTCCGCTGCTCTCTGTCCGCAAATTTTACTAAACTTCCTACCGTTTTCCGGTCCCCTATCAGGGCGATTTCATAATTCTTATCCTCAACCTGGCTCCAGAATCGATGTGATATACGCCGCACTGCACCATCAAGCGTGGCCCGTCTTCTGGCGTTCTTTATTACTACGTCGATTATTTTCATTCCTCGTGG
>PHFX01000094.1 GCA_007618135.1 Candidatus Brocadia sp. WS118 | reverse complement strand
GTGTTATTTGGTCTAACTCATCGACAATCTTTAAAGCCGTTAGCTGACAATCATCTCCGGTAGCCGAGCCTTGAATCACAAAACTAACAATCTTACGGCACATCTCAGCAAATGCTGCCCGTGCTTTGGCATTCCGCGTATACTTAACCGTGCGAAATTCCATTTCACTAAGCTCAATCGGCATTTCAAACCTAAATAGCCGACCGTGCAGGTTTCTTGTATGCGGTCTGGGCATCCGCAGTTTTTCCCAAACAAATTGCTCTGCGTTGGCTTTGTAAGCTGCGTAGCGATCTGCTAGAAAGCTCAAGACTCGTTTACATTCGGCCAAAGGCAGATGAATGTCTTGTTTCATCAAATATTCGTGAAGCGTCTGAGCCTGCACGAAATACTGATCGGAATAGGCGCTCGTTTTCATTGCCGTGTACCAGTCGGTTCCCTTCCGGCATTCCGCTTCCGTCAACCCAAAACAGTCTTGTGCCAGTCCTGAGAAAGCTTTTGAACCAGACATAACCTCGGCAAGCATAATCGGGTCATTAAAAATAACCGCCCCGACCAGCCTTTCAGCTTTGGAACGATCCGTCAGCACAAACGACTTTCCTGGCGGCGCTACAAAAATATCACGACAATCTATATTCCAGGTAACGGAGTTTCTCGGCCACTGAAGTAAATTTGGATCAAGGCAGTTTAAACGACCGGTAACGGCAAGCTGAAGATATACCGGATGCAACCACCACCAACCGTTTCGAATAGACACGTACCGAGGATTAGGCCCTAGTATCTCGCCGTATCCTGAGCCAGCGCAGTGATCACACGCCCAGCGTGACTTATCCGTGCATTTCGGGCACGGTTTATACAACAGGAGCTTATCAACGAAATTACTTTTTCTATGCCTTAATCTTTGCAGCAACCCCCAACTTCTTAACAACGGGTCTTTAGTATTGTAATAGAGTAGATTTATAGCGTATTGATTTACAGTTACTGTCTCTTTACGGTTGGCTGCATCGTAGCGTTTTACTTCGGGAAATCTTAGCTTCCCGTATAAAACCGATTTGCACTGCGGGTTAGAATTTAGATTGAACCTTGTTCCGATACGAGGGTCGGAATAGATCGTGTCTCGCACTTCCTTTATACGATTTGTCCATGCCCTAGCCTTAAATCGCAAAACCTCTTCAGATATAGGAGCCGTACCTACATCTGTCATTTTATCTAATATCGAACCTAGCGGTTGGATAACATTCATCAAGGCCAGGTTTCTATCTAATGCTTCCTGTGGTATCATTCTTTGCCAAAGTAAACATTCATACCAGAACCCATTGGTTGCTCACCCAGCCAAATATCGCCAGAAAGAGCACTTCTTAACATAATCGAATCGCCATCTTGCATCATTTCCTGCCAACGGGGGATTAAACGTCTTTCTGCATCGGCATCAAAAGCAGCGCGTGAAAAGAGCGTTTCCAGTTTTCCAACTCCTGCCTTTTCTGCCCAAACCCTATCAATGACTTCCCTTTCAACAGCGGTTAGCTGTGACACGCCTTTTTGAAAACGCAGCTTGCCCAATCTATTAATTTCTTCGAAGGAATAGTCGCACTTAATCGCCATCGTCGCAAAACCCTCATTCTGCACTGTTGGGCTGTCTTTTCCTAGCTCGATTTCTATCGGGTCTTTTTGATCAGCTTCCAAAGGCATAACCCAAGATAAAACTTTTGACAAGGCGAGAGAGTTAAGTTCGTTAGTTGCCAAACGAAAGGCAGTCATAATATCGAAGGGCGGAATTTTACCGAAGCCCTCTTTAGCGATAAACTCTCCGATCCCTTGTACGCATTTTACATCAAGATTAAGGTTTCTGGCCTCGTTGAGCTTCTCTAGCAAGGCGTTCATAACACTAAACTCGTTCATTTGTTCCGGTCGAGGAATAAACTCGATTCCTAAGCTATTACGAAACACCCTGGTTTCAAACCAGACATTCCAACCGGACGGAAAGGGTCTCGGTCTGTTAGTCGGTTGCTTTATTGGCTGCCACAAAGGCCTGCCAGTTTCGACAAATTTAGGAATGAACGTATCGCTAAAAAATGGTACTAGCTTGCCTTGCAGTTTATGCAGTTTCTTGCCGCGTTTGGCGCGTACTATTGCGCCATCGTCAGTCATAACGTACTGCCGGAGCGGAAATACGACTGCCTGGTAATCCTTATAAGAGGCCGCAAGACAAACCGCCTCGCCCCAACCTCTATAAATTCCGCCGCTTTCAAAATCCCATACAATATTTTCGATATACGGATCGGTCAAGAGCTTGTTAAGTTCATCAAAGGCCTGTTCTTCCGACATACAATAGGTGTAGTCGTAAGGCGGGGTAAAATTAAGATTGTCAAGGTTTTTATAGACTTCTTTTAAAAGACCTAGTTGGGCAAGGTATTTTTGGTTAGCAGCTTCTCGGCCAAACTCATTTTGGATTCTAAGCAGCCAAGCAGGGTGTTTGAATGCCAGTGTATAAAGCTCTTCCTGTCTGATTTCACCGTTACGGAATCTGTAATTTTTAATTCTGCCTAAGCATCCTTGCCTAAGCGAAAGCACTGCTGAGTCCCCTTCGATCTGCCTTAACGCTATGCCGCCGACTGTGACAATAAGCTTGAGGTTCGGCATTAACCGGATAATGTCATCGAGATTATAGCGGCAATTATTAAGCTCGCCCTTTGTTGCTTTACGATCCCCAGCACGGCAAAAGATCGCGTTGGTAAGAAAAAAATCCTGTAAGAAATTAAAGCCGAACTTGCTTTCCAGCCATTCGATGAAAATATAACTAGGGCCGATCACCGGAAAACCGAAATGCGCTTCGGTTTCGCCCGGCTCTTCAAATAGCACCAAAGCAGGGGCGTTGAGATTACCAACCCCTGGCACAACCTGAATCGCGTGCGGGTTGCGATCAGGGTTTAGCTTTCCACATCTTCGGCAATCTTTAAGGTACTCTAGCCGAGGATCAAGTACATATTTTGAAAGATCGGCTCTAAGACTTATCACCGCAACTCTCCGATCAAAAGATAGCTATGGTTTTTTCTAGCAGTGTTTTGATAATCGAATCGACGCGCCGGTTCAGTTTTCTGCATCAAGATCATTAAATCTTTTCTTAAAAATCCAAATAAGTCTAGAAGCTGCCCGATTTCTTCATGCGACCATCTTTGTTTTGCGCTCTCTATTTCATCCTGGCATTTTACCATAATAATACCCTTTTTCTTTAAAACACGCGCCGCTTCTAGTATACCGGCAGCGTACAAACGAACAATATCGAAATGTGAGCCAATGCCGCTATTTTTATAGCACTTTTTAATAGACTGTTTTACAGTCGCGCCGCCGTGCATATAGGGAGGATCAAGCAACAGCACATCAATAGACTTATCATCATATGGCAAGGTTCTAAAATCAACGCCTGTTTGAAGATCGGTTGCCAGTAATTTAAAAGCTTCTTTGTTAATTTTCTGCCAAAAAACACCTTTGCCAAAGGTAACATCTGCAACTGTGCTACCTTTTTTAACATAAAGTTCAAAGGCGTTTTTTATCAAATCTGCATTTGTTCCGATGCAAGCCGATAAAATCATAGCAATCCTAACGAAATAAGCACAGCTAGCATTGCTAAGGCAGCTAAAACCAACCCGGCAAAGCTACCTGCAAAAAAGACCGTTGCCTTTGCTACTAAGCCTATAAATTTATCTTTTTTCAAACACATAGAAGTAGCTGTGATATTTTCGAGCATGTTGTTGTTTCTTTATCTTACCTGAAATACTCGAATCCCCAACATCTGAAGAAGTTGGCTGATAGCAAATCGTGCTATTGCCAAGCGTATCAAACTTAACGGTTGCCATGCCGGTAATATTTTTATCTACTAAAAAAAATGTATCAGCCAGCACACAGCCAGTATCTTCCGCGATCAAATTACCATCGCGCTTAATAATCGTAAACCTGGCTCGCGGAATAGTATCTAATTTTGATTTCTTAGCCCTCATCATCTCATACGCTTCTGCTCCGGTGTGCCCGAACATTTCGCGCTGCTCTCGTTCGTCAGAATAAACTTTAGAAGCGTTAATGTGCTTTTTAGGCTTATGGCAGGAATCATACAGCAC
>PHFX01000093.1 GCA_007618135.1 Candidatus Brocadia sp. WS118 | reverse complement strand
GCGGAAGTGGTAGGCATGGGCGCGATAATTTACGGGAATGTGAAGGTGCATCAATCGAATGGTAAAAGTTCATAAAATTATTCTGACATTCATCCTGCTGTTGATCGGCCTGGGCTTTTCCCAAACCCGGAAAGTCGAAACTGATACTTTAAAAGCCCGGTATGCGTTCAAAATCCGGCTTTCCGGGACCTGGTATGATCGCACTACCTTTTTTGGTTATTTGAATTCATCCAATCAACTTTCTGGTTCTACCGGTATTGTAGCCGGTTCTATTGATAATTCCCGATTGGTAAACCCAAATATAGAAATGTTTGGCGGCGCGGGATTATTTGGTGGCGGTAATATTTTATTAGGCGGTTTTGTGCAATTTTCGGTGAACGTGGATGATAGCACTGTGAAGATCATTAATGATACATTACATTCGGTAACTGATACCTCCGCAATTGAAAATATTATAGGCAAGGCAGATTTGTCCGGCTCCATTAATCTTAATGATACTAATGTTATCAGTGACAGTGCTGGTCTGAAAGTTAATATCGATACAACATATATCGATATTTTACCGCCCGATTTTACTCTTGATTGGGAGAGTAAAAATGGGAGAGTATCCCGTTCCTGGGATTTTAGAATTGAATTGAATAATGATACTATCTTCTCTGAGATGCCAAAATCACAGGTGAAGAATGGTAGCATTGATCTATGGGGAGAATCCGGCGGGGAATCCGTAAAGATTTATAATCTAAACGGATTCAACCAGACGTTTATCATAACGACTGATAGTACCCGCTATTCGATTAATCCTTTTTTCTTTGCGGATAATGATACTTTCTTCATCGGCTCAATCGGGAATATCATTATTGATAATCTTATTTTCTATGGCCCATCAAATTTGAGCGTTAATAAAGCTGGCATAGAAAATATCTTTGAAGCCGCTGATACCAATGCGCTTAAAATTGCTATTGGTAAAAAAGTATATTTAAAACAATTATCCAGTGGCAATTCCAGGGGCGGCGGAGATTTTGTTTATCTGCCAAAACATACCATAAGCACAACATATAATGCCGGCATAGTATTTGGAAATTGGGTGAGGGATTCTTATTTGAAATCAAAAACAATTGATGTGGAGGAGGCCGGAGCAAAAGCAGATAATGGATCCACAACCAATAACCAAGTTTACATTCAAAATGCTATCAATTTTTTGAATGATAATGGCGGGGGAACGCTTACATTTTATGGGGCTGCCCCGGATACCGGTAAATTTTATGTTGTGAGTAAACAAGACGGTTTGAACTGTGCAATTGAATTGAAAAATTTGGTCTGGATTAAGGGTTTTGGCGGATCGCATTCAGAACAGGGGCCGGCAATTAAATTGGCAGATGACCAAAATTGTTGGGTATTCGAAACAACCGGGGCCGTGGTTGAAGATACTTTAGGATTGGGCCTGGGGAGTGATGTTTATTGGAATGGCGGCATGAGCGGATTACGTATAAATTGTAATGGAGCCAATAATTCATCTTTTGCCGGGGGGATCAACGCCGCATTAATGGGAGAGACATCCTATATCAGAGATATGCATATTGTCGGGATTGTGGCCGATTCAATTTTATATGAAGCCGGTTTGAGAATTCGAAGCGGAGCGCCGGGAACAATTGAAAATGTAAGTGTCTTTCCGGCATCCGGCCATAATTCATGTGGATATTTGCTGGTAGGCGGCAATACTAATATTGGCCTGATTAGTGGTGATGGATTATGGCCCTTTATTCATCATGTTTCAGGGCGTTTTACAATAGCAGATATTAAGGTGGAATATAGTTCGGTACCGGCGGAGACAAGTGCTGTGATCTGGTCGAATGCCGGATTCAATTCACAATTATTGATTAATAGCGGTTATATCAATACCTCGGAAACTACTAAAGGAATCGGGCTTAAAGTAACCTCCCCGGATGGGGCCAATATTGGAAGTGGGATCTATCGGGTACAAAATAGTGGGTTAAAATATACATATATCAATTCCCTGCGTTCCGATACCCTTATATCATCGGTTGCAGGCCAATCTTTTAGGGGGCTCGAGTGGGGATTGGGAACCGCTTTCAGATATATCGACGGTGATATACGTTTTGCCAATACCCGCAGCCTGGAATATGTTGATGATGCCGGAACTGCCCGGAATGCCTTATATTTTGCTTCGAATGGGTATATTTATAGCGATGCCCGCGTAGCCCATATATCTACAGTATCAGGCACAACCATCCAACAATTATACTCCAATCGCATTGAAACCGACAAAGAGATCAAGGCCAATGCGGGCTTAAGAATTGGCGGCGACCCACATAATTTGATTACCGCCTCGGATGTATCACAACAGACATTGCAATTTACCAGTGGGGGGGTAGCCTATTCAGCGTTGCGTTATTTGGAAGGAATTCAATTTTATCCTTCCACCGGGGATAGTATGCGCTTTATTTTCAGCAATCCAATAAGCGCATCTAAAGATACCAGCGTATGGATCAGTTTACATTAGGAGATCAAATGAAGATCATCATTTTTTTGTTATCCTTTATCATGATCGGAAAAGGCCAAATCCTGAATGAGACTTTTTCCGATTTTGTTCCCGATAGTTCGGGCATGACGGCTTTTTGGGTATTCGACTCCTTATGGCAAAGAACCAATGGCAATAATACTATCGGCCATGATGCCAGTGGTAATGGGCATTCATTATCGGCGAGCGGGTTTTCTATTGGCGATCAATTAACCGGGGATTCCCCTTTGTATGTTGGTGGAAATACCCAAAATCTCATTTCCTCCTCTAATAATTATTTTAGTCAAAACGATGCCGGATTAAATGCCAATACAAGCGATTTACTTATTCTTGCCCTGGTTAAAGTCTCTGATTATACCGGACAAGTCATTTCCAGGTATAGCGCTGGCGGTGGTATTCAATTTAGGATGTCAAATTCAAGCAACAATGGAAAAGGGCTTACATTTATAGGATATGATGGAACAACTTCAAGGACCGAATATAATAATTCCACTACTTTATGGACTTATTCCGAATGGGTGAAGATAGCCGTCTTATATCATCCTGCATCTTCCGGAGCTAACATTCAGGCATGGGTAAACAATACCGAGGTGTCTTTAACCGTCAGCGGGGGAGATTTTGAGGATATTAGCACAACAACCGGCGTTAGAATAGGGCAAGTAGTAAATGTGCAATATTTTAATGGTTATATTGCAGCCATTTCATATATAATTAATGGGACTTGGGATAAAGCGGCCAAAGAATATTTCTATCTTGCAAATGGCTGGCGTTCGAAAAATGGTGATGTAATTAGAAATGCTTTTGCTTTCAATCAGGGTATCGTGGCCGATACTATTTTCCGCAATATTAGCACAGTAGGCGCGGCGGTGGGCCGGGTGGATGCCTGGGGAGCCAGCGGCGGGGAAACGCTCACGATTTTTAATAAAGCCGGGGATTCTCAAAGCTTTGAATTAACGACGGATTCAACACGCTATATTATTTCCTCCATCACTTTTGCCGCCGATGATTCGGTTTATTTCAGCGCCGGAGCGGGCGAAACGCTTTATATTGATAATGTTTATTTAGAGGCGTCGCCGGCAACTGCCAATATCTATGCAAATAAATTCTCCGCTTTCCCAGAATTCCCCGATTTCATAAACGATGAGGCCATACAATGAAAAAAATACTCTTTTTATTTGTCCTATTATTTGCGTTTTCTCTTTCTGCGCAGCAACTTCAAAATGAATTTCTATTCGGCACTGCTGCCAGCCCGGTCAATTTCGATACCCTTACCGCGGCAGATTCTATTGCTGTCAGCCGGAGTATTACTTACTCGACTTACCTGGATGTAAAGGGTGGGGTGACGATTTGGGGCAATGTAGAATTAGTAAGCGGGACATTCTCGGCCCTTACGGTTCAGGCGGCAATGTTACACGGCAGCGAATATACAGCCGGGCCCTTTCATTCCGTTGGAACAATCGACACAGCCGACGTTTATGATTTCTCCCTCTCCCGCTTAAGCTGGTGGGGGCCGAACCGGGGCTTTGTGGTTAAGTATATCGCGCAGGATACCTCAACGGCGATATATAGAGTAACAGGCGAGGCGGA
>PHFX01000251.1 GCA_007618135.1 Candidatus Brocadia sp. WS118 | reverse complement strand
AAAGCGTTTCAGCAACTTGCCAACAAGATTATTCCTCAGCAGGAAGAGGGATAAAATTTACATTTTGATTTTGGCAAACACTGATTGAAATTGTCACAAGACAGAGAATGAAAATATGATTACAACTTTAGATAAATTCGGCAGGGTAATCATCCCTAAAAAGCTTAGAGAACGCCTCGGTATCACAACCGAAACCAATTTAAATATTCACGTGGATGGAAAACGTATTATCATTGAACTAATCCGGGAAGAAGAACCGTTGGTAGAAAAAGACGGAATTCTGGTCTTTACCGGAAAACTTCAAGGAGAAATAGATCAATTTCTTATCAATGACAGAAAACGAAGAATTACCAAACTCCTGACGGAAGGATAGAATTGGGATAACAAAGACGGGCGCATTTTCCTGTTCCAGGTTCGCCCCTATGTGGAAAACAAGCAGGCGCGCTCTTCGCTGTATCTCCGCAAGTTGGATCCGCAGGTGCCGAAAAGTATGAACGTTTCTCTGGGCGAAGCGCTGTGAGCGAATATAAATACGAGCTTTAACAAACGAGGCAGTCTGTGAAAAGTTGGTGAGTGGATGAAAAAAATTATCGGCCATCTGGAGATTTTTTTGTATATTACGACTAAACGTAAAGAGGTGCTTAAGGCGTTGTATGATGTTGCTAATTGGATCAGCCTTCATTCTTGAATAACAAAATTTTATGGTATCATAATGTATTAATAAAAGTAGACTTTTCTGTTTAAGTAATAGTTACACGGGCCCGCTCGGCACTAAAAACTAGCGCCGTTAGGTTTTAGTCTGTGCTAAGATGGGGGCCCGCTTCCTATGTTTGGTTCTGTTAATAAAAAGGAGATACCTATCGCAAAAAACATAAAAGTCGATGACTGGAACTTTGGGTTTCTTCTTGTTCAATATGGCGCTATCCTGAAAATAGTGGTTATTCTGACTACATTCATGTTTTGGTTTGCTGTTGCAAGCATTGCTCTTTTCTTGGTTCTTTTCCAAGTGATTCCTTTTCCTCTTTTTGAACAACTACCACAATTATTTCAAATTTTGAGCCTAATTGGAGTATCTCCTCTTTTGTTGACAGCTTTATCGTATCGTTTTTTTGCATTTGTTTTGGAACGCTTTATTAAATCATATAGAGAAAAACATTTTGTCAATAACTCATAATAAACAATCGGGAGGTTTAAATGACTTTGCCTGAAGTTACCACAGCCTTTACATCTTTAAAAACTGCAACGGAAATCTTAAAAGCTATAATGGCATTAAATAAAAATGCTGCCATAAATGAAAAGATCATTGATTTACAACAAATCATACTTTCGCTCCAAGCATCGGCTTCTGATTTCCATACAAAATATCAAGAATTGGTTAAAGCTAAAGACGATATAGAAAAGAAATTGATGGATTACCAGAATTGGGAAGTAATAAAATCCCAATATAAACTTGTTCAGATGACTTCCGGAGTGTTCATATATGTTCCCAACGAAAATCACCCATCACCCAAACCGAATCACTATCTTTGCACGAATTGTTATGAAAAGATGAGGAAGTCTTTGCTTCAAATTAAGAAACTGTACGGAACGGGATATGGCGAATATTTTTGTCCTGAGTGTAGGATGGGGATCGAATTTAATGCGGATTCTTTCAAGGAATAAGTTCGCAAAAGTTTAGCCTTGTCCTGAATTATAGTCTTGCGTATTTGCCATTTTAGTAATATGTCCTTGCTGTTTGGGCGGCGCATACCCGTGTAATTAATCGTTGTAATCGAAAAGATCATCCAAGATTTTTCGGCTAAGCTCAGCGTTGGGCACCTTAGTTTCAAAGGAAATAATCAAATGGAGATTATGAGTGATTGAACTTTTTGATAATACAACAATTCAGATAGTGGGATTGGTTCTGACTCTGTTGACGATTGTCATCTCTATCATTATTCCACTGTTAATGAGAAGAAAGAAAAGTCTTTTTTTCTATGTCTCTTCATCAACAAATTTGTTGTCAATTCATGATGAAGCAAAATTTGATGATAAACTCAGAATATTCTATGAAGACAAGGTGGTTGATAATGTTTTTTTAGTTGTTACTAAAATAACTAATAACGGAAATACTCCTATTGATGAGGATGATTTCAAAGAACCTATCCAGATTGAAACTAATGATACGGGAACTATTTTGAGTGCCCAAATTATTGATACAAATCCACCAGATATAAAGGTCAGAATTGGAAAAAGGAAATCTCAAGTTTCTATTTATCCATTGTTATTGAACCCGGGAGATTCTATAAATATAAAATTAATTATAAATAATTTTGATAAAATAACAAGTGTTACTTCTAGAATTAGGGGAGTGAAGAATATAGAGCTTGATCTAAGTGAAAAATACACAAAGTCTGATAAACGCTTAGGTATGCTTTTCACAATTTTGGTGTTTTATCTTATCCTGGGCGTTTATTCATTTATCCTCACTGGGTTTTTAATACTTTGGATTCCTACGCTTACCAGATACAATTTCGTATGGGGAATATTGTTCCCATTAGTATACTTTTCACTTCGCCAGCTAACAGTTCAAGCTATAAAATTTTGGGGTGGGATGATGAAGAAGTATCCGAAACTAAAATTAACATAAATAGACTTTGAGATTAAATATTCGTGTCAGTCAATAAAATTATTGGTGTAATATTAGGTTAGTAAGAAGTCTAAAAGCGCATCAACGCCGATGCTAACGCGTCGGATTAGGTGCAACTTCTATGTTCATAGCGTGTTAGCGTGGGTTAGACACAGCTGTTATATAATTATAATAACAATGAGCATTAAATATGGCAATTGATTTATTCGGAATGGTTCTTTCAGGTGCTGTTTCTTGGGGAGTAGGCAAGATTTTGGATGTAGTAATCACGTGTGACTATTGTACTGAAGAGTTTGAAGAACAAATTGCTAATGTACAGGAAAATTATTTAGGATGTCCGAATTGTTACACAGAGATTGTTCAATATACAAATGCATGCGATTTTACTGTTGATAATGATGGAAGGATTGGCCATATAAGCGCAAAATTTCTTAGAAGCTTTAGTGAAGGCTGGGATCCCATTGATGATTATGAACATTATCCTGATTGGCTTTTTTTTGATGCCGCAATGCGTGCGATCGCGATGCAAGATAAACAAATTGTATTGAGTGGGCAAATATCAGATTATAATTCTGGCATAATTTATACTTCCAATGATTCGATTTGCACTGCTGAAAGTTTCGATACTGTATGGTATGATGACCTTCGAATACCACTTAACTGGACAGACATCCCTGAGGAAGTAAGAGATTATCGGATATTCGCAATCGATCTTTTCGTGAAGTCTAGATATGGAGACATTTTGAATACGGATAGATTTTTGACACAGTTTGAAGGATGGAGATAATGACTAATTTGAATTACACTCGACAACTATATTTAAGTAGGCTTTGCTGCTCTATTGAATAATCTGTAGATCACCTTTCTAATGAATCAAACCACCCCTACTAAACTACCACACCAACACTACCTGATATTCGACGGCGACTGAGGATTCTGACGCCGTTGTGTCGCCTGGGTCAGGCGCAAGGATATTCACCGCAAGTTTTTCCCGGTTGCTTACCAGCACGCTCCTTCCCCGCCAATGACGCCGGAACTGTACCGCGCCTGCCAGAAGGCGGTTCATGTGATTACGGCGGATGGCGTTATCTTAAAAGCGGGGCGGGCATCCATGTTTGTCTTATTGGAACTGGGCTACCCGCGCTGGTTAATTTACCCTTTTATGGTTCCTCCGCTGGTTTGGGGGGTGGAATTGGTTTACCGCATCGTGGCTCGCTATCGTTCCTTCTTTGCCCGTTTCCTGTTCCGGAGGGAGTAATTGTTATTAGCTTTTGTTCACCGTATCAACAACAACTTCCGCACCAATGCAGACTCCCCGTCGCTGAAGCGGTAGAAATAGATGCCGCTGGGCAGGGGGACGCCGGAATTGTCGTTGCCGTCCCAGGTGAAGGGGTGGAAACCGGTGTACATTTTTTCGGTTTGGTAGGCATACACTTTCCGCCCGATTAAATCAAAAATCTCGATCTGCACATAGGCGGGCCGCGGCACCCCATAGAGGATAGTGGTGGTGCCGTTAAAGGGATTGGG
>PHFX01000092.1 GCA_007618135.1 Candidatus Brocadia sp. WS118 | reverse complement strand
GCTGAAGCGCGGGGCTATTCAATTTAACACCGGGTTTTAAACCCGGTGTTAATGAGACAATGGTGATTATTTAAAAACCGTTTCAACGGTTTTACCTAAGCGCCCTGTATTGGTGCAATAATCCAATTATCAGTTTGACTGCCTTCCCCTTTTCTTCTATATTTTACTTCCTGTAATGTTAAATCACTAAATTGTCTTAACGCCAAGGGTGGATGATATAAAAACATTGAACGTAAAAGTTAAATTCTTTGCCCTGGGAAGAGAATTAATCGGCCAGGGCGAGCTGCAATTGCAGCTTCCCGAAAACAATAGCGTTGCCGGGCTTATTGAAAAATTAAAAGAAGAATACCCGCGATTTGCCCAACTGAACAGCTACTTAGTGGCGGTCAACATGGAATACGCGGGTGTGGATACCGAACTCAAAGACGGCGATGAGGTAGCGATTATTCCCCCGGTTAGCGGTGGATGAAGTAAGAAGTAAAAAGTAAAAAGAAAGGGGCAGTATGCAGGGGCAGGGGGCAGGAAAAAATCGAAAAGCGAAGAGCGAGGAGCGAGAAGCGAAAAAACGTGGAGCGAAGAGCGAGGAGCGAAAATGATAAGGGGCAGTGTGCAGGAGTAAGGGGCAGGAAAAGAGCGAGAAGCGAAAAAACGTGGAGCGAAGAGCGAGAAGTGTGGAGGGCAAAAGAACAAGCCCCAACGGGGCAGAAGGTAATAGCCCAGGGCATCGCCCTGGGAGCGGGACGAAGCAGAACACGACCAGCCCTGAAAGGGCGTAATAGTTGACAAGGTGAGTGTTGCCTTGTTTCGAATGAGTAAAACGACAGGCGGAAAACATGATTGAAATGTGTGAAGAAAAAATCGACGTTCAGAAGGTGATTGACGCCGCCCAGGCGGAGGACTGCGGGGCGGTGACGGTTTTCCTGGGAACGGTGCGCAACCACAGCCGCGGTAAGGAGATCATACGCCTGGAATACGACGCCTACCCGGAAATGGCGGTGAAGATGATCCAAAAAGTGGTGGATGAGGCGAAAGAAAAGTGGGATGTGCGCAAGGCGGCGGTGGCGCACCGCACCGGCATTCTGGCCATCGGGGAAATTGCGGTAGCGATTGCCGTGGCCACTCCCCACCGCCAGGAGGGGTTCGAAGCCTGTAAATACATCATCGACCGCCTGAAACAGGTAGTGCCGATCTGGAAAAAGGAGGTGGCCTTTGACGGGGAAACCTGGATTGAGGAACATGCGTGAGGCGGCATTCTCGCTAAAATATGGTTGATTTAAAAAGTTCTAAAGAAGGAGAATTCTGCCAGCTTAGATAATATTTATGTTTTGCTTAGAAAATTTATGTAAGTAATTGCGCTCAAATAAACGAAACTTTTGGGTTTTAGCTGTCATGCCCGAATGTAGTAACCGGGCGTCCATATCTTTGCCAAATGGATTCCCGCTTAAAACATGCGGGAATGACAAAAGTGTCGATTTTATAATGCCACTTACTTAATAGTTAGAGATTATGAAAAAGTCGAAGTATAAAGCCAAAAAGAAGTCCAAAAATAATACAAATCAAAATGCAAAGAATAAGTATAGTTTAAAGCGATTTCCAATCAGAACCGATACCATACATATTATTCTTTATGCATGTACATTGCTTGTAACGGTTTTGGGTGTACTTTCTAGTATATATTTTAGTCATCCAAATCCTCAATATTTTACTTGGACTTTATTTCTATTCTTTATTTTCGTTGAAATTTCTTTCTGTTTGTATTGGTTTACAAAGAGATCCAAATCCAAGTTCATTATTTTATCTGTATTTTCATTACTTTTTATAATTACACTTTTGGCGGCTTTGATACTACCTTTGTGGCTAATTAAGAAACCACCATTACCTACATTTACGGATTCTATAAACAACAAATTGGAACCAGTTTTTTCACTTGGAACTAGTGGAATGTCATTTAGTGATGTAAACGTACCTTTTATAATTGGCGGTTTTGAACCATTTAAGCCACATATTGAGAAAGATAAATTATTTGTAGATGTTGAGATATTTTCGAAAACTGGATTTCCACCTATTAAAATTATAAATAACCAATTATATAATCTGCCAGCAGATTGGGATCGTAACTCTAATGATGTTGCACTTGAAATCGTTAATGAAAATTTACAGCCTATGTACCAATTAGTATATGAAAAACCATTTAAACTAAGTATTAAAGGTGTTTTTCCAAACCCATCAGGAGTCATAATTGCTGATGATATAAGGGGTGTATCTTTGGTTTCATATAGCATGCTACAAAAATTCCCAACGCAATTTAAACTTAAGCGCATATTTAAATATCCTTCTTGGCGGTATCCGGGTGAATACGATGAGAAATATTAATTCAGAATAATATAAGCGGGACTCAGCTTGGAGTAAAACCGTGATTTTGATTTGTACGCCAAATTCGTCGCGTTTACATCTGGTTAGTTGCCAAGCGTTATGTTCCTATAACAATGAATTTTGAAAAACCAATTTTCAGATAAAAAAGATGACCCAAAAAACACAATAAAACGATTGGGCTATCTATCGCCAGGATGGGTCCGATGTCTGCAAATACATCATCAACCGCCTAAACAACATGTAACTCACTAAAACCCACAGAAATAGGTCACCAATGAAAATCCCCATATACCAAGTTGATGCTTTTGCGCGGAAGCAGTTTGCCGGCAATCCTGCGGCTGTTTGCGTGCTGGAGTCCTGGTTAGACGATAAAACACTTCAAGCGATTGCCGCCGAGAACAACCTGGCAGAAACCGCTTTCTTTACAACAAATTCAGATGGGAGCTACCAGCTCCGCTGGTTTACACCCAGTTTTGAAATCCCCTTGTGCGGCCACGCAACGCTTGCGGCGGGTTTCGTACTCTTTCAATATCGCGGTCACACGGGCACTCCCGTCCGCTTCCACAGTAAAAGCGGCGAGCTTTTTGTCCATCGAGACGGGGAACTTCTTATGATGGATTTCCCGGCTTACGATACCGAACCCTCCGTATTGACCGACGCCGTGATTGAAGCCTTAGGGGGACGCCCTCGTGAATTTTTGCGCTCCGGCATTAACTACTACGCTATCTACGACCGCGAAGATGAGGTTCGCTCTCTCAAACCGGATTATGCATTGATCTTGGATATCATGCGCGGGACGGACATCATCGGTTTTGTTCCGACCGCAAAGGCAAAAGACTATGATTTTGTTTCGAGATACTTTGCCCCAGAAGAAGGCACTGCCATAACCGAAGACCCGGTGACAGGTTCCACCCATTCCGTGCTTGTGCCGCTGTGGGCAGAGCGGTTGGGTAAAAAGAAATTGCATGCTTACCAGGCATCGGAGCGGGGCGGCGAACTCTTTTGCGAATTACACGAAACAAAAGGTATAAAACGCGCCATGATTGGTGGGTATGTGCAACCGTATTTACAAGGCTTCATTGAGGTCTAAAATTCTTTCAAGGCCGAACAGATATATTTCCATTACAGTTTTACTTCAATCACACTGAAACAGATGGTTTGCTAATCCGCTCCGAAGCCGGGGCGCGTTTTTTCGCTATCCGCATCGGCAGCCGGTAGCGTCGCTCTCCGTCGAACTGGTATAATGCGTTGGCAACCGCCGCGGCGGTCGGTACCAAACCGATCTCCCCTACCCCTTTCGCCCCGTGGGGCCCATGCGGGTCCGGTACTTCCACCCCGATTATTTCCATCTTCGGCATTTCCTTAGCGCGCAGGATGCCACACTTGCGCAAACGGGTGGATTTGGGCACGCCGTTTTCATAAACAAAATCCTCGCTGATGGCATATCCCAACCCCATGTGCAGGGAACCTTCGATCTGCCCCTCGAACAGGGTGGGATTGATAATTTTTCCGGCATCGTGGGCGGCGTAAACGGTATCGATTTGACCCTCTTCATCCAGAACCACCAACTGGGTGGCATAACTGTAAGAATAATGAGTCTCGATGGGGCCGGAATTCTTACCGGGCTTGGTGGTCCAATCGCATACCCAGTGCCCTTCGTAAACTTTGCCGGTGAGATCGCTTAACGAGGCGGTCTGCAAATCCTCTCTCAATTTTTTAGCGGCGTCTATGATGGCATTGCCGATCAGAGAGGTTGCCCGGGAAGCGGTGGTCATTCCCGCCGGGGCGTTAG
>PHFX01000091.1 GCA_007618135.1 Candidatus Brocadia sp. WS118 | reverse complement strand
AAAAAATACTTACATGAGTTGGCTTGAGGTGCTGAGGTGCTGAGGTACTGAGGTGCTGAGGTGCTGAGGTGCTGAGGTGAGAATATTTCAATTGAATTTTCAGTCAAGGACTTAAATAAATTTTTTTTGTTATAATGTTTTGTTCCCATATACTTACCTCGGCCTTCATCATGTAAAGCATAAGCTTCATTCTGAGACTTGACATAATATTGACAAAAAATAGAACCTTTTACAGGGGAACACGAAAATGTTCCATTATGAAACGTTTTATCGCGAAACACCTCTACTCTATTGCTTATTTCTAATTACTATTACGAACTTGAATAAAACTAAAAGTAATGAGCTAATTATGTAGGCGACGGGTATAAATGGGGCCAATTTTTCCGGTGGAGCGGTCCCATGGGGACCACCTAATATTGTGTTTATTTCTTAAATTCTTGCAAAATCTTAAATTATCAAAGAGCTGCTTCTGCCTGAGTCGGGCAAAAAAATATCGCGAGAGGATAGGAATTTTAAAGCATGAATTGATCAGTCCCAACAGCCAGGTTTTCCTTGATCTTGGTAAAATTGTGTAATTGGGATGGGTCTTTGGCAACGAATTTCGCAGAAATTTGAAGTTTTCGCTGCGGAATGGACTTATCAAATAGGATTTTTCAGATTTAGAGCGAGCGGATTTGTTGCGACTGATTTTTTCAGTCGTTGAATTATTGAAAGTCTTCGAAATGCTGCTGGAGAAAGTCATCTGCGAAATGACTTTCAAGTGAAGGTGGCCCTCTGGCAGGTTGTAACGGCGGTGGTTTTGCATCAAGGCCCATATGCTCTAGGATTTTTCGAATTACTTTGGGGTCTTCAATGGCGGCAATGATTTTCATTCTGCCACCGCATTTGGAGCAGGTTTCGACGTCAATGTTGAAGACCCTTGCAAGCAGCCTTGCCCAGGGAATGTTTTTCTTTTTCAGTTCCAGTTGCTTCGGTTCGATGATTTCCTGATCCTGAACTATCTTCAGTTCTGGTGGCTTTGGAATGATTTGTTTTCTGTGTTTATAATGAGGTGCCAATACGCCGTGAAAGCGTGTCAAATGAACTCTTGGCCTTGGAACCAGCGCCACAAGTCGCTCCATCAACTCCATCGGCGTTAGCTTCATAGCAGTTGTGCCGTCGTCCCATGGCTTTTTGAACCTGTAGATCACATCACCTTGATCGTTTGTTGAAAGTCGTTCTTCAGCGACGGCAGGTCTTGCGATGTAACGGCACACTTTTTCAAGCCGATCCCGTTCGTGAGCTTTGGTGGCAACTCCTGCATGCAGTGAAAATCCAGAGTTCTTTGCAACAAGGCCTTTGGTTGCATTATGGTCGTTGTCGGTAACTGACTTCAGCACCATTGCTTTTTTGCCTTTGCTTTTTCCAGTGGCAAATCTGTAGGTAACAGATGTGGCTTGGAGTTTAGAGAGTGTGTCTTCGTCGGGAATGGGGATTTGGAATCCGTCTTCGGAGTCGCGGATGATAATTTTTTGTCGCTCCAGGTATTTGGTGAGCTTAGTGATGATTTTTGTTAGAACTTCTTCGATCTCTTTGACTGTTGGTGGACTTGCAACCCAGAAGTCGATGGGTTGGTTTTGTTCGTTGAGTTCATAGCAGCCATCCACAAACAGTTGGTGGAAGTGGATGTTCAGGTTCAGGCTGCCGCCAAAGCGCTGGATCAGTGTGACTGCACCTGATTTGGAGTTGTTAGCAGTAAGTCCTGCTTTTTTGCGGTAGTACTGGCCAATCACCAAGTGTGCGATGTCTAAGGCTCTAGCCATGACTTTTGGTCTGACTGCCAAACACAGTCTGATCGGCACCGGGAACGTCAGCACCCATTGCCGGATGTTTTTGTGTGGAAGAACATGATCCACCAAATGTGCTGCGGTCACTGACATCCGCCGGGCACCGCAGCTAGGACAGAATCCGCGTTTTTTGCAACTAAACGCCACAAGCATCTCATGGTGGCAACTGGTGCACTGGGCGCGCAGAAATCCGTGGGCCAGTATCCCGCAGCGCAAATACTCTTCGAACTCTTTGATCACGAAATCTGGTAGAGGATACCCCAAGTCCTGTTCGACCTGGTTCTGGAACGTCAGCCAGTTGGCCTGAATCAGTTTGTAGAGAGTGGTTTTTTCGGGTTCGTGGCGTTGGTAGTGATAGGTTTGGGTATTGGGTACAGACATCGGCGCAAGTCATATCTGCAACTGTCATGGCCATTTAGGATCGCATTATTGATGGCAATGGTGATACTGCGGTCCGGAAACACGACTGCGGCTGTTTGGTTGTGTTAGGTAAGATCAGGTAGGTTGACCTTCTGGTCGTTCGTTAAACCCGCGTTATGGAAGGCTCGGTTCCGCTGGACGAAGGCTGCCATTTATCCATTGGTTTTGGAACAAAAGACCTGACTTATTGGCGCCGTGGTAAAAGTTGGCCAGGGATTCAAACGCCGAGGCCATAATGGCCTCGACGAGCAAAAATTCGTCCCTGATTTTTTCAAAGCGGCAACTAGTCAGTATTGCCAAAGCAAAAATACACGGCTCAACAGCCACTATAGGGCTAGGACGTATAAAAGCTGATTTTGCTCTTTGCCAAAGTATTCCCCGGCGGGCTCGGGCCCCTCTATTAACAAAGCAACCCGAAAACCCTTATGTTCCGCGCTCACCGCGATTCTCTTTAAAATATAGCTCGCTGGATAGCACGATGCTAATCCCATAATTTCTAAAGCGGTAAGCTCCTCGAAAACAGTCGATTTCTCGATAAAAAAATATTCAAGCATTACTCGAGCTTAAGTTATAAAACACTGGAAGATTTCGAAATGGAGATGCTAAAAACTAAACCCGCCAACCGGCCCACTCAAAAAATTTGGGGTCACGTTGACTGATCGGCGGGGCGCACTCCAGATCTTGGACTACTGCAGTCAGTTCAATCAAACTGAAAAGCGCAATTATTTGCGGGGAATTCCCGAACAAACAAGCTCGAAACTTCCCGTACACAAGCCTACCGCTTCTAGGTATTTTTTCCCCCATTTATTTGTTCTCTCAAAATATTGATGGCCACATGAGATATCGTGTTTAGTGACGACATTGATTTCAATACTATAATGTGAAGAACCAAACTCTTTTTCGCAAAGATTGTTGCGAGCAATAGATTTAACCGAGTCTTCAAGATTGCGCTCTGCACACATTTGTTCAGTTTCATAAATGCGCTTATTGAAACAGTAGGCAAAAGACGGCTCATTGGACTTAAAAATTCCTCCAATTTTTTCTCTGCTGTTTGCACTGGCCGAGATTGAAAAAATTAAAGTTAGTAAAGTTGCAGTTATAATTCTCATGTATTGCTCCTTGTGTGGTTGTTTAAGGAATAGCATCTGCAAATAAATTACCACTTTTTAAGTAGGATTTTGCCCAAGAGCCCTGGGAGGGCGCCCGCGACTTTTAAACGATCTATTAACATAGCCTCGATTCCAGTTGATCCCGGCACTATTTAACTCTTATCGGATTTCCATGATTTGGCTTGTATAAGACTCTTCCACAAAGACATTAATTGTCACTATTTTGGGAAAGAAATCAGATTTTTCAGAGCAATTAACAATGTGGATTTTTAACTCTTCAAAAGCCTTTTAAAGAGAGTTCAAGCCACTAAATGAGAACAGCAAGGACAATTTACGAGAAAACCGGCTAAACTTTACAGTCTAATACTTTAGTCGGGAGCTAAAAAGGGCTTTTATGCTCCTTAGCCTCAAAACAAAGTATAATAAATAATGTCTTCACAGCGCGATTCCAAATGTTATATGGGAAACATCCTGAAAATTCAGAGTGATATGCTGAACAATGTTTGTTGATAGTCCCAAAAGAGTATCAAGAGGATAGGAATTTTTAAGCCCGAATCGATCCATTCTAAGATCTAGTTTTTCCTTGGTTGCTGTTAAAATTGTGTAACTGGAAGGGGTTTTTGGCAATGAATTTCATCGATTTTTGAAATTTGCGGTATGTATTTGAATTGCAGATGGTGTGTTTCAAGATTTTGAACGAACGAATCCATTGCAGCTTTGATTCTTAATCTGCCGATTGATTAAAATTGTCGAAGTTCATATCGAAGTGTTGTTGAGCGAAGTCATCTTCGAAATGATGCTGAACTTTTGGCGGCCCTCTGGC
>PHFX01000250.1 GCA_007618135.1 Candidatus Brocadia sp. WS118 | reverse complement strand
GATAAATTCTCAACCGGCTTGGAACGCAGAGGTCGGATGATTAGGCCTAATTTTTTTATTCCTTCTCTTAACGCCTTGGCGAGTTTCTCAAATCCCCCGTCCTGGAATAAATCCACCCATTGAAATTTTGCCAGGGCCTCGGGAACCTGGCATTCTTCAAGTCTTATGGGGATAAAGTAAATGTCATCGTCTAATTTCTGCCGCCACATTTGCAGGGCTTCTTTGATTTCTTCCTGAATCACGCCACGTTTGTTTACAGAGTTATTCGACAGGCAGGCGAGGAAGAACGGGGCTTCGCGGATTGCCCGGATCAGGGCGTCTTTCCATATTTCCCCGGGAAGTATATCTTTGGAATCCTGCCAGGGTGAAAAACCGGCCTGTTTTAACCGGTCATAAAAGTCGTTTACCAAACCGATGTCTTTGCGGGCGTAGGAAAGGAATATTCGGGTTGGTTTGATGTCTGGCATATGGTTTATCTGTCAAAAGAAATAAATAATCAAATGATTTACTTGCCCCTTCAGGGTGGGTAAGCACCCGTCACTGAAGCCAGCGAAAAACGTTACGTTGTATGGGATAGGTTCTTGATGTTTTCTCTGCGATGTCTATCCTCCGAGGGGTACTACATCAACGTTGGCGCTCATTTTCCGAAAACTTTGATTATGTCCTATAATAATCGGAAATGGATTTGGTTCTCCATATATGGTAAACTTCCAATCACCAGTTTTTAGGAAGGATTGACATTTTTGCAGTACTTCCCTATAGCTCTTTCTAGTGCACCCAATCCATAAAGATACAGGGTGCTCAATGATAAACTTATTCCAAGGCATTTCCTGATCGAAAATGAAGTGGCATTTACCAACTTCTATTTGACAGTCAACTTTTTCATCGTGAATGAAAAAGATGGTTGGAGCTTTACTAAGATAGAGGCACCTTTTGAATAGTTTATTCCGATAGCTACCAACATGAAATCCACGACAGTTTTGAATCTTTTTAAATAAATCTTCTTCTGTATCTAGAGGATTTTTATCTGCGGCATATACAACATCCATTTGATCACTTAATTGCAACCCTGACATAGCAGCTAAAATTAAAGTCTGAGAATTTTTCTCTGGCGGGCCAAAGATTAAATGGCTAAGTCCTTTAATTAACTCAGCAGCTTGTGGATCATCTTTACTCAAACCTTGTAAATCGTAATTGGGCGCTTTTTGGTAATCGGTTAACGGTCCATACATACCTCCATACTTATCGACTGGTGGTCCTTCTGGCTCTGGATGACACATAATGCTTTCACACAACCATAGATAAACATAGGCAAGAGCGTTGTTTGTAAGCACGGTTGGAGTCAACCGTTTTTTACGGGGATATAATCGCCTTGGAAGTCTATGAGCAAGCTGTTTGGCAACATATATAAGCGTACTCCCCGATTCAAAAAACAATTTATCGTATTTTTGTTGTTCGATATCATCTCCGTGCAATTCATCGAATGCTTCTGCTAAAGACTCTTTTTGTTCACTCCCGACGGACAAGCGTTTTTCAACCATCTCAAATTGCCCGAAGCGCTTTACAACTGCCTGCAGAACTTTGTTGTTTGCGTAAACCTTTAATACATTTCCTGCATTTGTATCTTCGGGCTCCAGAATATAGCCGGGAACATCATGAGGACGCGAAAAATATGCAAGCAATTCCGCATAGATATCTTCGATTTTACTAAAAGGTTTATATAAAGGCTGCTCTAATTTCTCTGTAAACCGTTTTCTTAGCGCCCAATATTCTTCTTCGCTATTAAGTTCATCTCTAGCTTCCGGCCCTGCTAATTCCGATCGGTTTTTTTTAGCTATATCTTCGTCCAGAAGAAGCGCTACAATTTTAAGGCCTGCTTGCTCCGCCCAGTTCAACTCCATTTCTGTATAGCTTGGGCCAAGAGTACCATTTTTTTTTTGTGGTCTGTATCCATAACGATACCCGAGAATCAATACAAAAAATTGGGCTGATTTAATTGCTGTTTGAATAACAGTCACCTTGTCTTTACTATCAGGGGTAAAATTCTCAAGAGCTATTGGGAGGTGGCCAGCCTTGATAATAGCCCTCATGGCAGCCTGACGATGGTCTGAGAGATCTTTAAAGGTACTACTTATGAAGACTTGATATTTCCGATCAGTTCTTTCGTTCTCCATAAAAACCTCACCTTCGGCGACGGTTGAAATTTTTCTAAAATTCTCAGAGCTCACCTGATGGTACAACGGTAGATGTTATATCTTGTTACTGCGGTGAATACTTTATCTATGATCAAGATGTTTTGTATTCTTGGGATAAAAAAAGATAGCAAGGGAGGAAGGAATTTGTCAAGGGGGAAGATTTTTACATCCCCCCTATCCCCCCTTCAAAGGGGGGAATGTTGCTGGGAGAGATGGTGGAGGTCTGAAAGCGGTGCCCTGAGCCGGCAGGCTCCGGGCAGCGAAGCGCCGTTTGTGGCAAGCAGCAGGCGTGTTTTTTACGCTTGCTGCGCGGCAGGATATGATTTTTCCCGGCAGTGCGCGTTGTGTGCGCTCTGCGGGATACCGCGAGGGGGGTTTTGGCAGGGGGTGAGGCAACCACCCCAACCCCGGCCCGTGTGCCGCTGCGCGGCGGCCGGGGTGTCCCCTCCTTAGGAAGGAGGGGAATTGGTTTTGGGGAGGAAATAAAAACGCCGCTGGAAAGGAGCTCAACCGAACCAGCGGTATCACATCTAAAATCAGTAGGGGTGAGAGGGAATATAAGGATCATGAGAAGGGATAATACAAATAAGGCAATAACCAACGATGAAACTGACGTACCGAACAGTGGAGACGATGTAAAGGTCTGACGTAGATAAGACACCTCAGAACGTTCTGTTGAATATTGTAACGAACTGCACGCACTGAGGGGGCGCCTATGGAGATCAGTCGGTCCTGGGGGTTACAGCTACCGAGGGCGAAATTGGGTACCCATGCAAAATACCTACTTTGCTGATCGATGGTCCAGATTCTATTCTGGATTATGCCAAACAATGAATTGATGTAGAAGCCGTTATTTTCATTCTTCTTTGCTTCCATCAATGACATTGCCTCTTCTAACGTCGGTAAGCGCCAGTCGCTAAAGCCGGCTAATTTATCCTGGTTTAGCTGTCTTATATATTCCAGGGCTTTGTAATAGGTTAACCTATCACTACTTCCCCCCTGCTGCCACATTAAGCCAGTGGTATGGTCGATAATTACTTTGTCTTTCGGCTCATAAAGGTGTTGTAACCCTTTGCCCATCCAGTTTGCTTTATCATCGTAAAAATCGAGATCTCTCAACATTTTTTTAACATCATCTTCCGATAAATTCTTAACCGGCTTGGAACGCAGGGGCCGGATCACCAACCCTAATTTCTTAATTCCCTCTCTTAAAGCTTTAGCAAGCTTCTCAAATCCTCCATCTTCAAACAAATCCACCCATTGAAACTTTGCCAGGGCATCGGGAACCTGACATTCTTCAAGTCTCAAGGGGATAAGGTAAATATCATCGTCTAATTTCTGCCGCCACATTTGCAGGGCTTCTTTGATTTCTTCCTGAATCACGCCGCGTTTGTTTACAGAGTTATTCGACAGGCAGGCGAGGAAGAACGGGGCTTCGCGGATTGCCCGGATCAGGGCGTCTTTCCATAATTCCCCGGGAAGTATATCTTTGGAATCCTGCCAGGGTGAGAAACCGGCCTGTTTTAAGCGGCTGTAAAGTTCATCTACCAAATCGATGTCCTTCTGAGCATAGGAAAGGAATATGCGCGTTTGTTTGACGTTTGGCATAAGGTTTCCTTTCAAAAGAGATAAATTATCAAATGATTCACTTGCCTTTTCGGGGAATGATCGAATAATCAATGACCAGAACGAACGGCACGCAGATGAGAGTAAAACAGAGAGTGTATGTACCACGGTAAGGAGTTGTTGGAGTCGGTGTAGTGTTGTATGTCGCTACTACCAGAGTAGTAATCGACCACCCACACCTCAGTCGCGCTCTTTCGATCGGCGGTCCAGATTTTATTCTGGATTATGCCAAATAATGAATTGATGTAGAAGCCGTTATTTTCATTCTTCTTTGCTTCCATCAATGACAGTGCCTCTTCTAACGTCGGCAAGCGCCAGTCGCTGAAGCCGGCTAATTTATCCCGGTTTAGTTGTGTTATAT
>PHFX01000090.1 GCA_007618135.1 Candidatus Brocadia sp. WS118 | reverse complement strand
TGAGGGAGCTGGCAGGCGACGAGGGTGAAAAAGCCCTGCAGTATCTTGGGCTCGTTCTGAAAAAGTACCGGATGAGCCTGCCCAGAGAACGCAGATCTCTGATCGACCAGTATTCGATTGTCGACATGGCGAGAAAGGTCGTCGGCGTGGGTTCTGTCGGAACGCGAGCGTGGATTGTCGTTCTTGAAGGCGCGGATCCGACTGATACGCTGGTCCTTCAGGTCAAGGAGGCTTCCGAATCCGTTCTCGAACCCTATTCGCAGAAGAGTGAATTTTCGAACCACGGCAGACGGGTCGTCGAAGGTCTGCGCGCGACGCAGACAGCCGGCGACATCTTTACAGGCTGGGTCACTATCGCCGATATGGACGGGACGCCCAAGGACTATTATGTCCGGCAGCTGTGGAACGCGAAGGGCTCCATCGACCTGACGGACATCACCCGCGACAATCTGAAGGGACTCGCTAAAATGTGCGCCTGGACTCTCGCCCACGAACACGCGAAGACCGGCAACCGTCATGAAATCGCGGGATACCTCGGAAAGGGCGAAGCCTTCGACGAAGCGATGGCGGAATTCGCGTCGAAATATGCGGATCAGAACGAAGCGGACTATCAGATGTTTCTGAAAGCTCAGGAATAAAACAGTAAAAGAAAAACCGGCTTCCGCTCAATCGGGTAGAAGCCGGTTTTTAGATTCACAAAGAAGTTAACATCATTTTCAGATTCTCTCTAAATCTTTATGCAGTCTTATCAAACTCATATCTGATTTTCAGATCATTCAGCTGATCATGCCGTATTTTCTCATCGTTCTGAAGTCTGCCTGCAACGATTCCCGGCTGCAGATCGATCGTTTCCGCAAACTCAACAACGGATTCTTTTGAAAAATCATTTGCACTGACAAATTCGGCGTATGCCTGAGGCGGTATCAGAATATTTGCCGCTGAAATATCCATATCTCTTTCTGACCTGGCTTTATCTCCAAACAGATCTCCGTTAATTATATGGCTGATTTCATGAAATAATGAAAACCAGAATCTGTCTGCATCTTTCCCCCTGAGGGTCATTGCAAGCACAATCCTGTCCCCGCTCATCATAGATGCGCCCTGCAGTTTTGTCCCTTTAAGATGAGGAAGAAAAACCAGCGCTATTCCGCTTTCAGCCAGCAGCTTTGTCAACTGCGGGATAAATTCTTCAGGATCTGTCCGATTCATTTTACGGATCGACTCGATAGAGTCCTGCAGATTATTAAGATCTATACGTTCAGTATCGAGCGAAGAAGCAGCAATCCTGGCCTGCTGTTCCCAGCAGAGCTGGGCATAACCATGGGAAGAGTTGTCTCCCATTTTTCGATAGGCAATCTGGAACGCAGGAAGATGATCAACCAGTGAAAGACTTGCAACACTGAAGTATCTTAAGATCGGCCATTTCTTTATAAGGAAACTGATTAAGAAGGCTCAGGTCTTCATCCATTTCATTTTCTGACTTAACCAGAGCCAGTTTTTCTCTATACCGATTCTCAAGATTATTCCAGAATTCCGCTTTGATACCTAAAACAGATTCAAGTTTAAGAGCCGTATCATGAGTCAATCCGACTTTTCCGTTAAGCAGACGGGACACATGCTTTTCAGAAAGATCCATCCGCTGTGCGAATTCTTTCTGAGACATATCTCTGTCTTCAAGCTGTTCTTTTATGGTTTCACCCGGCGGAATAGCAATGTAAGTCTTACTATTTTCAAACATCTCAGTCTCCTTTCTTATATTAATGGTAATCTTCTATAGTGATAATTCT
This sequence comes from Candidatus Brocadia sp. WS118, assembly GCA_007618135.1. Taxonomy (GTDB): domain Bacteria; phylum Planctomycetota; class Brocadiia; order Brocadiales; family Brocadiaceae; genus Brocadia. Next base: position 3,809 of record PHFX01000090.1, on the reverse strand, counting down.
AACAGTGCAAATTGAATCCGCAGTCTTTTCAAATTCAAGCCTGTATGGATGAACAAGATCCATCGCATATATTTTTTGAAGATTTCCTGTCAGTGGATGACATCTGCCGATCCGGCCAGCAATCAGCATCTCGACGCTGTCCGCTGCACTGATTTGATCCAGCCGCATATTAATTTTTACGGCCATCTCAGGCCCGTAAGTCTTAACAGAATAGGCGTACTCTGAACAGATTTTTTCCAATTTCTTCGTTCTAAATTTTATCTGCACGGGATCCTCGATTTACCTGTTTGTATAATTATCTTAATTCTTATTTACCCTATAGTCAATAATTATTAACCTAATAGGTTAATTTCTAAATCCATCTAATTCTGTTTACAATCAGCTTACAATCAGATTTTTCGAGACCATTTATAACATAATATTTTCTATAAACCAAGATAAAGATCCTGGTCTATTCGAATTCCTATCACTAATGATGTTATATAATATAAAAAAGGCAGCTAATAAAGAAACTCAAAAATGGAGGCTGAAAATGGCGACAAAAAGTATTCTGAATAATATAGAAATTCATAACCGTAAGGTAGCAGAGCATCTCGTTTCAGCCATGGAAAAAGCTGAGAACCATCAGAGCAATCCTGTTATAATATTAAAGCCAGTTGAGCAGGTGGATGATCCCGAGAAAATCAGGCAGATATTTGGTGATATGAATAGACCTTAACTTATCATAATTCTTTTTAAAAAAAGCCTATTTGACCATTTGCGCACAAACGGTTGAATAGGCTTTTTTTAAAACAATACGAGCGGACTGAAGTATAATTTTCATTATAGTTACCTCAAATTTTAAGCTTGCTGATGATGAATAATTTAACGGGTGAAGATAATGACAACTACACGCAAAAAAATGCTGCGGCGTCTACGACGTGAAATTGCAGTACGGAATAAAATCATAGCTGTGTCGATTGGTTCGGGTCTTACAGCTAAATATGTTATCAAGGGCGGAGCTGATTTTCTGCTCGCCTTAAACTCCGGTATCTTTCGCAGTATGGGCCGAGGTTCTCTATGCGGCTTTCTTCCATATACAAACAGCAATGAGATGGTCTATAACTTTGCGGAACGTGAACTCATACCTCTTATCGGAGATTTTCCAGCTATCTTCGGCGTGAATGCAAATGACCCGACAATAGATATATCGCAGTTTCTGAAAAAAATCGCTGCATTAGGTTTTACCGGTGTAAATAATTATCCCACTATAGGTCTCCTCGACGGAACTTTCCGGAAAGGCGTCGAAGCAGACGGTAGTTCATTTGACAGAGAGATCGAACTTATAAAGAAGGCTTCAGATATGGGACTTGCTACTGTGGCATTTGTTTTTGATGAAGAACAGACTCGCGAAATGATAGAAGCCGGAGCAGATATTATCTGTGTTCATCTGGGACTTACTCGCGGAGGAATGCTCGGCGCGGCCAAAGCTCTTTCTCTTGCCGCGGCAAAAGATCTAATGAATCGAATCTTTACGATATGCGAAGATTCCAAACAGAATCCGATACGCATGTTCTATGGAGGTCCTGTAAAGACTCCTTCTGATGTTCATTATATTTATGAAAATACCGCCGCCCAGGGTTATATCGGTGGTTCGGCTTTTGACCGAATACCTACCGAACGCTCTTTGTTTGAAATTACCCGTAATTTCAAAAGTACCGGGATAGATAAAAAAGACGACCTGATGTCCCAGATGCTGGACGGTATTGAAAAGTATTATGATTATTCGGGCTTCGTTCGTGAATACATCAATCAAAATTATATGCATGAAATCTCTTTCATCGATCTTGCCGGAGTCTGTCATATCTCAAGAAGTCATCTCAGCGCACTCTTTCACAGGGATACTGGCGTAAGTTTTCCCGAATATCTTGTGGATTTTCGAATCAGCAAAGCAAAACATATCCTGGAGAACGAGCATGTTAGTATTTCACAGGCTGCCGGAATGGTCGGCTATACCGATGCAGCTCAGTTCAGCAGGATATTTAAAAAATATACCGGAGAATCTCCGAAAACGTTTCAAAATAGACATAAACACAAACAATCAGGACATAATACAATGTACGATTAATCGCAAACCTTTTAAAATAGCATTATCAGATTGTTCGAAGATCTGAAAAATGTAAAGGGGGTATTGCAAATGAAAACAGTAGCGATCGCGGGCACCTTCGATTCAAAAGGGCGTGAATTTGCCTACATTCGTGATCTTATTGAAGGTCAGGGGCTTAAAACGCTCACGATTCATACTGGCGTCTTCGCACCGGCATTCGTACCGGATATATCTAATGAAGAAGTAGCTGCCGAGGTAGGTGAAGACATCAGCGCTATTGCACGTAAAGGGGATCGTGCACTGGCCACAGACGTGCTTTCCCGGGGAATGACATCTATTATTCCGAGGCTTTACCATGAAGGCCGTTTTGACGGAATTATTTCTCTCGGAGGAAGTGGAGGAACAGCGCTGGTAACGCCGGGAATGCGGGCTCTACCCATCGGCGTACCTAAACTCATGGTATCTACAATGGTGGGAGGAAATATCTCCGGCAATGTCGGTACGAGTGATATCATCATGATGCCATCAGTCGTCGACGTAGCGGGACTTAACAGCATTTCAACGAAAATCTTCACAAATGCTGCGTTTGCCATCGCCGGAATGGTGAAATTTGAAAATGATAATGTCCTCGAGAAAAAGCCGCTCGTAGCTGCTACTATGTTCGGTGTCACAACGCCCTGCCTTAACGAAGCACAACGCGTCCTGGAAGAAAATGGCTATGAAGTACTCATCTTTCATGCAACGGGTACAGGCGGAAAGTCTATGGAAGCACTTATCAATGCAGGCTTCATCGAAGGGGTACTGGACATCACCACGACAGAGTGGGCAGACGAGCTTGTCGGTGGAATACTTGCCGGCGGACAACATCGGCTTGAAGCTGCCGGTAAAGCCGGATTACCACAGGTAGTCTCGACTGGTGCGCTTGATATGGTAAATTTTGGCCCTATTGAATCCGTTCCCGCATCATTTAAAAACCGGAAGCTCTACAAACATAATCCCATGATCACATTAATGCGAACTACTAAAGACGAAAATAAAGCTATTGCTCACGAAATAGCAGTTCGGCTGAATGAAGCTGCGGGGCAGACAGTTCTTATGCTTCCCCTTAAAGGAGTATCCGGGATAGATGCACCAGAACAGCCGTTTTATGATCCCGAGGTAGATACGGCACTTTTCGAAGCTCTTGAAAGCGAATGTAATTCAAATACTGTAGAGATTGAAAAGCTGAATCTGCATATAAATGATAAAGCATTCGCAAAGGCAGCCGCTGAGAAGCTTATGCAAATGATGGAGCAGAAATCAGACCAATAGAGAACTTCAAATCAGACCTTAACAAAAACCTAATCATACAATTCGATCAACTCATAAAATATAATTCAAAACAATTAAATCGTCCATTTCAAAGATTAACTATTAGAAGTCAACTAGAAGTCAATCCCAATGCGAGGATGGTGATAAAAACACAGATAGATAAAAAAGGGTATAGCAAAGCAGGCGCCCGATAGGACGTCGCGTGGCTATCAAAAAGAGTTATGCTGCTGAGCAGTAAGGCTGCCCGGATTTTTCCAGGGCAAAGATGAGCCGAACCAGCTTCTTAGCGGCATGAGAGATGGCGACATTGTAGTGCTTACCTTCCGCACGCTTCTTGGCAAGATAGGCGGCAAAGGATGGATCCCAATGGCAGACATATTTAGCAGCATTGAAGATGGCGTAGCGGAGATAT
>PHFX01000089.1 GCA_007618135.1 Candidatus Brocadia sp. WS118 | reverse complement strand
CCCATCCCTTATAACTCTCACATTTCCCCCCGTCACTTCTATTTGTGATCCGGGGCTCCCGGAATAAAGGGTATAATTCCCATTCGTTATTTCTGCCGGAAAATTCCAATACCAATTAAAAGTTACATCCTGGGTTAGCTCAATCAAGTCCCCGGGGGCGCTGCCCCCTTCCGGCAGCAGCCAATACCGCCCGGAAGTGATCTTGCTGTCATCGCTCGAATCCCGTAACGGTATCGAATTAGTATAAATAAGGGCCTCGGCCATTATTTTATTTCCGCCTCGCCTGTTACTCTATATATCGCCGTTGAGGTATCCTGCGCTATATACTTAACCACGAAGCCCCGGTTCGGCCCCCACCAGCTTAAGCGGGAGAGGGAGAAATCATAAACGTCGGCTGTGTCGATTGTCCCAACGGAATGGAAAGGCCCGGCTGTATATTCGCTGCCGTGTAACATTGCCGCCTGAACCGTAAGGGCCGAGAAGGTACCGCTTACTAATTCTACATCGCCCCAAATCGTCACCCCGCCCTTTACATCCAGGTAAGTCGAGTAGGTAATACTCCGGCTGGTAGTAATAGAATCCGCCGCGGTAAGGGTATCGAAATTGACCGGGCTGGCAGCAGTGCCAAACAGAAATTCATTTTGGAGTTGCTGCGCCGGGAGAGAAACGGCGAACAGCAGGGCGAATAGAAAGAAAATTCGGAAATTCCGGGAATCCGGTAAAGTTATTGGAGTAAATATTAGGACTTACATCCGGGGCGGTCTCTAAATAAACGTTATCCACCGTTACCGTTCCGGCGCTGCCGATAAAAAGAGAATCATTCTCAGCAAAAGTGATGGATGATATAGTATAGCGGGTTGAATCGGTGGTTAAAATAAAGTTCTGTGAAACCCCGGCCTTATTAAATACCGTGAGCGTTTCCCCGCCAGTTGCGCCCCAGGCATCTATATGCCCGACTGCGGCACCGGCAGCTATGGAATGGGAAATGGTATCCGTCATAATGCCCTGGTTGAACGCCCATATCCCACCCGTTGTATCTCTGCATACCCCACCAGATAATGAAACCCATCCGGGAGCAAGCCAAGCGAGTTCCTTAACCTGCTTAGGAGTAAGAGCTGTATTCGCAACTTCAACGTAGGCTAATATCTCTCCAAAATATTGTCCTGCCGGTATTCTTCCAATGTAGAAATTGCCAGCGGATGCGACATTGTTAATATTAGAAAAAGTGCCATTAGCAGTAAGAACAGGAACGGCAACACCATTTATGTATATTGCTAAACTATCAGAATCATCCCACACAATAGAACATTTGTTCCAGCCAACTATCCAGGGAGTTGAAGCACCCCGTGTCCAATCATATATGTCCGTTCCGTCGTTGAAGCGGGTATAGATTCCTACACCGTTCAACGCGGCATTAGCTGCCCTGATATACATATCATTTCCGCTGCCAATACCAATAACTGTGCCTGTCCAAAGATTTGGCATTTTACAGATAAAAGACCAGGTATAATCCTCTCCATCAATCATATAAAAATCTGAAGCAGTTGTGGTATAAAGATATTCATTTGATCCATTAAAATCTAAGGCATTTCCCCCGTCTATAGGATTACCCGGAACAAGTTCATCGGCATAGTTGGTAGAGAATCCCGATGGGGTGAGAGTGTGGGAAAACTGCGAAATGTCTGTCCCTGCTGTAGCATTAAATTGATATTGAGCAATGATCTTTTTGCCTGTCGTGTCTGGCAAAAAATTACTGAAGGTCTCGTTTAATAAAACTTGTGAAAAAGCAATAGAGGTCAAAAGCAAAAATATCAGATATTTCATAATCCTACCCTCACTTTTATATATCCATCCGTCCTAATTACAGGTTTAAAACTGGTTGCATTGATTGTAATATGAATACCGGCATTGCCTGTGATAAGGTCAAAATTATTCAAGTTGGGAGTAACTGTTAAGTCTATCCGCCAATCGGCAAGTTGTATTCCGATCACAGAGTCGGGGCTAACATATTGCAAGCCGCCGTATATTTCCGATTCCTGGTTGAAAGGGGAGGATGTAGAATAATACCATACACGATAATCCCATCCGCTTGCGTAAGCCCCCTCACCTTTTTTAGAGTATCGCAAAGGAATATTTTGCTCATTCATACTGTCCGTTACCACTGCATAATATATGGAATCTTTTCCGGCCCCGGCACGAATATCGGCAGGCCACTCAACGTAGTGAATATTGTTTGTTCCATCCATCATCGGAACAGATTCGTAATAGTGTGATATACCGATTGAATCAGTATAGACAAAATTACCTGATATTATCCCCTTACAATTTGTAGGAGTTGGAGAGCCTGTATTGGTAATTATTACGCCATAGCGATAACCATCTCCATACAGCATATTGTTCTTTATGATTGTATTGCAAGTGAATCCTGCTGCGTATGCTGTGTTTGCCGTTTGATATATTCCATAAAAATTTGCACTATCGGCTTGTTCAACCAGAAAAATACGATTATTTGAAATATCAACTAATTCCTGATTATCAACTTCAATTGCATATTCAACCGTATTATTGGGCGCATCCGGTATAATTCTAATATCATTATTCGATATTGTTGCATCTTCCCCCCTTGTCACCTGTATCCCGGTAAAAACACCAGAAACACTTGAACTTTTAAAATCAAGATAAAGCATATTGTTTTTGATGTTTATCCCCGTCGCATGCTGGTATCTGCCGTTAAAGGTTCCTCCGCCTACCAAAATCCCAAGTGTCGCTACTCCCGTTATGGTATTGTTTATGATTTGCACATCCTTGAAAGCTCCTGCGGCAATCGTTGAATCAGTTGCAAGATATATCCCCCGACTGTCAGCCGAGGTATTGTTAAGCCTGATTATGTTTCCTTCAATTGTCAAGCCCTGAACTTCGTAAGTATTGTCTTTATAGATTCCCGCACTTATATCTCCATCAATAATATTGTCTTTAATTTGTATATTTTTACTTGTTTGGTTTCTCCCTCGATGCAAATGGAAGGCATAAGATTGGCTGTTTGCCTTTATTGTATTTCTGTATAGATTTATGTTTATGTTTGGCGTATCATCTACATAAACTCCCCAGGCCGCAGCAGCATCGTCGGGTGTGTCTATCTGGAAGGATGCTGTCTGACCCGCATTAACGACACTGTTGCTGTCTATACAGTCAGTAACAAGGAGGTCTTTTACGCCCACAATGTCGATTAAATGTTGATCGTGATTCAGGCCCTTAACATTTCTAACAGTAACCCTCTCGCAGTGAGCGAGCGCTATCAAATCCCCGGTTCCTGATTTTTTAGTCGTATTTCCTTCTGTGATTGTAAAATTTTCAAGCACTATATCATGCGCCCCAGTGTAATCCGGAGAATCGTCATAGCCAAAATTTGCTATCAACAGACCATCGTCCCCGCGCTCACCCGGAACCCTTTTTATAATCGTTTCATCTATCCCTGCACCCGATAAAGTGCAATTAGAGGGTATCAACAACAAAGCCTTATCGTGATCACTATTCGCCAGGCTTATAAAAATAGTATCTGCTGGTAAAATTATTTTTTTTGCTGCTCCAGCACTGACAATGTCCAGGCAATTCCATATTCCCTCCGTATCATCATTTGCGTCCCCGCCGACAACTCCTGCCCATTCTGCATAAAGGATCCGCCCATTGTTAATATAGGTATCGCGCAATAATTGGAAACCGGGGAAAGGACAGTCAAAAGCAATAACGCCTTCCGGGTAAAGGGAATCGGACTTGGTGAACCATCCGCCCCCCAGTTTGCCGATAGCGAGGCGATTTAAATAAACTCTTTCCCCTGTGAATTGTTTTAAGGCGGTGGTATCATCGACATTGGTTTTCCAGCCATTTATCGAATCTTTGAGCGCCTGGCTTGCATGTTCATAATTTATTGTCCCTGCTGCTATTTTCTGCCCCGTTATACTGCTATCTCTCAGCGTTAATCCATTGGTACTCAACAAATAAATATTATCGATTAAAACGGTTCCTGTCGTACTCAGGAAAACCGAATCATTCTCGGCAAAGGTGATGGACGAAATGGTATAGCGGGTGGAATCTGTTGTTAATACAAAACTCTGTGAATCTCCAGCCTTATTAAAAACATAAAGAGTCTCTCCGCCACTATTTCCCCATGCATCAAAACGCCCGTTGGCGATTGATGCGGGCGTAGGGTAATAAATAGTGTCATTGATAATGCCCTGCGCCCAGGGATGATTTTCAATATCCCGAAAAACCCCCCCGTTCTTAGAATACCAATGACCGAAAATAGGGCTCGCTCCCGGTGCAGCATAGAAATAGGTAGTATCGTGATTAACTTTCAACCCGTTATTATTGATTATAGTACTATCAGAATTTAAAATAATTGTGGCGCTCCCTCCATCAATTACATGCAGAGTGTCATTGATAATCGTGATAGTCGAATCATCGGTATTGACGCTCATAGTTACCGACTGCCCCAGGACAATATTTGAGGAAGTGATATGAAGCCCGTTCCCGGCAGTGATATAAACCCAGGGGTCAACTATGTCGGCGTTTGCCACCTGTGCATCCTGAATCTTATCGGTAGTGATAGCATCAGCAGCTATTCCGCTATTCCCTAACTGATTAGAGCCGTTTAAATAGCCGAAAAAACTGCTCCGGTCGTACCAGGTCCCGGAAAGCCGGATTTTAAACGCAGCTCGTGCCTTCAGGGTATCGGTTTCTACCTTCCGGTTCTGAGAGAGTCCCAGGCCGATTAATAACAAGATGAATGTCAAAATCAGTTTATGAGTTAGAACCATTCGATTGACGCTCCTTCACATTCCCGTAAATTATCGCGCCCATACCCACCACCTCGGCGCCCATCTTCGCG
>PHFX01000010.1 GCA_007618135.1 Candidatus Brocadia sp. WS118 | reverse complement strand
GCGTGAGTGGTTGCTCTACAAGAGCGAATAGTTCTACTCAGAATGATGCTAATGATTTTTTTTGTGTCAGTATTCCTCACTTTTTTTATTTCGTCAAATACGAATTGAATTTCGTCTCTAATATGCTGTAAATACCACTTGTCAAGGAATGTGCCTGCCTTGTCTTGTCTTAACTTGATTTTGTAATCTTTTATAAGTTTGTTGAACGTTGGTAGAAACTCTTTTTCCTTTTCTGCTCCATATTTATCCTCGTTAATTTCTCCTCGTTTCAATCGGTATTTATAATCAGGGCCAGGAAAATGCTTATTGTTAAACTCATAGAGTTCTTGTAAAAGTTTTTCCTCAAACTCAAGTGTGTGTGAGTTGGTAAGAAACTCTTTGAGTGCTTTAGTTATTCTGTTGATTTCGGTTTGAACATCCACCAAATTGTATTTGGTTACTTTGCAGTTTCCGATTAGTGAATTGAACGCAGAAACATCAATTCCAATAGCATGCATTCCAAGTTCGCATGATTGCACCATTGTAGTTCCACTACCGGAAAAAGGGTCAAGAACGATGTCGCCTTTTTTGAAGCTGGTTTCTTTTTTGAAAGTGTCTGTGTGGCTGCCAAGAAAATACTCCACAAGTTGCGGAATAAATTTGCCTTTGTAGGGATGAAGGCGGTGCACATGCTTTGTAGTTTCGGCTTCTTTGTATTGGTCAAAAGATAACGCCCAGTTTAAATCCCCGCCGAGTCGGTCTCTCCATGAAAGCTCTCTATGCCCAGTGTAAGATTTGTAGTAGTTGGTTAATTCCTGCCTGGAAACTTGAGTCATTCCGTTACTTCCGATTTTCTTTATGTGTCCATATTGAATAAGATAAGAAATATTCGAAGTGGTAACGTTCTTTTTCAAGTAGTTACTTGCCCATTCACTGGCTTCTTTTATTGTTAATAAAACTTTTTCGACGATCATTTTATCCATTTGGACATCCGCTTTTCAACTTCTTCAAGTCCTTATTTGTGTAAAGCTGTTCGGTTTCTTAACCTGTGAATGATGTTTATATGTATGTTAATGTAAGCAATTCCCGGAATATTCTCAAGATTTTTTCTTTTACTCTGCGTTCTCAGTGAACTCTGTGGTTAAAAAACAACTCAAAACGTCAACAACTCAATCAATTCCTTCCTTGAAAATGACTTGAACACGGCATCGTCCGACTCAACTACGGAATTCATGAGGGTGGCCTTGGTGGTGATCATGGCATCGATCTTTTCTTCCAATGTGCCTTTGGTGATGAGCTTGAATACCTGCACACCACGGGTCTGGCCAATGCGGTGAACGCGGTCGGTGGCCTGGTCTTCCCGGGCAGCGTTCCACCAGCGGTCGTAGTGAATGACCACAGAGGCAGATGTTAAATCGATGCCCAAACCGCCTGCCATGAGGCTCCCCAGGAAGACATTGCAATCGGGATCGTTCTGGAATCTCTCAACAACCTTGCCACGATCCCTGGTACTACCGCGTAAGGTTTCGTATCTGACGTCGATGCTGTTCAGCCAGTCACCGATGATATCCAGCATCTCCAGATATTGTGAGAACACAACGACCTTTTCCCCTACCTCCAGCGTCTCTTCCATGATCTCCTTAAAAAGCTCGAATTTGCCCGATGTGGCCCCTTTGGGAGTGGTTCCGTTCAGCACTAATTTGGGATGGTCGCAGAGCCGTTTCAATTTGGTGAGCAAGGCAAAGATATGGATGTACTCCACCGGCTGGCTTTCATCCTTGAGCTTTGCAATAAGTTTGCTTCCCCGCTCGCTCACGATGTCTTTGTACATAACAACTTGTGCTGGCGCTAGCGTACAATACCGCTTCTCTTCGGTTTTTGACGGGAGTTCTGTGAGGACGTCCTTCTTGAGCCGCCTTAATTTGAAGGGGTGGATGATCTTCTTTAATACCTCACGCTTTTCATGATCCTGATATTTTGTGATCGGGTTCTCATATCTCTTTCTGAAGTCATCGATGCTTCCCAGGTAGCCCGGCATAAGAAAATCAAAGATCGACCACAATTCCGTCAGCCGGTTTTCAATGGGGGTGCCCGTCAGCGCCAAGCGGCGTTTTGCGTTAAGGAACTTGGTTGCCTTGCACATCCGGGTGTTATGGTTCTTGATCTTTTGTGCCTCGTCCAGTACGACGTAGTTCCATGCAATCTTGCCAAGAACTTCTGTATCGCGGGAGAGGATGCTGTAGGTGGTGAGTACAACTGCAGGAAGGTTGCCTGAAAGGAGGGTATTTCTTTCTTTTCCATAAAACAGGGCGATCTTTAATTCTGGTGCATAGGTCTGGAATTTGGATTTCCAGTGGTCAAGCACAGAGGTGGGGCAGATAACCAGGTTAGACATGTTCGGCTCGCTTTGCAACGCAGAGAGGATTATCACCATTGCCTGATGTGTCTTTCCCAACCCCATCTCATCTGCCAGAATACCGTTAAAACCGTTTGTATGCAGGAACCAGAGCCAGTCATACCCGGATTGCTGATAGGTGCGCAATTCCCCCTTGTATGAAGTCACGGATGGCGCCGGTTGTGGCGGCGTGATGCGGTCAAAGTTCGCCAGAAATTTCTGCGTCTCGGTGCATGCGGTTACCTTTGCTTTCTTGCCGCATTCGGCGCGGGTGCGCAGGTATCCTAATTTGGGCATCTTGATCCGGCCATTTTCAATAATACCGCTGCCACGCTGCCAGATGTCCATGATGTCTTTGGGAATCTCTATATAGGCAGTGTCCTTTCTTATGCAGTGGTCTTTATCAAGGCACGACAAGATTTCAGAAAGAGTAACGGTGTGCCGCCCTACGGTGTAAGTAGGGTCAAGCCACAACCAGTCATTGTCGCAAGACTCCACCTGCACATGGGAAACGTCCGGGCTGTCGTGAACCTCTACGCATTGTAATCTTTCAGAAGGTTTAAATGACGCATCATTGAGTAATGGGTCGAGATCGTGCCTGAGGAAATCAATGGCTGCCTTTTCTTTATACACCAGCGGTTTTTGTTTCTTGAAATAGGGTTGCAGATGGTGAGGAATGGACTCGATGGGTCTGTAGGAATTGTTCTGCCACACCCACTGTTCACTGATTCTGCTCCCATCCAATTGTTCCCACCGGACGGCCTGTTTCTCTTTTTTGCCGGAACCCTTTGGTTTCAGGACAGGTGATAACTCTATGTGTCCTTCCGGGTTTATATCAGCATGGAGATAGGGGACGAGGGGGTTCTTATAAAGTTTGACCTTCCTTGCCTTTTCGGACAATTCTACCGTATTGTCGGGGAATCTCGTTAACTTTTCAAAAACATGAGGGCTTTTTTCTGCAGAGATGTGGAGCACCGTTTCACCACTGCCATGAGGAGAAACCAGCTTGAGTTCGAGCTGTGGCCCGCCGTTGAGTAAATCCACCTTGATGTTAAAGTGGCCAAATTCAGAAAAGATTTCGCTTAAAATATCCGCAGGGCCGGGCTGGTAAGAAGAAAAGGGAAGGATTCCTGGAAAAATATCGTCCGGATCAAAAAGCATTTTTTGCCGCAACGGCAACTGCCTTTGATTGTGTGTCTCCTTTTTCTGCTCAATCCACTTTAACAGCGTGGCGACAATGTGCTTGCATATCTCACCATCCGATGCGTAAAAACATTCGCAATCCATCTCGTATATTTCCCTTTCGTTAGCAAGAATGAAAACGCTGTAAGGCACTGATTCGCTGCCGTCAACCTCCGCCGTTAATTCCCCATCATGGTATTTTAACCGGTGAACGTGTCCACGTTTATAATAAGAGAGGCCGCGACTATAAACATCGTTGCCGGCAATTGATCTGACATATTCGGGTGTAATCGAGTTTAATAAGAATGTACTCATACGTTCCTACTCCTGGAAAATAGATAAGGTGTTCTGATGTGGGATGAAATTTAACGTACAAGATATATACCACTTTATAAGCAAAAAGTCAACTAATGACCTCAAATTATTATTTGAGTAGATTTTGGCCTTATTCTCAGGGAGGAAACGCATGAACTGCCTGGTGGGTAGTGGAAAAACACACGGAATAATTCAAGGAAGCTTAACAGGAGAAAACCTTTCTCTCTCTTTGATTAGAATCAGGAGATAAAGTGCTTGTCTGCAGACAAGACATGCTTACGGGTGCATTCCCGATTTTTGTAAATCGATTAAGGGATTCTCAGCTCATTTCCCATGGGACAAATTTACAATGGATCACGGAAATTATCTCTTTCCTGAAAATATCCTTACCGGTGATCCCCCGGCCACATATGGTAGATCAACCGTCCCCGGTTGACATCATAATGACAAGCGGGGACGCTTGTCCTACCAATGTGGGGAGGTTAAAAGTTGCTGTCAAAGGCAGCCTAATTTATCACGCTTTTTGTTCACCAGTTCACAATTTGACATTCATGACAAAAATACGTGCCTGGTTATATTGCGAACAATGTCTGCCTTTTAAAGGTGCGGTTGATCTCACTTATAACCGGCATCAGCCGATGCACAAGCCGTTGGCGCTATTGTTTCCCTCACTATTCAATTCATTTACCTGGTTGTTGGAATCAACGGTAATCTTGAAGGAGCAATCAGGACTAAAGCAGTTTGATGGCACTTTAAACAGAAGGTCAACCGACCCACCTGCCGGAATAGCAGGTGTATCAAGGATGACAGGCACATCATTAAACAGAACCGTTGTCTTTGAGGCGGCTGCATGCTCATTCCCCTGATTTTTCACCGAGACCCTCAGCAGCTTTCCGCCTTCCTCGAATCTGCAAAATGCGCTGGGGTCTGTGCCCGTCGGACTAAATGGCACTAAATCCGGAGATTTTGCGCTCGGTATCCCGCCGGACACGGCCTTAAACCCCAGGACCGTGACTTTATGACTCCGGTTGAATCCGGGATCCGTGTCTTTGTCACGCAGGACTGAGGAGAGCTTATAGCGCAATGTTCTTGTGTTTCTATCATAGCTCCATTCATCTATCGATATCCCAGCTTCTGTGACTTTCTCATTGCCACTACACGGGTAAGCCAATTCCCAACCTGTCAGCATGGGTATGGCAAATTCAAACGGGACTTTCTCAATGACAAACTCCTCAGTTTGGGGACTTGTTCCAATGCCTGTGCAGAAATTTTCGTCTTCAACCGGGAGGATCGAAAAAGGTGGTTGGATGATCCCAACATCGCTACCGCCTAATCCGGAAACCATTTCGCCAAACGTGTAATCCCTTCTGGCCTTGTTATCTTTGTAAATGGCGGATGTCTCCCAGCTTACAAAGCCTGAATCTACCAGGCTTGCAGAGTTTGGCAACGAGAGTACCACATCCTCAAACTTCTTTTTATATTTTTTACCCTGCTCAATAAATATTTCACTATGATCCATGTCGTACCCTATGTGTAACATCTTGTTGTCATCAATATCACAACTCCCGGTCAAACCTTTGCCCCAACGGAAGGCAAATCCACGCGGGAGTATGGCAACGATCCTACTGGCAGTAAAATCACGATTTTGGAGAAACGTAGGAAAAGATGAAAGGGCGGTAGTAGTTTCATCGTTAACAGCAGCAAAGAAATTGGTTTCACGGGGATCGCTGGCATCACAACCATCTTTATGGTCAACCACGAGATTCATGTTTGAGGGGTTCCAGGCGACCACTGTGTAATGGTAGCACCAGCTATATGCGTCATCGAAATTATCGTCTGAAAGCGCACCATGCGCCTCCCATTTCAGTGTTTGGCCCTCCAGCCTAATGTTTCGAATCAAGGTTCCAATGCCAGCGACTTTGTGGTCTTTGTGAAGGTATTGTAAATGCCAGCCGTTCAGAAAGACGGTCGCATTGGTAGCATACGACGGGATGTCCAGGCTTTGTTCAACCCTGAGGACATCTTGTGTTTCCGATTTTTTTGATTCTGCGCATCCAAATCCATGATGCACAATTATCGTCCCTGGCTCTTCAAATACCACGCTTCGATCTTCAGAGGTTAACTCCGTAATCGGAGAGTCCGGAATCAAGCCACATAGAGTAGCAGTCGGCGGGCAATATGAGCATGCCCCCAAGAGAGCGGCGAAGAGACCTCCAAGTAAAATGAAAAAAGACCCTCTAACGTATACGTTTTTCGTATCCATCTTATTTCCCTCCGCTTACGTGAATTTGGCAATCTGACTTAAGCTTTCCTTTACATTTGATAATTATATAGCATTACTTTAATTATGCGACATGACATAGTCGTGAAATCAGCTACCAGAGCCATTTTTTAGCTTTGTAATGTCGCTTTATTTATGCAAGGCTATATAGCTATGAGCGTGTAGCCACGACTTTGATCCTCCGAACGCAGAAAAGCATATAATAAACTTATTTACCACCATGCATCGCCAACATGCTTTACGTGATGGCACGGACGTGCCGATCCTTAAAATAAAAAAACCTTACTGTAAAAATGTTTTTCAACATCTTCGGCAGTAAGGCTGTCTTTTTCACGAAAGGATACGGCGCGTCTTTAACTACATCCTTGTGCGTTGAAAGATCCGTTACTTTGCGTCACCTGATCACTCAGGGTTTGCCTTTATCGTATGTGTTTGGTGATTGGCTTGCTTATCTAAAATAGCACAGTATCGCTGGATGTCAACAAAAAAAATAACCTTAGTCGTCATCGTCGTCATCTTTGATAAAGCCGAATTTGACGAGTTCAACCACATCGTCTACGACAAGTCCAACTCCGGGGGCGTAAATCTTCTCACTCTCCGCGCCAGGTTCCAGAGGTGTTGTCTCCAGCACCCTCACGCAATCATTGAATGTGCCCGCTTCCGTAGTTACTTCAATGCCCATCTCTACGTGCTCTGCACGGTCAGTGGCAATGCCAGTCGCCTGTTCCTGAAAGTATCTCGAACCCAGCAAAAAAGTACCCGGCATAATGATACCTGGCTCCGCGCCAGCCACTCCCGCCAGCCATGATCCTTCATGAGTTATCGTACCATCCTCATTGAAATTATCGACATCTTCCCCAAAATAGAAGACGTCATTTGTCTTTTTGCATATCGCGAAGAAGTTTCTCGACACCTCCACCAATTCGCCATCTACCGATTCCCGCTCCTCAACGACCCTCGTTCTCACCGTGCCGATATTTGGCAGGAAGATCTTTTTCGTTTTAGGCAGAACGGTAATCACAACCCGGACCGTTTCTCAGTCCTCTTCCCCTTCTAATATCAATCGATAGCCCGGTTTGAGGATGAAGTAAGGGTTTGCCCCTACAGTCTCAAATTTACAGTCCTTCAACCGAAACTCCGTGGTGAACTGGGGTTCTTCATTCTGCGCCAAGGCAATGCCGCCTGACAGGCCGCGCCAGCCGAATGTTACAACAAGTGCCGCCGCAAATGACAAAACAATGACCAATGTCCTCAAGCCAAAACGATAATTTGCTTTTATCATACCAGTCTCCTTCTTTTAAAATTTCTTAAAATAATCCGAACCAATGCTGACTTAATATCACAATACTTTACATCAATTCTGTTTTATTACTATTTCAGAAAAGGTTATCTTCTGGTTATTTTCTTCGTTGATTCTTGGCATTACTCCTTTTTAACCTTCACCGTTACTGTCGTCTTCAAGCCATTAGCTGCCTCGAATTTGACTTTTGCATTACCGGTTTTCTTAGTGGCTGTAATCGTAAATATTACCAGACCGTCAACGTTCGTTTCAACGCCTCAAACTTCATCCAGTTCATATATGGTGATACAGAAGCTGATTCATCATAACACATGGACAGGAAAGATGGTTTAATTTTTATTATCCCCGTATAAATTCCCCTGTATCCCAAAACTTCAATAAAATAAAAAAGCCTTACCGCAAAGATTTTTGTGAACATCTTCGGCAGTAAGGCTGTCTTTTTATAAGCCGTTTGAACGGTTTAAGCGGTTTAAACTGTTTAATCGGCTCGCAAGATCCTTTACTTTGCGTCCCCCGATCGCTCGGGGTTTGCCTTTATCGTAATGTTACATTATGTTTATGAAAAGGCGTCTTTTACATAATAGACCTTAAAATAGCACAGTAACATTAGATGTCAACAAAAAAATAAATCATTAATGCTATTGAGTTCTCTTGGAAACGCTATATAATGAGGACTAAATTGGGTTAACGAGGCGGTTAAAGACAAAAAATCGTAGCTCCTTTTCATATGAATGCAAAGATCCATTTCGAACCTGAGAAGATAGAAGCCCTTATTCAGTTAGCTATTCAGGAAGATATTTTTACCGGGGATATTACGACTGAAAACCTCATCCCGGACAACCTGATGGTGGAAGGGGTTTTCCTGGCAAAGGAAGATGGGGTTATTGCCGGGTTGCCCGTAGTTGAGTATTTTTTTTCTGCATTAGATAAGAACCATTTCTTTAAACCATGGGTAAAGGAAGGGGATGTTGTTTGTGCGGGAGAGACGATTGCCGCAATACAGGGCAGTGCAAAAGTGTTACTCTCCGGCGAACGGATTGCCTTAAACTTTCTCCAGAGGCTATCGGGGATTGCGACGCTGACATCACGGTTTGTCGAGCGCGTAAAACCTTTAAAAACCTCCCTTATGGACACAAGAAAGACCATCCCCGGCTGGCGATATCTGGAAAAATATGCCGTAGCAGTGGGCGGCGGAGTTAATCATCGAAGGGGACTCTATGACCAGGTGCTCGTAAAAGACAATCACCTGGATATTATGAAAGACAAATTATTCTACGAGGTCCCCCCCCATACCAGTATTATTGAAAAGGCTGTGTCTGTATTGAGGCAAAAGATAAAAAAGGGTGTTCTGATAGAGGTAGAGACGAGGACACTGGAAGAAGTAAAGAACGCCCTTCATGCAGGGGTGGATATCATCCTGTTCGATAATATGAGTATCCAACAGTTGAGCGATGGAGTACGATTAGTGAAAGAATGGAAACCTGGTGAAGGGAAACGGCGCCCACTAACGGAGGCGTCAGGAAATATTACCCTCGAAAATGTACATCTTGTGGCACAAACAGGAGTGGACAGGATCTCTGTTGGC
The DNA here is from genome assembly GCA_007618135.1 of Candidatus Brocadia sp. WS118. Classification (GTDB taxonomy): domain Bacteria; phylum Planctomycetota; class Brocadiia; order Brocadiales; family Brocadiaceae; genus Brocadia. The sequence continues at coordinate 48,773 of PHFX01000010.1, read as the reverse complement.
GCAATTACCCATTCAGCAAAGGCGCTTGATATTTCACTGGAAATAACGTAAAGCTTCTTTCATTCACATCCCCTTCTCATAGGGAATATTTTATCATCACTGAGTAACTATGTCAAATTTGATTACTTACCGTTCAGGGTACCGTGACATTAAGTTCTTCTTTTAATTTCTAAAGTTTAAGATAGCAATTTTCAAAGACAGGGTTCGCAGTTACCTTAGAAAATCTTGAAAAATTGTTTGAATAACACGGCCTTGTAACATAGAATTAAGCCTTGTTATTTCGGAAATAGGTGTTCCTTCAAAGAAAATAATTCCATGATTGATTGTATCGTATGAAGGCAGTTGTTATCATCCCCGCAAGATACGCGTCGACCAGGCTGCCTTGCAAACTCATCCTGCCGGAAATCAAGTCTGTTACCGGAAGATATATCATCGAACACGTCTATCAAAACGTAAAGCAGGCAAGGCAAATTCACAAGGTTATTGTTGCTACGGATAACCACCTTATCTATGATATTGTGAAAGGGTTTGGTGGTGATGTGGAAATGACTTCCGTATCCCATACATCGGGAACAGACCGAATTGCAGAGGTGGCGGGTCGATTAGATGCAGACGTCATCGTAAATGTGCAAGGGGACGAGCCAGAAATGAATGCGGCAATGGTCGATCAGGTGATAGAGGCCATGTCCGAAGACCAGGATGCTGTTATGGCAACTCTTGCGCATGAGATAAAAAATGCGGCAGAATTGACCAATCCGAATGTGGTAAAGGTTGTGCTGGATAATTATGGCTATGCACTCTATTTTTCGCGTTCACCGATACCGTACATACGAGATAGTAAAGATCCCATTAATGAGCCGGGAATTCGGTTTTTAAGGCATCTGGGTATTTATGCATATAAGAAGGATTTTTTATTGCAATACACGAAGCTCCCCTCTTCGCCTTTAGAACAGGCCGAAAAGCTGGAACAGCTCAGGGCGCTCTCCAATGGCTACAAAATCAAGGTGGCAATTACAGAGCACACATCGAGGGGTATTGATACACGGGAAGATTTAATGGCATTTTTGGAAAGATATAAACATGACTAAACATATCTTTGTTACGGGCGGTGTGGTTTCTTCTCTTGGTAAAGGCCTCAACTCAGCCTCCATCGGGATGTTGCTGGAAAGCAGGGGACTGAAAGTACGGCTGCAGAAATTTGACCCTTATGTGAATATTGACCCGGGGACGATGAGTCCCTATGAACACGGAGAGGTATATGTGACCGATGACGGTGCGGAGACAGACCTGGATCTCGGACATTATGAGCGATTTACCCAGAGCAGGACAAACCGGTATTGTAATTTTACGACCGGTTCTATCTATTATTCTGTTATTACGAAAGAGCGTAAAGGGGAGTATTTGGGAAAGACGGTACAGGTAATCCCTCATATTACCAATGAAATTATCGAATGTATCCAGAAACTTGCTGGGCCTGACACGGATGTGGTCATATCCGAAATCGGCGGTATCGTGGGTGATATTGAAAATCAGCCATTCCTTGAAGCCATACGACAGTTTGGCCAAAAGGCGGGGAGGGAAAACGTGCTCTACATCCACCTCACCCTTGTCCCTTTTTTAGGCGCTGCAGAGGAGATAAAGACGAAACCGACCCAGCATAGCGTCGGTATGCTGCGGCAAGCGGGCATTCAGCCCGACATCATTATTTGCAGGACGGAAAAACATCTTGGCGCTGAGGTAAAAGAAAAATTATCCCTTTTTTGTAATGTAGATAAAAATGCGATCATTGAAGAACGGGATGTGAAACCCTATCTTTATGAGATACCGCTGATCCTGGTCGATCAGGGTTTGGATACGTTTATCATTCAGAGATTGAAACTAAAAACGAATGGCAATACGATCGACCGGTGGTTGTCAATACTGGAAGTACTAAAAAATCCAACCCAGGCTACCGAGATAGCGATTGTGGGAAAATACATTGCGCATCAGTCAGCCTATGAGTCTATTTACGAATCGCTGATACATGGAGGCATCGGGAACAATGCCCGTGTGCGGGCGCGCAGGGTCGAATCTGAGGATGTTGAAAAGAACGGCGCTCGGGTGCATCTTGAAGGGGCGAGAGGCATCCTTGTCCCTGGCGGATTTGGGGTACGCGGTGTTGAGGGCAAGATTGAAGCAATACGGTATGCACGGGAAAACAAAATCCCTTTCTTTGGTATTTGCCTCGGGATGCAATGTGCCGCCATTGAATTTGCACGGAATGTATGCAGACTACAAGGTGCAAACAGCACGGAATTTGACATTAATACACCTCACCCGGTAATTAGTTTGCTGGAAGAACAGCGGATGGTGTCTGGTAAAGGGGGAACGATGAGGCTGGGCGCACAGCCTTGCACCCTTCGGGCTGACACAAAGGCATTCAGGGCATATGGAAGCCGGGATATCTCAGAACGGCACCGGCACCGGTACGAATTTAACAACCACTATACGGAGATATTTGAGACCCACGGCATGGTCTTTAGCGGCCACACCTCTGACGAGCAATTAGTAGAGATCATGGAACTCAGAGACCACCCATGGTTTGTTTGTGTGCAATTTCACCCGGAATTTAAGTCGAAGCCCACAAATCCCCATCCCTTATTCAGGGAATTTATCCGGGCATCGTTGCTGAAGTAAGCGGGACAATCTCTCCATCTGCTACTTTCATGGAAATGAAAGGAAGCTAAAAAACTCTGCAGCGCCTGAAGTAAATTGGGTTTTCATTTTTCCCCTTAAAAGGTATCGGACGATCACGTTGTATGGATCAGCCTGAGCTTTCCATCGTCGCCACGCCGACGTGTTGGAATTTCGGTGCGGTCAAGGTCGCCTTTGAGGGTTTCAAACAGATCACGGGCAAACACGATGTTACCGATGTGCCATGAGTGGTCAAAAGCGCCTATTTCTTCTCGTTGATCCCGTTTCCGGAGATCATCGTCAGACTCAAGCCGCCCGAAATACTCCGTGCAGTCTATATTTATGGCCTTTACGGGCGCATCATCAGGCATGCCTATACGGCCAACACGCGGCGATATACCCATACGCTTCGCATTAGACAGTTTCAGCACAGAGTCACGGAGATTTGAATAATTCGTAACGCGAGTAGCGTGGAGATAGAGTGATTCCGTGGATGAATTTCCCTGGTTTAGAGATGCAGAAGATATATCGCCGCCAATAAAGACAACCTGGCTTACAATCCAGGAGTTATTTGCCAAACTCGCATCGTCAGCATCATCGAAGGCCTCGCGAATGACATATGCCCCGGTTGAGTGTCCAAGTAAATGAATATTGATAGTACAATCCGGTGTCTGCTCACTCGACAGGATCCGTATTCCATCGGTAACCAGTTGCATAGCTGTATGCTTCGCGTCATGACGGTCCTCAAGATAGTTGAGCGCCGAGTCCGCGCTGGGCCAATCAAACGACATAATAGCTCCCTTATACCCGACCTCCTGTAAGTCGGCAATCAAACGTCTATGTCTCTGCATCACGATATCCAGTGAATTGTAGTACCCATGAATGAACACTAGAATGTCACCTCGATCGCCATTCCGCCGCTGGTCTTTACCCCAAACTGCCGCCTTACGCAATTTTTTAAACCAAACTTCTGGTTTCCCGATTGCATGTTTTGGCGAGGGAATCTCTTCATCCGGCACTAACAAAAACCGGCTTGGACCTGGTTCTGAAATAAATTTACCATTCTTCTCGCTACGCGCACACATCACAAAATGCTCGTTCATAAAAACCCTCCCTATTACGATATGAATCCCAGTCTATGATTATTTTTTTAAAGTAAAGGTAATTCCAACTACATTTCCCTGTTCATTCAGTATCTTTGTCATCCTTGCACTTATTGATGGAAGACCTTCTGTATTTGAATCGGTAATCTGAAAATCAGTAATTTTTTCCTGAGTATTCGTAATTACCTTTACAGGCAAAGACAATTTCATACGTGATAAGTGTATTAAAAAATCTGTATCTTTCATATCCGTTTCCTGGATATGTAAAAGTTCATGCGCCATTTTATTCATATTCCGGATCTTCCATTGTCCATCAGTAACAATGATACCTTCGTTCAGGTCAGACAAGATTGATTCTAAAACACGCGTTTCGTCCTTTTTTTCCGGCTTCTCTGTTACCTGCCGTATACGCAGTAATGATTTTATTCTTGCAAGCAATTCTGTTTTATTAAAAGGTTTGCTAATAAAATCATCAGCCCCCGCTTCAATCCCTTTGATCCGGTCGTTCATCTCATGCAAGGCAGTAATCATGACAATAGGAATATTCCTGGTTGTTTCATCTGCACGCAGCTTCTGGCACACCTCATATCCGGTCACCTTTGGCATCATAATATCCAATAATATTAAATCGGGATGTTCGCTTCTTGCTTTTTCCAACGCCTCTTCACCATCATAAGCCTCAATGACATCATATTCGGAGGCAGTCAGAATTACCCGAAGGAGTTTTACATTTTGCTTGATATCATCCGCCACTAATATTTTAGGTTTGTTCATGGTTTTCCTGTCTTTTTTTAATATATTTTTCAATCATGTGCGGTAATTCCTGGGTATTGATCGGTTTGCTCATATATGCTTCACAGCCCGTATCCAGGATCTTTTGTTCATCCCCCTTCATTGCATAGGCAGTAACTGCGATGATGGGGATTTCTTTTGTAACGGCGTCAGCCTTGATCTGCTTTATCAGGGTGAGACCGTCTATCCCTGGGAGCTGGATGTCCATAAGGATAATATTGGGTTTTTGGTTCTTTAAAATGTTTAATGCCTCCTCTCCGGTAGTTGCTTCAATCACATTATATCCTTTTGCCTTGAGCACGACGCGCATGAGTTTTCTGTTTTTCTCATTGTCTTCAACAACCATCACATTATTGTCAGACATACTTTTTTTCCTTCAACGAAATAGTTTAGTTTTTTGAAAAATCGCGATAATAGCGATAGTTATCGCCCAGTGTAGGGGCGAAGCATTTACTATAACCGTCATAAAACCCTCACACCCAAGTGGGTAAATGCTTCGCCCCTACTTGTTACCAGAGACGACTCCAACGATTTATTGCATATCATCTTTATGAACATGTAACTGTTCTATCTTCTTAATCGTAGAAAGAAGAGCTTCTTTTGTATGGCTGCTCTTTTGGACAATGGCTAAAATATGGCCATTTAGTATCTTTTTGTCTTCTGGAGTAATATCCTTTGCAGAGCAGATAATAATAGGAATTCTCTTCGCCGTTGGGTGTATCCTGAGCTGCTCGACTACGTCGAAACCGCTGACATCAGGCATCATAAGGTCAAGAATCATAAGATCCGGATTATTATTGATGGCAAGATTGATCCCTGCTTTACCACTGTACGCACTCAGTACATCAAAACCTGCATTTTCAAGAACGGAGCTCATATACTTAACGGCCTTTTCATCATCATCGACGACTAATATTTTCATAGATTTGCCCTTGTCTCTCTCAGCAGGAATACAACTATTTACAATATCAATGAGTTTTACTCTATCGATGGGTTTTATTAAATATTCCACGGCTCCCAGGCTAAAGCCAAGATCTTTATTGTCCACCATCGACACGATAATTACGGGTATGGAAGCAACGTCCTGAGAATTTTTGAGTTCGGAAAGAACATCCCATCCGTCTTTTTTGGGCAACATAATATCCAGGGTAATTAAAAATGGCTGGCATTCCTTTGCCTTTTTGATAGCCTCCTCACCATCCGCAGCCACGACAACATTATACCCTGCATTCGTCAAATACAGGGTAAGAAGGTCTGCAGCCATGCGATCATCTTCCACAACCAAAACCGTTTTTGCATCCTTTTCTCCTACAGGTATTGTTTGACGCGGCTTGGTCTTGATCTCTTTCGGTTCTGTTGTTGTAACCGGGGCTTTGAGGGGTAATACAAAATAAAAGACACTTCCCTTCCCGTATTCACTTTCAAACCAGATTTTTCCCCCATGCATCTCAACAATTCTTTTCGTCAGGGCAAGCCCCAGCCCTGTCCCCTCATATTTCCGGGCGAAAGAACTGTCTGCCTGCCAGAACTCTTTAAATACTTTTGCCTGATCATCTGACTTCATCCCAATTCCCGTGTCAGATACCGATACCTGCAGCATATCATCCATGACACCAGCCTCTAAGATGATCTTGCCGTTCTCCGGTGTGAATTTTATGGCATTTGACAGCAGATTATATAAGACTTGTTTAAATTTGACGCGATCCGCCTCGATATTTTTTACCTCCGTCAGTATTACGGTCTTTAATTCCAGATGTTTTTTACTGGCTAGTCCCTTTAGTATGGTATGCACCTCATCAATGGCCTCGGTGACAAGAAAAATTCCGTACTGAAGTTCCATCTTGCCTGCCTCAATCTTGGACAAATCTAAGATATCGTTAATCATTTGGAGGAGGTGGCAACCACTGCTGTGGATATCATTCACGAAGTCCGTCTGCTCTTCATTCAGGTCGCCCGCGATCTTGTCACGCAATACTTCTGCAAAGCCGATAATCGCATTGAGTGGTGTGCGGAGTTCATGTGACATATTCGCCAGAAACTCGGATTTCAGTTTGTTTGCCCGTTCTAATGCCGAAATTGCCTGCTGCAGATGAGCGGTCTTCTCAGCAATGCGTTGTTCCAGGGTAGCATATGTTGATTGCAATTTGGTAGACATGTCATTAAATGCCCTCCCAAGCTGTCCCACCTCATCTTTGGACAATATATCCACTTTCGTGGTAAGATCGCCTGTCTTTGATACAGCAGCCACGGCTGCTGTTAATCGTTCAATCGGCCTCATCAACTTTCCCGTGGTCAGAAAAATGATCGCTACGATCATCAAGATGCTGACGGAACTTGCGGTAGTAAAGAAGATGACATTTGCTGCAAGTTGTCGTTCGGCAATTTCCTTTGGAATAATAACACTGATAGCTCCCCGCAATTCTCCGACCTTATAATCGTAGCCTACCGTATAATTCTTCCGGATAAATTCCGGTGCATTCTCCTGAGAGCCGTGGCAAAGGAGACAATCCTCTTTTACGTATAAGGCGTAAAGATACCGCTCAACCCTTTTCCCATTAATAATGTCATCCGACCAGAATTCGGAAAGATTGGGGTCTTCCTCCATCTTTCTGAGTGCATCTTCTTCAAAGAGGTCTGGTTTATTAAACAAATTCCTATATTTCCTGCTGGTTTGTTTAATAATATAGCCCGTCTTTTCGGAAAATTTTGTCCCGATGGCATGGGCGGAAACGGCGGGGATAAAAAATTTTGTCTGTTCCGTGATGCCAATTTTTGAACTTTGCAGAGCGGATGCAAGGTAATTCCTGGTGGTCTCTAATTCCGTAGCGATTAATTTCGCCTTTTCCCGGACCTCCTTAATAAATTCCCGGCGTGTGCGGTTGTAAACAAAAAATACGAGCGCGCTGTCCAGGATAACCAGCAACACAGCCAAAAGAATCACAAGTTTATGTCTGATCTTCATGAATATGCTCTAAAAGTTTAGTTTTTTCCCCAGTGCGTGGATTTCTTAATTCCCCTCTTGAGAGAGGCAAGGGACGTGTTTATTTCTTCTTTGAATTTGCAATGCCTTCAACTTTTCATTCAACGGTAATTCCAACGCTCCTTTTCTTCTCCATTGATAATAATCATTTTTAATTATTTTAACAATCTCAACACTCTGAGTCCAATTCTTTACCTTCTGTGCATTCATAAGCCTTCAACACCTGGTCGGTAACCGATCTCTGTTCATCGGCAAAGAGATCAAACAACGACAATTGTTTAGGTCTCTCATGTTTCCTGTGGTCTTTCAGGGTTTCAATAATTGCCTTTGTGGGGAGACGCTCATGGACAAAGAACGGTAGCGTCGGCACGTCAAAAGAAAGCCGCTCTGCCTTGCCCGTCCAGTTAAGAAATGGTTTGCCAAAACGTTTCAACTGCTCAACTGCATCATGCAGTCCCCTGGCGGTGGAAATAACATGCCCGGCAGAATTCTTGAATTCCTGGGGTTTATCAAAGGTATGTGGCGCGGGAAGCGCAGCCGCCTTTTCAATCATGGCAATAAGCCACTTTCCCAGTTCACGTGCAGAGTTTTGACCGTCCCAGTCCAGGGCAGGAAAAAGCGAAGAATCATAACGGTAAGTTTTTTGGGGGGGGTTCTTCCTGAACTGCGCCTGTGTGCCCACATCCGGACGTAAAGGGGAATCCGCTCCAGCATGACGATATACCTTCGCCTTTGCATGATGTATCTGCTCGGTTTTTTTACCTTTTCCCTTCGGCATCGGTTATTACCTCGGAAGAGAATTTTAAGAATTAGACCGTTTTATGATTCCCCACTAAAAAGAAGAGAAAAGGGGTGTGTAAATTTTTCACACCACACCCTCAGCCTATATGGCAGGCCAGGCGTCCTCGCCTGACATTATGATGACAAGCGGGGACGCTTGTCCTACCCATGAGGGGAACTTAAAGTCGCTGCCGAAGGCAGCCTGATTTAGGCCTTTAAGCAGTTTTTACCGTAATTGCCCCTACCGGGCAGCATTTTTCAAATCCTGACGGGATATTCCAGTCTGTTGCTTTTTCGGCAATAATCTTTGCCTTGTCCTCAACCACGTCCATGGCCCCATGTGAGTTCTCAACGCAGATTCCGCAACCCACACACTTTCTCTGGTCAATACTCATGCTGACGACCCCACGGCCTTTTCTTATATTTACCTGATCAAGGTATTGGACGTGTTCCGTGTCCGAAATTATACCCGTATGCATTGTGGAATGTTTTTTGACTTGCTGACGACCTGCCCGATCATAACGGAAGATCGACCGCCTGCATTGTCCGCACGTATGCAATTCCTGCAATTTTTCCAGATAATCCATTACCGTTTGCACTACCGTGGCGTGGCTCCATGTCAGGGGGGAAACAGAAATGGGCTCTCCGGTAAATGGGTTTATCTGCTCTGCCAGCACTCCGGAGGGTAATGCACGTAATACCGCCCATCGCAGATAATTCACTACCCGTTCGAGATCTTCGACAGACTTTGCCGTTGATACATAGTATTGTGCCAGCCACATAGTGCAGATGATCCACGGATTTCCCGGAATCGAGCCGTCGTTTCCGACACGCTGATATCCGTCATTTTCATACCGGGCAATTCCGCCTATCTTGGTCTTGACCCACAAGGCATCTTCAATTGCTTTCATGGTATTTTGGACCTTGACGTCAAAGGGATCGTATACGCCGAAAGCGAACATTCCATATAAACTGGCATCAATGGTTGCGTCAATTTCATATCCTCCGTCTTTCTTTGGATAGATCATTCGCAGGAATCTCTGGTGTTTCTCGCTGTAAAGATATTGATCAATTGCCTTTTTAATCTGGTCTGCAGTTTCCCGGTATAAGAAGGCCTTTTCGGTATGATAAAAGATGTCAGAAAGGTTTGCTGCAGCTATGAGTCCGCCATACACCGTGGCTGTGGTAAAGGACAGGATACCGCGCCTTTCTTCCCACAGATCATAGGAAGGAAGCGGCAACCCCGTCAGTTCATCGCGATAACTTACCAGAAAGTCCGCTGCTTTTTCCACAAAGGAATGATAGAGGGGGCGTATCTCATCCATCTTCCGGTACAGATCGTAGTAACGCCATATTGCCCAGAGGATCAGGGCTGTCTCATCTTCCTGGATAGGCACATGTATCTCCTCGCCCTTTACCCAGGGATGCCAGGAGCTACCGAAAGAACCGTCGGGGTTGTATTTATGCAATAAAAATCCATCTTCCACCATAACGCTTGCACAGAAATTATAGGAAGTGATGGTGTTTGCGCAAAAGTTAAAAAAATTCCGGCATGCGTTTGTGTATCCGGCCTTCATGAGTGCATAGGAGACCATAGCGCCGTCTCGTGGCCACATATAACTATAGGTATCTTTTGCAAATTGCTTAATATCAGAATCATTTGCCGCAATGATAGCACCTCCACTGTCTATCTGGGTCACAAGAACCAACAGGCTTCTTTTGAAAAGGTTAACTACATCCGCAGGCAGATTCCCAAAGTTAAACTCTTCCTTATTTACCCAATGCTGCCAGAAACTTTCCGTTCTATCGATTATTTTTTGCGGTTTATCGTGTAAAAGGATATCGTTCAGGGCATCCACCTCACCGTAATTCCTGCCGGCAGCGATCCAATAATAGACAACGGATTCGCCATGGGCTGGAATTTCCAATGAAATGCCGATGGTCGAGTCAACCGATCCCTGTGCTATGGGATTGCCACCCAGGATACCGTCTTCGGCATCACGCCATGTCCCTTCAGCGCCCCGGAGTCTCTTAATTCCCGTTGCGTATTCTCTTACTCCCCATACATCTTCGGCAGAACAATTGATCAAAAAATACCGCGGCCCTTTGTAATGAATAAGACAATTCAGCTTTGCATCGTAAAATACCGTATCGCCAATCTCGTTCTCCATGACGCTAAAGTCCTGATGGAAAAAAAGACGCACGTCTCTTTCAACCTTTTTCAGATTCCGTACGGTTACTTTACGGATATAGATGCTCTTCTCAAAATCAACGACATCATTGCAGACAAGCTGAATTCCCAGTCTTTCATGAAGTGCCCGCACATCTGTCACCAGGGTTTCCTTCAGGTATCCCAGGGCAACCTTCCAATCCTGTGCATTGAGCCACGAAAAACCTTCACGTGTCCATACGCCAAATCTGCTGGGGTAGCCAAGGGTCTGATTTTCCTTCCCTACCCGCGGATAGTACAAATCCCTGATGTTGTAATCAGCATCAAATGCAACCAATAGTGAACCGTTCCCTACAGGAATATCTCTAGGCACAATTGTCTTCCTTCTGGTATTCTATATTTTCCACGATATATCCTCTGAGAAATGAAGTGTCATATTAATCCATACCGGCACCTTGCGATGTCTTCTTTATCCGCCAGGAAAGGTTTCCGTAATCCATGTTCAATGCAAGATTATTCCTCGTTCCAGCCTTCTTCACCTATTAAAGGCACAAAAGCGCATTCCAGGATATTCCGGTCTTCTACCCTCTTTTCCTGGTTTACCATCTGATGTAATATTTGATGGTAAGGATTCCCGATAGGGAGTATCAATCGTCCGCCGATTTCAAGCTGATCTAATAAACTTTTTGGGGCGTGTGGCGCACAGGCAGTAACAATAATCCCATGAAAGGGGGCTTTGTCCGGCAAACCCAGACTTCCGTCTCCTACGATGACGTCTATATTATCATATCCTGCTTGTTTTAAAATAGTTTTTGCTCTTGATGCAAGCGCTGAATGACGTTCGATGGTATAAATATGGCTTGCCAGCCTGCCGAGTATTGCTGCCTGATATCCAGAACCTGTCCCTATTTCCAGCACCTTTTCATCCCCTTTTAATTCAAGACACTGCGTCATGATGGCTACCATATAGGGTTGCGAAATGGTTTGTCCTTCTCCAATAGGCAACGGACAATCATCATACGCAGCGTGCCGGTATAATTCAGGCACAAAAAGGTGTCTGGGTATTTCTGACATTGCCTTCAGCACGCCTTCATCGTGAATACCCCGATTCACGAGTTGGTATTGTACCATGTGAAATCTATCAGCAGCGTATTTATCGGTGTTTTGTGAAAGATTCAAAATAAATCCCATTAAGCAGATATCAAACTGATTTAAATTAAGGAATCTTCATATTTGACCATTTGCTCCCTCGTCGAAGAGTTTCTGTTTCCATGTTCTATATGGTATTAAAAACTCAACAATTTAAACAACTACATAATTGCCATATCAGCTATTTCAATTACCGGAACAGAAATGGTTTTTTTGCCCTTTTTCTTTTCCACGATACATTTGTCAATAAGTTTCAAGGTATCAGGGAAAAAAAAGACTTCTCCGCACTGTTTGCAAACTTCTGCTCTGATATTTTCAAAAAGATAAAATTCGTCTTTCCACTTGTGCATATGGTTAATTTTGCAAGTCTTAATGTTGCCTTTACAAAAAGGACAGGTCTTCATTTTCTCACCTTTCTTATTTTCCAATCAATCCATAAATCCGAGTCTGGTTTATATACGGTAATTATAACTAAAGTATCCTCATGAATAGAACATACTGCATGTATAGGCAACCTTTGTGCCGTAAAACCAAGTAACAAAAAAGAATGTCCCCGTGGATCTTTCGGATAATCTTCTACAAGCTCACATTCCTCATGCATTAAAGCTTCTTCCAACTCAACAATGCTAATACAGTCTGCATCTCTTTCAATTTCAGCATGGAACGTAAGTCTATAGTTCCCATTTTTAACCAGTTCTTTAATCCTGGGGACTAATTCCATAATAATGAGTAATAGAAATAAAGCTACCTACTATTAGTCGAACAAATAGGTTGAGCTAAGTAAGAAGAAAAACAGACGGTTCAAACTACCAAAGATCATTCCAGGTGAACTACCCCTTAATAACACACAACGGCTTTAGCTGGGCAATTTTTTTACTAATACCGGCGTGTTCCACGATATTCACTACTTCGGTCACATTCTTATATGCCTCAGGGATCTCCTCATCCAGAGTGGCACGGCTGTCGGCACGGACAAGGATCCCCTTTTCCTTCAGCTCCTGGGCAATGCTGCGGCCTTTGGATACCTTTACTGCCTGATTTCTGCTCATAACCCTGCCCGCCCCATGACAGGTACTTCCAAAGGTATCCGCATAGGCCTTCTCAGTGCCAACGAGCACATAAGAACAGCGCCCCATGTCTCCCGGTATCAGTACCGGTTGTCCCACAGATTTATATGCATCCGGGGTATGTGGATGATTCGGCGGAAATGCGCGCGTTGCCCCTTTCCGGTGCACGCATAAACGCTTCTTCTCGCCCTCCACGATATGTTCTTCAAATTTGGCAATATTATGACACACATCATAAATCAGGGATATTTGCGACTCTTTTGGGCCTATGTGTAAGGCGCTTTCAAAGGACTCTCTCACCCAGTGCGTAATCATCTGCCGATTGGCAAAGGCATAGTTAGCAGCACAGGCCATTGCAGCAAGGTACTCCCGCCCTTCCGGAGAGTTAATCGGCGCACAGCAGAGTTGCCGGTCAGGGAGTTCTATGTTATATTTCCGTGATGCATTAATCATGACCCGTATGGAGTCGTCACAAACCTGATAGCCCAGTCCTCTGGAACCCGTGTGCACCACGATGGTAATCCCGTCCTTTTCAAGTCCCAATATCCGTGCAATTTCCTCGTCATAGACCTCCGCGATATAGCCAACCTCAACAAAATGATTTCCAGAACCTAACGTGCCTAATTGTGCCCGGCCCCGTTCTAAGGCACGATCTGAAACCAGCTCCGGGTCTGCCTCTGAAATGCAACCCTGTTCTTCGATATGCTCCAGGTCTTCTTTGGTGCCATAACCCTGTGAGACTGCCCATCGCGCCCCGTTTCTGAGCACGTTTTTTTCGTCTTGAAGGGAAAGCTTTAAATCCTTGCGGTGTGACCCAACCCCTGACGGAATATTGGCAAAGAGGGTATTAACCAGGGATTCCATTTTGTTGGTGATATCTCTCTGATAGAGATCTGTCCGCAACAGCCTTACCCCGCAGTTGATGTCGTACCCGACGCCACCAGGGGACACCACGCCCTCATCAATATCAAATGCAGCTACACCCCCAATAGGAAATCCATATCCCCAATGAATATCAGGCATTCCCAGGGAATATCCAACGATCCCCGGCAGATGCGCGACATTAATTACCTGTTGCAAACTTTCATCTTTTTGGATTTCTTTCAGCATTTGCTCGTCAGCATACACAATGCCATCCACCCGCATCTTTCCTTCTCTGGGAATACGCCAACGATAGTCGTCTATCTTTTGAATTTTGTATTTATCATCTGCCATACCTAAACTCCTTTTTCCACAAAGCATGGAAAGTGTCAGCCATCTGTTACCGGCATTCCGCTCATAAATAAGCTTTTCAGGACAACCTGCTTTTTGTCCAATTCCCACTTACAAATCAAATATCACTCGTGCCTTCCAGCAGTCGTTATCCCGGATAACTGACAAACAGTGATACGTAACTGCCTTAATCTCCGTTTTTATTACGTGTTTATCTTCTGTAATCACATCGCCTCGTACGACTGCATTTAACTGATTGTCCGTAATATCCACAACACAAAAATCATTGAACAGGAGATTTTTTACATCATGCAAATACAATAGTTCATGTAACCAATTAACCAGCAACTGTTCTTTGTCTATCCCGGAAATGCTTATTTTATATTCGATCTCACCTTCTACTTTTGATAGATCGGTAATGATATCAAATAAGGCAAACGCCGCATTGGCAAATAATTCCTGCACTGAGGCACCAAACACATCGATTCCGATATCTGCAGTGTGGTCAATAAGTATATATTTCGGCATGATTTGTTTAAATTGATTCTTCAAACTCCTACCAGTTTAGCTGCATTATTAATAGCCCCTTGAGTTTCTTCTGATATGGTCTTTCATTAGTTATTCGGAGACTATTATTATGCAACTGCGACAGTTACACCCTGCGTTTTTAATAAACGCATCTATCACGGCATGATAAAATCGTGCTCCGGATGTCTGATGGTAAGCACCGGACAGGGAGCCTTACGGACTACCTTTTCCGCCACACTGCCCATAATTGCGTGAGATATGCCGGTCCTGCCGTGCGTGCCAATTACAATCAGGTCAATCTTGTGCTCCTTTGATGTCTTGATGATCTCGGCAAACGGCACTCCCTGGATAATAATAGCTTCAACCGGTATCCTGCCTTTCGTATCTTCAGTTACACATCTGAGCAGCCTCTCTCGCAGTTTCGCAATAGTCTCTGCGTCCACGATATTAACGTTGTAAAGATCAGGATCATTGATGTCATACACGCGAATATCCAAGACGTGCATTAAATAAAGCTTTGCCCGGTATTTTTCCGCAAATTCGATCGCATATTTCAGCGCCATCTCAGAATAAACCGAGTAGTCAATCGGGCAGAGTATATTTTTTATGCTGATCATGTTTCCCCTCCCTTTATGATTTTTGAATGAGTACCTGTTCTATGGCATCTCGAATTTCCCTGTCAATTTCATCAAGCAGGAACACCGGATTGCTGGAGCCTGCACGACATACATCCTGAATGATACGGTCCGGGCAATGCGCCATCGACCCGCTTATGAACAGAAAAGGATGCCTTCTTCATCGTTTTCATTCAGCGACACACCCATTATTTCTGACGCTCCTTTTTTGCCATCTTTGCTGCATAAAGCGAGCTGCTTGCCTGTTCAATCAAATCAGTAATATTTTTTGTCGTCCGGGCAATGGAACTTGACCCCACGGTTACCTTGAAATGAATGTTTATGTTTTTTTCGTCGTCCTGAATGAAACATTTTTCAACGGAATTTACCAAAAGATCCGATATCCTGTCCACCTCTCCGTTATCAATCTCCGGTAATATAATAAAGAATTCGTCGTCCCCAAAACGGGAAACTACATCGGATGACTGAATATTTTTTTGGAGGCATTTTGAAATTTCTGTAAGAATGCGATCTCCCATAAAATATCCATATTGGCTGTTAATCGCCTCAAGATTGTCAATATCCATCAGAAGGCATGACAATGCTTTGTTTTGATCTAACGCCCGGTTAAACTCATTCTGCAGGATTACCAGGGAATATCGTTTGTTATAGACATTGGTCAAACTGTCCCGCACCGCATGATGATTGACCATGTCGTTTAATTGATGCACCCTGGCGTTGAGAGTTTGCAAATTTTTATCGGTAATTTTCTTTTCATCATAATTTATCAGAATGCCGTTATAGTGAGTCACGTTGCCCCATTCATTCCTGATAGGATTGAGACAGTCGGAAACCCAGACATATGCCCCGTCTTTTTTTAACATCCGGTAGTCTATCCTCGCATCATTTCCACTCTGAAGTTTTTGGATGAATTTCGACACCTTTTCCCGATCGTCTGGGTGTACAAGCTGAAGCAGAAAATTTCGTGTCTTGTAAATTTCATCCGGTTTGTATCCCACCAGATGTTCTATCCCTTCGCTAATATATTTCACCGACCCATCAAACAGGGAAATATAGATGGTTTCCGATACCGCATTCATGATCCTGTGAAAAAGTTTTTCAGAAATGCCATCCGACTTCTTCTCCGGTGAGTTGCTATGACCTTCGTTATGAACAAGAAACTGCAAGGTACAACAAAAAGCCAGAACTATGAGACCGAAGAATACGCCGTTCAGTTTAAAGATACTTACCATGGTGCAATTCATGGCAATCAAAACGCCGATAGCGCAATACTGGTATTTGACGATTAAGTTTTTCAATGCCATCCCTTTTTCCCCCAGATTCTACCACAATACAAGAAGCGTCTAAAAAAAATAATTCAAGAAGCCTGGATAACAGGCGCATTTTTCCCATTGGACCGGTGAAGTTCCTCCAGGAGTTTTTTCAGGTCTTCCCCCTCGATAACTTCCTGTTCCATAAGCGTCTTTGCCATACCTTGTAAAATATCCTTTTTTTCCGTTAGTAATGCTTTTACACGATGAAACGATTCGTCCACAATCCTCTTAATCTCCAAATCTATTTCCCGTGCAGTTTCCTCGCTATATTCTTTACTCGCAGCAAACCCTCCGCTCAGAAAAAGTGGACGGTCACCCTGTTCGAAGGTTACCAGACCCATCTTTTCACTCATGCCGTATTCCTTGACCATCAGTTTGGCGATTTCCGTTGCTTTTTCCAAATCATTCTGGGCGCCCGTTGATATTTCGTTGAAAACAATCTCCTCCGCAATCCTGCCTCCAAGCAATATCGCTATCCGGTCAAGGAGTTCAGCCCTGGTCATGAGATACCGGTCCTCAGTAGGTTTCTGTAAGGTGTATCCCAACGCCCCAATACCACGGGGTATCATTGATATCTTGCGTACCGGGTCTGCATGAGGCACTGAGCATGCCACCAGTGCATGGCCTGATTCGTGATGGGCAACGATCTCCTTCTCCTTCTTGTTCATCAGACGCTTCTTCTTTTCGAGACCTGCCATAATGCGGTCAATTGCCTCTTCAAACTCCGGCATGCTCACGGCCTTCTTATTTCTTCGTGCCGCAAGCAGGGCAGCTTCGTTGACAAGGTTTGCAAGATCTGCACCAACAAATCCCGGAGTCATCGCTGCAACCGAATGCAAATCAATCTCATTTTCCAATTTTACCTCTTTTACGTGCACCTTCAGTATTGCCTCACGACCATGAAGATCAGGCCGATCAACAACCACCTGACGATCAAACCTGCCGGGTCTTAAAAGAGCGGAGTCTAGCATCTCCGGACGGTTGGTAGCGCCCATAATGATTACTCCCTTATTGGAATCAAAGCCGTCCATTTCCACCAGCAACTGGTTTAATGTCTGTTCCCGCTCATCATGTCCGCCCATGGGATTTGCGCCACGGGCCTTGCCGAGTGCATCCAGTTCGTCGATAAAGATGATACAGGGCGCTTTCTGGTCTGCCTGGTTAAATAAATCCCTCACCCGTGCAGCGCCCACCCCAACAAACATTTCGACAAATTCTGAACCACTCATATTAAAAAAAGGAACTCCGGCCTCACCTGCCACAGCCTTTGCCAGGAGGGTTTTTCCCGTTCCGGGTGCGCCCACGAGCAATACGCCCTTGGGTATTTTGCCACCCAGGGCGCGAAACTTTTCCGGCGTCTTCAGAAATTCAATAATCTCCTGCAATTCTTCCTTGGCCTCATCGATACCTGCCACGTCGTCAAAGGTTACATTCAGGTCTTCCTGCGCATAGAGGCGGCCTTTGCTCTTGCCAAACGTCATAATACTGCTTGCAGGGCCAAATCGTTTAAATACGAAGCGCCAGACTACAAATAAGATTAATAATGGCATTACCCAGGAGAAAAAGAACGTCCTAAGCCACGGACTTTCATAATGACCTGCATACCTTACCCCCATGGATTCCAGGTCTTTTACCAGGTCTGGGTCTTCAACGCGCGCAGTGACAAAGATGGCATTTTTTGTGGTGCCGCGTTCCATCTCACGCAGTTTGCCACGAATCATCGTATGGGCAATATGGCATTCCAGGATATTTCCCTCTTTGACCATCTTTTTGAAATCACTATACGTAACATCTCTTACTCCGGGGTTCATTAAATACATCTGGAGTAATATAAAAAAACCAAAGGCAATAATAATATGCCAAACAGAAAATTTCTTGGGCATCTTAACCTGAATTTTTTTGAAATTCTCGAGCATATACACTCCTTAGACAGAAACCACACCATGTAAATAGTATAGGAATAATATCAATTTCCCCTGCCAACATTTTCACCTGAAAATAACAACGCACGTCATTCTGAGCGAAGCGAAGTATCTGATCTTAACGAGACCCTTCGCTTTCGGCTCAGGGTGACATTTTTATTATCTCTTGTGAGCCAGAGGCTCATGAATGTTTCGTTATGTTCTTTTCAGTATCCTTTATAAGCCTAACTTAAGAGATATTTATACCAGAATTCCGATATAATTCATAACCTATTTTAACAGAAAGAGCTAAAACACTCAAAAGAACTTTGGATTGTTGAGAAATGCTTTTATTTAACAGCATCTCTGTACCTATAGATGGAAGACATGGGCATTAATATTTGTTTACAGAATTGGAGGAAATTGGAGGAAAAACAGGGAAAAATGAACCTTACCTCCGGCAAAAATCTATTGCCCAATGGTTAAGGAAAGATTCTCGTAAGCGCAAAACAACTCCGATGCTTTTCAAAAAAACTGCGTTTTCGTTCAGACACTAATTACCCTATTATGTTTTGTGGGGTGTTGCTTGTATAATTCTTGCCAGGAAAATATTTATTTCGATAATCCCAAACGGTCATAGAGTGTCTTAAAATTAATTTCCCGTGCTACCACTTCAGCGGCACATTGTATCTTAGACCAGGAATGCAAGCTGACGTAACCGGAAAGGTTTTCGCAAACCTCGAGGGTGGATGCCGTATCAGACCGAACCACCACAATCGGCACGCCAACCTCTTGTGCACGACCCAAAATAGCAGCATTTGGATACAGTTCGCCCGTAAGGATGAGGCACTTCGTGGGAGTCTCAAGGGCGGCCAGTTGGATATCACTTCGATCGCCTCCGGTAATAACTGCCTTGTTTGAGACCTTTCGAAAATAATTCAAGGCGCTCTCGACACTCATTGCACCAATCATGAAATGTTCAATCAATTCATCTGCTTTGTCTTCGCAACAGAGGATTTTTCCGTTCAGTATGTTGACAATTTCCCTGATTGGTACGGCACTAAGGATAGGGTCTTTCGGGATAATCCCCAGGGTGGTAATCCCATTGCGTTTGAGAAATGGCACCAAAGTCTCCCGTGCATAATTCAGTTTTGCAGGCGGGACATGATTGAACACCACGCCTAACAATTGTTCCCCAAGCATTTTTGATGCATAGAGAAATCCATCCAGCATATCGATATGAGATTGAAACTTATCGGTAAAGATCACTTTCGCTCCGGATTCTCTAATAAAATCCAATTCTGAAAAACGCAGACACGTACCAGCCGAAAGTCTTCCCAAGCCCCGCGTAATCATAATGTCTTTTTCCTGAGAGGCACGACTGAAGGCTGTCAGAGTTTTATGGCGGATATTGAGTTCCTCACCACTCATCAGGCGCCTAATGGTATCATCCGTCAATATGACAGGACAAATGGATTGGAGCGGCACATCGACTCCCAGTGCCCTCGAAAGGAAAATGGCATCCTCATCGGTAAGTACCCCTTCAACAAAAACCGGTGAAAACCCAACTGGTTTAAAATAGCCGACCTTGTATCCGTCTTTTTTGAATTGTAATCCCAGTCCAAGACAAATGACATTTTTCCCGGAGAAGGGAGAAACAGAGGCAACAAATATGGGTATCATAATAACCCCCTTTTATACAATAAACATTCATAAACTAAAGGCTTACAAAAGAACGTGGAAATATCACCCTCCCTTAATCCTTCCCATCAAGGGAGGGAAAGTTCCCTCGTCCTTTGCAGGAGAGGGTCAGGGTAAGAGGTATTTTCACGCCAAATATATAAGTAAAAACATCTTTTTAAACAGTTTTTGTTAACTATTCAGCTTGTTCGGTTATGCAGGCTGAAGGCAATTTTCCTGTACTCATTGCCTCCTGTCCGTTGTTTGCTCCTACTGCGATATCGTTATGCGCGCGTCGATGGCCATGGCACCCTCTCCCGCGGGGAATACCATCAACGGGTTTATATCCATCTCCATAATTTCAGGAAAATCTGTCACCAGTTGAGATAGCCTTAAAATATTGTCGGTAAGGGCACGCATGTCTGCTGGTTTTTCACCACGCACCCCCGTTAAAAGTGGAAACGACCGAATCTCATGTACCATCTCTTCCGCTTCATTTACCCCAATAGGCGCTATCCGGAACGTGACATCCCTGAGCACCTCTATATAAATACCGCCCAGACCAAACATCAGCAAAGGACCGAATTGCGGGTCGCGCGACATGCCCAGGATCACTTCCTTGCCACCGGTAATCATCTGTTGCACTAAGATGCCCCTTACTTCTGCAGTGGGCACAAGCCGTCGTGCCTTTTGAGTAATATCGCAAAAAAACCTGCGAATCTCTGCCTCGTTTTTAATCCCAACGACTACTCCTCCAAAATCAGATTTATGGAGGATGTCAGGTGAAGAAATCTTTGCGACAACCGGGTATCCGATCTCATCAGCGGCTTGAGCGGCCTCTGCTTCCGAGACAGCAAGAATACTCTTGGGAATCCTAAAACCATAGACGGAAATGACCTGTTTTGCCTCATCTTCTCCCAGGGACTGGCGTCCTGCCTGTCTGACCTTTTCAAAGACTGACACGACTTCTTCTCTTTGAACAGGTATTTTTTTTATTTCAGGAATTGGTTTCTCCCGCCATAGGGTGTATTTGTACATAGCCTCGACTGCTGATATTGCCCTTTCAGGGAATGAATAATTCGGAACTTTTCTCTGGCACATAACCTTTAAGCTCGCCTCGATCCTTTTGCCACCCATGAAGGAGGTTACGACGGGTTTACCGGTACGATTTGCAATTTCGCCTATCGCCTCCGCTGTCTTTTCGATTTCCGTCATGGCCTGAGGTGTCAAAATAATAAGAACCATATCCACATGAAGGTCTTCCAAGACTTTTTCTACAACAAATTGATACCGGTCTGCCTTCGCATCTCCCAGGACATCTACAGGATTATACACATTTGCCATCGCCGGCAGAAAAGAACGGAGGCTGTCCAGAGTGTCTTTGGAAAAGGTTGCCATTTTCAATGTTGACCGTTCTACCGCGTCTGCCGCAATAATTCCTGGCCCTCCGGCATTGGTAATAATCGCTATCCGGGGACCTTTGGGAAGCGGTTGTTGGCTGAACATCCTTGCATAGTCAAATAGTTCTTCAACCGTCCTTGCGCGTAAAACCCCTGACTGTTTAAAAGCTGCATCAAAGGCATTCTCAGCGCCAGCCAACGTTCCCGTATGTGATGAGGCCGCCTTTGCACCTGCCACGGTGCCTCCCGATTTTACCAGGATCATCGGTTTTCCTCTCGTGATTTTCCGGGCAGTATTCATGAAGGCGGTCCCATGGTTTACCCCTTCTAAATACCCGAGAACAACCTTTGTCTGGTCATCGTTTCCGACAACTTGCATGAGGTCTGTCTCGTCAATATCTGTCTTGTTCCCCATGCTAATAAATTTGGAAAATCCAATACATTCGTGCATCGCCCAGTCCAAAACTGATGTACACAATGCGCCGGATTGGGAAATGAATGCAATATTGCCCGGCGACGGCATATCAGCGGCAAAAGAGACATTGAGTGCTGACTTCGTATCAATCAATCCGAGGCAGTTTGGTCCGAGCATGCGCATCGAATACTGCCTGATCTTCCGGAGTAATTCCCGCTCTCTTGCAGCACCCTCAATACCGCTCTCTTTAAAACCGGCACTGATAACAATAATCGAATCGATTCCCTGCGCGTGGCATTCTTCCACCATCGCAAGGACATGCGGGGCAGGGACAACAATCACCGCAAGATCAATAGTGTCTTTAATTTCCCGGAGGCCGGGGTACGTCTTGATTCCCAGGATAGTGTCCGCTTTTGGATTTACGGGATAGACCTTCCCCTCGTATCCGCAGGCAATCAAATTCTTCAATACATCGTGCCCCACCTTCCCCGGCTCACGGGAGGCTCCAATGATGGCAACAGCATTCGGCGAAAAGAAGTGCTCTAACATAGCCGCCTAGAGTTCCCTTGCCTCCTCCTTTTTTTCGCCGCCCGAAGTTGTATTCAGCTCGTGTTTCGGCAATATTTCAAACATACTTCCGATAGACCGGGTGAAAGGCTTGAAAGGTACCGAATGAGTTTTTGGATTTGAAAACGTGCCCTTGATCTCTACCATCGTCAATTGTTTTCGCACGCCACCCACGATCAGGTCGAAAAATTTCCCTACAATGG
Source organism: Candidatus Brocadia sp. WS118 (assembly GCA_007618135.1). GTDB lineage: Bacteria > Planctomycetota > Brocadiia > Brocadiales > Brocadiaceae > Brocadia. The sequence goes on along the minus strand of PHFX01000010.1, from coordinate 26,205 downwards.
GCAGTTGAGAAAAAAAACCTTTATTGAATCCGGCGGCAGCATCTAGGTGAACATCTCCATTAAAATGAATATTCCCACGTCCGCTTACTTCAATTGTGTCACTATAAACCATTCCTTCGTCAATGTGAATCACACCGTCTTTAACGTTAAACTTTACCTTTGCGCTATGAAAATTTTCTTTTTTCGGCAAACTAAGGTTAAGAACGTTAAAAATATTCAAGATAACAGGAACATCAGAAAGATATCCTTCATTTACATCAACTTTTCCCTCAGCGGAAAACCCTTTAGGGTCTGTGCCACTTCCATGGAATTTAACATTGCCATACAGTAAACCTGATAAGGCACTTTCCTTCTTTCCAATCTTGTGGTCTAGTTCTTCAAGTGCAATTCTTGAAAAATTCACCTCTCCTTCGTACTGAATTGGGTTGTTATCCGTCTTGAAAAAGAGGCACCCTTCCACCTGTCCTCCACAACACCTGGCATGGATATGTTTGCCCATGAGTCCTTCTTTGTTGAACTCTAGTCTTCCTTCCATCCCCCAAAGAGGGATTTTGTATATGCCGGCAAGAATCTCACAACCCTTAAGTTCGACCTCCATGGTGTACTTGGAATCCTTTTGTTCAGCAAAACCCTGATAATTACCGCTGATTCCTACCTTGCCTGCCGGCCTTAGATGTGTCCAAAGTTTTTCTCCAATCGACGCGTTGGGTAGATTTTTCAACAAGGATTCTGTTATCGATACATTTGGAGCATGGAAATTAAATATCTTTCGGCTACTTTGCAAATCATACACACCATTCATTTCAGTAAAAATGGACTGATCTCCGCATTCTATGAAACCGCTGGCATTTCTAAACACCATAATATTATTGGCAAGATTACACTCTCCGGTTACATGTGAAATAGGGAGAGGAAAATCCTGTGGTTTCATCTTTAAGTCCTTGCAACTCACACCCAGGAAATAATCATGTTTCTGTTTTTCTCCTTCGTTATACTGAAAAGTCAAGTCTATCAAACCAGACGGTTGTATCTTTGAAAACACTTTTTCGCCGACATCGGGGATATTTTTTAAAAGTTCCTGGTTCATAAATAAATTGGCCGTCTTCACTGTAAAGGTCTTTTTGGAACCGTAAAGGTCGAACTCGCCATTCAATTCGGCTTGAGAAGCAGATTCTCCACCTTTGATATACCCAACAATTCCGCGTAGATATACTTTTGACGGGCTTAGTTCCACTTCTCCGTTCAGACCATAAAGCTGTACCGGCCAATAATTATACATAGCTTTCAACCCGTTAAGATTAACACTAATGCCATAATCCATCATTTTCTGTTTATCCTTAAAATCAAAACGGGCATTACAGGCAACATTGACTTTTCCCACAGGTCTATAATTGCCCCACAGCATCTTGCCTATGTAAGGGAATCTGCCACAAAACTCCTCATTCATCATGACATTATTTGCGCAGGCCTCGATATCGAGACGAGGAACCTCAGGAAAAAGTTTCATGGTAAAAGAATAATTCCCTAAAAGTTCGTCATCAATGCTTCCTTTGATGATAATATCTTTGAAGGAACCCGCATATGGTAAAAATATAATATTTATGCCTGATAATTTAATTTCCGGACTGGATGTTGGCGGATCTTCCTTGATATGAATCTTCAAATCTCTGATCTCGACACCCTGCCGTAAAACATTTATATAAGCTGGTACCTCTGCCCTATCAAAATTTACCTTAATGGTATCCAGGAGAGACCAAATATCAGTTGGTTTTTCAACCGTTAACTCTGGCGCAATAACAATGGCATTAGTAATGACGAATTGGCCTTTTATAAGGCCTTGTGGGTCATGTTTTAGGACGATCCGGGGAATTTTGAGGGATTTTCCTCGTGTATCTTCAGTGGTGCCGACAAACGAAAGGTTTTCAATTGTAATACCTTCTAAAAAATCCATACGCACAGAATCAATTTCAGTATCTCCGAATTGTTTCATCATGCCTAACAGGCGGTTCTTTATCGCTTCACTGGAGGTTGCCCGTCTTGCAAAAATATATACAAACGTGCCTATTCCTATGATGAGACAAACGGCAACCAAAATAATAATTACGGTTTTTTTCATGTAATTCCTTTTGCGGTAAAATAATGACTAAGGTTACTGTTATTACAAAGGTATTTCAAGTTTAAATTTTTAAAGGGTTCCCTAGGCTGAATGGGAAATTTCTTGCTGTTCAGGAGAAATTCTCTATAATTGCAAGGACATGCAATTAATGAAGGTTTCGCTTGCAACAGGTATGAAAAATGGTGTGTTGACTTTTTGGTTCGTTTTGCTGTGAAACGAACCCGCATCCTGAATTCCCTGAAACTATTCAAAATTTGCTCATTCATTATGCCACTATGTCAGAAAATGGATATATATGGCAAACTCATTTCCCGCAGCAGGCAACAGAAGGTAAACAATTATTATAAAATACTTAACTCTTTTACCGATATTTTCAGGTACCGTTACAAGCTTTTCATATATAATCAGCCACACAACAAAGAGATTTTCATGAGATCTTGTGGATTTTTCATAAAAAATGAGATATTTATACCCTGTCCAATTGAAAACTCCGCTGGTAGCACAAAAGATAGATATTGAATCGAAATGAGAAAATATGCTTATGAAATCAGCTAAATTACCCTGTATAGATTTTCCGGTAAATAACAAAACCTTAAAAAGAGAACTGTTGGGGAAAAAATATCCAGGCCATATACGCCATATTGAAAATGCCTTTGAAGCCGGTCAAACCCATGTCTTCAGGTGGTGGGATGAAATAACTCCCTCAGAAAAAAAGAATCTTTTAGATCAAATAGCTATTATTGATTTCTCCCTTATAAAGAAGCTTTTCAATGAGGCAGTATTGAATCCCACGCAAACAACCCAAAACAACTTGACTCCCCCGCAAATTATTGCGGTTCCCAAAAATGATGCTGAAAAGGAGATAGCATATAGGGCAAAGCGAGTTGGTGAGAATTCCTTACAAAAAGGAGAAGTCGCAATTCTTACGGTTGCTGGTGGAGATGGAACAAGGTTGGGGATCAGCGGGCCGAAAGGAACATTCCCTATCACACCAATTACCAGAAAGAGTATTTTTCAACTCCACGCAGAAAAAATAATTGCTGCTCAAAAAAGATACAATACCAGAATTCCCTGGTACATTATGACCAGTAAAAATAATGACTCCGCAACGCAAAATTTTTTCAAAGCGCATAAATTCTTTGGATTGAACCAGGATCAGATATGTTTTTTTACCCAAGGTATGTTCCCCGTCGTTGACTTAGAGGGAAAGGTACTTATGGATTCAAAATCAAGTATCATGATGAGCCCCAATGGCCACGGCGGTGCGCTGGTGGCCCTTAAGGAACAAGACGTTCTTAACGACATGAATCGTCGCGGCATTAGAAATATCTTTTATCATCAGGTTGACAACGTTTTAATAAAAATAGCCGATCCTGTTTTCATTGGATACCATGTGAGAGATGCCGCTGAGATATCATTGAAAGTGGTTAAAAAATGCCACCCCGAAGAAAAAGTGGGAATTGTAGTATATATCGATGGAAACTTACACATGATTGAATACAGCGAACTCAGCCGTAAAGATATGTGTGCAAAAAATGAGGATGGTACGCTGAAATACCATGCCGGAAATATTGCGGTGCATATGATAAATATCAGTTTCCTGGAAAGAGTATACCAAAAAGAAGAACCACTCCCGTATCATGCTGCAATAAAAAAGGTTCCTTACTTAGGCGAAGATGGTAATGTGATCGATCCTAAACAAAACAATGCGATTAAATTCGAGAGTTTTATTTTTGATCTATTGAGACATGTTAAAAAAAGTGTGATTATGGAGGTGCTCCGTGAAGACGAATTTTCACCCATAAAAAATATGGAAGGGGAAAACTCGCCGGCGACCTCGAGGCAAGACATGATTAATCAGTTTGGACAATGGTTGCGGGGTAGTGGTGTTTCTATTCCCACAGATTCTCATGGTAATGTGATTGGTTCAATTGAGATTAGTCCTGGCTTTGCCTTAGATGAAGAGGAGTTAAAAAATAAGGTCGATAAACAATTGCAATTCAACGGAAAGCTACTTCTATAAGCTGCCGTGATAAGCATTATATAAAAACATCTCAACTATGACAACAATGCCCGCATAGCTGGTGACTAGTGGGAGCGACAACATGATCACCTCTGCCGGATGCTTACCGCTCACTACCTATCGTATATTAACATTCCGATCTATGCAACCAGGCACGTTCTCGCAACCTGTGCAGTGAACAGCCTCCCTTAATGTGATACCTGAAGTTCTTTAATAGTCTTCCTTACCGCCTCCGCCTCCTTATTCTTTGGATCCACCCTCAGAAACTCATGAAAAAAATACAAAGCCTTTTGAACGTCTTTCTTATGATTGAGATAGATGATCCCTAGATTTTTGTATGCAGTGGAATAATCGGGCCTTAGCTGTAATGCCTTCTCAATTTCTCCAATAGCTTTATCAAAAAGTCCCTTGTTAGCATAGACGGTGCCCAGGCAACTGTAAGCTTCAGCATGATCAGGTTCATAAGAAATGGCAAGCTTAAATTCATCGAGTGAAGCGTCTAACAACCCTTTCCTGAAATAGGCAAGCCCAAGATTGAAGTGGGCATCGTAATACCTCGATTTCAGTCGAATAGCCTCTTTGAATTTTAAAATTCCTTCATCAATCTGCCCTTTGTCGACGAAGACATTGCCAATATTATTATGGGTGATAGCAGAGTTCGGATTCACTGCCAAAACACGATGATATTCGTTTAGCGCTTCATCTCTCCTGCCTTCTTTCTGGTAAGCCATTCCTAAATTGTGATGGTATTCAGGGTCCGACTCAATAGCTATCGCCGCTTGAAACTCACGAATCGCTAAATCCGTTTTGCCTTCCTGAAGGTAAATCATTCCCAAATTATTATGTGCCCTGGAACTCTTGGGTGCAACTTCCACCGTTTTTGACCAAAACGTAAACGGGTCTCTCCAGCTTCTATTTCTCTTCATTGCAGACAGCGAATAAAGGAAGGCAGGAACCACTGTCAGACAAGTTATGCACAGGAAAAGCTGACGGTGGGAATTGTTGTTTGGAGGGGTGGGAAGATGCGAGCCGGAAATGCTGAGACTTCCGGTTTTCCGGGTTCCCGCTTTCCACGCCTTCTCCGAAATAAAGACACCTACCAGCCTTCGTATCTCCAGGAAAATGCATGATAGAGTTGCACAAAATCCTACAGACGGAAGATAGAGATACCTTTCGGCCATAATATTTGCTATCGGAATAATATTCAAAGTAGGTGACAGAGTAATAAAAAACCAGAGCATAAAAAAAGATACACACTTTGAATGCCGGTACATTCTAAAGGTAATTACCCCTAGAGTGATCAGAAATGCAATGCTGCAAATAAACGCTGCAGCAAGCGGGGTTTTTGTTGATAGGATCGTATAATCTGCATTAAAACTCACAGGAAAAAATAACAGTTTTATATATGACCCGATAATCTTTGGCATGGTGAGCACGTTTACCAGGAAACTCTTATCCGGATACTGCAACTGTTTCTCTGCAGGATTATGAAACCATACAAATCTCACAAACAGATAAAAACCGCTTACCAGGATAAACCCCAAATAATATTTCATGGTATCTCTTTTTGTCCTATCTGCGTCATGAAAGACCCGGTCAAAGATGAACAGAATGACAGGCAGGGTAATCGCCATTTCCTTGGAACACAGCGCCAGAAGATAGGAAATCAAGGAACAGGGGTACAGAAAGATATAGGTGCGGAAATGCTTTCGTGATTGAAGACATAATACTATGGAGACAAGAAAAAAGACGGTAGCTAAAAGATCTTCGCGGTAGCTGACTCCATTCACGGCCTCCGTCAATATGGGGTGAGAGGCAAAGAAAATACCCGATAGAAATGGAATGGTACTATTCTTAACCACGAAAGACAGCAGCAGGTAAACAAGCGCTGCGCAGACGGCATGAAGCAGCAGGTTGGTTAGGTGAAAACCAACGGGATTGAGGTGCCATATCGAATAATCGATGAAATACGAAAGGGTAACGACAGGGCGATAGGTTACTTCTCCTGAACTGTTAAAATACTCATCTGTAAATAAGGCAGAGAAATTTCCCCAATCCCTGATAAAATAGTTGCTGGTTATCGTAAAAACATCGTCGTAGACGAAGGTGTTGTTGAGTGAGTTGAGGAAAGCAATAACTGCCAGTGCACTAATGAGTGATAGGTGTAAAATTCTCGTCACAAGCGGATAACCGTCAAAAATTCATATTTCTGAAAAAATCCTTGAAATCAACCATAATAAATTTGCCAGATCGGCTAAATCTCGTATGATTTCCTTGTCAGTTTCTTTATATTTTTGCCGGGCTTTTCATATGCCTTCCAGAAAGAAGTCAGAGTCTTTGATTTCATAACTTTCTGTAATCAAAATCTTCTGTTTTACCTTCGGCTATCTCTTGTCTTACACCTTCTGCAATTATAGATAATGCTGATTGTGTATCCTTGAATAAAATGTCCCATCGGTCCCCATCTTCTAAATCTGCAATATATTCACGCAGGTATTCCATAATCCTTTCCTTTTTATTTCAATTTCTTTTTTATCCATGCAGGACTTCTGCGACAATCAAGAACTCCATATACAAGTGCTGTATTGTTCTCAACACGATAATAAACAGCAAATGGAAATCGTTTTGATAACATACGATGGTATTTCCCAAAATATAAGGGATGAATGCCAGCATTGATAATCAATGAATCTATATCCGAAAAAAGGGAATCCAAAAAATATATGCCAAGCCCTTCAGCCTGTTTCTCGTAAAACCAATAACCATCTATTAAATCTTGACTCGCTGATGCAAGTATTTTGATTTTCATGAAATCTTATTTCTTATGTTTTTTTTAGCACTGCTCCAATCAATAAACCCTTCTCTTCCTTTTCTAATTCTTTCCTCTCTTTCATTCAAAACTTCTTCATGCCAAGAGGGAGACGATATACTATCCGCTTTTCTACACAAATCATCCCAAATAGTTTCCATGGTTCGGATCTTTTCTTCAATAGACATTTTTTCCAAAGGTAAAGTAATTTCCATGTTATTTATTCTCCTAGGTATCGTTCTAAATTTTTATACAAGAGAACATCTATTTTTATTCTGTAACTGTCCATTATAAATATCTACACGTTTTTTATCTTTATGCTTTTTCTGAAAACGATCTTCTAGCTGCTCAAAAACTTCTCAAACCGGTCTATCCCTTTTTCAATATTCCCCATAGAGGTTGCATAGGAAATCCTGATGTAATCATCGGCCCCAAAAGGGGCGCCGGGAACAAAGGCGACAAATGCCTTTTCGAGCAAGAGGTTTACCAGGTCAAAAGAATTTGTCACTGTCTGACAGGCAATCTTTCTCTGGTAAAGATCGGATACCCTGGGGAATGCGTAGAATGCGCCCTGCGGAAGCACACAGGAAACTCCTTTGATCTTGTTCAGGCGGCCAACGATATACCTTCGCCGTTTATCAAATTCCGTCACCATAAAATTCACCGGATCCTGACTGCCTTTTAATGCCTCGACACCAGACTTCTGGGTAATGGAATTCGCTCCGGAGGTCGTGTGATCCTGGATATTTGTTGCCGCCTTGATGATTTCTTCAGCACCCGCTGCATATCCAAGACGCCAGCCCGTCATTGCATACACCTTCGAGAATCCATTTATCGTAATCACCTTCTTAAAGCATTCGTCACTAAAGGTAGCGGGACTGACGTGCTTTACCCCATCATACAAAATCTTTTCATAAATCTCATCGGAGATAACATAAAGTCCTCTTTCAACCGCAAAACAAACAATTTCTCTTAACTCTTTTTCCGTGTAGACCATACCTGTTGGATTACCCGGACTGTTCATGAAGAGCAATTTCGTTCTGGGTGTTATTACTTTGGCCAGTGTCTCTTTGGTTATCTTGAAATGTTCTTTGTCTGTGGTATTCAGAAATACCGGTTTTGCCCCTGCCATGATAACCATTTCAGGATAGCTTACCCAGTATGGCGAAGGAATGATGGCCTCATCTCCGGTGTCACACAGGACAAGTACAACGTTCAGGATGGACTGTTTCGCCCCTGCCGACACCAGGATTTGGGAAGGAACGTACTTCAGTTGATTGTCCTTAAGAAGTTTTTCACAGATAGCCTCTTTTAATTCTGGTGCGCCGGATGTGGGGGTGTATTTGTTGTAGCCATCTTTGATGGCCTTGATTGCGGCGTTTTTTACGTTTTCCGGTACGTCAAAATCGGGTTCCCCTGCGCCAAAGCCAATGATATCTACGCCTTTTGCCGCCAGTTGCTTGGCCTTGGCGGTGATAGCAAGCGTTGCCGATGTCTTTACCTCCCTCGCAATTCTTGATAATGCCATATACAAATATCTCCTTATAAAATCGTAATAGTACACTCATTGATTAACATGTGTTACAGAGTCGTGAGATTTAAGTTGAATGTGTGAAAAATAACACTTACAGCTTAAATCTCACAAATGGCAACCCTTCGTGCCCTTATTGCTATACTTCCTGAAGCTAACAAAACACCTTTCCGGGATTTAATATGCCTTTGGGATCCAGCAGATGTTTCATCTCCTTCATAATTTCCAGTTCCCTGGGTGGAATTTCAAGGGATAAAAAGGCCGATTTAACATTCCCAATGCCGTGTTCTCCGGAGATTGTTCCTCCCACTTCCACGGTGTTGCGGAGGATTTCCTCAATCATCTCCTCTGCCAATGCCCTTTGTTGTTCTCCCTCATCATACATGACATTTACATGGATATTGCCATCGCCAATATGTCCAAAGCTGGCAACTTTTAAGGAAGGATACCGTTTGTGAATGCCGGCGATCCTGCCTAATATCTCCAATATCCTGCCCCGTGGAACGCAGATGTCTTCGTTGATTTTATAAGGGGCTATATTGTAAAGCGCCGGAGAAATGGCGCGTCTTACCTCCCAGAGCGTGTCTCGTTCCTGAGCGTTTTTTGCCGAAGCAACACGGATTGCATGATTTTTGTTAACAATTTCTTCTACAAGAGACGCTTCAGTTTTAACGCTTGCCTCTCTCCCGTCAATATCGATAAGTAGCAGGGCATTCACCTCTGCAGGAATTTGAATCTCTTGTTTATATCCTTTAACACAGTCGATGCTTGATTTGTCAATAAATTCCATTGCACGGGGCAAGAGGTTGTTGAAAATAATCTGACTCGCCGATTGTATGGCATCCTGCGTTGTTGCAAAAAAGACCAGGAGGGTCTCGATCTTTTCCGGGAGGGGAAGCAGTTTTACCGTGATCTGGGTAAAGACACCCAGCGTGCCCTCTGAACCAACAAAGAGACGGGTGAGGTCATAACCCGTGACACTCTTCAACGTCTTGCGACCCGTATGGATGATGCTTCCGTCGGCAAGGACTACCTCCAGCGACAGAATATAATCCCGAGTAACGCCATATTTTAAACCCGTGATTCCACCGGAGCATTCGGCCACATTACCGCCTATCGTGGAGAATGGGGCGCTGGCTGGGTCCGGCGGATAAAACAACCTGTGTTTTGCGACCTCGCTTTGCAGCGTTTGGGTGACGACCCCGGGTTCTACCGTGGCTGTCAGGTCTTCAGGACTGATCTCTACAATGCGATTCATTTGGGTGAAATCCAATATGATACCACCCTTCACCGGCACAGCACCGCCGGTAAGTCCTGAACCTGCACCGCGGGGACAGACTGGTATTTCCTGCTCATATGCAAACCGCAAAATATCAGAAACGTGTTGTGTAGACTGAGGTCGCACAACAACGTCCGGCAGGCACCTTTGTTTAGAGCCGTCGTATGAGTAACAGATACGGTCCTCGAGTATGTGAAGCACGTTTTCCTTACCGACGAGCTGACTTAATTTAAAGTCCAATCCGTCTGTTTTTAACCTTTTCGTGGCGCTAGTATTCATCGTGCAGAGTAACCGCAGATAAACGGCCCCCCTCTTTTTGACAAGTTTTTTTACAATCCCCTTCATCCCCTTTACTAAGAGGGATTTGGTTGCTGATTTGCTGCATCATGTATTACCATTTTCTCCGTGAAAGCTAAAGGCTTGCGGACGTTTACTTTAGTACATTGCAATACATAAGTCAAATCCTTTTCCACTCAGCAAGAAATGTTATAATGATGTTTTTGGGGGGAGTATTTGTGGTCTTGGGTTGTCCGAAAGTCTCAAAAATCAATTGGTGGTGATGATAAGGGAGTTTCAGGTGAGGCTAGAAAGTTTTTCCGCTTTTCCTCTCAATCCATCCTCCTCCTGCAACTGCATCGTTATCATAAAAAACCACTGCCTGCCCCGGTGTGATAGCCCTTTGTGGTTCTTTGAACACGACACGCACTATATCCGGCTTGTAAGGATATACGGTAGCGTCTGCCGCAACATGATTGTAACGGATCTTTGCCTGCACGTTCAGGGGGGCGTCAAGTTTATCAATCGATATCCAATTTATTGCCGACGCCACCAATTCGTCCTCCATAAGTTCGGCATCGGTACCAATCACGACCGTATTCTCCCGCGGGTTTATATCGACTACATACCGCGGCGTACCCAGGGCAACGCCAAGCCCTTTGCGTTGTCCAATGGTGAAGAAGGGTGACCCAGGATGTCTTCCCAGGATATTCCCATCTGTATCCTTGAGAAGTCCTGTGGTTATACGGTCTCCAAACCTTTCGTATAACAGGGTATGGTAATTATTGTCCAGCACAAAGCAGATATCCTGGCTTTCAGGCTTATCCTTAGTTTTTAAATTCAAGTCCCTGGCTACCTGGCGGACTGACTCCTTGGTTACCATACCCAACGGGAAAAGGGTTTTAGAGAGTTGATCCTGAGTTAATGAAAACAATACGTAGGATTGATCTTTGCGGGCATCAATCCCTTTTTTCAGGAGATACCGGTCTTTTAACCTTTCCACTTTTGCATAGTGGCCGGTGGCGATAAAATCGGCATTCAGCATCCTGGCAAAATCCAATAACTTGCCAAATTTGAGTTCCTGATTGCAGAGGATGCAGGGGTTAGGCGTTCTGCCCCTGAGGTACTCGGTACAAAAGGTGTCAATGATACGTTCAAAGGCATCCTTAAAGTTTAAGACATGGAACTGAATGCCCAGCTGATCTGCAACATTACGGGCGTCGTTTGCGTCCTCAAGACTACAACAGACCTTTGTCCTGGTTGCGGTATCGAGTTTATCAATGCCCAGACGCATGAACAGGCCGACGACCTCATAACCCTGCTCTACTAATAAATGCGCGGCAACACTGCTATCAACGCCACCGCTCATGGCAATCACAACTTTCGTCTTCATAATATGAAAGATAACGTTTAGCCGCAGAATTCACAGCGTGGCGAAGCCACAACCAAAAATAGAACATAGATCACGCAGATTAAACAGATTTGCACAGAGAATCCTGAGTTATAAAGAAATTCGTTTAATTCCGTGCTTGCTGTGTCCTCTGTGTCTAAGCGCTTATTACAATCAAAGTTTCAGTGGCACGGGGGTAAAGGAGGTTAAAAATATGATAAACAGGATGATCCCGAGGATCTTGCGTTTGCGGTCGAGACTGGCAACCTCGTCGATGGGTGCCGGGTGCCTAAAGCCAAAAATGAGGAGCAATATGGCAAAGACCATCCAGCCGGGATATAAAAGGATTGCTATTACGCAAAAGAGAAAAATACCTATGCGATATACAATCGTACTCTTTTTGCCCAATAAGGCATACAGGATATGCCCGCCGTCAAGCTGCCCAATCGGCAGCAGATTGAGCGCTGTGACAAATAATCCTGCCCACCCTGCAAAAGCAACCGGATGGAGATAAATATCCATTCCGTCGGGCAAACGGCCAAATACCAGTTTGGACAGAAATGAAAACAAGATTGGTTCTCCCAGTCCCAAATAAGCAGAGGTATCGCTGGGTACCGGGCGCACATCCGAGAGATATAATCCAATAATAATCGCAGGGATGGAAAAGATGAGCCCCATCAGCGGGCCTGTGGCACCAATATCGAACAGAGCCCTCTTGTCAGGTATCAGTCCCTTCATTTTGATGACCGCGCCAAAGGTGCCGAAGGGTGGAAAAGGAAGGGGGAGAAAATAGGGCATCGTAGCAGCAACATGATACTTCCGGCACATGAAAAAATGCCCCAATTCGTGGGAAAGCAGGATCGTCATGATAGTAACAGAATACGAGAGACCGTTAACATAATACGTAGTCAAAAACGTTGCAATAAAGAGCAAGACATGGATACGCGCCTTGCTGAAAAAGTTTGCCGGGGTAAGTGATTCCATAATGGTGATATGGTATCAAAAAAAGGCTTCAAATTCAAACGGTATTTGAATGCCTTCTGAATGAGATGATCTTTGAAGGCATGACACCCAAATGCACCTTAAATCAGTTTTGTTTAATTTCTTCCGATGTAGTTCCGGATTGTTCAATTCGCCTTTTCTCTTCCTTATGGTGCTGTATCGGACGTAGTTATCTGCAAAAACAAACGGCAAGGATCGTTTTTAGAGTATTGCTTTTGCTGCCGGATTGTGTAAAAATATGGTTATGCACAATACGGTCATTTCTAAAAATTTTGATTGGTTGCTGTTTCCCTTAATATGCATTATTCTTACCATCGGAATCATTTTTGTCTGGAGTGCCTCGTCTGAGAAATTTCTGTTTAAACAACTTGTCTGGATTTTGATGGGATTTACACTTTTTTTTACCCTTCTCTACTTTGACTATCTCTCGTTTGCCAACTATGCTTATATCATCTATGGAGGCGTCCTCTTTCTGCTAATCCTCCTGCTGGTATTTGGAGGCTCGGTGAAAGGTTCCCAGAGGTGGTTCTCCATCGGTTCTTTTTCGGTTCAACCCTCGGAATTTATGAAAATCACGCTGGTGCTTACCCTTGCACGATTCTTTCGGTACCCGAAATACGGTCTTGGATTCGTTGATATTGGGATTTCCCTGCTTTTGACCGGCATACCTATGGCGCTCATTGTGAAGCAGCCTGACCTTGGTACGGCGCTTGTTATGGTGCCTATCTTACTTGCCATCTTATATACTGCAGGCATCAGGCTTTATCAATTAGCGCTCTTTATTGGCGCCGGGATAGCCATGTCCCCATTACTCTGGCTGTTTCTCTTGAAACCCTATCAAAAATTAAGGATCATTGGCTTTCTTTGGCCTGATAAAACTGCTGATTGGGGAGCGGGGTATCACCGGCTTCAGTCTCTCATAGCCGTCGGTTCCGGTGGTGTCCTGGGAAGCGGATGGGGTAACGGCACACAGAATCAGATGAGATTTCTGCCGGAACGGCATACCGATTTTATCTTCGCTGTTATTGCTGAGGAGTGGGGGTTTTTGCGGGCATGTTTTGTTTTATTTCTTTATATCGTTTTTCTTACGTGTGGTATTGGAATTGCTCGGAGTACGCGAGAACCGTGCGGACGATTTATTGTTGTAGGACTAGTCACGATGTTTGCGACTCAAATTGTGGTAAATATTTGCATGACGCTGGGAATTGCTCCCATTGTTGGGATTACGCTCCCTTTAATGAGTTATGGCGGTTCTTCCATGATCACATCATTCATTGCCCTTTCTTTTATCTTTAACGTTAAGATGCGTTCGAAGATAGACCTTGCCTCCAGACACTTTCATGAAATACGATGAAAAAACTGAGCGGCCGGATTTAAGGAGCGTTGTCCGGGAATGAACTTTATCGCAATAAAAATGCTCGTCGGGAACCGGGCCAAATACATAGGCATTGTTGTTGGGCTGACGTTTGCCTCCCTGCTCATTACTCAACAGGCGGCTATTTTCCTTGGCCTTATGACACGAACCTTTGGCTTTCTGACAGATACAGCGTTACCCGATATCTGGGTAATGGATCCGAAGGTGCAGTATATTGACGACCTCAAACCACTGAAAGAGACGGAATCGCTTCGCGTCCGGAGCGTAGAGGGCGTGGCATGGGCAGTCCCGTTGTACAAAGGTCTGCTGAAGGCACGGCTTCCCAACGGCACCTTTCAGACGTGTAACGTAGTCGGGCTTGATGACGAAACGTTGATTGGTGGCCCACCGAAAATGTTGGAGGGGCAACTGGCTAATCTCCGCAGCAGTGATGCCGTTATTGTCGATATCGTTGGCGCCAACGGCAAGCTTGCAAGAACGCTTCCCGACGGAAGCCGCGTGCCCATGAGAATCGGAGACACCATGGAACTGAACGATCACCGCGCCGTCGTGGTTGGGATCTGTCGGGTGCAGCGGACGTTTCAATCGCAACCGGTCATTTATACCACCTTTTCCCGGGCGACGGTCTTTGCGCCGCGCGAACGCAAGCTAATGTCATTTGTGCTGACGAAGGCAAAACCAGGACAGGATATCCATGCGCTGTGCCAGCGTATTCGTGAGACAACCGGCCTGGCTGCCTATACGAGAGAGGAATTTAAAGCGCTTACGGTTCGCTACTACATGAAATACACCGGCATACCCATCAATTTTGGAACTACGGTCGTACTTGGTTTTATTGTGGGCGTTGCCATCGCGGGACAGACTTTTTATAATTTCACTCTGGACAATATCCGCTACTTTGGAACACTCAAGGCAATGGGTGCATCTGATTTTGTGCTCTTACGAATGATCTTGCTTCAGTCGGCGACTGTCGGGGCTATTGGATACGGACTCGGCGTGGGGACAGCTTCTGCTTTAGGTCTCTTGACGGGCAGTACGGAACTCTCCTTTCGTTTGCCCTGGCAACTCCTGCTCTTCAGCGCCGTTGCAGTCATGCTGATTTGTGCTGGCTCTGCAGCACTTAGTATGTGGAAGGTGGTACGCCTGGAACCGGCAATCGTCTTTAAGAACTAGGACCGTGTTTCATGAAAACATAGATATTTTCATGTGTTGTAGCCGCAGGCTTTCGCCTGCGTAAAATTGAAGAAATACTGCAAACATTTTATTGAAACATTATGCTCGTGTGTCGTCGTTTCAAACTGATAAAAACAGAGAATTTCCTGTGAAAATACCTTTTCAAAATAGCAACGGCTAACCAGAACGAAACAGAAAAGACAAAATCCGACGCACGAAATTCGTGAGTATTCTTGCTGAAAATGTCAAAATTACTTTGGAAAGACACTGTGGACAGCGCTAATAGTATTGCAGTACACTGTAAAGGTCTGACGAAAAGCTACGGCAGCGGCAGCAACCAGGTGCATGCCCTCTGCGGCGTGAACCTTGAAGTCCGGACGGGTGAATTGATGATGCTGGTTGGCCCTTCGGGCTGCGGCAAGACCACCTTAATTTCTGTTATTGCCGGCGTCTTAGAGCGAGACGGCGGCGAATGCCTGGTATTTGGTTATGATTTCAAACAGATGAACTCGCAGGAGAAAACGCGGTACCGGGGGAAGAATATTGGATTCGTTTTCCAGATGTTCAACTTGATACCGGCCCTGACGGCGGCTGAAAATGTAGCGGTTCCCCTCATCATCAATGGCGTCAAACGGCGCGAGGCAATAGACCGGGCACGTGAAATCCTTTGCCGGGTGGGGCTAAGTGACCGCACGAACGCAGTTCCCGCGGAAATGTCAGGCGGCCAGCAGCAACGGGTGGCCATCGCACGGGCGATGTTGCACAACCCAAAACTTATTGTATGCGACGAGCCTACGAGCGCACTCGATCATGAGACCGGCCACAAGGTCATGGAACTGTTGCGCGAGGTGGCCGTGGGTGTTGGCCGTGCGTTTATTGTTGTTACCCACGATGCGCGCATTTTTGAATTTGCAGACCGTATCGCCAAAATGGATGACGGATATATTGTCAGTGTAGAGAGTTTGCGCACCGATCTCTCAAACAAAAACAACACCAATCGTTAGGAGGACACGTTATCAGAAAATATCTGCTTCCTGTTTTATCAGTATTAGGCATTGGATTCGCCATATTGACGGTTGTGAGCGGGAGCAAGTCTATCCCGCCATCACCGCCGGTTGTGGATCCTGGTGCACCGCCCTTTCAATCATCCGTAGCCGGTGCGGGAATCGTAGAGGCAAATACCGAAAACATAGCCATCGGGACGCTCGTTGCCGGGGTTGTTTCCGAAATCTATGTTTCCGTTGGTAGTGACGTCAAAGCCCGTGAGCCGTTGTTCAAGATAGACGACCGAGACTTACAGGCACAATTGGCGATACGGCAAACAGCATTGAGGGTTGCCAGGGCAAACGTTAAGGTAGAAAAGGCACAATTGGATGACCTGAAAAATCAATTGGCAAGAGCTGAAATCTTATCGCGCAAGCAGGTTATCAGCGTTGACGAATTGGACCGGTACCGTTATGCTGTAGCGACCGCAATGGCAAGAGTGGCGTATGCCAGGGCAGAAGTTGCTTCTGCTCAGGCACAGGTGAAGGAAACGGAGATTAACCTTGACCGGGGCATCGTTCGGGCTCCTCGCGATGGCAAAGTATTGCAGTTAAAAATTCATGCGGGCGAGTTCGCCCCAGCGGGCATTACCCAAACGCCGCTCATGCTTTTTGGCAGCACAAACCCCCTGTACGTCCGGGTTGACGTGGATGAAAACGATGCTTGGCGGGTAGATCCGGCAGCACCGGCTTTCGCCTTTCTGCGCGGGAATCGTGAGATTAAAACCGCCTTAAAATTTGTGCGTTTTGAGCCGTATGTCGTTCCCAAAAAATCACTCACCGGCGACAGCACCGAACGCGTTGATACGCGCGTGCTGCAGGTCATTTATAGTATCGAAAGCGGCAATCTGAAGATTTTCCCCGGCCAACAAATGGATGTGTTCATTGAGACTCCAGATCACCTCACACCTTCAGTCGCACCGGTACAGTCCGGAGATGAAACCCGGGAAATACGCTCATGAATACGGATGGAGACCTTACAGGATATTTCGCCTGAAGTGCAGATACTGAAACAAACCGGAGCAAAGTTTTTAGCGTTTGACAACCAGTTGCACCTCACAGAATGCAGTTCCTGAATACCTTTCAAAACGAAACAACGCTTGCTTAATACCCGGACACATATTATCATACATCACCATGAAGAATGCTTTAAAACTCTTTATAACAGAAAATCTCTTGCCGTTGGTAGAAATGCCCGGACAGTATATTGGCGGAGAATGGAATTCTATTGTTAAGGAGCATACCGATACCGGGATAAAAGTGGTATTGGCGTTCCCTGATACCTACAGCATCGGCATGTCTCACCTGGGTATCCAGATTCTTTATGGACTGCTCAACGAAAGGGAGGATACGGTTTGCGAAAGAGTTTTCGCACCGTTAGATGATATGGAATCCCTCATGAGAAAGCACCAAATTCCCCTCTTTTCCCTTGAAACCTATACGCCTTTGCGGGAATTTGACATCATAGGTTTTTCGATTCAATACGAACTCTCCTATACGAATATCTTAAATATGTTACATCTCTCGGAGATTCCTGTCATAGCATCGGAACGAAGCGAAGCAGATCCTCTCATTATTGCCGGAGGACCTGCCGCTATTTCTCCGGAACCACTGGCAGATTTTATTGACATATTTCTCGTTGGAGACGGTGAGGAATGCCTGCCACAGTTCATTGCCTTATGGAAGGACATGAAGCGGACAAACCTCTCCCGCAGGGAAAAGATGGTTTCTATCGCCCGAACCCTGAAAAATGCTTATGTTCCATCATTGTTCGATGTTACCTATGGTTGGGATAATACCATACAGCAGATACGGCCAAGGATCGATGGCCTGCCACCTCTTATCCGGTCCGCATCGGTAGAGGATTTAAATACAACCTATTTCCCAACAAAACCGATTGTGCCTTATGTAAAAACGATTCACGACCGGATCACGATAGAGGTTATGCGCGGCTGTACCCAGGGGTGCCGGTTTTGCCAGGCCGGCATGAGTAAACGGCCTACCCGGCCTCGCACCGTAGAGAACATCGTTAATCTGGCCGAACTTTGTTATGCACATACCGGGCATAATGAGATTTCCCTGGCATCTCTTTCCATTAGCGACTATCCGGCCTTATCAAGCTTAATGGAACAGATGAACAGAGCATTTCACCCAAGACAGGTAAACATTTCCTTCCCCTCCCTGCGCGTGAATGAGCAGCTTATTCTCTTGCCCTCCTTGCTGAACGTCGTCCGGAAGTCCGGACTCACCCTTGCACCGGAGGCAGCAACTCAGACCCTGCGGAGGATCATTAATAAAGATATTACCGACGAAGACCTGTACAAGGGGGTCGGGGAGGCATTTAAACAGGGGTGGAATCTGGTAAAGCTCTATTTTATGGTTGGACTTCCCACCGAGACAGATAATGATATTGATGCCATTGCAAGGCTCGCCTATAAGATCTCTGAATTGAAAAAGGATATCAGCGGTAATTTTGGACAAGTGAACATCAGCATTGCACCCTTTGTGCCAAAGGCGCATACCCCTTTCCAATGGCATCCGATGGTTACCCTTCAACGGATAAAAGAGATCAGAAACCGGTTGTTTGATCGAATCCGGCGCAAATGCATTCGGATTAAATTCCATAATGCAGAACGCAGCATTCTGGAAGGTGTCTTTGCACGGGGAGACAGAAGATTGGGGAAGGTCATTTATCAGGCATGGCAGGATGGCTGTAAATTTGACGCATGGGAAGAACATTTCCACTTTCAAAAATGGATGGACGCCTTTCAAAAGGCCGGGGTAGAT
Source organism: Candidatus Brocadia sp. WS118 (assembly GCA_007618135.1). Classification (GTDB taxonomy): domain Bacteria; phylum Planctomycetota; class Brocadiia; order Brocadiales; family Brocadiaceae; genus Brocadia. Next base: position 7,401 of record PHFX01000010.1, on the reverse strand, counting down.
TGGAGTTTTTATGTGCACCGGCAAAGGGACGATGATGAGGTCTTCCCGTGGGATCATATCAGTTGTGGCGTGGTAAAGCCATTTCTTATAGAGGAACGGCAAAGATCTTTTCATGAGGAAGTTACCCCCGATTGCCGTACCGCTGAATGTCCGGAATGTGGGAGCTGCACACGTTCTCAGAATTTTTGCGCTGTGTAAATCTTCACAACGAATAAGCATTTTTTAAAGAAACTGGGAAAAATTTTTATGATACCTGTATATATTGGATTAGGTTCCAACATAGGAAACCGGGAGGAAAATCTGTATACTGCTTACGGACATCTTATTGCTATCCGGGGAATACAGCCGGTGAGATGTTCCCGGTTTTACGAGACGGTACCAGTTGGTGGTCCGCCACAGCCGATGTTTTTGAATGCTGCTCTTGAGGTAAAAACATCACTGTCTCCTCATGAATTGCTTGAACGGTTTCAAAGTATCGAAGCCCTCATGGGACGGGTCCGTACGGTAACATGGGGGCCAAGGCTGATCGATATTGATCTGTTGCTCTATGGCGATACAATCATTGATGAAGAGCGTCTGAAAATACCGCATCCCTTGATGCATATGCGGTTATTTGTTCTAGAGCCATTGGTTGAGATTGCATCCACTGTTGTTCATCCCCAGTTACAAAAAACGGTGCTTCAATTATATCGAGAACTCCAAACTTCATTATTGACTACAGCATAAAGGTATGTTTTCCCGGCTTGATAACTATATATTGAAGGCTTTTATTCCGACGTTTTTCATGTGTCTTCTCATTATTTCCGGAATTTATATCATTGCTGACCTCCTTCAAAAACTGGGTGAATTTATTGATATGGGAGGTGATGCCTTTGGTACGGGAATGCGTTACTACCTGTACCTCTTTCCTGTCCTCATCTTCCAATTTTTTCCTGCAATTACTTTGATTGCTATTGGTATTGTCCTAGTAAGATTATCCAAAAATCGTGAAATACTGGCCATGCAGGTCGCCGGTATCTCCTTGTACCGGATTTTAGCTCCGATCTTTATTATTACAGTATTCATGTCCTTTGCATCATTTGGGGATCAGGAATGGATTATTCCACGTTTTGCGGAAAGGCTAGAAACCTTAAAGCAAACTTCATTCAGTGATAATATCCATCGGAACCTCCTTTTGGATGACAAGGAAAACGGCACGTTAGTACGCATCTGGAAATACCATAATAAAACGCAAACGATGCAATCGGTATTTATCCTGGGAAGATATGAAAACAAAAAGAAGAAATTTACCATCAGTGCTGATGAAGGCAGGTGGTTAGGAAACAATACATGGTTGCTAAGCAAGGTAATAAAACACGTTTACAATGAACAAGGAAAGTGGGTTGCACCCATAGAACAACTTGATAGTCTGGAATTTACGTCCACCATAACACCTGCAGAACTGGGGGAGATAAAGCTTGACCCCAGTTTGTTGAATTTTAATCAATTACAAGAACTGTGTAAAAACGAGCCAAATAACCCAAGAAACCATGTGTTATTTCATTCCAGAATTGCTTATACCCTTACACACTTTGTGCTGCTCTTGCTTGGTATACCTCTTGTTATCGGATTCGAACGGTTAAGCAGAAATTTATTTCTCCGTGTGGGCCTGTGCGTTTTTATCTGTGGCTTCTTTTATGCTCTGTCTTTCGTATGTACCAGTCTTGGTAATATAGGAACGATCCATCCCATATTAGCAGCATGGTTACCCCACGTCATATTCGGATCTGTAGGATTGCTGTTTTTTGACATGATGAGAATGTAGCATGTCGAATATGAGCAAACGGATGCCGGTATCTTGCCCTTCCCAAACCGCTATCTATTTTTATTTGTGGGGAACATGATATGATTATACATGGATATCTCCATGCCTTTTTGGATATCTTCTATTCCCGATCCTGTCTCCATTGCAATAATAATTTAAACAGTTCCTATGAACTTTATATCTGTAAGGATTGCACAAAAGGTATTTCCTACATCAGCAATTCTCATTGTGTCCGATGCGGTACCGCCCTGGGGCCTCACACGGTTTCGACAGCAGAAGGGTGTATGGCATGCAAAGAACGGAATCTCCCTTTCAGCACATTAACATCCGTTACGTATTATGACGGTGCTATGAAAACATTGATCCATAAATTTAAATACTCGGGACAAAGATTTTTATGTAATACGCTAAATGATATGATGCTGGCACAGGAAAACCTGAAAGAAATTGTTCCAAACATTGATATCATAGTGCCAGTGCCACTTCATTGGATCAAAAAAATGCGCCGGGGTTTCAATCAGGCAGAACTTTTGGCACGGGGAATTCAACAGTATTTTTCAAAACCGGTATCGGTAAATAATCTCTACCGTGTCAAAAATACCGCGTCACAGACCCAGTTATCAAGAAAACAACGACAGATAAACATCCACAATGCATTTCGTGTACATGATCCAAAATCGTTTCAAAAAAAGCGGATATTACTGGTAGACGACGTATTAACTACCGGGGTAACTGCATCGGAGTGTTCAAAAATATTAAAACAATCCGGTGCCAGGTCTGTTCATTTACTTATTTTGGCGACTGCGAAGGATCATGGTTAGCAACACGATTCTTAATTTCGACGATTCATTATTTCCCTCTGTTTATTCCTTGACTCTTTTTCTCATTTTCATATAATACCCTTTTCTTTAGATTTATATTTATTTGTCTAACGGGAGTCTCTCCCGTGCATGTATTGTTTTTCCTTCAAAAATTACTTCATACGTGCCGTGGAGTTTCTTTTCAACCGCTGACCGGCGTATCATGCCGGAGCTACAAGATAAGCGAAAGGATAATAACCATGAAAAAAAACTATTTGTTTACGCCCGGCCCTACCATGGTGCCACCTGAGGTTGCATTGGCCGAAGCACAAACAATGATTCATCACCGGACACCGCAGTTCTCGCAAATCTTTTACGAACTGAGTGAAGATTTAAAGTATTTATTCCAGACAAAGACCGGTGAAGTATTTACCCTTATGTCTTCCGGAACGGGCGCTATGGAGGCGTGCGTTGCGAATGTTTTATCCCACGGCAATAAGGCATTAGTTGTGGTTAGCGGAAAATTCGGCGAACGCTGGGCAGAATTATGCGCCTGCTTTGGCATTGAAGCTATCCCAATTTGCGTTGAAAATGGCAAGGCCGTGAATCCGGCGGATATTGAAGCGGCACTTAAAAAAACACCGGGAATCACTGCGGTATTTACCACACAATGCGAGACCTCTACGGGTGTCGTGCATGATATAAAGTCCATTTCGTCAATCGTGAAGAAATACGGGGCACTTATGGTTGTTGATTCCATTACGGGCATCGGCGTTCATCCGTTCATGATGGACGAATGGAATATTGACGTTGCTATTACCGGTTCTCAAAAAGGATGCATGATGCCTCCGGGACTTGCTTTTGTTGGTGTGAACAGCAACGCATGGGCGGTTATTGAAAAGGCAGATTTGCCGAGATATTATTGGGACTTCAGGAAGATGCGAAAAGAATTAAAAGACAAAACAACCCCCTTCACTCCAGCAGTTTCACTGGTTATGGCGATGAAAACCGCGATGGATATGATTAAGAAGGAAGGCATTGAGAACGTCTGGAAGAGGCATGCACGCCTGGCTCATGCCACGAGGGAAGGTGCAAAAGCGCTTGGCTTGGAACTCTTTGCAGGAGAATATGCAAGCAATGTATTGACCGCAATCAAGGCGCCGAAAGGGATTGATATCGATAAGATTATTAAAAAGCTAAGGGATGAGACAGGAGTAACCTTCACGGGTGGACAAGATGAATTAAAAGGAATGATTGTCAGGATTGGTCACATGGGCTATGTGAATGATTTCGATGTTATTGTCGCCATTGCTGCCCTGGAAAAAGGACTCTATGAGGCAGGATATCGCTTAGAATTAGGGCGAGGGCTTTCCACGGTGCAGTCGTTGCTGGTAAGCAAAAAATAGCAACTAGGTCGCAACGTATTCATCATTGATTTACAAAGTAAAAATCGTGCATAGTGATTTCCGCCCACCATAGCCTCCTTTCATTTCCAATCATGTAACGCACCGCCATAGGGCAAAACCGATAACACACCTTCTTTACTGAATATGTTCACTGGGAGTTTTAAGGTTGATTACCTAATCTTTAGGCATTAAAATAGATCTGTATTATATGGAGATTTTAAGATCGCACTAAGGGACAATTCCCACTACAGCAGGGCAACCTGACCATGGAATTGAATAGAAGTACATGAACATCCTTCTCATAGACCCGCCTTTTTATCGCTTTTTCAATTATTACAATCGATATTTCCCGTTGGGATTAAGCTATCTGTCCTCTACGTTGAAAAAAGCAGGGCATGAGGTAGTTATCTATGACGCCGACTGTAATAAAAATTCAAGGGGAATGGATTACACGCGATTGCCTGAAAAATATCGTATCTACTTGAAAGAATTGAAGAACCCGGAGAACCCTATCATACAAGAGATTTCTGAAACTTTTAAGAAATACCAACCGGATATTGTTGGAATAACGGTAATGACCCCGAAGGCGGCTTCAGCCTTTACTATTGCCTCACTGGCAAAACAATACATCAAAGACTGTTACGTTATCTTCGGTGGTCCTCATGCAACCCTGAGGTCTGATGAGATATTGAAAAATACCAGGGATGTTGATTTTGTGATAAACGGAGAGGGTGAGTCCGTATTGCCCGAACTGGTAAATGCCTTGCGTACAAAAAAGAATAATTTCAGTGCGATCCGGGGACTTTCTTATCGTCAGGGTGATACCCCTGTCCATAATCCCATGCAAAGTTTTATTGACAATTTAGATGGCCTTCCGTTTCCGGACAGAGAAATGTTGTTGGGTATGGATACCTATACTTCAGAGGATATGGGTTTGCTTATGGGAAGTCGCGGTTGCCCATATAGTTGTTCCTATTGTGCAACACAAATATGGACAAGAAAGGTGCGATATCGGTCATTGGCAAATATTCTAGAGGAAATCAAGTCTGTACACCTTTGTTTCGGAACCCGCCAGTTCACCTTTAAGGACGATTCCTTTACGGTGAACAGAAAAAGGGTCATGGAATTTTGTAAAATGCTACTTGAGGCCGACCTAAAGATCAACTGGGACTGCAATACGCGGGTGGACTTAGTTGACCTGGAACTCCTGAGGGCGATGAAAAAGGCGGGTTGTAATAGCATAAAGGTGGGAATTGAGTCGGGGAGTGAAAGAATATTAGCGCTCATGGACAAAGGGATTACTCTGGAACGCATCCATGAGGCGGCAAGGCTTTTCCGGGAAGCAGGAATTCATTGGACCGCTTATTTTATGATGGGTATACCTACGGAGACCAAAGAAGATGTGAAAAAGACTTTGGATTTATTGTATACAATACGGCCTAGTTTTGCCTCAATCGGTGTCTATGAACCGTTTCCTGGAACGAAGCTTTTTGACATAGGCATCGAACATGGTTTGGTAAAAAAAGAAATGTCATACGAAGATTTTTTCACCCATATCCCAAGTGATTATTATCTAAAGGATGTTAAGCGAAGGGTTGATACCATGGATTATGAGAGTTTTACCACCATGGAAAACGAAGCAAAAGACGCCTTTCATGATTATAATAAAGGCGTAATGCGGATCCTTGAAAGGGCAAAGGCCAGAAGCAATATCTATTTACATAACCCCAGGATTTTTTTTAACGACGTTGAAAAATTTTTAGGATGGCTACGGTAACGGGAAACAGGGGAAAAACCTACCCTACAAAGCATATTATGACAATCAAGATTTTTCATTACCCGATATCAAAACGACTGATCATGCTCATTGCCGGAGACCTGCTTATGGTAAACGGTGCGGTCTTCTTATCAGCAATACTCCGGTTGGGTTTGGGCGAAGGATGGGACTATATACGAAATAATCCTGTATCGTTTGTGCTGACAGGCTTCGTCTTTATTCTTACCTTTTTTTTTACCGAACTTTATGATACCCGAAAGGATTTCAAGTCTGTCGGAAATATTATGAACATCACTTTTGCATCCGTCATCGCCTTTGTTATTACGACATTTTTATTTTACATAAACTGGTCCCTTCGAATAGGCAGGGGCGTATTTCTCCTCAATGGCGCATTCATTACTTTTTTTATTATCGGGTGGAGGATTGGATACAGTTATCTCATGGACCAGCCGATTTTTAAAAGAAACGTTTTAATTGTTGGCGGCGGATGGGCCGGGAAAACCATTTTGCAAGAAATAATCATGGCAAAGAAAACCGGGTTACGGGTGGCGGGTTTCATTGACGATAACCCATTAAAACAGAAAAAAACCATCGAAGGGTTTCCCATATTTGGTGACCGGTACACCTTGGCAACAGTTATTCGTCAAAATGACATTAGCCTGATTGTAAATGCCATTACTCACGAAAAACATGCCGATCTTATTAAGTCATTAATTAATTGTTCATGGAATGGGATAGAAATCGTCGATATGCCCACCCTTTACGAACAGCTCACGGGCAAAATACCTTTTAAGCACATTAATGATATGTGGATGTTGCATGTAGTCATTAGTAAACCAAAATTATATGGTAAATTGGTTAAACCCGTTATCGAAATATTTTTTGCCTTGATGTTATTTGTGCTGTTAATACCCGCCATGGTGATTATCTCGTTATTGATAAAAATGGATTCAAAAGGGCGTGTTTTTTATGCGCAGGAACGTATTGGAAAAGATGGGAAAGAATTTACGATAATAAAATTCCGCACCATGGTGGAGAACGCCGAATTAAATACCGGTGCGGTTTACACATCAGATAATGATCCCAGGATTACGAAGGTTGGCAAATTTCTCAGAAAGTGGCGGCTGGATGAGATCCCTCAATTGCTCAACGTAATCAAGGGAGAGATGAGTTTGATGGGACCACGCCCGGAAAGGTATGTCTTTATAAAGGAATTTGAAGAAAAAATCCCCTTTTATACTCAGCGGCTCGCAGTTAGGCCAGGCTTGACAGGTTGGGCGCAAGTAAAGTACCCTTATGCATCTTCAATAGAACAAACCGAGGAAAAACTGCAATATGATCTTTATTATATCAAAAATATGTCTTTTATTCTGGATTTCGTGGTGCTCTTGAAAACGATAAAAGTCGTGCTTTTCGGAAGTGGAAAATAAGACGTCATTATTTTTAAATTAGGCCTTCGGCTACTTTCCCCCCATAATCCCCCCCGTAAACGCTTACAGTTGGACAAATATTTTGCTGGACAAATCATCCATAATCAGATTGAGGTATACCCATTGTAAGGGAAACACCTATCAAAATATCAGCAAGCCTTCGTATTCCCCGCCACATTACTTC
>PHFX01000088.1 GCA_007618135.1 Candidatus Brocadia sp. WS118 | reverse complement strand
GAGCTTGACACGGCGGAGAGCAATATCCGGGGGGCGGACAGCGATACATTGAAAACCCTATCGGATCAGATGGATGATGTTTCGACTTTTGACCCGGCGACGGATACGGTGGATGTCGGGAAGCTGGGCGGTGATGCGGCACTGCTGACGCGCTTAAAAGAGTCGGTGAGCACAATCATCAAGGGAACGGCGCAGAGCGGAACGTTAACCACATCGGAAATGACGACGGATTTAACAGAAGCAACGAACGACCACTATAACGACCGGATTATTATTTGGATTACGGGAACGCTGACCGGGCAGGCAGCACAGATTACGGATTATGACGGAACCGCTAAGAAACTGACGTTTACGCCGGTGACGGAAGCGCCGATTGCAAATGATGAATTTATTATCGTGTGAGGGATTTACAACCCCCTTTTTCCCCCTTTTTTAAGGGGGATTATAGGAGGGAGGTTATGATGAGATGGCTTATACGCAATTATATCCGAATGCGCTCCCTGGGCGGGCGCGGGCGTTTGACGCCAAGGACTTCGTTGTTACGGTTCCGGCAGTTTTACTCACGTCGGCAGCAGCAGCGGAGAGGATGTTTTCTACTCCGGCGATTGGGCAGGGAGACGCTGGCACAGCGTCTCTACGGTTTGCAGTTTTGGCGCTTACATCGCTGGTTTTGGAAACAATATCAACGGAGCAAAAAGTTTTATTTACTGCGGCGCATACGTTTATTGAACTGGAAACTCCCGATTTAGGAGGCGTGACGGTGAAGCAGATTGAAATCCCCTACTATGACGATCCGCTAATTGTGGGCGACACGTTTTTGATGAAGCTGGACCCGGAGACATCACTTTCCGGCGCAACATCGCCGAAGGTGAATTATAAGAAACCGGACGGCACGATTGGAAGCTGGACCGGCACAATCAGCAATGACCAAATACAATATCAGCTTGAGAATGGGGATATTGATATTCCGGGCGATTGGACGTTCTGGCCGACGTGGGTTGATTCAAACAGCCGGAATAAGAAAGGGCGGGCGATGAAGGTGGCGTTTCGGATGGAAGGGACGGCTTGATCAAGAATACAAGAGATCAAGAGATCAAGATTTCAAGAATGATATACAACCCCCTTACCCCCCTTCGACTGGGCTCAGGACAGGCCCTTTTTAAGGGGGAATACTCGGTGGAGGCCGGGGAAGGATTGCCGGATGGCGAGACCGAAGTTTGAGGCAACGACGGCACAGATAGAAGGCGCTTATGAGGCGGCGAAGAAAGGTTTGACGGATGAGGAGATCGCAAGGGCGATTAAGGTGCGCCCGGGGACGTTTAAGAAACATAAAGATCAGTTTATAGACGCCTTAAAAAGGGGGCGCGAGGAAGGGATTCCGATTATCGTTGATGATCTTCAAAGCGCCTTGCTGAAGAAAGCGTGCGGTTTTGAATATACAGAAGTTCATGAAAAGAAAGACGGGAAAGGCAATGTCGTTGAAAAACGCCGGATTACGAAGTTTTATCCACCGGATACTTTGTCTCTTATTTTCACTCTATGTAACCTGGAACCTATGCGCTATCGTTCGGTCAACCGGGTACCAACTGCGGGAAGCAATGAAAACGAGCCAACAGTCGAAGAACTTTTCTCCGAGATGGCAGAAACTACGCCCACACCTTACGCAATCCCATCTTCTCACGACACCAATCAGGTTTAAATTAGTTCCGTCAGGGAGGCGGAGCGGGAAGACGGAGCTTGCGAAGCGGTTTTTGTGCATCTTGGCGCGCACGGAGGCGAAGTTTTACCAGCCGAGACGTTATTTTGCGGCTGCTCCTACGCGGGATCAGGCGAAGAAGATATACTGGGATGATCTAAAAGAGTTAACGCGGCCATGGTGGCGCGATCAGCCGCGAGAAACCGATCTGATTATCTACATCCGGGGGGCTTACGGGCGCACGGATGCGGAGATTCACGTGCTGGGGATGGATAAGCCGGAACGGATCGAGGGGCAGCCGTGGGACGGGGGCATCTTGGATGAATACGGCAATATGAAAGAGAAAGCCTGGTTTGAGCACGTGAGGCCGGCATTATCAGACCGTCAGGGCTGGTGCTGGTTGATCGGGGTGCCGGAAGGAAGGAACCACTATTATGATCTGGCGCTGGATGCGGCAGGGGGCGTTCTTCCGAAAACCATATCAGGTGAAGGTATATCCAGGTTAAACGAGGCGGAGCAATTCGGTTATTTCCACTGGTTCAGCGCGGATATATTGCCGGAACATGAGATTGAGAACGCCCGGAGACACTTAGATGAACGCACTTTCCGGCAGGAATACGAGGGGAGTTTTGAGGCTTATTACGGGCTGGCTTACTGGGCGTTCGGTGAACATAATCTTGCCCGGATAGAGTATGATGCGAATGATTACGTTCATGTGGGAATGGATTTCAACGTGAACCCGATGACGGCGACATTGGGGCACATCGAAAAGAACCAGGTTTACCGGCAATTCGGGGAAGTGTACCTGCCGAACTCTAACACTTACGAGATGCGGGATCATCTTTTGGAACGCTTCCAGCGGCGGCAGGTGATTATTTACCCGGACAGTACAGGAAAGCGCGAAACATCGAACGCGCGGCAATCGGATTTGGCGATACTTCAGGGAGCAGGATTTACCATTCGGGCCAAAGAAAGTAATCCGTTGCAGAAAGATCGCGTCGCTACGGTTAATTCGATGTGCCGGGCGGCAGCGGGGAATGTGCGCTATTTTGTGAATCCGGGGACGTGCGAATACACCATCAGAGATATGCAGTTGAGGGAACGGTATGATGACGGGCGATTGGATAAAGATCAGGAGGAACACGGCATCGGGCATATTGATGCGGCGTTGGGGTATTTGATGTATTATAACTGGCCGGTGACGTCGGTGATGGCGGGAGGAACTACGCCGATGTTTGGGAAGCGGAGGAAGTGAATGAGTGGCAGTAAGCAGGAGCAGTGGCAGTGGGATACAACCCCCTGGCCCCCTTTTTTAAGGGGGAACATCCCCCTGTATCCCCCTTCAAAGGGGGAATTTTACCCACCCCTTAATCCCCTCCCAGGAGGGGAGAATTGGAGGTAGTATGTCGTTTTTTAGTCGGTTTAATGTGTTTACGCAGACGGAAGTGATTGAAGGGCTGATTACCCGGAGTATTAATGATGCGCGGAAGATCGGGGCGCAGCAACGGAATACGCTGCGGCAGACGATGATTGACTTTTTTGAGAACAATCAGCACGCGGAAGATTATTACCTGAAGCAATACGGATTCGAGAAGCGCAAAACACTGCCATTTGTCAGCGAACCGCTGACGCAGCGGGTGATCCAGGAAAACAGCCTTGTATATGACTTTGTTCCTGAACGGCGGGTGGTGAATTCCCTGGGGAAAGCATCAAAGCGGGAGGGATTGGTGGAGTTTTACGCGGAGAATCCGCAGATTGATTTCGGCATCCAGGCGCTGGAGCAATACCAGAATTTGCTTCATAATGTGCTTTTGCGGGTGGAATTCGATCCTTATTTCAACAAGATCATGGTGTATATCGAGACGGCGTTTCTGCCGCACTTCATGGAACATAACCCGCTTTACCCGGTGGGATATTCTATCCCGGTGAAGGTGGATACGACTAAGAAAGCCAATAAAATGCCGGAACTGATTTATCTTTATGTCAGCGATACGGAAATGTACCTGCACGATGAGGAGGGCGTGAGGGTAAAGGATGAGCGTTTCAGCGGGAAGAATCCTTACGGGGTTTCGACGGTGATCGATGTGTCGCCGTTCCCGACCAGTGAATACTGGAGCTTAGGGGCCAAGACACTGGTGGACTGCAACATCGTTTTGAATGTGTTGCAGCAGGTTTGGGCATACTCATTCCAGTATTCGACGTTCCGTCAGGCGTGGGGAACGGGGATCACGAAGGAGATTGCGGATAATCTGCGCTTCGGGTTTGATGAAATCTGGTGGGCGCAAGATACCAATGCGAAGTTCGGCACGTTAGAAGGTGATGATTTCAATATATCGGCAAATATGGATGCGCTGGAACGCTGGATTTCACGGCAGTTGGATCATTACAATATCTCAATGAACTTCCAGGAACGGGGCAACGTAATCGCCGGCGTCACTCTGAAATTGAAAAAAGGCCGATTGCTCAAGAAATTCAAGAAAGAGGCCACGTTCTGGAAGATTTTTGAACAGCGGCTGCA
>PHFX01000087.1 GCA_007618135.1 Candidatus Brocadia sp. WS118 | reverse complement strand
AGCAGCTTTGACAAGTTTAACGCCTGACGATGTGGTCTTGGTTTTGTATTCGGGCAAGTCGTCAACGTCAAAAGATACTTTTATTTTGATTTCAGATTGCAATGCTTTTTCTATTTTTTTACGGGTGTCTTTTGCTGCCGTTACGGCATCGTTAAGGTTGCCAGCATAGGTATCCATATCGATGGCAGGGAATTTGACTTTCAGGTTTTTTGTGATGGATTTGGCAGTGGATTTAGCCGCACTTACTGCATCGTTGAGGTTACCGGCATATGTAGACATATCAACGGCAGGAATCGCTAGTTTGATAGACGAAAATGATGAAGTAATATAATTAATTGTCTGATCTATGGATTTTGTCATTACGTTAATCAGGCCTGTTAGGGGATTTCCTACGGTTGTTGTCTTTCCATCATCACCGATTTTGACAAACTTATCCATGTTGCTTGCAAGGTTTGTCGAGAACTTGCTTCCAAATTCTGTGGATGCGTTTACACCTATAACGCCCATGAGTGTTTCAATATCAACACCCATGTCCTTTAGTTTCTGCAAAATTTCGGGATTGTTCTGAAATAGTGTAGCAAGTGCGGCCGGTATTCCTTTTGGATTTGAACGGTTGGCCTCAATTACGTCAACTAGTGGTTGTAGGATATCTTTATCCTTTCCACTTTTACCGATTTCATCTTTTACAGTTTCGACAAAGTTATCGGCCCACTTGCCTATTGAGTCTGCTGGCATGTCGGTGGAAAGTATGAAACGTAAAGAATCTTCTAGCCATGTCGAAACTTCCTGCACTGTTTGACGATCTCCGAAAAATTCAGAAATAAGAGAACGGCCCTCTTTACCAAATCCGAGTTTTTTGAGGTATTTCTTAAAGTCTTTTTTGTCGTCAGCGAACATACGATCCATTTGATCGTTCCATGACTCCCATGCGGCCTCTATGTCTGCTATTGTTTTTTTCCATTCCTCTGTTGCTTTTGCGTTATCTTCTATCTGTTTTGTATATCCGGGCATGTTTGACTCTGTTTCAATTACCTGACGGTTGATCAGACTTAATGCGGTGTTGGATGCTTCTTGTGCCTGTACGTTTCTTTCTTGCTCGGCGATGAGTTCGGATAACGTTCTTTTTGATTGTGCCTGAACTACGGCCATGTTTTGATATGCGGAGGTATATCCAGAAATTAGCATCTCACCTGTTCCCATTATTGCATTGAATTGCTTTGCTGTTCCGTTATATCTGAAAGTGGAATGGTTTGCCAGATCCTTAACTTCCACCACACCCCCGAATCCTTTTGTAATTGCTGTTAAGATCTTTTCAGCATCACGTAGTTCTGGAAGATCCTGATCGCTTAGCAGACTGCTTTTTCCCCAGATATCCGAGTTTTTCTTTAGATCTTCTTTTTCTTTGATAGCGGCTTTTACTTTTGTCAGATAATCATCGATTGTTTTAAGGTCTGCCGTCTGAATTGCACCACCAAAAATAAAATCTTTGACTGGCATAACCACCTCAGTCTCTAATTTTGAGGCCGAATCCCGTAAATTATCGATGTTTACTTTAAGATCATAGAGCGCTTTTCCAAATAACGCAATACCTGTGATCACTAAGCCAACAATTCCCCCCGTCGTGAGCATATTCATTGACAGTCCTAATCCTTTGACCGCGCCTGCTAATTTGGTAAGCGATATTACGCCAGCACTTCCTAACGCCTGTATTGCAGTTCCAAGCGTTCCTACCGATGAAATGGCAGTAGTAAAGATATTCATGTAGAAATTTTCATAAGTTCTTTGCTGATCTTCTAGTGCTTCGCCGTGCATTGTGACGGCAAGGGCGGCGGCTTCTTCGGCCTGTTGCAGATCCGTTACGGCCTGCTCATATTCGACGGTTCCTTTCAATCCGTCGTTTGTTAATTGGTTGAGTTTGTCTTGCGCCTTTGTTACCGCCTCTTGTGTTCGACTCATCTTTAGGGCGGTTCTGTCTACAGCTATCTGGGTATCCCCTAAGTCCTGCCATGCTCTGTTCAGGTTTACTACTGAGGACATGGCCGCACCTACTGACGTGGTGATGGCACCAAAGTTATTTTTCAGGCCCGTCATCACCATTCCAAGTTTTGAGGTTCGGGCATCCATGCCCGTCATTGCCGTGTTTATCTTGCCCAATCCTGTAGCAGAAGAATTGACAGAGGTATCCATACCCCTTAAAGCATTCTTAAAGTTGTTAATTTTTCCAGTTGCCTGTGTATCGTCAACCGTGAGAACATACCGAATAGCACCCTGAGTACCACCAAAAGACATATTATATTTCGCTAAGGGTAAAAAGAAAAAAGGAGAACTAAACTAATTAATTCCGTACAAAATTGTTTCCATATCGGCTTTTGTTTCGTTAAACAGTTCTACGTTTTTCTGATTCATTTTCTTTAGAAAACTTACACATAGGTCAAAGTTTGGGCCAAGATCCAAAGTACAGGTATCAACTACAGAGTTTATGCGTTTAAGTTGTATCAGGTTTGTATTTATCTCGTTGTACATTTCGTTCATCTGTTCCTGTGTTAAGTTTGCATTTTGTGCGTAAACCGAACCAAACAAAGATATAGAAATGATTGCGAAGATGGGTAGAAAAAACATTCCTTAACTTGTTCTAGCCTTATTTTCTCTTAAATTCTTTTCTATATTTGTCTGTATAATCTTTGGAAATTGTTTTCTGACTTCTTCTTTTGATTGGTCAAAAAAGTTATGCTTGCCCAAAGCGCCCTTACTGCCCGTTCTGGAGTTTTCTATTCCTGCATATTCTGTTATGGCATGGATTTCTATCGAGGTTTTTCCTAACGGTTTTTTTCCTATACTGGCCTTGAGTTTTCCTGAAATGACGTGAACCTTTTGCTGTGCGATTCGGACACCAAGATCGGCGGCCTCGTTTAGTGCGTTAGGTGTATATGTATTCTTTTGTTTGTTTACGAATTGGTCAAGCGAGGTGGCTATCTCTTTTGAACCGGTCATCTTTGCAGAAATAAAGGGCATGTCCTAAAACACAAAAAAAATTATTTGGGATGTAACATTTTATCGATTTGCTGTTCTGACTCTTTCTTCCATTTCTCGTGATCTGCCTTTTCCTGTTCGTATTTGGTCATTGTCCATATTACGTTCTGGTCTTCAACGGAGATAAGTTCCAACTCGTTAGGCTTTACGCCGAATTTGTTCAACCACACCCACATCTTGTAATATTCTCTTTCCTGTTCGTTTAGCTGCGCATGGCCTTGAAAGAATAATGCCCGCAGGTTTTCACCAAATATGGCTACGTCAGGCGGTTCTCCAAAGGGGATGGCATTGGTATTGGTTTTTCTGTTCGGAAAGCCAGAGCATCAAGTATTAGTTTCATATCTTCGAAAACGGTATCGTCGTACTGACTGTCTTTCATCGGCGTGTTTGTTTCAGTATCTATAAGGTAATATGAGGCCATCTTCTTGTATAACTCATCTTCTAGTTTGGGATAGTCTGCGCTGTTGATTGAGGCGGCCTTATTGAGTTTCTGCCTCAGGGTTTCGAGTTGAAATCGTTCCTTACCAAGTATCTTCCTACGCCTGAATCTTATTGTTTTTCCGTTTATATCGATATCGAAAAACTCTCTTGGCGCTAACTCTTTGATCTTTTGTAGGTAGGTATCGCGTAATTGGTCTGCCCACGTTTCGTCTATTTTCGCTTTAATTTCTTGTACTTCTTCTGTTGACATTTTTTTCCTTAGCGAAAATGAAAAAGAAAGTAAAAAAGGGAACTAAAATCTAGGTGGTGTCTAGCGTTGCGGTTCTACATTTGAACGGCCATTCCCACGCAAAAGTATTGCTTGCCGTTGCCGTCTTTGTTGGGCTATAGGACAACAGTTCAAGTTCGTTCATCGTTACAACCATAGTTCCAGATTTGAAAGTGTATTTTGCCGTTACTGCTGCCTGTTCTGCGTCTCTGACATCAGTTTCTAGTGCAAGGTTCTTGCCTACAGGAATTGCAAACGACCCGGTAATTTCTCGGTTACCAACATCTAACGAATCGATTTTATCGCTGCCGTTGCATCTTAGTGCTTGAAGGTTATTATTCCAATTTATTCGGAAAGAGGTACACGCATATTGAGTTCCGTCGTAGGTTAAGGGTGTCGTTCCGTTATCGACATGCGATAAGGGCGGTGAAGTAATTCCGGAATTGGCTATAAATGTAGGAGTCGTTAGACCGTGTGAAGTTGTTGGAAGTGCA
>PHFX01000086.1 GCA_007618135.1 Candidatus Brocadia sp. WS118 | reverse complement strand
TGGCTGAAGCCATTTTGAGCATGGAACTCAGCCAAGTCGAACGCGACAGGCTGGTCCGCAGGCTGGAGAAGTTGATCGATTACGCCGGCGATTACGGAATGGAAGGCAACCTGGATATTGCCGTTCAAGCCGCAAAGTATGGCTGGGGAGATGTCCCTAAAAAGATGGAACCTGTTCGAAGAATAGCCTCAAAATTTGATGAAGACGAAGAACCGGATGATTGGGATGAAGACAAGGATTGGGACGAGGAAGACGACGATGAGTTCAGTAAATGGGGTCTTCCTATTATGTCGGGCATCGATGATCTCACTGAAGCCAAATTGAACGTGCTGGATCGGCAGGGACGCGCCGAAGAATATCTTGCCCTGTGCAAGAAAGAAGAACGTCATCTGCGTTATGCCCTCAAACTGTGCGATCTCAAGCAAACAGTGGATGCGGTGAAATACGCCAAAAAGCATCTGACCACTGCCGAAGAGACTCTGGAGGTAGCCCGCCGCTTGCGAGAGTTGCGCCTCGTGGCTGAGGCTATTGAAGTCGGTGAACACGGCATAAAACTGAAAGGATCAAAAGCAGGGCTAGGGGAATGGCTGGGACCTGTGGAAGAGGCGCAAGGACGGACAAAACAAGCGCTGACAGCCTGGTTGGCTGCATTTGTTGAGCATCCATCGCTGGAAACTTATAAGACGATCAAGCGATTGGCTGGTTCAGGCTGGAGAAGTTTGCGCCCGGAGGCGATGGCAAAACTTCGCAAGTCGTATGACAAGCAGGTTTTGGCAGAAGTACATTTGCTGGAAGAAGAGTGGGATGAGGCAATCCAAGTAGCCGAGGGACGCGACGTATGGTATCCCGTTGTCGAAACAGTGGCTGATGGGGTTATGCAGCATCGTCCAGAATGGGTTGCCAAGATCAGTTTGAAGCACGCGGAACGCCTGATGTCCGAGGCCAAAAGCAAGAATTACCCAATTGCCACGGCTTGGCTCAAACGCGTGAAACAAGCTTACAAACTGCTTAGAAAAACGGATGAATGGAAGGACTATTTGGAAGAAACTAGGGGAAAATACAAGCGGAGGCCGGCATTGCAAAACCAACTAACACGATTGTAGTTAGGCTGGTATTTGTTGGTTTTCGATAAACCAGCGATGCAAATGATTGCCCTTTTCCTAAAAGTGTTTTTGGATAATTCGGTTTGTCCTCGGCTAGTTCAGGCAATGAACAGGCAAGAATTTTCCTGCCAAAGATTTTGGAATGCAAATTCATTGCGCCTCATGTATAAAAAGATACGAATTCCGTAATAATGTATACATAAAACATAATTCAGCCAACTACAAATTGCGTCTGTATAGGTTTTATACAATCGGTTTGTGAGGGCAAATCACCTTTACAACCATACTCATTTCAAGTACAAAATAAGTACAGTTGTAAAATGTCATCTGCTGAGGCATATTGGACCAGTCGTACGGGAATTTCAATTCCTTCAGAAAAGGGGGCTTGGATTAAACGTGTACAGGGGCATTCGCCTCGGGTGGCACTTACAAGAACACCACCAACTTCATACTGATCAAACTCATTTTGTATAGGGGAAATCTTCATGTCAAAGAATCGAGAGAGTTCATTTGCATGACCTTCACCACAGTCCGTAATGAAGATCAGAGCTTTTTCGAAACCTTTTGATCCAAAGAGAGGCACCAAGGTTTTTCAATCCTATTGAAAAGGTAATGACCGAGAAAATCGGTTTTACAACCGAAATTTTCGGCCATTATGTTACGGCTTATCATCTCTAACTAAAGTAACGCTCCGTGATTTATGAATGCGAATAGTCCCCAGTCCAGAATTTCTATACGAGGGTCTCAAGTGTAAGTTTTGCGTACTTCATCCAGTGCCTGTAACAAATCATCAAAAGTAATATTTTCATGGTTAAATCCCTCAGCGATTTGATCAGCCAGTTTGTCCACCTGCGAGACTTTTGTCGTAAGCAAAATCGTATCCTCGCCAAGATCAATGAGTGTCAATATTTGACCTTCCTCCAGTTTGTATTTTTTACGCAGACTGGCAGGAAGAGCGGCAGTTCCCTTGCGACGGATTTGTAGCGTAGTCATGGTTTTCCTTTATAGAAATGAGTAAGCGTTCTTGCTGGACGATTGCCTTTGTTGAAATCTTTTTATACCCAATACGCCGGGTGAATAATTGAGGTCATACTGTTTTCTATTTTGTTATGAGGCACCATAAATGATTACTTATTCTCAGATAGTTCCAGCAGTTTGATCCCTTGGTAAAAGTAGAAGAAAGCTTCCGGACTTGTTTTCTTCAGTTTATTGAGTCTGCCGTATTCAGCCTTGGAAATACCCCATGATGAAATGTCAATATTTCTTTGGAATCTCTCAATACTGGTACTTTGTGTCGAGATAAGTCCAGCCAAATACACGACCTTTGATGCGCAAACAATAGCAGTGTCTATCGTAAAGTTCGCCGAGTAAACAAAAGCAACCAGTTTCTTGATTCCGCTTGCTAATTCGATATACTCTCCACCGGCAATTGCTCCACGTGTACCAATCAAACAGGCTGTCTGAAACGAATCCAGGAGAACATCTGTGGGAGTAAGCTCGGGCATTCCACGATAAGACAACTCTTTTGTGGCCGTCCATTCAAAAGTCTTGCATATGAGATCAACATCAGAAACAACATCAAACAATGCACCAATATCGAAAAGCTGCTTCGCCATTTCAATGTCTTTTCCCAACCCATATTGAATTCCGGTGGTATTGGGAGCGAAAGCTGTCAACTTATCTCCTATTAAGCACTCCACCACAGGACAAACTACATCGGTTATCTGTCCTTCAACCGAAAGAATGGGTATGTCTATGTTTACTTTCTGTAATTGTGGGTATGGATTTTCATCAAACAAGATATCCAGCAACACACGACTTTCTTTGTTCTGTATCATGGAGTGAAAAAAGAACTTGTAGTGTTGTTTGGGTAACTCGCCGGGGCGACGATTCTCCTCATAACGGTAGAAAGCACCCTGATCAATTACCGATTCAAAAAACAGAAGGAGGTTTTGCGATTCGGGAAGGACAATGTCAATGTCAATAGAGAATCGACTCGGCTTTCCGAGCAACAGTGTCAGGCATGTGCCGCCCTTAAAAATGAAATCTAGTCCACTCAACCGCAGGTTTTCGACTAGGGTCAAGGCCATGATCATCTTTTCGATCAAGATCGGATCCTTGCCGGCCGCAATCTTCCGAGTCTGCATGATCCATTCTTTGGTCCGGGATTGATTCGAGATCATTGTTTGCTTTTCCGTTGCATTTCGAGTTGTATTCCTGTTTTAGTTTGTATAAATTCCTGTAATGTCTTCCCAGCCTTCCTGCGGCGGGCATATCGAAACATAGTCCTTTGATTCAACCAATAAGTATTAAAAGCGTTTTCGTAGATATTTGATAATTCCGCGCCTTGGAAGGCAAAGAATATGTTTTTATCTACCAGGATATCCACAAGGATCTTCTCCAATTTTGGAAAAGGGATATTGTTATGTGTCGTGCGAGGAGCCTCTGAAATCAAAGGCAACACAATGATTGGATTTGCTTGTGGAAGGATATAATTCTCCATCAGGCTTCGACTGGGATCCAGAAAAACCCGGCCTGTATGTTTTCCCATCAATCGGTTAAAAACTGACTCGCACACATCTTTTTCAGCTTCGACAAGAATTAAGTTTTGCCCGGGTTGATGGGTCATGAACTCATGCAGGATCATTGTTTCCCAGCATAAGTAGTCCAGGTATGGAAACGTCTTTTGAATGGTTTGATGGATCGAAGAAAGCTCCTTAGAAGGTGAATAAAGAAACTTTCTCTTATTAACTTCTTGTTCTCTAAACGCATACATCCCAGATCCCAGCGGAACGAGGATTTGTTCCTTTTCGAGAGCATACAGAGCTCGCCTAAAAAATTGCTCATTGAAATCATTTGTACGCATCCGATAAAAGCTCCTCAAATCATTTTTGGCAATGGAAACATGCTCAGAAAATGTAGATTTCAATTCCGGGAGATGCAATTGAGTATAAGTATTTTTCATAGCAACCTCTTTCGTAAAACGGCACTATTCGTAAAAAAGTGCCGTTTTACGAAACAAGCCTACTATACCAGAAAATATGCATAGCTGCTACCCACGAAGCACAGATCACAAATCCCTTCTTGACTTTTCTAAAGATTGCTGTCCACCGGACTACCTCGCATATGGGCGTTGTGAATATCCTGGTCAGTCTGTGCC
>PHFX01000249.1 GCA_007618135.1 Candidatus Brocadia sp. WS118 | reverse complement strand
TGACCGTCTGGTCCATCACGGACGCTTGCTCATGCATGATGGGCAGAGTTACCGTTTGCAACATTCGACAATGCAATAGCTGAACAGTAGGGTGGCTGGATTTCACTTCCGAAGTGGTTGGATTTTCGTTGCCGCGCTGGTTGGATTCCTACTTGCCAAACACACTCTTCATCATTTTTCGTATTGCCTGCTTCTGTGCAGACTCATTTCGAGTTCTCCTGGCCATTTAAAAAACCTCCAAACTGGTTATTTATATCATGCACCAGCTTAGAGGTTTACACAAACTTTGGGACAGACTCTTAAGTAAATAAACCTTATATATTACTTAGAGTCGATTTTAAATCTTTTATCTTAGTTTCAATTTTCTTAATAACTTCAATAAAATCATTATCATTCTTTCCGGTCGGATCATCCAAGCCCCAGTCCTCTCGGTGCCTACAAGGCAGATATGGACATTCGACATTGCATCCCATTGTAATAACAATATCCACAGGGGGGATATCCTCTAAAAGCTTGGGATGCTGGGTCTCTTCCATGTCAATTCCATAAAGTTGTTTTATAATCCTTACTGCATCAGGGTTGATGCGATTTTTTGTTTCTGTGCCTGCAGAGTAGCTTTCAAAAACATCAGATGCTAAATGTTTGCCGAGTGCTTCGGCAATTTGGCTGCGACAAGAATTATGGACGCAGATAAATGCAACCCTTGGTTTATCTATTTCCGCATCTTTGGTTTTATGCATATTCTATCCTCTGACCCTTTGCAGGATTTTTACGACCTCATCGGTTTTGAGAACCTTGCCATAAGAAACAACTTTTCCGTCTACAACCAGCGCAGGGGTAGTCATCACACCGTAAGTAGCAATTTGTGCGAAATCAGTCACATGATCGATTGTCGCATCCATACCCAGTTGTTCGAGTGCAGCTTTTGTTGCAGCTTCAAGTTGATTACATTTCGCACAGCCGCTTCCTAGCACCTTAACACTTGCGCCCTCTGCTTTTGCTTTTTCAGCCTTTGCCATGTTTTCAGTATCACAGCTACCTCCGCAACAGGAGGTATTTTTTTCATTCTTATTTTTCTTTCCAAACAAAGCCATGAAATTTTCTCCTTTATATCATTATTAGAATCCGAGGTTAACACAATTCAAATTGCGGTCAGAGAACTTCCTATTTATCAGCAGCAATTGCCTTCGCAGCAACACCCAGACTTGGTTTTCTTCCCATCAAAGAAATTTTTTAGGTTTGCAGGCAATTGATATTTATCAGAGGAACATTCTTCATTGAATTGACTAAATACACCCTGAAGGATGCTTTCTGCTAGCATTTCTTTGGGTGGAATCTCGTAAGTCTTACCGTTATACTCAAACACACGGCATTCTACATCTGTGTTGCTGATATCACTACAGCAGCCACAACTGTTTTCGACAACTGATTCGCAGATGTCCTGACCGTTCACCCGAATCGTCGGTGACGAAACAAATTGATGCTGTATGGCCATATCAACCGTCTTAATTTCAGTTTTGTTGTACTCAACATCAAAACCGGCAAGTTCTAATGCAGGAGTAAGCACCCGCATCACCTCATCAAGAACGCTGTCTGTCCCGATACAACGCTCACAGGTTTGAAGGTCAAGATAGAGATATTCAACAACAACCTTTTTATCACAATCACATCCGCAGGGACAGCAGAATTCCGTTATTGTTTTTGACATCGTTTATACCTCCTAAATTAAATTATCAGCGCTTGTAAAGTATTGAAAATATATCCCACAACAATAATTCCTATTGTACATATGGCAATGAACAGTGCCAGCAGTTTTGGCTTTACTGCTTTGCGAAGCATAATCAAAGATGGTAGAGACAACGTAGTTACACCCATCATAAAGGCTAGCATCGTTCCCAACTGTGCCCCTTTGGCCAGTAGTGCTTCTGCAATCGGAATCGTGCCAAAGATGTCAGCGTACATCGGTACGCCAATAACTGTCGCTAATATTACGCCGAAGGGGTTGTTGCTTCCCAGCAGGGATACCACCCATTCTTCGGGTATCCAATTATGAATAAATGCGCCTATTCCGACACCAATTAAGATATACGGGAAAACCTTTTTAAATGTTGATAGCGTTTGCTCCTTTGCATAAACCAACCGTTCTTTTTTTGTGAGTTCAGGAGATTCAATATCAACACTGCCAGCAGATAAAATAAAGCTTTCCACATACTTTTCCATGCGCATTTTCTCGATGATGGTGCCTCCGACCACAGCTATGATAAGTCCGAATATGACATATAATATAGCGACTTTTGTTCCAAATATGCTCATTAGCAGAATGAGAGAACCCAGATCTACCATCGGTGAAGAAACCAAAAATGAAAAAGTGACTCCGAGGGGTAAACCTGCGGATGTAAAGCCTATAAACAATGGAATAGACGAGCAGGAGCAAAAGGGTGTTACAGTCCCAAGCAAGGCAGCAACGGAATTTGCCCCAATCCCGTGGAACCGCCCTAAGATCTTTTTACTGCGCTCCGGAGGAAAGTAGCTTTGAATGTAACTGATAATAAAGATTAAGACGCATAATAGCACTACTATTTTTATAACGTCATAAATGAAAAACTGAATGCTACCTACCCAGCGATTGGCAGTGTCTAGCCCAAACGCAGACAGCATACTTCCGATTAGGTCGCTAAGCCATCTCATGCCGAGAATCTGATTTTGAAAAATATCCCAGATTGTTTTTAATATTTGCATAAGTTAACCTTCTTTCTGAAAACGGACAATCATATCTAAAAAACTTGATGTATAGTGTCTGAAAAAAGCCATTTTATATAAATGGCCTTTACAGACAACAATTACGTTCTTCAGTCATAGCAATAGCATTTGGTGTGATTAGCTCTCTCAAAAGTGCCATAGCTTCTCCACCACCCTTTTCGCTTATTTTATAGTACATCCATTTTCCTTCAGGTCTGCTATCCACGATTCCAGACTCACAGAGAATTTTCATGTGGTAGGATAGTGAAGACTGCGGCATATCAAGCTGTTCTATCAGAACACAGGCACATTTTTCACCGCTCCGAAGTAACTCAAGGATACGCAGCCGCTTTTCGTCGCAGAAGGCTTTGAATACCTTTACTTGATCATCATATGTGGTAACTATGTTCTCACCTCAAATCCAAAAAACTTGATATGATACATTATATGCTTCAAATCCAAAAATGTCAATATGTTTTATGTGATTTATGAAAAAGACACTCCACGACTTAATTTTCGTAGAGTGCCTCGTTCTTTATCGGGCTTGTTCATTAACATCAACCGTCACGCCCGATTTAAATTCCACAGTAAATTTGTCCTCGTAAACTGTAACCTTCTCAATCAACCGCCGGACAAGCTGCTCATCATATTCGGTGAGAGCGGTGGGTTGTTTCTTTAGGAATGTACTCATATCAGTAATGCGTTTTTTAAGTTCATCACGGTTGGCATTTTCAACCTGCAGTTTTTGCTTTTGGTCACGCAGACGGTGAATCTCATCGCCAACATTATCATAATCCGAGTTGGAGGTGGCAAGCTTCAAAAGCTCATTTTGCAGTTCCTCCAGCCGCTTATCAATATCCGACAAGGCCTTGTCGCTTTCACGATTTATGACGGTTGCGATGTTGTCCCGCAGAGTAATAAGGAAAGAGTCCTTGTCGCAGAGCGTCTGATTGATGGCGGTGACCAGCACTTGTTCGATGGTACTTTCCAGTACCGTGCGAGCATCGCAGAATAGGCCTGTGTTTTCTAACCGGCTGACACAGCGCCAGACGATGGACTTCTTACCTCTGTTGTTCCAATGTACCCTGCGAAAAACCTCACCGCATTTGCCGCAGATGATTATCTGAGCAAAGACGTGGTTGCTGCTGAAGGTTCTGGTCTTTCCGTTTGGGCTTGTGTGCACAATACGGCGGCGGATAAGCTCTTCCTGCACCTGCATGAAAACTTCACGCGGGATGATGGCTTCATGGCTGTTCTCTACATAGTACTGCGGAACGATACCGTTGTTCTTAACCCGCTTTTTTGTAAGAAAATCAACCGTGTAGGTTTTCTGCAAGAGCGCATCTCCGATGTACTTTTCGTTTCGCAGAATATTATTAATGTTACTGGTGTGCCAGCGCTCATTGCCTGCACCGTTCAGGATACCGTCGGCCTCTAACCCACGGGCAATCTTTAGGGAAACACTGATAAATAAGCCTATAGAACTCCGCGGATAAAATTACAACCATTTTTTTGCTATGTAATTAGCAAAGTGGGCGATTTCCTCCTTT
>PHFX01000085.1 GCA_007618135.1 Candidatus Brocadia sp. WS118 | reverse complement strand
GCCGAATTTTTCGATAGACGAGATTAAAATAGCGCCAATCGCCCGGTGCAATGCGGCGCTTTCCGCTTCGCTCAACTCAAAGGATTTACGCAGCGGGGAAATTTGCGCTTCGAACAAAATCTCGCTGGCGTAAATATTCCCAATACCGGCAATGTATTCCTGGCTCATCAAAAATTGTTTTATATTCATCTTTTTGGAGCGGAGCATTTCTCCCAGCTTTTCGATGGTGAATTCCCCGTTCAGAGGTTCGATGCCCAGTTCCGGGAACTGCGGCAGTTCCTTGTAGAACCGGATGTTGCCGAATTTGCGCATATCCTGGAAATAGAGTTCTTTGCCGGATTCAAATTTCATTTCCAGGTGAATGTGCTGCGGGTAGCGCGACTCCGCTTTGTTTTGCAGAAATATGCCGGACATTCCCAGGTGAAATACCGGGAACACCTCCCCGCAGTGGAAGATCAGGAACTTGCCCCGGCGGAGAAAATCCACCAATTGCTTGCCGGCAAGATCGCGCTGAAAATCTTCTGCCGGGTAATTCTTCAGCAGCGAGGGGGTTTTCAGGTTCACTTTGCCAATAATCTCTCCCCGGTAGAGCGGTATTAACTGGCGGCGGATGGTTTCGACTTCCGGTAGTTCGGGCATTGGTTAACAAACCTCTATTAGAAGACTCACTCGTTACACAGTTTCAAGACACGGGGATAAATCCCCCGATAGTCAAGCTAAGCAGGCTCTAATTCCCCGGGCTGAAGCCCTCGTCGTTATACACAAGTATTGGCATTTAAACGGATTCTGGGACATTTTATGTTACAAACCCTTAAAATTATTGCAGATTTTTTAGTCTCAACACAATTATCGTTGATCCTGGGACGTTTTTGCCAGTTTCGCATTTTGAAATTCCTCCCGTTTAGGGACTTATGTATAACGACGAGGGCTGAAGCCCGGGGCAATTCATTCTTCATGGGCCAGGTGTTAAAATTCAAACTTTTGTTCCATGAATTGCCCCGGTCCCGGAGCGCCGGGATCGGGGTAGAAAATTTAATTGCACAATCCATTGGGGCTTTTCCCATAGGGATCACTTCGTGACAGCCCCGATTGTTGAGTTAATGTAATCCAAACTCTCAGAAGAAGAATTTAATAAATCCACAGGGGAATATAAAGGCGGGAAAAACTTTATTCTGACAATCACTCATCTTCCAGAATTCTCTGTATCTTAATTAAATCCAATTTCTACAAATTCGCTCTCCAGGGCTGGATGTATAGTAGGATAATATTATTTTGATAGCTTTCCATGACTAAAATCATGTTTTAAACTGATAAAAGTCATTGAAAACGGGGGGGGGATTCATTATATTTAACCAAATTCAGGAGGGTAAAATGCCATACCAGCGGTTTGTCCCGGTTTTATTGGGTTTAATGGATGTATATGCCAGGCAATGGATGATTTCATTGGCCGCAGTGTTTTGTTTTTTGCCGGCCTTGCTGCCTGCCCAGCCTACCACCTGGGAGGCCCTCACACCCCGGATTCCCGGTTTAAGCGAACAGCGTTTACGCCACCTGGAGCAAAGCTACGCTGTGGAGGAAGTAGAACCTAACCTGCTAAAAATGACCCACACCGAAACCGGTATGGTGAAGCATGTGGATATTACCAACCACACGTTTGATTTTGATAAACCGCCCGCAAATGTACAGGTGATTGATTTGATTAATGCCGATACCACACTGTATAATTGGAAATATATTCGTAAAAACATGTTTCCGATTGGAAGTCTAGTAGGATATCCGATGACCATCGGAGACTTCAATAATAATGGGATTCCAGATTTGGCCGGATCGTATCAAATTCCTCAGATTTTTTTTGAAATTGCCGATTGCGCGATTGCCGAACTGCAGGCAGACAGCACATTTACAATCCAAAAAGTTTATGCTGATTCTACTCCTATTGTTTTGGCAAATACTGATGTTGATAATGATGGTCTAGAGGAACTTTTTTTTACTAGAGCTGCCCAGTATATCACAAATTATGAGCAATCCTCTTTAGACTCCTTTCCTAATATCGAGAGATTTCGCCATCGTACCTGGGAATTAAGCGGAGAAGTTTCTCGAGAGATATTTACCGATTTAGATCGGGATGGTTACCGAGAAGTGCTCTACAAAGGAGATGATTCCTTACAGCCTAACAGCCATCAAATTTTCATAGCCGAATATAAACCCACTTCCAATACAATGGAACGTATTTTCGGGTATATCCCTTCTCCAGATTGGCGTACTTCCCGGTTTAGCGTTGGTGATTTTGATATTGATGGATTTTGGGAATTTGTCACCGGCAGTGTGACCGGCTATGTTTATGTGGTAGAAAATACCGGTGACGACATTTACCAGCCGACCTTTCAGGATACCATATCAACCCCCAATGCTTACTTGACCACGCAGGCCAACGACATTGACGGTAATGGCCAGATCGAGTTTTTTCTGGGAGGTAGCGCTTTTTATAACGGAGTACCTGCCACCCGGATATATTGGTTTGAAGCGAATGGAAATAATAATTATGTCAAGAGAAGAAGCTTTTTCCTTTTGGGAACAGATGTGTTAGGGTTTGACTTATTGTCTGTTTACGATGTTAATAGTGACGGTATCGATGACCTTGTATGTTCATTTTCTTTTTCGGTGGTGATGCTAATCTGGAATCTTAATACCAACGAGTTTGATCTACATTACTTTGATCAATGGGAGAACTTTGACCAAGAAATTCACAGCACAAACATGTATGATGTGTTTAATTCTGGAAAACACGATCTGTTTGTGAATGTGAAAGATATAGTAACAACACCACGAATCCGCACTTATTTTTACCGTCCCAATACAATCGTAGGAATATCTCAGGATAAGCCAATCCATAGAATATTTAATTTATATCGAAACTATCCAAATCCATTTAATAACAACACCAATATAGGTTTTTATCTTCCAAAATCAGAAAAAATTTCATTAAATATCTATGATCTAAATGGAAAGGAGGTGATATGTTTAATCAACAAACTAGTCTATGCTTCCGGAGAGCATAGTATTAAATGGAATGCCTTAACAGGTAATGGAAAGGAGGTGAGTTCAGGAATCTATTTCTATGTTTTGCAGAGGGAAAACCGGCGGGAGGTTCGTAAAATGTTATTAATCAAGTAAACTTTAATCCAAAAGGAGAAAATTATGCGTAAGCAATTAACTCTCGTCGTCGTTTTTCTGGTGCTTATTCCAATGTCGGGTTTTTCCCAAAGCAGTAACTGGCTTTCTACAGTTAACCTGAATATCTCGGTGAGCAGCAGCGACCGCATTGATCTCTACACTGATAAAGATGGAAACCACATTATTGTGCAGAAATCCGATCAATTGATTTATTATCTGTTCAGCGCTACGGGTACTCAGATTCGTACATCGGTGAGAGATAACAATGTCAGCGAAGATCCGCGATTAAGCAAAATCGTTGGACGGGAAGGAAAATTGTTTATTATCTATAAAGAAGATGACAAAATCAAAACCCAGAAATCCACTGATGCAGGTACAAATTGGTCCACAATAAGTGAGCTGACTTTGAACAATAGTCAGTGTAACGGAATTGATGCATGGACCGATGCTAATGGGATTCACTTAGTTTATTCGGAATTTGATGGATCTTCAACATATGAGTCCTGGTATCAGCGAAACGATGGTAGTGGATCTAACTGGGTAGAGCGAAAACAAGTCACCGACCTCTCCGGTGATACCGGCGGCCTTCCCAGTGTTACCACTTCCGCCAACCGCGTGCATGTGGCCTTTACTTACCTTAATACTGGTAGCTATTACCAAACCGGGGGCGTTAAAATCAGGGAAAAATACAATGGCGTTTGGCAAAACTCGGAATCTGTGGGGATAAGCTTACAGGCTCATGTGATCACTGATAATAATAATTTACACTTGTTCTTTGGACATCTTTCCAAAATAAATTGTTAGGTTGCATATCTTAAGTTGACTAATGCAGCGACAACGTTCCATGTTTTACTATAATTTTTATGTTTGCCTCGATATGTTTCTTTAGCGATTCTGAAAATTTTACATCGCCGGTTAACATGTTCGATCGGTATTCTTATTTTTGCCAACTCCCGGTTGTATTTTTTATCTTCAGCACTCAAAGGTCTTTTCTTGGTTTTTTTAATCGGTGTTTGACTGTTTTGATAAATTTCCTGAATACCTTGATAACCGGCATCACCGATTTTCTGAATATCCGGATGAAGGGGTAAACGACTTTCTTTTAGGATTCGGAAATCATGAGCAGCACCC
>PHFX01000084.1 GCA_007618135.1 Candidatus Brocadia sp. WS118 | reverse complement strand
GAGAAACTGGTTGTACACCACCGCCCAGGGATACATGAAGATCACTTCGATGTCGAAGAGCACGAACATCATCGCCACTACGTAAAAGCGGATGGGATAGCGCAGGCGGGCGTCCATCTGGGGATTGATGCCGGATTCGTACACTTGCTGTTTGACGGCGTCTTTGATGCGGGGGCTGACAACGTGGGATAGAAACAGGATCGCACCGGCCACCACCAGGGCGAAGGCGAGCACGATCAACACCGGGAGGTATTGTGAGAGCATGGCGACATCCTGATTTTTCTTACCACTATTTTCACAAAACTTAAGATGCCAAGATATAACCAAACGGCAAAAAAAATCAATAGAAGAAAAAAGTTTTTACTCGGATGAATAATCCATTTATTGAAGAAGGCCAGTTATTACACACCTAAATCCGACATAATTACTAAGAAAAGATGGTAGATATCGGTCGCGAACGGTGGAAGCGAGGTTTTGAGGCTGCTCGCTCCAAGCACCACCACGCAAAACACGTTTATTGCGGCTTGCATCGTAATAATCTGCGCACCATTCCCATACATTCCCTTCAATGTCTAAACAACCATATGGAGAAATAATATCAGAAAAGTGGTCTACAGGGGTTGTCATAACTTGTTTACCAGCTAATTTTTTTTCAAACTCCTCTTTCTGCCATAACTTGTAATCTCTATCAGAATCCCACAAGTCCATCTTTGCCCACCAACTCGCATTATTACATGAATTACGATCCCATTTATTTCCCCAAGGGTAGCGTCGACCATCTATGCCGCGTGCTGCTTTTTCCCACTGCTGTTCAAAAGGCAGAGATTTACGAGCCCACCGACAAAAAGCCTGAGCATCATACCAACTAACCAACACAACAGGGTGGTTTTCTGTCCCTTTTGGAAAATCCAAGCCGTTCCAGTTGTAGGGTTCTGCCCAATCAGCTTCGAAAGTTGGTGATTTATATTTTGGGTTCTGTATGAGGAAATCACGGTATTGCGCATTGGTCACGGAAGATTTGTCAATCCAGAAACCTTTTTCTAATATCGCAATCTGCGGTGGTAGGGTATATTCACCCTCTTCACCTAAAATAAACGGCCCAGCTGGCACATACATCATTTCCACATCCATTCCGCTTGGTAGTCGGGACATGTAACGGCCGTCTGCTTTTTTTACAATACCAGTAGGTAAGCCTTCTCTCGTCAATGCGGTAAGTACCTGCTCGCGATAAAATTTGTTTGTTGTAGATTTCTCCATCATCTCTCTCAAAAAGCTGATACAATCCTGGTCAATTGGTTGAGGTATTGCACTCCCATCAAGCAAATGCTCCAATAACTCTTTAGCAGCAAAATAACCTCTAAATGACCGATGGGAAAAGATGAATAAATCTCCACCATGGGCAGGGCGTAAAAATGAACAACTAAGAAATTCTCGGGTGTTTTGCTCAGTCTTTACAGCAGAGGTTGCATCATCTAGAGGAAGTTTCGGTTTCACCAAGGCTTCCGCAGCTAAATATGTAATACCACCACTATGCATTGTATAAGAATCAGCCGCCAACTTTTGAAGAAGTTCAAAACGGGTTTCATCAGGAAGTAGTAATTCCCGGCCCTTTTTGATTCGTTGCCGTTCAAGCTCTCTTTTTAAATACAATTGATATAAACTCAACCGGGTAACCTGCCTTTCCCGATCGAAGTGGGGTAGAGTTTTAGCAATCATTTCCAGAAGCACGGCACGTTGAGCTAGATCCTCAAAACCAGGAATATCGCAAATCCGTTTGTAGTAATCTTCGCCCTCACCAAAACGATTTGGTAGATGTGGAACTATACTGTTAAGGAATATCTGAATTTGTTCATTATCCCACAGTTGCAGCCGTAATGCTCGGTAATTTTTAAAACGAGTGGCTAATACTTGGCCGGAACGAGGCCAAAGACTGCGTTCAAGCTCCTCTCGACTCATGAAAAACTCCGGTCGGCCAGTAAGCAATACCCGGCTATTGATTTCCTTGGATAGTTGCTCAATTTGGTAAAGATGTTTTTCGAGCGTGGTGCTGTCTACTCTCACTGCCATTTCATCGAAACCATCTAGGATTAACACAAAAAGCCCCGCTTTGTTAAGGGCTTCAAACAATTTATAACGTGGATGGTCTACTCCACAGTGTTTATCAAGAAAATAAATAATGAGAGCATCAAGCTTTCGGTTTTCAGCAAAATCTAAAAGGTTAATAAATAATGGCAAACGTGGCAATGTTCCAATTGGATGTCCAGCGCAAAAGAATACACCTCTTAATTTTCCCATTATCGCATACCACATTTTTGTTAAAGTTCCAACTTTCATCGAGAGTACGTAGTTTTCCGTTGCATCCTGTCTTTTGAAGATGTTAACTGTGGTTAGCGATTGTTTTTCTGATTGAACGGAGGATTTGAACAGGAACATCGCATTATCAGGAAGTATCAAAGCGGATTTGAAACCTGCCTTCTGCCAGTGTTGCGAACGCTTGTGGAACTAAGCGCAGGTTACGCCATGCTTCCAGGAGCGCTTTGGCAGCATTGTATTCTGATCCGAGGCCATTGGGGAATGCCTTCTTAAAGAGGCTTCCTTTTTCGATGAGTTGAGAGATGGTATGTGCCATTTGTAGCAGGAGATAGAATATTTTTCGGGCATTTTCATGTTCGCTGTAGGGGTGTTCGAGTTCAAATCCTCCGTTCTTTTGGTCATTAAACCCTTCATTTTCAATTTTCCATCTGATTCTTCCTCCGCTATTGGATAATGTGATAGCGCGTTTGTTGTCGAGCTTAAAGTTGGTGATCCATTTAAACTTATTAAAAGTGCTGACATTTTTATCGTCGGTTATTTTCTGGCGACATTCCAAGACATTGAGATGGTGCTCATGATGGTTACTGTCTTGATGGTAAAGATCATTGGCCCATCGGAAAGCCTGTTCGACGTTCTCTTTTCCCTGAAAAATCGTCAATTGGGTGCGATTTTCCGGATTGAGTTTACAGAGTGTATCGAATTCCTTGTTGAGCAAAGAGAAGTGGTCGTCTTTAAGGGTAACCATATACTTCCAATGATATTCTTCGCAGAGGCGGAATGTCGGTCCTCCGGCATATAACCCATCCAGCAATAAACAGATTGGTAAACGAGGAAAACGTTCTTTCAAGCGCGGTGCTAAACGATAAAATGCTTTGAGTTCGCAGTCTTGTTTGTTGGCGCTTAGATCAGTATTCTCAATAAATTCGGTCATTAAAGAAAAACAGAAACCATTGGCGGTCACCAGCTTTGCTTCCAATACCGGATGGTAGTAAAGCGTCAAGCCATTGCTAAGCTTGCGAGTCAGACAATGGTCACAATGGCGTTCATGAAAGGTAACCACACCGGTAGCGTCAATGGCCACCATATAATAGTGCCCCAGTAAACGATAAGCATAAAGTACCTTTTTACGCAGCAACATCTCCATCATTCTACACACACTTTCCTGAATGTCTGAAACCGATAATTTCTTAAAGCAATAGTTCAACGTATCCCCATGAGGCGCATTCTCAACAGCAAACAAAATATGGAATTTTGAACGAGAACGAACACTATCTCGCAATAAATCCGCAATACCGCTCCGGGTTCCAAAACGGCATAGATACATCAAAATACCGGTAAAGAGTAAACTGTTCAAGGGGTAGGTAATCAGCTTCGGGTTTCGGGGATCTTGAACATGAGCAAAGAGATTATCAAATCCGTTAAAAAAATGTTCAACCGTCTTAAAAAGAATGCTCAGATGATGATATTGGCAAATACTGTCTTCATCTGGCACTTCCTCAAAAAATTAGCAGGAACATCCATAACGGAAGGAGTTGGCATGATCTGCTCCATCAACTTTTTTGAAAAAAGTTAAAAAATACCGATTTTTTAGCCAACACGAAAAAAAAAATTCAGCGACTGCCCGCAGATAGCTCAGAGACCTTGAAATTAAAGGTCGAGGCTGCGCGAAAAAAATGTATTCGTTTAAGCTGCTTTGCGGGGGGCCGGCGGGGCGATTTTTTACAGGCGGCGGAAATTGGAGGGAATGGGTTACTATTCAGCTATCAGCTATCAGCCATCAGCTTTCAGCTTAAAAGATGTTGTAAAAAACCCCAAAGCGTAAACCCAATCGTGAAGGCCATCGCAGCGAGTATCTCTGTAAACATTTTTTGCTGACCGCTGATAGCTGACTGCTGCTGTCGCTATCCAATAGAATCGAACACGAAACCTTTCTAATAAAACCCCCTGGGGTTTTCGCCAAAAGTCCATGGGGTTTGGGGCAAAAGCCCATGGGCTTTTATGGCGATTCA
>PHFX01000248.1 GCA_007618135.1 Candidatus Brocadia sp. WS118 | reverse complement strand
CGATATTACCCTTGCCATCACTTACCGTAAATGTGTTTGTATTAATCGTCGATGACTGCATCGCCTCGCTGAATGTAGCAATGATGACGCTGTTTGTGGTTACACTGGCAGCGCCATTCGGAGGACTCGTTGAACTGACGATTGGTGTCGTTATATCAACCGTTGTAAAACTCCAGCTGTACTCAGAGGCCATTGCGTTGCCCGCCAAATCCTTCACGCCGTTGGTAATACGTGCCGTATACGTGGTTGAATCGGACAGCTTGCTTAGAGGGGTAAATGTAGCTGTTGCGCCACGGTAAGAAACCGTACCGCCGATATTACCCTTGCCATCGCTTACCGTAAATGTGTTTGTATTAATCGTTGATGACTGCATCGCCTCGCTGAATGTAGCAGTGATGACGCTGTTTGTGGTTACACCGGCAGCGCCATTCGGAGGACTCGTTGAACTGACTATCGGTGTCGTTATATCAACCGTTGTAAAACTCCAGCTGTAATCAGAGGCCATTGCGTTGCCCGCCAAATCCTTCACGCCGTTGGTAATACGTGCCGTATACGTGGTTGAATCGGACAGATTGCTCAAGGGAGTAAATGTGGCTGTTGTGCCGCTGTAAGAAACCGTACCGCCGATATTACCCTTGCCATCACTTACCGTAAACGTGTTCGTATTAATCGTTGATGACTGCATCGCCTCGCTGAATGTAGCAGTGATAACACTGTTTGTGGTTACACCGGCAGCGCCATTCAGAGGACTCGTAGAATTGACTATCGGTGGGTCTGAATCTCCCGTTGTCTTAAAGCTCCAGGTGTAGTCATTATCCAGCGTTGTTCCCGCATAATTTGCTGCTTGGGCTCCTGTTGTGACTTTCGCTGTATAGATAGTATTGTACTTCAGATCTGCTAATGGAGTAAAAGTGGCAGTTTCTGCGTGAGTAGTTACCACACCAGACACTTTCTCATCTCCTTTGATTAACTGAAACGTATCCGTGGTAAGAGTAGAACCATTCATGAACAGTGAAAAAATCGCAGATACGGATGTATTAACTGCCACACCTGCTGCTCCATTGGTTGGGATTGTAGAATCTACGGTGAGAATAACTCTTGGTGGAGGGGTAGGGGGCAATGGTGGTACCAAATCTACAATCGTATTGCCAAAAAGGGCATCAGGAGTAGCGCCGTACCACGTTGCATAGATGCGCTCATTTGACATGCTATTAACCCTGGCACCGTAAATATCATCAGCAGTGGTATTGACCGGACCCTGCTCTGCATTCCAGGTTGTCATTCTGTCAGTTGATTTTGCCCAGTAGATATTTCCCGTGTTAGCAGTACCCGCTGTAGCTTGTGCGCTGTATACGACATATACCTCACCGGTATTTTCATCAAAAGAGATTTTCGCACCGGTAATACCTTTTGTATCGTTGGTTAAAACATTTGATTTGGATGTCCACGTCCCGTTAGCATAGAGAGCTGTCCGAACATCATCATTTGTGCCAAGGGTAACAATATCTGCGGCATAGGCAAGATAAATATTGCCGGTAGTCTTGTCAACGGTTGCCCCAAATGCTGCATCATATGTGGTATTATCAGCAGCGTTGGTATCAATGTTCGTCCAGCTAGCATCCCAGGTACTGCCGTCAAACACCTTTGACTGGATATCATCGGCTGAAATATCCCATCGTATCGTCATAATATACCCACCGGGTAGTGGCATCAGGATGAGGAAATCATCGGCAAGATCAAAAGGATTAGTACCAACCTCCGTCCAAACTGATCCATCAGCGCTTTTAATAACAAAGGAATCTGATCCGTCTTGAATCCCCATATAAAGAATACCGCCGGTACTTTTTGTAATAGCAGGAAGGTTGGCCCCTGCAGTATAAGTCCCAGACTGACTGACTCCCGTCGCATTAACCGTGCTCACTAGCGCATCGTTGCTGGTATCAAGTCTCGTGTACCAAAGGTCATCACTGCCTGAGTCAAAGGTTACGATGTGAATAAATGTACCCGTCGCATCTCCCGGAGTCCATTGGTCATACCAGATACCGACACCCAAACAGTCTGTTTGACTATCAACCGTTACCGGTGTTCCCCACACAACACCACCATCAGTGGTCTTACAATAAACACAAGAACCGTTAAAGTCTATGTAAAACGTGTAGCCAGTTTGATCCGAAATAAAAACCGTTGTGGGCGAAATACCGTTGTGATAGGCAGCGGTTGTTCTTACGGTACTGTCAATAGTTACTTCCGTTGCCATTACTATTCGGCACAAAATAAGCATGAAACAAATAATGAAAAAACGCAAGAAGACATATTGCCATCGGTGCTTCTTGGTAATTTCTAGCATCTGCTTAAAACTCCTTTCATCAAAGGACTTTTAACCCAGGTGAGTGCCTAAGTGGGGTTTTATAATAGGATCAAAAAAAATTATTCATCTCGGCAAATTTTTTCATGTCGTTTTCAAAGATATCACGCTCGGTCTTTCCCAGTGAGGTGATAAAATTTTTAATCCGATAATACGGTCTTAAAACGAATATCCGCAAGAGATTCACCATAGCATAATTTGCCTTAAAGACTGGCGTTGTTTTGAAAAATGTGGAGTACCGCCGCTTATATTTCCATCGTAAAAATTGCAAGTCTTCCGATGAAAGGTGCTTCGTTTTGACGTTTGCCCAGAAGCCATTGTACCTGCGGTAATCGGTAATATTGGTAACGAGCCCCTCTTTGATTAAAATATCTCTCATACCGGTTTTAGGATACGGAGTGATAATCTGCTCGCCAAAAAAATCAATATTGGCCTTGTCAAAGAATTCATAATTCTGTGCAATATCTTCTTCCTTGTCTTCTGCATGTCCAAGAATCATGCCCCCCACAATTAATAAGTTATTCTTATGAAGGTATTCAATTGCCCTTTGTGTTTTTTCCAGCATGTTCCCTTTATTCATCAGCTTCAAATTACGTTCAGATACGTTCTCAATCCCCAGGAATACGATTTGAATGCCTGCAAGGGCCATCTTTTGAGCTAATGCCGGGGAAGATGCAATGCCCGCCGTACTTGCCTGTACGATATAACGCAGGTCATTGTGACCCGCCGCTACAATTGCGTCACACAAGGACTCGAACCGTTTTACATTTAACGTAATGTTATCATCTGAAAAGGTTATGTATCGCGCCCCATGCTTTTTTGCATTCGCCAGGTCTTGCATAACCCGTTCAAAGCTGTATGTCCTGAAGGTGCGTCCGTACATGCGGTTCATACTGCAAAAATTACACGTCATGGTACAGCCGCGGGACGTCTCGACCATATCAAGTCTTTTTCCAGAAAAAAGATAACCATCCCAGATGCGTGCATCTCTTCGCGGGAGCTGCAGGGTATCCAGATTCTCTAATGGTCTCGGAGAATTGTGCAGAAAGCCCCCATTCTGTCGATAGGACAGACCAGGAATATCTTTCCATTCCCGCTTTCCTTCCATTGCATCCAGTATATCACGAAAAGTTTCTTCGCCCTCTCCGCGGACGATATAATCAAAAGGATTGCCGTCATCGGAGGAAGCAATTTCTTCATACATAAGGGTAGCATGATACCCCCCGATGGCTATTCTGATCTCCTTATGCATGCTTTTTATAAATGCTGCAATCTTCCGTGCCGTATCAAACTGAAACGTCATAGCGCTCAACCCGATGATATCCGGTTGATAATCTTCGACGGCCTTTTTTAGGGAAGGTAACAAGGTTTTTCTTCTAAGTACCAGATCAGCAAGCGCCACCTCATGGTGTGGCTGAATATTTCCTGCAAGAGAAGAGATAGCAAGATTGGGCGCCCTCCATGTCTTTGCAGAAAACTGGGGAACCGTGTCGGGCATGGAACACAATAAAATCCTCATTCGTTAAATAAACCTCATTATTATAAAGTATCCGAGAAACAAGACAGTTTGTTGCTGTCCGAACAGTATTAAAGACCGATCAAACCAAAAACGACTATAAAATCATTTTACTCCGTGAAAATACATTGTCAAGCTTACAAAGAGAAAAGGTACTTATTGAATCATAATATGGAAACTACCCCGGACAATCAACAATCGATGGTGACAATTACCGTCGGAACGATTATTACACACAATTTTATAATCAATACAAATAGAAGCAATCCCCTCTGTAATGGTAGATCTTTACGAAGCTATGTAACAAGATACGCCACATGCTACGGTAAAGAGATCCACGTAAACTTATTTCAAATTATGTCGATATATAAGTATCGTTATTTATTGAAGTTACTAATATATAGTCCATAAGATACGTGCTTTATTGCATTCATTATAGGT
>PHFX01000083.1 GCA_007618135.1 Candidatus Brocadia sp. WS118 | reverse complement strand
ATCAATATCCTGCCAGCGGCTGGGAAGGAATCGGCTGGTTTCGCACCCACCTGACCATCGACTCCTCGCTCTGGGCGGTTCCGCTGGCGATCTTCGTCGATCAGGCCGGCGCTTCGGAGGTGTATCTCAACGGAAGGATGCACTATCGTTTTGGGGAAGTAAGCGCGGCGAAGGAAGGAGAGCAGCCCTTTTTTGACCGCACGCCCCGCGCCATTGTCTTCGACAATCAGCACGACCAGGTTTTAGCGGTGCGTTATTCCAACCATTCCGCGGAATATTTAAAACAAATCGGGTATGAAGCCGGTTTTCTCATTCGCCTGGGACATTTGAATTCCTACACCCAGGGGCGTATCGAAGAAGTTCGCAACGCCAGCCTTTCGCAAATCATCTTTTCCGCGGTGCCGCTGACCCTGGCCCTGGTGCACTTGCTGATGTTCATATTCTACCCCGCGGCAAAAGAGAATCTTTTCTATGCCGTCTCCATGATCGGCTTTGCCGCCCTCTCCTACGTTAATTTCCAATTTTTCTTTACCAATAGCGTGCATAGCATCATCTTGCTAAACCGCATTCTGCTCCTCTCCACCCTGACCGCCCTGGTATTCGGATTATTGACCACTTACACCCGGGGATATTCCAAGCTCCCGCGGCACGGGTTCATTTTTGTGGGCGTTGCAGCAATCATCGCCGTCAGCAGTTTATTTTCCCATAGCAAAATAGTGGGGACTATCTTCGACATATTTTTGGGGATTGCCTTAATAGAGCTAATCCGGGTCATTTTTCGCTGCATCTTCCGCATGAAAAAAAGGGAGTGGATTTCCGGCATCGGGTTTTTAGCATTGACCGCCGCGGTGGTCTATCAAATTTTGATCGATGCGAACCTGGTCAGCGCGCCGGGAGGAAGAGATGTGGTTTACGTGTACGGGGTGTTGGTGCTCAGTATTGCCATGTCGATCAACCTGGCGCGGGATTTTGCGCGCGCCAACCAGCAATTATTGGAAAGCGAGCGCCAGGCCCGGGAACAGGAAATTCAGCGCCGGCTTTTAGAGGCGGACAACGCCCGCAAAACCGCGGAATTGGAGGAAGCCCGCCGGATTCAGCTTTCCATGCTGCCGGAAAAAGTGCCCCAACTCCCCCACCTGGACATCGCCGTGTACATGAAAACCGCCAGCGAGGTGGGCGGCGATTATTACGATTTCCAGCTCGATTCCAGCGGCATCCTGACCGCCGCCATCGGCGACGCCACCGGCCACGGCACCAGGGCGGGGATTATGGTTACTTTGATGAAAAGCCTGTTCAACACCATGGGCAATACCTTTTACATCCCGGACTTTTTTCACCACTGCACCAGAATGATCCGCAAAATGCACTTAGGCAACCTCTACATGGCCATGATGCTGGTGCGGATTCGCGGCAATAAATTAGTAGCTTCCTCCGCCGGGATGCCCCCGATTCTGATATTCCGGAAACAAACCCGCGCCGTTGAGGAGCTGTTGATCAAGGGAATGCCCCTGGGCGGGCCGGAAGGCTATCCCTACCAGCAAGTGGGGTTGGAATTATCGCCCGGCGATGCGGTGCTGTTGATGTCCGACGGGTTGGAAGAGTTGTTTAACGATAAGTGGGAAATTTTTGACACATCGCGGATCAAAACGGTTTTCGGAGAAGCGGGAGATAGAGATCCGCAGGAAATCATCGCGCACCTGAACGGGGCAGCGGAGCGTTGGCGCAACGGCCGCCCGCAGAACGACGATATGACTTTTGTAGTGATGAGGATGAAATAGATTTCGGATTGCAGAATCAGAATTATCTGAGTTGCCATTTATTCGGAATGTCTCCTCGGAATTTCTTCTTCCATGGTGTTACAGCCAGAACCGGCAAATCCATTTAATCTCTTACAGAGTTACTTATGCGCTAGTGCCCTTGATCGTTTATTTCAATAATTACGTTTGACTCTGGTAAGAATCCTAATACTTTGCAGATTTACTTGGGGATTTCAAGATGTTCCTCGTTATCGTTTTTGTCGAGTTGAGTTGGCATTGTATTCTCTAATTCTCTATATTATATCATTGGCTCTCAAACTCTATAATAGGTTGCATTAAAATTTTCCCAAAAATAGGAGGAACAGCATTTCCAATGGCTTGGTACTTATCCATAAGTGTCCCTGAAGGAATACATTCCGATGGCAATCCCTGGAGAGCAGCACACTCCTTCCATGACAACCGTCGGTTTTCATCCCCCACAACGGCCCATGTGTCTTTTCTGATGTATCTCATGGGTTTGCCCATTGGGTGTAGAGGGACATGGTGGGCATTAGCAACAATTGTATAGCTTATTTCATCCCAACTCCGTTTTCGATTTCTTGTCAAATAGTGACCATGGAATTCATAATCAAAATATTCCCCTTGGGGCCAGCGCTCCATATTCCAGATAGCATCTTTTAAAACGGTATATTGTGATTCTCGAAAATGACCATGCGTTGGCGGCTTAAACGTGTAATTAAATAAATCAATATCTTCTCGTACTCCAACAATAAAAATTCGTTTTCTAGATTGGGCAATGCCATAGTCGCAAGCATCAAGAAGTTTATAAACCACCTTATATCCATGTTCCTTGAAACCGCATATTTGTTGTTTAAGAAACCAACCGCTTTTTGCGCTTGCCATTCCCCTGACATTCTCAACAAAAAGATATTTGGGACGAATTTGTTTTAAAGCCCTTAAGAATTCTTTGTAAAGAAAATTATCTTCGTTCGCCAACAAATTTCTTTCTTTATTATTTCGCCATCGCCTTCGTGCTGCCAAGCTAAAGCCTGTACAGGGATAGCAGCCAATCAAAATGTCTGCCTCTGGGAAATTATTAATATTCCGAATATCATTTAAAACAAACTCCACATCTGGGAAAAGATTTGTATAGGCATTTGCGGCATGAGGGTTAATATCGTTTGCCCAAATGATCTTTACTCCTGCCTGGTGGGCACCCCAGTCGAATCCACCGCAGCCTGAAAATAAAGAAATGGCTGTTAATTTTACACCCATTTTTAATGTGCCCTACTTTTTGTTCAAATACTTAGAATAATGGTTCTCTCTGTTTCAGCATATTTTCTAAGATTCGATAGCTATCTAATGATTTTAAGAATCGCCATTCTTTTTGGAGAAGGTGTATAAATCGGAGTCGATCAATAAGTATAGCATTATGGATGTCTTGAGGTTTATACCAGGTGCCATCTGATTCCCTAAAGAAAAATGGGATAAACGCAATATTGGTCGGCCGCGCTTTAAAGGTCATCACTTGGCTCCAAGCTTCTGCGCTTGAGGACTGCTGCTTATTGACCCACTCCTCAGTGCAGGCGCATTGACCAAGCAAAATAACAAGGCCTTCGTTTCTGTCTCCTAATGGCACCCATCCTACCACATCTAATCCGTTGTCGCCAGTGTCATACTTCGAGATTTTATTTGGGGGAATGATCACCGTTTCCCCCAGGTCACCTGCCAACGTATTGATTTTTTGCCAGAGATTGCCTATATATCGGCCTGTAGCTGATGGCGCTCCTGTTCCAAAAATATGCACATGAGCTTCTTTTGGTAAAAAGGATTTGAGCGCTTCTTTGCTAATAACTTCAAAGTTTTTTGTTAAAGTATTTCTATTGGCTTTGCAGTTATAACGAAGATTCGCCGACAGAAGAAAAAATACATAGAATTTCCGTTTTAATGACATAATCGGTTGCCGGATAAGGCTATTGCCATTGCTAGATAAAGAGAAAGGGTAAAATTCCTTGAATATGCTTTCCCTAAACGATAAATGATTAAACCAACTGTCAACCTGGCTTCGTGTTTTATCGCTGATCTCAGCAGCAGATAACTGAGACCAGCCATCTGCTGCTTCATCTATCTCGTCTTCAAGCTCGCTTAATTCACCCAAATCTTTTCTCTCCTTAAGCCGATCTAAGAAATCAGATTTGGAGATTTCGCCGTCAATATTAGCTAAACACAATAACTCAATATAATCAGCCCAAACATGCTCACCGGGTGCCTTTGGCAAATTCTGAAGCTTTTCAATATCAAAACCAGGCATGAGTCCCACATTAACTTCAATTTTGTTAACTCTGTGATTCGCTTATAGTGGCTGGATAAAGCGCCTTTATTGCAACAGCCAATTTCTCAATTTCTTCTAAAATTTCTTTATCTGCTTGGTCATAAGATTGAAGAAGATAGATATTGCTTAGCGCAATTTGCATTTCCCCTTTTGCTCTTCTTATAGCATGTTGGAAGATCTCGGTCGGCGCTTCGGTAAAACGGACAGCCTCTTTTAATGGAACACCTTTCCTAAATTCGCTCAATGCTTTTTTATTCATGACAACGGCATTAAGCAACTTTAAGTTCCTCGACTCACATAATCGTGTT
>PHFX01000247.1 GCA_007618135.1 Candidatus Brocadia sp. WS118 | reverse complement strand
CCATTCCTTTCTGTTTGTTATGAAGAATAGAATGGCTATAGTATACGTTGAATTTCAAATCGATTACGTCCTTTTTCCCTTGTATCTCTCTTGAATTATAATACTTACAACAAATATTTATTTAAACATCCGGACAGTAGTGAAAAAGAACCACAGGTTTAACCAAATTATAAGAAAAGGCATTCTTTTATTAGTATCATAAGAATGCCTTTTTTATTCCTCAAAAATGAAAGGAAAAGATGGTATGCCGGTAAAGGCAGGTGATCCTGCACCTGATTTTCAGGTAAAGGACGACACAGGAAAGATGCGCACACTCACTGAATTTCGCGGCAAAAAGGTAGTTCTTTATTTTTATCCAAAGGATAACACGCCAGGATGCACGAAAGAGGCTTGTAGCTTCCGCGATGGATACACCGCCTTGCAGGAAGCGGGAATTGTTGTTTTGGGTGTCAGTTTTGATTCGCCAGCATCTCACCGAAAATTTAAGGATAAACATAACTTACCCTTTATTTTGCTGAGTGATGAGAAAAAAGAAGTTGCGGAAACGTATGGCGCCTCGGGAGGCCTTTTAGGCTCATTTATGGCAAAACGATACACCTATCTGATCAAAGAAAATGGCAAGATCGTTCACGTCTTTAAGAAAGTAGATGTAAAAAACCATGCAGAGGAAGTCATGCAGGCTTTTGCACGGTCTTCAGAAAAATAACATAGCGCAGCATTACCACAACGGGAAATCTTTTCTCTTGTATAAATCTTCTATACAATCAATATCCGATAGGGTCTTGAGGATGCCGCAGGATAGATTATTTTTTTGCATCTTTTCCATGGTCCGATCAAACACACGGCTTGTACTCCACTCTACACCCACAAACAATTCGGGTATGTACCTTGCCATGCCTATTAAGTAATAACCACCATCCCTGCATGGCCCAATAACAACGTCCTTTTCTTTTAAAACTTCAAAGGCGCTTGCAATTAATTCAGCATCTATTTCAGGGCAATCTGTCCCTATGATTATCGCATGATGTGACGAAAATCTCTTGTCTTTGGTTGTGCGGGGATAACTTTGCAATGTTTTTTTGAAGGCAGTAGACATTCTTTCTCCCAGATCACTTCCTTCCTGAGATATAAACTGTGTGTTGTCTCCCGGTATAATGCTAAGGAAAGGCTTTAGCCATGCTTTGATTTCGTTTGCTTTATCTGCGGGACTAAAAAAGATTCGCACATCATAGGTCCTTTGATTTTTCGGGATGATGTTCTTGATAACATGTTCTGCAAGTGATTGGTAAATGAAGCATGCCCTTTCGGGGCCGATGTCCCTTGCCAGACGGGTTTTTACTTGTCCAGGGTTTGGATATTTGAGGAAGACAATGAGCGTATTATCCATTTTTTATCACAGGGTGCATCGGGGACATGGGGAATCAGGAAAATTATATAATTTCTCATTGAAGCCTTAAGCCAGAATTCAGGAGTCAGAAGTCGGAATAAAACAGACCGGGCGGTTAAGACCCCTATTCCTCCCGGATGACGAATGATGAGTTCTATGGTGCAGCCTCTTTTTTAAGCGCAATTCTCGCAAATCTCCGTTTTCCAACCTTGAGGACCATGCCGGGTTTTATCTCGATATTCAGCGTGGGATCATTTATAGGATCATTGTTTATACTTACCCCTCCCTGTTGAATCAATCGTCGAGCTTCACTGTTGGTCGTGGCAAAGCTACACAAGACAATAAGTCTGGCAACCCATATCTTGCCGTCAGCTAACTCGCTGCCAGGTATTTCGACATCAGGTATTTTGTCCGGAAGTGCATGTTCTTTAAAGACACGGTCAAACTCTGCAGCTGCAGCTTCCGCATCCTGAACGTTGTGATAGCGTCGAACCATTGCCTTTGCCATGGCTACTTTTGCCGCACGTGGGTGGGTGTGGATATCGAGGAGTTTATTGATCTCACCGATATTCAAGTCTGTTGCCAGTTCAAAATACTTACGCATGAGGTTGTCCGGGATAGACATCGCCTTGCCAAACATCTCGCCGGGAGATTCAGTAACCCCGATATAATTTCCGAGACTTTTGCTCATCTTTTTATTTCCGTCGATCCCTTCAAGGAGTGGGGTGGTCAAAGCAACCTGTGGCTCCGCACCGGCGTCCCGCTGTAGATCCCTTCCAACCAGCAAGCTGAATAACTGATCCGTGCCGCCCAATTCTACGTCACTTTTTACCATAATGGAATCGTAACCCTGCATGAGGGGATAGATGAATTCATGCACACTGATGGGAACGCCGGCATTATAACGCTTGGTAAAATCATCCCGTTCCATCATTCTTGCCACGGTCATCTTTGCCGTGAGTTGGATGACGTCATGAAAGGTCATCTTTTTAAACCACTCACTGTTATAGATCACCTCGGTTTTTTTTAAATCAAGAATCTTCCCTGCCTGCGCAAGATACGTCCTGGCATTTTCCAACACTTTTTCATAGGTAATCATGGGACGCGTCTTGTTGACCCCCGAAGGGTCGCCAACGGTTGCCGTATAATCCCCGATGATGAGTATGGCGGTATGGCCGAGCGATTGGAATGCCCGCAATTTATGAATAGGTATA
This sequence comes from Candidatus Brocadia sp. WS118, assembly GCA_007618135.1. Classification (GTDB taxonomy): domain Bacteria; phylum Planctomycetota; class Brocadiia; order Brocadiales; family Brocadiaceae; genus Brocadia. Next base: position 1,823 of record PHFX01000247.1, on the reverse strand, counting down.
GCATTCCCGATATGAATGTCAGGAGCGGTTGGATCGAGTCCCAATTTTATGCGAAGCGGCTTCCTCTCTTCTTGTGACCGCTTAAGTTTTTTTGCCAATTCTTCTTTTGTAACAATATCTACCGTCCCGCGCAGCAGAATCTCTAATTGTTCATTCACATCTTTAAACATAGTGCCTCCAGGGTTCATGTATCATCATAATTCACGGCAGATTTTCACGGAATGCCACGGAATCAAAGACGGATGGCTGGGAGTTAAAGGTCAAGATTCGAAGTGATGATGTACAAATACTAACTCATACCTTTCCTGATATTTTGTACCCCCATGGAAGGCTGTTGACATTATCCCGCTAGAATACCGGAATTTTTCCTTTCAAAAAAAACTTAAAATAGAGTAAAAACACCAGGGTTAATGAGTTGTGCAGGATATGCACAACGGTAGATGCAACGAGAGTTTGAGTCTTCTCATACAAATAACCAAGAAGCATTCCCAGGATAAATATTTGTAAAAAGGCAAAGATATCCATGTGTACGGCAGCAAAAAGGGATGCGGTAATTGCAATGGCATATCGTCCACAGAATGAATTTTTCAATGCCGGTTGCAGAAACCCACGAAACATAATTTCCTCTATAACCGGGGCAATGACAATCCCAAAAAAGATCAAGCTCCCCAGGACAAAGAGCGATTTTTCTTCCAGCACCCATTGGACAACATCCTGCATTTCCGGTAATTGGCCGTAGTAGCTGGAGATCAGGTTGATGACAAAACCGGCGAGTATTATAAGGGGAAGTGTGATTGCATATCGCTTGATGCCTTGTCTTATATTTTTCGATAGATTTACTACGGACAGACCCAGGGCAGTAACTGACTGTCGATATTCAATGCAGACAATGTAAAACACATAAGAACAGATCACTACATTAACAAACAGTGAAATGAAAAGGATCAGGTTTCGTTGTCCGATGCTGTTCAGGATATTAAGACCAAAGAAGGCATTGATGAACCGCACAATTACCGGCATACCAACAAACATAAGGATCATATAGACAAAAAAAACCTTTGCGGCGTCCTTTAAATTCCAGCGACAATTCAATACCAGTCCGGGTCTCATGTGGGTGTTATTCACTTTTCAAGATTTGTACAAAAACCTCTCTGCGTCTTGGCCCATCAAATTCACAGAAATAGATACCCTGCCACGTTCCAAGTGCTAATTTCCCAGAGGAGACAGGTACGGATACGGAAGACCCCACCAGCGTTGATTTGATATGGGCAGCAGCATTCCCCTCGCTGTGGGTATAGTGGCCATTCCATGGTACCATCCTGTTGAGGTCATGTAAAATATCTTCTTGCACTGAAGGATCGGCGTTTTCATTAATCGTGATAGCGGCTGTAGTATGGGGTACGTAGATATAACATATCCCTTCTTTCATCGAATGCTTTTCCAGGATTTCATCCACTTTCCGCGTAATGTCAATAAACTCTGTATGTGAACGTGTTGTTACCTGAATTTTATCCATTGCAACATGCAACCCTTATCGTATAAACAGAAATCAATTAGGCTACTATCAGCAGCGACTTCTTTCTTTGAGTGCATCTTTTGTGACGTAGCGCCGATCCCTTGTGGTCGGCTAATTGCCGGGGATAAACCCCAGCGCTACAATGCCAGATTGAAATTCCTATACATTAAATTAGGTTGGGTTTTAAAAGACAAAAACCCAACGGCTTTTTTCTTTGAATTTATCTTTTGAACAGGGTATAAATGGCGCACATGGAATATGTCAGTGGTAGTGGCATAAAGCTCAGAGATATCTTCCTTGACCAGGG
>PHFX01000082.1 GCA_007618135.1 Candidatus Brocadia sp. WS118 | reverse complement strand
ATGGAGGAGATAAAATCCCGTGCAAAAGATCTCAATCGCTATGAAGACCCGTGAGCAGCAGCGGGATGATCCCATTCTGATTTGCCCAGATTGCGGCAACACCGGGTCGTTCGCCTTAAAAACCATCCTCGCCTACCAGGTAACGAAAAACCGTCAGCTAATCCCCCGAGATGCCGAAACCACGTTTGCTTTCCTGGAAAGATTTGCCCGCAATATCCTGTTTGTCAATCACCGATTTCTGGGCGCTGATGTTCGGTTGCCGTACTCCCTGCGTTACAGCGCTTCTTTTATAACCGAGTATAACGACGCCATCCGGCGGGATATTCTACACGGTTTTACGGAGGATATCAAGTCGGAATATCCTGAATTGAAGCTGTTCGGAGGATTGATATACTGTGTTCGCTGCAGAACCCAGGCATTATTCTTCGAGAATGCAATCTACAAATGCCTGCACAGCGACTGTCCCGGCTGTAGTATCTGCCGGTTGGTTACAGACGACCAGGAGCGAGCGCTGGCTCACTGTATGGATTTCTGCCGGGATAAGGCGGAAAGCGGTTCACAAGAAAATTGCCGGCGCTGCCGGTATCGCATCTTGCAAATAAACCACAATTATGCCTGGGAAGATGTTCAAAACAGGATTTACAAAAATCTTGAAGAGGAACTCAAATGAACCCTGATTTTAAAGAATTCATCCGGCTGGCGAAAAAGATATTGCCGAAACGTACTTCCTTGAGCTGCCTCAGTTATGCCGCCATAGAAGACGGCACGATTCGGGTGACCGACCTGGAAACAACCCTGGTCTTTTCGCTTCTAAAAGAAAATTATGTGGGAAAATTCTTGCTGCCCTTTGACCTGCTGGAACGGCTGACCCGGCTGAAAGCCTTCAACGATTTTCCGCTGCGGTTAGCAGCAGACCGCATCGAGGCAGCAGGACGGGTCTTTGAACTGGATAACACCGTTCGCCCGGGATGGGAGGAGTTTTCGGTCCTTCCAGATATAGAATTTAAAGCGGTAGATACCTGGAAATTGCCTTTCCTCAAGCGGTTAAAGTCGCAACGCGCCTATCTCGGCAGCGATATGTTTCGCCCCGCATTTCACAACATCCAGGTTCAATCCACTGCCGGTTTGGTGAAGACCTCGGCCTGTGACGGGTACCGCCTGATGCGCATAACCCACCCGGAATCGCCGGAAACGGAATACCAATTCTTGCTTCCCCCGAAAATACAGGAGATGTTGGAAAAGGCATCCGCAGAAGTGAGCGTTTCCCTGGCCAGCAGTGATGCCGGCGGAGAGGAGCGAAAAAATGATTTTGCTTGCTTTCGCTTTGGAAATTTTGCTCTCTTCGCCCGGTTGCCGGAGGAAAGCTACCCGGATGTGGAAGCGGTTATCGATCCGAAGGTTAAAGGCAGTATTACCTTCAACCGCATTGAAGTGTTTGAATACCTCAAAGAAGCCTTGCTGATCATCCCGGATAAATTTACCGCCGCCCATTTCGATGTTGGTGAAGATCAATTTGAACTGACCGTTTGGGTCAATGCCAATTCTGTTTCCGGAGAAATCGTTAAGCTACAGGAATCGTTTTGGGGAGATCATCAGGGCTGCAACTTTTCCATTTCTTTTAACGCCCGTTACCTGGCGGAGGTCTTGAGAAGCGTTTCGACAGAAAAGATCACTCTTGGCTACCGCCGCTGGGATCGCGGAGCTTACATCAGAATGCCGGAGGAAACGGAAGCTTCCATCGAGATCATGCTGATGCCCCTGCGGGAGATTGAGGGTCTCACCCCAAAGTATCCCCATACCGAAGCGGTAGCGGTCACGGAATAATTTAGTGCCTGCCCCTTCGGGGATTTGGCGATTGGGTGATTTTTTTTAAAAGTCGATGCTAGTGTATCGATCAATCCATTCTTTCAATCGCCAAATCGCTGAATCACCACAGGGGCAGGCACTAAATCGCCAAATACCCCACTTATCAATCTTCCAATCACTTTCACCCACATCCCCTGAGAGGCCTTATGAAAATCAAAGACCCTTCCTTTTACGAGACCCGTTTGAGCGAATGGCCCCAAGGGGAACTGCCCGGGGAGAAGCTCCGACAACTTGGTTCTCAATCCCTTTCTGATGTAGAACTGCTGGCCCTGCTGCTGCGTACCGGCTCAAAAAATCGGTCCGCTCTGGAAATCGCTCGGGTTTTCCTCACCCGCTACGGAAATCTCCGTGAACTGGCGGCGCTAAGCGTGGCGGAGTTCAGCCGCGTAGACGGAATCGGCCCCGTTAAGGCGGGCAGCCTTGAGGCCGCGTTTGAAATCGCCCGGCGTATCAACAGTCTCCCGGTTCAGATAAAACTAAAGATTACGGATCCGGCGGTGGTATTTCAGCGCTACGAGCCTTTGCTATCTCACCTGAAAAAAGAAGTTTTCCTAATCTTGATTCTCAACAGCGCCAACTCTCTCATTCGAGACGTGCAGATCAGCGAGGGCATCCTCAATTCCGCTCTGGTACATCCCAGGGAAATTTTTAAATCCGCTATTCTGGAATCCGCCGCAAATATTGTGTTGCTGCATAACCATCCATCCGGGGAAGCGGAGCCCTCGCAAGAAGACAAGAACATTACCAAACGCTTGGTGGAGGCGGGCAAACTGATGGATATCCCGGTTTTGGATCACATTATAATTGGTCACAAAAAATACTTCAGTTTTCGGGAAGGAGGACTGATCGATAGTTAGAAACCAAAAAAACTTGTTTAATCTCGGGAGGAATCTTATGAATCGTTACCTGGATATTCGTGTATATCAATCGTTGGTACGTACTCACAATACCACCTCGGCCATTGCCTCGCTGGTTTCCGCTTTTCAGTATCTCTTTCGGGAAAGCTATTCGCCGGAAGTGTTCATCAAAATCGTCGGAAAAGTAATTAAAAATCCGAGCAGCGACATTTTCATTCACTGGGCAGAGATCATCGCCGCCTTTTTGGGTAAAAAGATTTATGGAGATGTCTTTTTCCGTGGCGGATGGAAGCGGGAAGAAGCCTCAAATGATAACAATTGGGAAAGCATTCGCAAACTGCTCTGTGATGAAGACTGTTTTCTGATTCTCAATTACGAAGGTCATCTTACCCCCATGATGGGGTTCGGGGCATTTCCTTATAACCACCAATCCTTTGAGAATAATGAAAACCGCTGGCTGATACAGGCGGAAACTCTGCCTTGGCATTCGAAAAGCAGCGTGCCGGAACTGCACATGTCGCTCTCTCCGCCGATATTTTGTATGCGGTGGGAGGTGGTTAGGAAGTGCCTATTTGAAAATGTACAAAATGGAATGATTTGTATATCCAAGGTATAGAATAGTCTATTACAATGTGGCTATTTAATAGAACCGTGAGCAGGATAAAAATTCCACTCTAAACCTTGAGCGATTTCTGAAACCATTTTATTTATTAATTCTCTTGCATCTGGAACCAGCCGCGATAAATCTAACAAACACTGAACCCTTGATAAAACATAATTCTCATAGTTTCTTTCTGGAATTCTAACTGGATAAAAACCATAAGAAAAAGAATACTTATATGCCGGTTTGGAAATGATAATTGTATCACTACATCCACTATTGCGCAAATTAAAATAACCTTCAATCATTTCAAAAGTTAGGTCCGGTTTCATTACGAAATGATAAATGGGTTCAACGTATTTTTCATCAAATTGAAAACTATTGTATAATTTCGGACCACCCAGGTTAAATTTTCCCAATCTTTCGAAGAAAAAGCTCTTATCCACTTTATATTCTCGATATTCTAAATACACATGACTGTAATAATCTATCCAATCTTGTAATAATTTTTGTGCACTTAACAAGCGGCACTTATTTGAATCTTTGTTATTGCGCGTCAGGTGATATTTCTGATCTATTATTTTAATAATTCGAGACACTTCTGCTCTACTCAATGATGACAAGCGTGAAATATCGATTTGTCGGAGTGATTCGTCTTTGTTAAATAAAATTCGGAGTATAATCGATGTACGGTCTCTAAAACAAGTAATAGATTCAGTTAGTTCTTCTTCCAACTTTTTGAAATAATAGTCATGCGAGTTTTTAATTCTTGATGGTCTCTTTTCGGAAGTATTTTCTGTTAGTACATTTTGTTTCAGCAAAAATTTTCCCATTCCTGAAATTTTTAGTTTGGTGCTCATGCTGCTTTGGCTTTGATTTGTTTTAGATTTTCTCTGACTCTTTTTTCTTTTGCTGTTTTGAGTTTTCGTTCTCTTTCGGCAAGAATTTTTTCGGCCTGGCCGCAATATTTGGCATAAGGCGTTACAAACCCGATCGCCGAATGGTAGCGGGTATAGTTATAGTATTGGATCTGTTCTTTGATAAGCTGAGTTAGTTGATCGAAATTTTCAGCTTCTTGTGGATCCACTAACTCTCTGAGCGTTC
>PHFX01000157.1 GCA_007618135.1 Candidatus Brocadia sp. WS118 | reverse complement strand
TACACAATTTTACAAATTTTGAGTATTACCCTATTTGAGAAAGCCCCTATTTTGCAAGTACTTACAAATTCTGATTACAAAAGCGAACCGCGCGTTCTTTATAAACAATTGTCTTTGTTCAACTTATAACCGGACACTAGTGATCCTGCCTATCAAAAGGTTAAATCTCCTCAATTTGAATATTTCCAAAGCACCGTATAATACCTTTAAGCAAACAAAATAACGTCTCTTTTTCCCTCTGTATAGGAAAAATTTACATGCCCAATATTTAATGTTTAAGAATTTGACTTTTCTTTACATGTTGTTGCATAATTTTATAAAGTGCTAACCCATTAATTTACAATTAGTTATAATTATATTTATCAATAGGATGCTACAGGAGTAATTTGGCACTTATATTGCTTTTAATCCAATAACTTATTTTACAGAAAATAATTATATGGCAGGGAAATTTATATGACCACGGCTACATTGGACGATACAGCTCTTGAAGATGTAAAGACAGTTCAAGACACTTTACACGATATTAAATGCCTTACAAAGTTATATCGGCTATTACAAAATGTTCGTGATACAAAAGAATCTAGGGATAATTTTAACGGGACGCTTGATGAATTAAATTTGAGGGAAATAGGTCATGCCCTAATATCGGTGCTTGATTTGGAGAGATTGTTTCCTCTTGTTAATAATTTTACAATTAGTGGTACCGATAGTTTATCTGGAATGATCGCTTTAGTTATGGGAGAAGAGATCCATTTGAAGGCCTCAATAGGCTTGCAGCACACAACGGCAAACAATATGATATTCAAAATTGATGAAGATCCAATTGAATGGGTAGTAAAACAGGGTGACTCAATAGCAGTAAGTGATTTTGGAAAAGACAAACGCTTTAACAAGCACCAAATTTGGTGGTTAACTGGCAATACTTTTCTTTGTGTTCCCATCAAAATCCAGGATAAGGTTATTGGTGTAATAAGTGTAAATAATAAAAAGTACGGAGAGATTTATACGGATGGTGATATTCAGTTTTTAGAAATGGTTGCAGACTATACATCTATTGCGATAAAAGATTCTTACCTTTATACAGGATGTAAAAAATCTAATAAGATAGACAAACTTACAACAACCTACCATGATAAGAACAATAAATATTTACCGGTGACATTAAGAAGCATAAAAACAGGTGCATTTACGGAATGTGATATATATTTGCAAACATTGGTAAATCAAGAATTTAGCTATTTGTTGTATTGTAAGGGAAACAACTTATTCGATGACGAACGGAAAGTATCCTTCGTGAAGAAAAATATCAACAAAATTTATGTAGCAAAAAATGGAAATGCACAATACCTGCGATATATGGAAGCGAACCTTGGGGATATAGTGAATGATGAACTGTCCACACGGCAAGAAAAGATCGAGATCATTTATAACATAGCGACAAATGTGTTGACTGATACTTTAAAAAGCTCAAATATTTTTGTTATCATCGAAAGAGGGAAGGAATTGATAACTGCTATATTGGACTTTATGTCAAGGGATAAAGAGGTCTATTCAAATTTTATAAAGGTGTTGACGTGCAATGGAAATGTCTCTAATCATTCAGTAAATGTGGCGGTAATGGGTTTATTGTTTGGTCAGTATTTGGGTATTCCTGCAAGCGATCTCTTGTCTTTGGGCAGTGGCTTGTTATTTCATGACATTGGAAAAATGAAAATAGACTCACGTATCTTAAAAAAGGAATTTGATGAGGTGACAAAAATAGAAAAAGAAATGTTGCAGAAACATCCTGACATGGGTTTTGTTTTGTTATCTAGTACTGGCAATTTCCCCAGAGAAGCGAGTCTCGTTGCTAGGCAACACCATGAACAATATAATGGGGAAGGATATCCATACGGTTTAAAAGGGGAAGAAATCCACTATTATAGTCGGATTGCCCGTATCTTAGATGAGTTTGAAATAGATTTGTCGAAGATTACAGAAAAAGATACAAACCCGGCTTTTCAAGTACTACAGCGTATGGTAAAAGAAAAAGACGGATATTATGACAAAGAATTATTAAAGAAATTTATTAAGTTTATGCAGATGAATAGCTATAAAGAATCCATCGAAGTGCCTCGTAGGTATAATAACGAAGTATCAAGTATAAGGTGAAAATAGCATAATTGTTTGCATCAGGATTATTCGCAATTTTTGTCCTTACAAAATATAAAATATCACTTTATTTAATTCCTTTTAATCAAGGAGGTTTAGAGTATGAGTACAAGGATAAACACTAATATTGGTGCCTTAAATGCGCTGCGGTCATTGACTGATATAAATAATCGAATGTCTGTTGCACAACTACGCTTGGCTACAGGTAAAAGGATTAATAATGCCGCTGACGATGCTGCAGGTTATAGTATTGCGAAAAAGATGAATGCCCGTGCAGAAGGTCTTGGACAGGCATTAAGCAATATCGGGTCAGCCAAAAACCTAGTAACCGTAGCAGAAGGGCATTTAAATAATATTGTAGATATTCTTACACAGATGAAGACAAAAGCCATTCAGGCAGCGGATGATTCACTTGGTACATCAGAACGTACTGCTATTAAGGCTGAACTAGCTTCTTTGTCTAATCAAATCAATATTGAAGTTACACAAGCCACATGGAATTCCAAAAACATCTTTAGCGGAACTGCTTCGAGTAATGCCACCGCCGGCAACGTCTTATTCAAATTCCAAATTGGCTCAGGAAATAGTTCAACAAACGATTTGTTACAGTTTAATTTACTCTCGACGGGCAATGTTAGCCTTGAAAGCGGTAATACAGGTTTTAAATCTGCTCAGTTAAGACTTGATTCAAGTGGTGCTACTCGACTCAGCGGTAATACCCTTGCTGGTTCGCTTTTAGGCTCTGCTGCATCTATACACTTATTGATGGGTAGACTAGACAATGCTATTGCTGATGCATCAGAGGCATTGAGTTACATAGGTGCTGTAGTAAATAGGCTGACCTATCAAGAAGCTAGTTTGACGGTAGCCAAGACAAATACTGAGGCAGCCAGGAGCAGAATTGAAGACGCAGATATGGCTTATGAACAGTTACAATATGCGAAGTATCAGATATTGCAACAAACGGCCAGTGCAATGCTTGCACAAGCAAATTCAGGCCCACAAGCCATTCTCAGTCTGTTCAGGTAGAATTATTTTTTTTACGAGAGCAAAGATTAATCCCCCTTTATCCTCTTTTAATCGTATGAGGATAAAGGGGGATGTTTTATGCATTATTGACGAAAATGCAATAAATACAAATTATTCTATGGTGGATTTTCTTGAATCAAAATAAGAGATAGCAAAAGGAATTACCCAAGTATTATAAGCCGAAATTCCTTTTGTAATCGATAGCATTAGATTAATTAAGGGTTGAAAATAGAATTTATATGATACAACTATCAGCTTGCCTTATTGTCAAAAACGAAGCTGCTCTTCTACCACATTGTTTAAAAAGTCTCAGTACTTTTGTAGACGAAATTATAGTTGTAGATACAGGCTCAACTGACGAAACTATGAAAATAGCAAGAAAATATAGTGCACAAGTGCATCAAGTTCCATGGATAGAGGACTTTTCCGCTGCGCGCAATAAATCCCTCAGTTATGCACGTGGTGAATGGATCCTTTATATTGATGCAGATGAAACTATAGACAGATTGAATGCTAATAAAATTCGTAGTGTAATAAACAGAAAAGATATCATGGGTATTACCGTACGTCAGTGTATCCCTCAACAAAGCAACAATATTGCTACTGCCTACTACAGCGAATACTGTCGTATCTTTCGTCGTCATAAAGATGTCCGTTTTAAAGGTAAAATACATGAACAGATTTTACCTTCCATCGAGCGATTGGGTGGTAAGGTATTACGTACAGACATCGTTATTTATCATTGGGCCTATGCTATTAACGAAGAAAAAAAACGTTGCCGTGCGGAACGGAATCTCCGCTACCTGTTAAATGAATTAGAGATTGTGCAAAATGATTCCTTTATATATTTTAATTTAGGGATAACCTACTATGAGCTTGGAAAGAAGGATGCTGCAATCCGTTCGTTGCAACATGCTCTTGATTTGGACAATGGAAGTATCAAGCGTGAGCTTATAGGACAGGTTCATTTATGCCTTGCGAAACTTTATTTAGCATTAGATAATATTACAGAAGCTACTTATCATGCCCAGATGGTTTCATCTTATGATCCTGTAAACCCTTTACCTGCTTACATACTTGCGACCGTGGCTGCTGATAACAAACAATATAAAACGGCAATTTTTCATCTTGAAAATGCAATACAAATCGTTAAGGGTGAGACAGGTTCGTTTCCGAGTATCGATTTGAATTTAGCTCAGATTTATTTGGAGTTGGGAAGTTGCCGCAGTGCATTAGGTAATATACTGGATGCAGAAAAAGACTTTGCCCGATCAGTAGAGTACAATCCTGCTGCGGCATTGCCTTATGTATTTTTGGGAAATTGCCGTTATTTGCAGGGAGATACAAAAGAGGCTAAAAAGATGTATGAACTTGCTCTTGCTATCGACCCGTTGCTAGAGAATGCTAGTGACGGCCTTGCATTATGTTGCACTGACATTAATAAATAGTAAGCAAGGTATTTCAAAATATTGTTCGTTTTGTTTAAATTATAAATGGACAAAAATAAAAGTGACTATCGAAACGCTTCTTCAACAAGGTATTAATCTAACCAAACAGGGAATGCTTCATCAAGCTTCGTCTTTTTTTGAAAAGATGCTTGATATCTATCCTGAAGAACCCAGGGCACTTTTCAATGCTGCAGTTGTTGTTGACTTGCTTGGCCGAAGAAATCAAGCGATAAATTTGTTATATCGCAGTATTAATGCTGATCCCACTTTCGCTAATCCCCACTACTATCTGGGACAATTACACTTGAAAGCTGGGCGTTTTACTGAGGCTTATCAGTCATTTCGTGAAACAATAATTCGTGACGTTGAATTTACTGCCGCCTACGAAGGCATAAGAATTATTTCATCTGCAATGGGTTATTCTGAGGCAGGAGACAAGGCCGACATTGTATTCTACACTGGAGGTGTCCCCTTTCATGGTAGAACCATAGAAGAAAAGGGTCTTGGTGGTAGTGAAAGCGCTCTTGTTTATATAGCGCGTGCACTTGCTGCACATGGGCTTCGGGTTCGCGTCTTTTGTAATTGTGACAAACCAGGTGATTATAATGGCGTATATTATGGAAATCTTGTTGATTTCCATATCTATCGTCAGCAACATTCACTGCCAGTGTTTATTTCGTCTCGTTCAATGCGTCCATTCAAAATCGCTTTGGAAGCACAAACACGCATCCTTTGGATACACGATCACATTAACGTATCGTTCTTAAAAGGTGAAGATCCTACCCGCCTACCTATTGACAGTATTTTTGCTATTAGTCACTGGCAAATGGATGAATGGTTGCATCATTTTAAAATTCCTAACAATCGGTTCTATTTAACACGAAATGGCGTGGACCTAATGATGTTCAAGCCTGGTGAAAAGAGAAATCTCAATCGTTTTGTTTATATGAGTCGTCTCAATCGAGGCCTGGATGTCTTATTGAGCCTATTTCCACGCATCCGTCAAAGAATTCCTGATGCTGAGTTACATATCTATACCTATCAATTATCTAGTGATAGACTGGAAAGTCAGATTAGTCGGCTGGCACAACAACCTGGAGTGTATATGCGCGGGAGTTTGCCTAAAGAAATCCTTGCGAAAGACCTGTCAGTTGCCCGCTTAATGTTATATCCTTGTACTTTTTACGAAACATCATGTATTGCTGCAATCGAAGCGCAGGCATCGGGAACTCCAGTTGTTGCTAGCACACTGGCCGCTTTGTCAGAAACTGTGATAGATGGTGTGAGCGGATATCTTATTCCTGGCGATCCTCACACTGCTGAATTTGAACATCGCTTTATTGAAACCGTAGTTACCCTTGTTAAGAATGAAGAGACATGGCAACGATTAAGTCATGGAGCGCGGCAACGAACCGAACTGCTTTATGATTGGAATATTATAGCTAAAGATTGGTTAGAGAAATTTCAAAGTCTAAAAAGTCAAAAGAACAACAACTTGTGATGATGACTGAAGTTAATTCTAGGCAAATAAGGTTATCAATCCCACCCGGTACCCGCTCAAATAAAATGATAATCCTTGTACAACAGGTTTTGGGTTAAAAAATTTTAAAAGCCTTTAGTATCAATGATAGACTGGTCGTTTTCCTTTTGGGAAATAAGTTGTTTTGAGTATTTTTTTAAGTATTTTAATCTTTCAATGATTTCTTTATCGGGGATTTGTCTGATAACCTTCTCTGTATCTTTATTTTTTACTGTGGTGACAATAATATTCAAATCCTTTTCAACAGACATAGTAATTTCTGTTTCCAAGAGATGTGGTGTATAGTAAATTGGTAATTTCAGATGTTGAGTCTGTCTATCCATGATATTAATATTATTAATTGGTAGGTCTTTCTTAATTTCTGATATAGTAATACCTTTTTCTGCATTATTCGTATTCTTAATTGATGCATTTTTATTGTAATAGGTATGGTAATTGTTATAGGTATTCAAATTATGAATATCATGTGTTTCCATATATTCATTCCCAAAATCATCGCAACTGTTCAACAATTACGATTTACAGATTATTAATTCTATAAATTGTTAGGTTGCGGCACCTCTGCCCGGATATTTTCTTGTGCTTGAATCCATGTTTCTCGTAATTCTTTTAAGATTTTTAAGGTAACTTCAAAATTACCAGACTTAACTTCTCTCATACAATACTCATACAATCTAAACAAGGAATTGGAGATTTCAGCGTAGTCAAAGTTGAGAGAATCTATTAATTCAGAAAGAACTGCACTTGCTTTAGGTTCGTCTTTACGATTGCATGCGGTAATTCCAGCATCATAAGCTTTGATTAGTAACTGAAGAGGATTTAATGTCATGATTTCCTGTTCCAAATAGGCATTACTCATTTTTCTAGCAGCAAGCATAAGTTTATGACTCCTTTTAAAAGATGTTAAAAATCTACACTCAATTATTGACTATCCAAAAATATCAATCAAAGAGGGCGTGGGGCTAAGATGCTTTTTTAAAGTGTTAATGAAATGTCTACCCTCTTGCATTTTTTCCAAATAAGAAATAATGTCGTTAATTTGCTGTTTTATCAAGGATGTAATTTCCTCATTTAGTACGATTGTAGCATTTAATTCCTGTTTAATTTGTTGGAGAGTCTCGTTTGTTGAATTCCACCCAGTATTATCGGTACAATTACAGAATTCCTTAATAGAGTCAAAATTTTTTATTGAGGAATTCATTTTTTCAAGCAGCAACCCTCTTTTTTTAAATGAATCTTCTAATATATTTTCACTGAAATCACCCAACAGTGCCTTTTTAATCTCCATGGTATGAGTGAAGAGTGCCTTGTTATCTAAAGCGAGTGTAGAAAGCCTGTCTATTATTTTCTTTTTATCCATTTTAAATGAATTTAATATCAGAGTCAGCGTAAAATAAATTGTAAAATGCTAGGCTTAATTTGTTACTGGAATTACCTTAACCTTAGAATGTATTATTACTAAATATTGAGTTTGTAAACGATATAATTTGACTGCCTTGTAGTACTGCACTATTCAAAAGACCTTGCATAGTATACAACTGTTGTCGATATTGATTTTCTTTTATTTTTAACCGCTCTTCCATCCGGTTTATTCTCGTATCAATGTTTTCTATTTGTCTGCTGAATATTTTTTTCGTTTCATCGATAATTGATTCTCTGGAAACAGACGAGCTCTCTACAAATGGTTTTAAGAGGGTGTCGATTTTATTGGCAACACCATTTGTCGAATTAAACAGGTCTTCAACCGCCTTAGAATTTGAGGTGATGGCATTGTTGAATTTCGTTGTATCAGATAAACTTGCCTTTAAGCTTTTATCAATGGTAATACCAATATCACTAAGATAATCAGGATTACCACCAGCAATTCCTGCTATTTGTTCAGACAGTTTTTGAAATAATTGATTTGAAAGTGATATAAATGTTGCGTTTCCTGCAAGAGGGCCTCTTATTTTTGTAATAGGATCGATATTAGATTTAGTTTTCATATATTCTGTTGCCGAATTGAATTTATCAAGAAAATTGGTAATTTTGGATTGAATAGCACTCGTATCTTGAGTAATTGTAATGGTTGTATAGGTTGAATCTGTGTAGTTTGTGACGTTGGTATTTTTCAGATTATAGGTAATCCCATTAATGGTAAATGCATTTGTACTTTTCGTTATCTGGTCTGCAGAATTTGTACTGTTGATCGTAAATAGTGAGTCCGCACCATTAGTAGCAGTAGCACCAGACAGATTCAATGTGCTTAATAAGTTGCCACTTACATCAGAGAGTGTGATCGTATCTGTACTTCCGGTGCTTTTTGACTTGATAACAACTTTATCCAAAGAACTATCATAGAATGCATTTGCATTTGCCGTAGAACTGTTTATTTTGGAAAGAACGCTATCTAGCGTGTCTGTATTGGTATTATAGGTAAGAGTTATACCATTAATTTTAAAGCTACCGCTTGTAGTGCTTGTTAATATACCATCGAAATTAGCCTTACTTAACAGTACGTCACTTTGAATGCCGGTATTCCCATTGCCAGTATGTGTGCCGGCAGTTATTTTTATCTCTGAAAATAATGGATTAGATCCTGTCTCTGATATAATTAGATCCGTATTTCCACTCTTTTGTTCAATATAGAATTTATCTTCTGTTTTATTATAATAAATATTACTATTTGCAGTAGCATCATTATTGACTGCGTCTAAAAAAGATTGTACCGTACTGTAATCAGATAGAGTAAAAGTTTGACTATTGATAGTTATTGTGCCATCTGGGTTATTAGTAAAACCTGCATTAGCAAAACTTTTTGTTACATCGATAGTGCCTGAACCTGGAGCAACTTTTGATGTACTTTTAGCAGATGCTTTGGTTATGAGTTCTCCGGTACTCTGGATTGATGCGCCAGTGGCTAATTGTTTAATGCGAATCTGAAACGTTCCTACTGCAGCGCTTGTACCGGCAGATGCCGTTAGTTTTGTTTCATCACTGGAGCTTGATGTTCTTGAATTATATACGGAACTTGTACTAGTGCTGGACAAATCTCTTGCTGCGGTCAGAAGATCTGCAAGCTTTGATTTTAAATCACTATAAATGCCTATGGTGGTGTTGATGCTTGCCTTTTTTGTATTTAACGACGTCAACGGCCTTTGTTCTAAAGCCATAAACTGATTAATCAGCAAGTTAAGACCTGCGTTAGCGTTAAATGCGGATGTGATAGACGATGATATGGCCATGTTGCAAACCTTTCGGAAGGGTGTTTACTGAAAATACTAAATACAAACTGGGGATGGTATTTTTCTACCATCCCCAGGGTGAACTTTTTCTTATCTGAAAAGACTCAATATGGATTGAGGTCCAGCATTTGCTTGTGCAAGCATTGAACTGGCCGTCTGTTGCAATATCTGAAACTTCGTATATTGTAACTGTTCAAAAGCCATATCAGCATCTTCAATTCTACTCCTAGCTGCCTCAGTATTTGTCTTGGCTACTGTCAAGCTAGCTTCCTGATAGGTCAGCCTATTTACCACAGAACCTATGTAACTCAATGCCTCTGATACATCAGCAATAGCATTATCAACCCTACCCATTAAAACGTGAGCTGATGCTGAAGAACCTAAAAGCGAACCAGCAAGGGTATTGCCGCTGAGTCGAGTAGCGCCACTTGAATCAAGTCTCAACTGAGCAGCTTTAAAACCCGTATTACCGCTTTCAAGGCTAACATTACCCGTCTTAAGTAAATTAAACTGTAACAAATCGTTTGTTGAACTATTTCCTGAGCCAATTTGGAATTTGAATAGGACGTTACCGGCAGTAGCGTTACTCGAACTTGTACCATTAAATATGGATTTGGAATTCCATGTGGCTTGCGTAACTTCAATATTGATTTGATTAGATAAAGAAGCAAGTTCAGACTTAATAGCAGTACGTTCTGATGTACCAAGTGAATCGTCAGCTGCCTGAATGGCTTTTGTCTTCATCTGTGTCAGAATATCTACAATATTATTTAAATGGCCTTCTGCTACGGTTACCAGGTTTTTGGCTGAGCCGATATTGCTTAATGCCTGCCCAAGACCTTCTGCACGCACATTCATCTTTTTCGCAATAGTATAGCCAGCCGCATCGTCGGCTGAATTGTTAATCCTTTTACCTGTAGCCAGACGTAATTGACTAATAGACATTTTATTATTTATATCAGTCAAAGACCTCAGGGCATTTAAAGCATTAATATTTGTGTTAATTCTTGTACTCATACTCTTAAACCTCCTTGTTCTTGCGTTTTTCTCGCATTCCATAACGAGAAGAAACCAGTTTATTTAATATAAAACACACATATTCTCAGACTGACTAGTCAAGTCTTTGAAAACTTTTACGGTACCTGACGAAATTATCGGAAAGAGTTTTGAGAAGTTTAATAATTTTTAAAAAATGTGGTATTAAAGAGATACCGAGAATTCTTTTTAGCATTCTATCTATTGCTCAAAATAGCTTGGCATGGCGGTTGTTGATTCCTTTGATATTTGACAGAAAAAATCATACCGGTGTGTATTTGTTAGGGTATTCATCAGTGGAAGTATATATTACCTAGTTCACTGGTTTAATTCGAGACATTCTCTAACCTCTTGTTTAAAATCGATAAATTCTGTAATGCGTAGGTGCAAGTGGGGTCTATTGTAAGCGCTGCACGAAACCCAATGATTGCGGGTTCTAGTTTACCCAATCTTGCGTAACAGGTGGCAATGTTGGTAATCGCTGTTATATCAACAGGAGAGGTTTTAAGGTATTTTTCCAACAGTTCAATAGCGGTATTGTATTCTTCTATCTCTATGCAAAGGTTTCCAAGGTCATGAAGCACATAGCCATTCGATGGATTGGCTTCTAGTGTGTTGTGAATGAAATTGATGGCGCTATGCTTATCTCCATTTTTGAATTTTATTCTTTCCATGAGACATTTGATCCCCAAATGATCCGGATTAGAAAGAATTATTCTTTTGATTGTACCCTCTGCTTCTTTAAGTTGATTTGTTTGTATTAATAAGTTTATTAAGAAGATATACGCAGGTATGTTATTGTTGTTTCTAGTAATCAATTGCCTAATGGTATTAATAGCTTTGTATGGTTTTTTCTGCAAAGATTGTATCCTTCCGATCAACAGATATATTGAATCATTAGCAATATCCATGGTTAAGGCAGTAGTAGCTATCTCTTCGGCTTTATCTAAATAATTCTGAGCAATATATAGTTGTGCGAGGTTTGAGTAGTACTGAGGTTCTTTATTGTTGAGGTTAATGGCTTTTTTGTAAGCGATCTCGGCCTCGTTTATGAGATTTAGCCTTTCGTAACAAATGCCAATATTATCATATGCCTTATGTTCGTAGTAATAAGCATCAACGATAGATAGGTTAAATGCAGGTTTTTTGTTTTCTCTGTCTTTCATAATAAGGTATTTTTTAAAATATATTAAGGCCTCGTTGAATTTTTCCTTCCTCAATAATATTTCTCCCATAACGAATAAAATATCAAGTGAATCGTGATTTTCCTTAATCGCATCTTGGCAGGTCTCTTCTGCCCTGTCAAGTTGGTTTATATTGATGAAGGCGTATACGAGGTCAATATATATTCTTTGCCTTTGATTTTTTGAATCAAGGTCTGTTTGTGATACAGATAATTTTAATCCTTTTTCACCTAACTCAATGACTTTATTAAAATTATATTCATTTCTATAATTTCGAATAAGGTTTGTTATGATAAAAATATTATCAGGATTTTCCACAAGCTGTTGCCTTAGCAGATCTCCTGTTCTTTTATATTTTTTTTGCATTTCGTGTGCGGTTAAATTGTATCCATAGTGGTAAAATCTTATCTCAGATTGCAATGATGAACCTTCGAAAACGAGTTGATTGTGTACAATTCCCTCGAAATAGGACTTTCCCCTCCGGAATACTCTTGTGAAATAGTGTTTTGATTGGCCACCAGGAAGTTCGCTATATATAGCAACAAATATGGCATTATATGAATCCCCGCATATTAATTTGTGCAAAAGGGGGATGTCCATATGCTCAAGCGTTTCGTCAGCATCAATTTGTAAAATCCAATCGCATCTGGCATAGTTTAAGGAGTAATTTCTCGCCTCGCTAAAACTGTTCCGCCAGGGGTGATGGTATATTTTTGCGCCAAAAGATTGAGCAATTTCAACGGTCTTGTCTGTAGAACCAGTATCAACGATAATAATTTCATCTACGGCATTTTTGATACTATTTAGACATTGGGCTAAAAATTTTTCTTCATTTTTAACAATCATGCATGCGGATAGTGAAGGTCTGCCATTGTTTAATTCATTATAATAGTTTAAAATTGCCATCTTTTATTATCCTTATCAGTAAGAGCATAAGATTTATGCATTCAACGTTCCTTTCTCAAGTTTTTGATGAATTGCATTTGTTTGTTGTAAAATAAACCTTAAGTGGTTAAATATGAATTATAGTTTAGTGTTCAATGCAGCGAGATTTTGTAAAGCGCAACTACAATTAGGATCAAGTTTAAGGGCTGTCTGGAATCCGACCAGGGCAGATTCCAATTTGCCTTGTTTTGCGTAACAAACAGCAATGTTGGCAACAACTTTTGCATCAGCAATGGGGGAGCTTTTAAGCCGCCTTTCCAACACTTCAATTGCAGCAGCGTACTGCTCCATTTCCATGCAGAGGTCTCCTAGTTCTAGGTATATGTTTTGATCTGATGGGTTAGTCAACAGGATATTCCGGACAAAAGAGAGAGGACTTTCCTTGTTGCCCTCTTTATACTTAATCCTTTCCCTAAGACATCTAAATTGAAATTCATTTGGATACAAAGAAAGAATTCTTTTTAATGATTCTTCGGCTTCGTCAAGCAGATTTACTTGTATTAAGAGGTTTATCAAAAATGTGTGTGCAGGTATATTTGTGATATCAATTTCAATAGATTGTTTGCAGGCGTTAATAGCGTCTTGGAATTTCCCTTGTGCAACATATATTTTGCCCAGTAATAAATATATTAGATGATTGGCAATTCCTAGTTTCGTGGTAGCAAAAACTAAATCTTTTGCATCGGTTAATCGATTTTGTGAAATATAAAGGTGAATGAGATTTGAGTAATAGTGCGGATCATTGCCATTTAATTCGATGGCTTTTTTGTATGCCACGATAGCATCATCTATCAGCCCAAGGTATTTATAGCATTCACCAATATGGTTATATACGGTATGTTCATATTGATAAAAATCAGAAGAGAGCAAAAAAAATGTCGGTTCCTTATTTTCCTTTTCTTTTAAAATGAGATATTTTTTAAAACAAATAAGGGCGTCGCGGAAGACGCCTTTTTTCATTAATACTTCGCCACGGACTAATAAAATATCAAAAGAGTCAGGAGTTTCCATGAGCGCTTCCTTGCACACCATTTCAGCTCTGTCTACCTGGTTCGTATTTATAAGGGCGTGTACCAGATCAATGGACATTCTTTGCCGTTGATTTTTTGAAACGAGATCTGTTTGTGACGTGGATATCTTTAATCCATTTTCTGCCAAAGCTATGACTTCATCATAATTATATTCGTTCCTGTAATTTCGAATAAGGTTTGCCATAATAAATAAATTGTCAGGACTTTTTGCAAGTTGTTGCCTTAAAAGATCTCCCGTCCGTTTATATTTTTTTTGCATTTCATTCGCGGACAAATTATATCCATAATGATAGAATCGTATTTCAGATTGAAGTGCCTTTCCCTCAAATATAAGTTGATTGTGTACAATTCCCTCGAAATGTGCTTTGCCCCTCCGGAATATTCTTTGGAAGTAATGTTTTGCGCGTCCACCGGGGAGTTCATTATATATTGCCACAAAAATAA
Source organism: Candidatus Brocadia sp. WS118 (assembly GCA_007618135.1). Taxonomy (GTDB): domain Bacteria; phylum Planctomycetota; class Brocadiia; order Brocadiales; family Brocadiaceae; genus Brocadia. The sequence goes on along the minus strand of PHFX01000157.1, from coordinate 48,282 downwards.
CATTATATGAGTCATTGTTTAATAATTTGTGCAAAAGCGGGATGTCTCCCTGTTCAAGTGTTTCATCAGCATCAATTTGCAGTATCCAATCGCCTGTTGCGTAGTTCAAGGAATGATTTCGCGCCTCACTAAAGCTATTATTCCAAGGGTGGTAATAGACGTTTGCATCAAAGGAACGTGCAATTTCAACTGTCTTATCTGAGGAACCGGTATCAACAATAACAATCTCGTCCACGGCACCTTTAATACTAGTAAGGCACTGTGATAAAAATCTCTCCTCGTTCTTGACGATCATACATGCGGAGAGTGTTGGCTGACCATTATTTTGTACTGTCTGATGTCCTTTGTCCTTCATGGGTTGTTATTGAAGTTTCTCTATTGCTATTGTTTTAAATAAGATGGATTTGCATGAATTCCCACGGTAGTGTCTCACGGTTTAAAACATACCGGCTCTTTTAACGCTTCTGCAGATCTATAACCAATCAGTGCTGCCTCTAGATGGCCTAGCTTTTCATAACACCATGCAATTTTCAGTAATGTTTTTTTATCAGCAGGATGTTCCCATAAATATTTCTCAAAACACGGGATTGCATTCTCATATGCATCTTGTCTTATGTATAGTTCTCCTAGATTTAACCATACAGTGTCATCTGCAATATTTTCTGAAATGATTTTTAATAGGGTATTAATCGCATGGTTAAGATTTCCGGTGTTTTCGTAACAAAGTGCAAGATTCTTGTATGCTGTGCAATATCTCGGATTAAGAGCTATCGCTTTTTGTAAATATTTTATAGCGACTTTCCATTGTCCTAAATTTCCCAGGCAATAACCTATGCCATTATGTGCTGCGTAATTATATCCCAACGTATCAGCCATAAGAGAATTCGTATTCATGTTGTTAAGATACCATTCTTGCAGCGATAAAAAGCGATTAAAATATTGAATTGCTCCTTGATAACTGCCTTCTTTTAGATAGGTACAGGCAAGGGTGAATAAAATATCAATGTTTTCTGGAGCAATTCCAGCCGCTTCTAGCTTCGATAAAGCATGATAACACAATTCCTTTGCTTTTTCCGTGGATGATATGTGAAGATGGCAATTAGCAGTTTCATAGCTAATCATTGCATAGTGATGCATATTGATGCTCGTATTTTGATACGTTGGGCAAGTGTTTGGCGTTAATATGGTGAGGGCTCTTTCTCCTGCAATAATACCATCGTTAAAGAGTTCTTGTGTACGATAGTTCCGTATAAGATTGAACCATGCAAAACTATTAAACTTGTTTTGTTCAATTTGTTTTTGAAGAAGACGAGTAGTATTTTGCCACTTTATTTTCATTTTGTTTTCATCAAGATTATACCCATGGTGGTAAAACCTTATTTCAGTTGAAAGACGGTTTCCGTCAATAACAACTTGCTCGTGGACAATGTCCTTATAGAAACCCTTGCCGCGCCTGAAAACTCTAATATTGTAGAATTTGTGATCGCTGTCTTTTATAGTGCTGTGGATTGCTACTGCAATGGCATTATAATTAGCGCTGTTTATGGCACTTTTCAGTTTAGTAATATCCGCTTGTTCGAGTTCTTCATCGGCATCTATCTGAAGAATCCAGTCACCCGATGCATATTTTAAGCAATGATTTCTTGCCTCACTGAAACTGTCATTCCACGAGTGATGATAGACTTGAGCGCCGAAATTTTTGGCAACTGTTACGGTGTTATCTGTAGATCCCGTATCGACAATAACAATTTCATCGACTGCATTTTTGATGCTGTTTAAACACTTGGGGAGCAGTTCTTCCTCATTTTTCACGATTAGACATGCCGAAATTCTTTGATTTTGAGATTTTTCCATCGTGTTTACATTTATTCTATTGTTATTACTGATGAAAAATAAATATCCGGTAAACTAATGTGACAATTTAGGTGTCCATTTTTACCATGTGTGCACACCAGACGCAGAACTGAAAATCCTTAAGTTTTGTCACGTCTTTTTCACTTCCCGGTTCGGGGAAAAGGAACAGTTCTTCAAGTAACCTAAAATTAGGCAAAAAAGAGGTAAATTGTTGTTTGCTAAAGATCCTGTGGGCATTAAATACCAGTCCCGGTGTATGGCTCAGGGGAACGCTAAACAAAAAATGTCCGCCGGGCTTGATTACCCGTGAGACCTCCATAAAGGCATTGATACTCCCTTGTGCATCTAATTTGTCACCATAGCGCCCAAGCCCAACATGTTCCATAACACTCATGCTGCCGAGAAATTCAATGGTACCTGCCTCAAAAGGCAAGTCGGTAATAGAGGCACGCTTACAGGTAAAGCCGGGCAGTGAAACAGGTAAAGGTCTTATATCAATGCTCACGGTGGGAACGAACTGAGAAATGATTCCAACAAGCAGCGCAGTAGACCCTAAGTCCGTTACCTGTTTTGGATGTATTTCAAATATCTTACGGGCAGCCCAGGTATCCTGGTAGAAGTAATATTTATCAAAGAATGTTTCGTGTGTTCTATCATCCAGGCAAGGCCAGAAAGTCAAGCGTGATTCAGCATGTGCATCCTTATAGTATTCTGTAATATCCGATATATATTGAGCAAAGTTTGGATGCTCCAATATCGGGGATTTTATACTTTTGAGATGACGTACTAAATAATTAAGATTTTCCAGCAGGTTGCTTTGAGTCATAACAGTTCATCCTTAACACATTTCATAATTTGCATGGTGTCGTTGTTTTTTGATAAGTTTATTTTTAATGAAGTTAACGATGCGTTTTGCAGCACATCCATCCCCAAAAGGATTTACAGCATGAGCCATTCGATGATATTCTTTCTGATCTTCTAGCAATCGTACTGTTTCTTTGACAATAGTCTTTAGATGTGTACCCACGAGTTTTGCGCATCCAGCCATCACGGCCTCCGGGCGTTCTGTTACCTCACGAAGTATGAGGACTGGTTTATGCAAGGAAGGGGCTTCCTCCTGAATACCGCCGGAGTCTGTTAAAATAATACAGGCACGTTTCATTAAGTGAACAAAAGGCCCGTATTCTAAAGGCTGGATAAGTAATATATTTGCCGCGTGTTCTAACATCTGGTATACAATATTTCTTACATTTGGATTGGGATGAACGGGATACACAAAAGTAACGTCCGGGTATTTTTTCGCTAACGTCAGGATTGCGTTACAGATATTAATAAAGGGTTTTCCGAAGCTTTCCCGTCTGTGTGCTGTTATTAATACCATTTTGCCCTTTATGGTGTTGAGTGAATCATTCTCAAAAGTAAAATCATGCTTTGCGGTATCCAGCAGGGCATCGATAACCGTATTGCCGGTTACACAAATACGATCTTCATCAATTCCTTCACGCAATAAATTGCTTTTTGCTTCATCAGTTGGTGCGAAGTGTAGGTTCGCTATAACACTGGTAAGACACCGATTTATCTCTTCCGGGAAAGGATGATATTTATTCCGTGACCGCAATCCGGCTTCAATATGTCCAACAGGGATACGTTTATAATAAGCAGCTAATGAGGCTGAAAACACCGTGGTTGTGTCTCCTTGTATCAAGACCAGATCAGGCCGTTCTTTATCATAAATTGTTTCCATATTTTTTAATACTTTACTGGTTATATCGGATAGCCCTTGGTTTTCAGCCATAACATCCAGATCGTAATCTGGTTGAATAGAGAAGGCTTTCAGAACGCTGTCAAGCATTTGTCTGTGTTGAGCAGTAACTGCTACAACGCTTTTTAGTGCATCAGAATGTTGCCGGAGTTCTTTAATTACCGGTGCAAGCTTAATGGCTTCTGGTCGTGTGCCGAACACACTCATTATTTTTGGCATAATGTTTAAGTTTATTGCCATCTATGGCTCATTCTAAAGTATGGTCTGAAATACCAGTGATGTTAAGGATGGTTTTAAATCGGTTGACCCAGGTATGATCCCGAAGACACCGAATCCTTCCCGATGCGCCAATTTTTAAGGCATGAGACGGATGTGTCAAGTAATAGTATAGCTTTGTAAGTAATTCCACTTCATTCCGGTAGCAGTCAATTTCTTCTCCGATAGTAAAATAATCTTCGAGCCCTTGATTATATGTTGTCAAATAAAGCCCTCCCATCAGAGGAACTTCAAAATCTCTGCCCTTTAAACCGGTTACATAGGAGTTTCCAATAAAACCAAAGCCAAGGTTTATAAGAGAGCGGGAATAAATTACATTCATATCTTGAGATGATATCTCAGATGAGGGCCAGCCTTTGCCATACGTTTGGACTGAGATGCCATGGTCCTTTAACCAGGCGATGATACGGGGCCGTACACCGTAACATTGACCAGTAAAAGAAACGGGAATATCTCGTGATACTGGCAATGGGGAAAAAGTATATGGATTTGCTCCCGGCGCTAAAAACAGCACCCGGGCGCCAACCGTACGATATTTGTGAACGTCTTCTTGGGATTGGCAGGTGATGCAAAAATCAAATTCTGGTGCAATTTCAACATTTCCGGAAAAACCACCGGCTTCCGGGAGTCCCCGAAATTTTAGTGTGTCATCCAAACTAATATTGACTGTTATGAGATTCATATTACTGATGGTTCGTATTGTTTCGGGGTAAACCCATCTTCCGGAAAGGTAGGAAAAAAAAATATCGATCGGTTCCTTGCGATGGACCAATTCAACACGGCGGAGTAACTCTTTATTGAAAGCCACCTTACCTTTTTGATGCCAGTCAGGGGTATATTGATCAAAAGAATTTCCCCAATCATAGTGTATTGTGTCGGTAATTTCTGCCCATCCGTCTACTAAACCATGTTTTTCCCAATTCACATGATGTACCGCGGCGAAGACTCGAAGTCTGTCTTTTGAAGAACGTGTCTTGCCTGTTTTCCTAAGATGTGCTCGTATCTTATGAATTTGTTCATTCAATGAAGATGTATCTAACTCATGGTTGTATTTAGAATTTGAGCTGATTAGTTTCATGCTTGAAGATTACCCACTACGGTTTTACCAAAATCGACAAAAGTCAATAATTCTTCCATTCTCTTCTCGAAGGTATGCTGCTCAACCGCAAATTGATGTCCATTATTGGCGATTCTTTCTCTTTCACCGTCATGAAGGAGGTAATATTTAATTTTATCTGTAAGGTCGTCAAGGTCTCCTCTCTTCCATTGGACAAGGTGTTCTCTGTTGTTAAAAAGATCTTTACTTGAAAGTTCTTCTGTAAGGAGAAATGATCCTGAACCGAGTACCTCGCCAATTCTTGTTTCCATATTAGGTAGGTCAGAAAGATGAATATTTAGGACGATTTTTGACTCATTAAATACATTATTTAGTTCTTTACTGTCCCATATATTCGGAGTAAAAATGTTAAAATGTTTTTCCAGAGCAGTGAGTATATTTTTGCGTCGGTTTGTTTTACTACCAATAAAGGTAATATCATGTTTTTTGGGAATACAAAGCTTTTTATGCACCGTGGTATTTACTGCCGCAGAAGGTAACCAATACACGCGTTTACAGCCAATATTTTTGTAAATTTCCCTGTTTGCCTTGTCGTGGGTAAAAACAAAATCAAAGGCAGTTGCGTTGTATGCCAGTTCTTTTCTCCTGAGAAATGATTCATAATCTACCTCTTTTTCATTGCCAATCTGCTCGCAATACCATAAGGCTGTTGGGTAAGGAAGCGATTTTATCAATTCCGGGGGAATAAATTCACCTTTACAAACAAGAACAATGTCCGCTTCTTGTTGCAAGAGTTTTTGGAGGTTTTGACGTTCTTGGCGGAAGTCTGTACTGATGACCTTGCAACCTATCTTCTCTAATGCCGAGATTACATGGTTTTCAAAACCCCAGGGATAATTTGTTTTTTGTGCACCAACTAAGTGAACTTTGAGCATATTTCCACAATAAGATACGTATTTCACCGGTTCTTGTTCAAAATCAAAACTAAGGTGTGATTCCGTTTACGGGTAGGGTAAACAAAATACGGTGAATCTTATCTTTTAATTTACGCAAATTTAAGTGCTGTACTGCATATTTTCGGCAATTATCTGACATAAAGACTTGGAGTTTCTGATCATTTGCTAGTTTTTGCATCTTTATCATCAAATCATTGATATCTACCGTTTCTTCAGGAAATGCGATATTGTCCTGTCTGGTGAACTTTTGAGCAACCTTAACCAGAATACCGTTGCAACCGTCCTGAACAAATTCATTCATGGGTGGAGCATCAGTTGCTATAGCAGGCAGGCCACATGACATGCCTTCCAGGAGAGGCAATCCCAGTCCTTCCAGTTTGCTTGGGAAAACAAGGATCTTCCCTTTATGATAGAGGCCCGGCGCTGGTACGGTTTCTCTGTGATACGTAATACGGGAATTATTACGGACGATGGGGATAATTTCTGGCGGAAGCCTTTCAAGTTCAGCCTGGGCATGAATGAATAAAGTTATATCCGGATTACGCCGGGAAAGTGCATCAAAAGCAATGATTACGGCAGGCGTCATTTTCCGGTAATTGATGCCTAACCATCCTGCATTGTGAAAAAAGGTATGTTTATCTCCACCATTTGATGGTTTAAAAAGTTCTGTATCAATTCCCCACCCAATGTAATAGGCTTTGCAAAAATCTTTGACCAGAAAAAAGGTGCGTTTCGTAGAACAGAGCACCGCATCGTACAAGCACATGTAGGGTTTCCAGTCATCCTTGTAATAGTCAAGATACGTTACTGTCTTGACACCTTTTTTCTTGCATAAACCGACAAGCTTCCAGTCGTATTCTTCATTAAAAATTACTACATCGAGAGCATTATTATCTATCCATTTACCGAATATTTCGCAGGGAATAGTATAATCAGGAAATGTTGTTAAATTCGGGACCGCCCACATGCCATCGGTTTGCAACATAGGTTGGTCGTATACACCGCCAGTTCTCGCAAAAACAAAAGTCTCATGTTCTTGCGCAATAGCATCCCGTAAGGTTTTTGTTACGTACGATTGCCCCCGTTCAAACCAGATACTAACAAAACCAACCTTTAATGCAGGGGTATCATTAGTATCAATGGGACGATTATGGGTTGACGGTATTTGCGTATTCTGTAATCTTTGGCGTACTTTTTTTAAGTTATCCCGGGCTTCCTGATATTCTTTTTCGAGTGATATAGCCTCTTGAAAATATTTTTTTGCTTCATGAAACCTGTCGATTGCATACAATACAACACCTAAATTGTTCATTGCGGAGGCGTCGTTGGGGTCCAAAGCCAATACTTTTTTCAAATATATAACGGCGTCGTCAAATTGATGTGTCTGGTGATAAAGCAGGGCTAGGTTGTAATATGCAGGAATGAAATGCGGGTCTGTTTCAATGGCTTTTTTATAAGATGTAACTGCTTCCTGATGAAGTCCGTTTTGTTTAAACTGTTTTGCTTCGCAAAAATAGTGATCTGCTTCTGGTATTGGCATACTTTTGATGTCTTCGAGATCGAATAATCTGCCATAATGAAATTAAACGAAAAATCAATCATTATTTCCCGGTAGCACCAGACTACAAGCAATATTCAAGCCAAACAAATCATATCATTCTCCCGACAGACATGAGTTTTACAAACTTACTATCCGGATTAACCTGTCCTTAACCAGGAGATTTCGCCCTTTCGTACTTAAAAGGCTGGCAAGAGAAAATTATTGGCATCTTTATGTATCAGCAGTGGTACTGATCGTATAGTAAGCGCATAGGGAAAGTTGTCATTGCGAGGGTGTCGGCCCGAAGCAATCTCTATGGTAGAATTGCTTCGCTGTTGCTCGCAATGACCAGCACATGTCAACGTATTCAATACGTTTACTATAGAAAAGCAGTTGATTGACAGAGAGAAAAATCATTGGAGCAAATATGTTACATTGGTGAAATGTTAAACACCCGAGATTTTTCGTTGATCAATAATTAAACAGTACTTATGATGGTCATATACAAAAGAATTTGCGATTAAAAATAGTAACAAACTATGAAAAAGGGGAAGAATAAATACCTTGACTTGCTTCTATAGAAACCCTATAATGTTACAATAAATTTCAATATATCGTTTGTTATGTTAAAAAGGGCAGATAGCTCAGTTGGTAGAGCACAGGACTGAAAATCCTGGTGTCGCCGGTTCGATCCCGGCTCTGCCCACCACGTATCTCTGGCGGACCGCTTAGAGCAAAAGTAGTCAAGATCCGTGTCCTCACACCTACCATGGAATAGTTGTTCAATACACGATAATCCCCCCCCCGAATTATGCTTACATTCTGGCATACGAGACAAGTTGTAAAACGTTCTGTTATGTACTAACATTAAAAATGGGTATGGGTATCTATTTGTCCGCACGGGATAAAGAATAAAATTTAAGAAAAATTTACAGTCATTAAATACAAAATCTTTAGAAGAACGCTTAAAGGTTATTCGAAGACATATTATAAGGATGCTGACCAAGGCAGGGTCTGGACATCCTGTCAGTTCATTGTAAGCGGTAGATCTCCTGGTTGCACTTTTTTATAATAAATTAAGACACAACCCACAACTTCCTGCGTGGAGTGATAGGGATAGGTTCATTTTGTCGAAAGGACACGGTTGTCCTGCACTGTTGCATCAGTAATAGCAAGAACTTGCCCTGTTCCCATAGAGATGACAGGTATTGACAATCGGTTTGGCCAATCGGGAGATCCTGATATCCTTTTTAAGGACTATCATCTCATGCCGGAAGATATTATTTTGACAGTAAAACGAGTCATAGAGCGAAAGAAAAAATGAAGCCGAGATTATGCTTTTCTGTAATATTTATAATCCTTCTGTTGCTGAATGTAATTGCATTCGGGCAGGACAATGCCCTTGAAAAACCTCTCGTTGAAGTAAAAGAAGACGTTCAACAGGACAAAAAGAGTGTTTATGAGGAATTTGAAGAGTTCATCCGGATTGTAAAAGAGTTACAGGATAAGTATGTTGAAGAAATCAAGCTTAACACAATCCTTACCAATGCATACCGTGGCATGCTTTCCGGCCTGGATCCCTATAGCCAATATTTCAGTTCGGAAGAGCTGGAAGACCTCAAGATTGAAACAGAAGGGGAATTTGAAGGATTGGGAATCGAGGTGATTATCAAGGAGGGGTTGTTGATCGTAATTACTCCCTTACTTGATTCTCCTGCATTTAAAGCCGGAATCCTGGTGGGTGATCGAATTATCAAGATCGATGGTGAATCCACCGAAAACATGACGATCCGTGAAGCTGTGAAAAAGCTCAGGGGAAAGTTGGGGACGAAAATCACCCTGACGGTTGTTCATGAAGGTGACACAGCGCCAGTCGATATCACTATTGAACGGGCAAAGATTTATGTAAATAGTATCCGGGGTGCGAGAATTGTGGACGATGAGTATAAAATTGGTTATCTTGCTGTGTCGAATTTCCAGGAAAATACCATAAAAGACATGGATATTGCTGTTCAAGATTTGTTCAAAAACGGTATGAAAAGCATGATCTTGGACTTACGGTTTAACCCCGGTGGTTTATTGAATGTTGCGGTCGATATGGCTGATAAATTCCTGGAGAAAGGAATCATCGTTTCTACACAAGGGAAAGACAAGACACAAAATTATGTCTATCAGGCCCATAAGAAGGGAACGTATCCCAATTTTCCCCTGGTAGTATTGGTGAATAACGGGAGTGCGAGCGCATCGGAAATTGTCGCAGGTGCATTCAAGGATCACAAGCGAGGTTTATTATTAGGTATTAAGACGTTTGGCAAGGGGTCTGTTCAGAGTCTGATTCCGGTAGGGAGCGGGAAAGCTGCCTTAAAATTGACGACTGCGCGGTATTATACCCCCTCGGGAGTTTGTATCCACGATAAAGGAATAGAACCTGACGTAAAGGTTCCGCTTAGCTTGGCCGAGACAAAGGCATTGCACGAAAATTTATCTGTGTCAAATGTAGAACGAAAAATGGATGCAGTTATGCAAAAAGATACAGCACACAAAGAGATTTCTGAGAAGAAAAAAAAACAGCTCATGTATAAAGATATTCAGCTTGAAAGGGCCATGGACATACTGAAAGGTATCGAGGTTTATGCGCAGGGGAAGCGCACTCATTAGGAATTTGCATTGGGTATTCAAATCAATAATCATTTCGTTTGAGGCAGGAATACGCCCTGCCTTTTTTATGTATGCTCATTTTAGGTATTGAAACATCGTGTGATGAGACATCGGCTGCAGTGGTAAAAGATGGGAAAGAAATCGTATCGAGCATCATTCTGTCGCAAAACACATTGCATGGTGAATTTGGAGGTGTCGTTCCCGAAATTGCCTGCCGTGCACATTTGGAGGCTATCACGGGTATTATTGACAACGCCCTCGTTGACGCCAAAATTCAATTGAAGGAAATCGATGCGATTGCTGTGGTAAATACTCCGGGACTGATTGGCTCCTTACTCATTGGTGTTACAGCAGCGAAATCGTTGAGTATGATACTGGACGTGCCTCTCATAGCTATTGATCACCTCCACGCGCATATTTATGCAAACAATCTTGAATATAATGATATACCGTATCCCGCAATCAGCCTTGTTGTGTCGGGAGGACATACCATATTATTTTTATCGGAAAGTGAAACAAGGCATATTCCATTGGGCTGGACCATTGATGATGCAGCAGGTGAGGCATTTGATAAAGTAGCAAAAATACTGGGTCTTGGTTACCCTGGCGGACCTATTATTGATAGGCTTGCAAAATATGGGAATCAGTATGCCGTGCCCTTTCCCCGGGCGTACCTCGAAAAAGATTCCCTCGATTTTAGTTTTAGCGGGCTGAAAACTGCGGTATTATATTATTGTGAGGGACAAAATGCAAGACCATCCAAAGCAACAACATCAGGCAATCAGGAGGTAGCTGATATTGCCGCAAGCTTTCAGGAAGCGGTGGTTGATGTCCTGGTTGAAAAAACTTTTCTTGCGTCAAGGATCTATAATGTCCTCGGGATCTTAACGGGTGGGGGTGTTGCGGCGAATTCCAGGCTACGTCAGAAGTTGAAGGATAAATCGAAGGAACTGGCTATTCCCGTATATTACCCGTCTGCTTTATTATGTACCGATAACGCCGCTATGGTAGCAGGGCTTGCATATAAGAAGTATCTTGGCGGAGATATTTCAACCCTTGATATAGAAGCTGTTCCATAGGATGGCGAAACTGTAGCCTAAACGAGCAAGGTGGATAATGGCAAAGAATAAATATGGATATTGACGTCATAAAACAATTATTAGAAGATTATAAAGCCGGTGATGTGTCATTACATGAGGTCCTCGGAAAGATCAGAGAACTACCGTATAAAGACATTGGTTTTGCGAAGGTGGATAGCCATCGTAAAATTCGTTGCGGCTTTCCAGAGGTCATTTTTTGCCTGGGTAAGACCCCTGAGCAGGTAGTGAAGATCGCAGAGCATATCGTTGCAGGTGAAAACGATATGCTTGCGACTCGTGCAACGAAGGAAATTTATCAGGCTGTTTCCCACGAATTTCCAGAGGCTGTTTATCATGAACAGGCAAGGACGATTACCATACGAAAGACCAGAAGAAAACCGCACAAGGGACTCATTCTGATTATAACAGCGGGCACCTCTGATATCCCTGTTGCCGAGGAGGCGCGGGTAACCGCGGAGATCATGGGTAATAATGTGCGGGTCTTGTACGATGTCGGGGTTGCGGGTATCCATCGGTTAATGAAGAGTCATGGGGAATTACTAAAAGCCAATGTAATCATTGTTGTGGCAGGGATGGAAGGTGCACTGGCAAGCGTTGTGGGAGGGTTGGTGGATTGTCCTGTCATTGGCGTGCCAACGAGTATCGGTTATGGCGCAAGTTTTCATGGAGTTGCACCGCTTTTAGCCATGCTGAATAGTTGCGCCTCCGGTGTTTCTGTCGTGAATATTGACAATGGCTTTGGTGCAGCTTATGTCGCATCATTGATTAATCGAACAAAGAAGTAGTGGCGATTACAGAACACTAGCCACAGAGCACACAGTGAGCACAGAGAAAGATATGGCGGATTTATTGACTGAACAGATTATATCTGCAGTCATAGATGTCCATCGTATACTAGGCCCAGGTTTGTTAGAATCAATTTATGAGGAAGCGCTTTGTTATGAATTATCACTGAGAAGTATCCCTTACAACTCTGTGTTTTCTGCGAACTCTGTGGTTAAAAAGGTAAGGTGATTTTGTGTATGAAGTAAAGATATTGCCAAAGATTCCTTCCCGAAAACCTGACACTCACAAAGGAGATTACGGAAGAATATTGGTGCTGGCGGGTTCCTGCGGGATGACAGGTGCAGCGTATCTTTGCAGCAAGGCTGCACTGCGTGCCGGAGCAGGACTGGTAACTCTGGGCATCCCGGAGAGTCTGCAGGGAATTGTGGCATCCAAACTGACCTGTGTTATGACGCATCCTCTGCCGGAAACGCACCTGAAGACCCTGTCCGAGTTGGGACGCCAGGATATCCTCGATTTTTCACAACGGTTTGATGTCGTTGCTATCGGTCCCGGCCTGTCACAATACTTAGAGACGAGGAGATTAGTCTTGTGGCTGTTACAATCTTTGGATTGCCCCATCGTATTGGATGCAGATGGTATTCATGCCCTAGCTGATAACCTCGATGTATTACGTCAGATAAAAAAGCAGATTATCCTTACGCCTCATCCCGGAGAAATGGCGCGTCTTATGGGAGTATCTTCAACTCAGGAGATTCAATCGAAACGGTTAGAAGTCTCCCGGATATTTATACGGGGAAGAAAGAATGTAACCCTTGTGCTGAAAGGGCATCAGACCCTCGTCGTCAATGAGGATCGGTTTTATGTAAATAAGACGGGGAATCCCGGGATGGCTACCGCCGGGGCGGGAGACGTCCTGACCGGCATGATTGCCGCCTTTTTAGGGCAAAATTATTCACCCTTTGAAGCTGCTCAGTTGGGTGCCTATTTGCATGGTATGGCAGGGGATCTTGCGGTACAGGAGACGGGTGAAATGTCTCTGATTGCCACAGACATCCTGAATAAATTGCCAAAGGCTCTTATGGTTTACCGGGAAAGTATAGGTGTATGAAAAGATTATGCATGGTTTAGGAGACGTAATAAATAAGTATCCATGCAAGTGTCATTGCAAAGGTGACAATCTGAAGCAATCTCCAAGACCTGGATTGCTTCGTGGAGTTTATTCTAAGTGCATTCGATTTGCTCAGGGTAAACTCCACAAATGTGCTCTCAATGACAACGGTCTTTTTACTTTTACTATCGTAATACTCCTGTGGGCTTCTGCTTCTTTATATGCTGGGAATGCGGTTTCTTATGTCCCTCAAGGTACGGTTGAAGAGCGGTTGAGGGAGGGGATTGCATATGCACAAAAGAGTATCAATATCTGTATCCATAATTTTGCTGCCTCAGATATCGAAAAAGAGTTAGTGGCCGCACGCGACAGAGGTGTCCGTGTGCGTATAGTAATTTTAGAGCATAGCCCTGACAAGGAAAGAGGTTTTATGGCAGAAACCTTGATCCGGAACGGATTTGATATTAGGGTGTACAGATCTCCAACCGGCAACGAGCAGGTACAGGATTTTATTCTATTGGACGACAGGGTGTTGGTAACCGGAGTATACAATTGGCTGGCTTATCAGAACAGGAGCATTGGTAACGAAGTCATAGTTTCTTATGACCAGGATAGAATCGGCATTTACAAGAATACCTTTTGCACCCTGTTTGCGGAGGGAGAGCCTGTGCCTTTCGAAGACCATCGAATGAAACTCAGTGCAACAAAGAATCCTCCGGTATCAGCAACTCTTCCAGCAGAAGGAAAACCAGCTCCTCCCAACGAAAGCTTAAACAAGGGAACCACGACCGTGGTTGCTGAAAAATCGCCGGAAACCGTTTCACTAGGGTCATCAGAAGACTTGCTTGATAGTTCCTTTGAAGAGGTGGATAGGCAATTCGGGAAGCAAAGCACGCTGTCGCGTGCTGAAAAAAACAAATTGTGGAAAAGCTACAAGGGTAAATATGTCCGCTGGCAAGGGATTGTCTTGTATAAAGGGATGGGGCGGGTAGACTGGAACCGTATTGGGGTAAGTCGCCAGCAGGGGAAGAAGGCTGAAGTAGAGATCTTGTTTGACTGGAAGATGTTTGAGAAGGTAATGGGTGTACGCATCGGAAGCACGATTACCTATAGCGGCAAATTGGTATCACGTTCGGGGATCGATGCACCGTATCGTCTGGATGATGGAAATATAGAATAGTATGGGAGAACAACGGCATGAAAAAAATTATAGCAATTGTGAGAGAGGATCGATTTACCATGGTGAAGGATGCCTTGTTGGATATAGGATATCCGGGCATGACCGTAACTGAAGTTAAAGGGCACGGCCATCAAAAGGGCATTACCGAGCAGTGGCGGGGAAGAACTTTTAAAACAGACCTCTTGAAAAAAATACAGATGGAAATGGTGGTTGCTGATAAGGACGTTGAAAAAATCGTGCAATGTATTATAAAAGAGGCCCAGACAGGAAGTATTGGAGACGGGAAGATATTTATCTCCTCAATCGAAAATGTTGTGCGTATTCGTACCGGGGAGCGTGGAGAAATGGCTATTTAGCGCGTCGTTTCACAAATATTGGCATTTGTAGCCACAGGTTTTAGCCTGTGCAAAAGCAATAAATTAGGCCCTCGGCTACTTTCCCCCCTGTTTCCCCCCGTAAACGGGGGGATTATGGGGGGTAATTGAAATTCCTAAACATATGACATGCTGTTCTCTCTGTCATTGCGGGCAAAGCGAAGCAATCCCACGAGAGAGATTGCTTTGGACCAACGCCCCCTCGCAATGGACATCTTTCTTTGTGCGTTTTCTATAATATAACCTTGATGTTAAAATTCTTGTGCAGTAGTGAGGTTGTCCGCGACAATGAATATTCAACTGAGAGATGACGCAAATATTTTAGTTATCGGCGGTGGTCCGGCGGGTAGTTTTTTTACTCATTTTGCCTTAACACTTGCAAAGAAACAAGGTCGCCGGATTCATGTAACTATTCTTGACGGCAGAAATTTTATTCAAAAAGGTCCCGTTGGATGCAACATGTGCGCCGGGGTCCTGTCTGAAACCCTCCTTGATAAGATGGAAAGTCAGGGGATTATACTCCCCAAGACGCGTGTTCAACAAGAAATAAGCGGCTATTACTTTCAGACACAAGAACGTGGTATTCAACTTCACCACCCAAAACCCGGACATAAACCAAAAATAATAACCGTCTTTCGCGGAAATGGTCCCCGATTCTCGGAATTAACCACCAATATCAGTTTTGACGATTTTTTACTGAAGCACGTCGCAGCCCAGGGGGTAAAAGTCATCTCGGCCGTTGTAGAAGAGATAGAACTCCCCAAATATCCGCAGGATTTTGTAAATATCGTATACAAGGAAGCGGAGGTAAGAAAAAAGATGTCTGCTGATCTTATTGTAGGCGCATTCGGTCTGAATACCGCCCTCATAAAAAGGATTGTAGGCAAGGAATTCGGCTATCGGGAACCGGAATCGGTGCGGACGTGCAATGCAGAAATCTATTTGGGGAAGTCCTTTATTCAGGAACGTTTCCGCAACTCGATTTACGTATTCGCATTAGGAATTAAACCCATCAAATTTGCCGCCTTTATACCCAAAGTGGACTATGTTACGATATCTCTTGTCGGAAAGGACGACATAACGAAGGCCCACTTGGTTGAATTTATGAGACATCCCAAAGTGATTGAACTTTTCCCTGAAGGGTGGTCACTGCCCCGGGATCTCTGCATTTGTTTCCCGAAAATATCTGTTACGCACGCTGCCCATCCTTATACGAACAGGTTGGTAATTGTCGGGGATGCAAGCATTTCCCGCACCTATAAAAATGGCATTGAATCTGCCTTTGATACGGCACAATTAGCTGCACGTGCCGTCTTCGAAAAAGGCATTTCTGAAGAAGATTTTAAGAAGGGATATTATCAACCTGCCTTGAGACTTTTGGCACAGGATAACTTCTTTGGCAATCTCTTGTTCCGTATCCATGAGTTCACCACGTCCAAAAAACGCCTAGTAAACGTGCAAATTGATCTTTTAGAGAAACATCAGACTGCGTGGGAATCAATTCAGATTAATAATATCCTTTGGAATATGGTTACCGGCAATGCAAGTTATAAAGAGATTTTTTTCAAGGTTATCAATATTCGCCTGCACATTGCCATGTTCCCTTATATACTTTCAGCTGCCGTAAAACAGGGATATGATTATGCCAAGTTTCTGACGCTTCCGGAGCGTCCAAAAAGGCTGACACAGTTACAAGAATTAGGACTGGGACCCCTGGACAATGGTAAAACGGTTGTCATAATTGGCGGAGGGCCTGCAGGCGCTAGTTGTGCAATTGCCTTAAAGAATCTTGCTAAAAAACGAAATATTAACCTTGATGTTATTGTTTACGAATACAAAGACTTTGAAGGTGGTATTGAACATAATGAATGTGCGGGCGTTCTTTCTCAACCCATCGAGCAGATTATCCAGGATAAACTGGGCATTCCTTTCCCCTGGCATCTCGTGAAAAGGGATGTGCCTGGCTACTATCTCCACACCAATGGTCATGTCATCAAACTTGATGGAGAAGGAGAACTCTCATACGCCCTTCGCAGGGTTCAGTTCGATGCCTATCTCTTGCAAAAGGCAAAAGAGGCAGGCGCAACGATTATCAGAAGCAAGGTTACCGATGTGGAAATTGATAAAAATAAAGTTACGGTATATAGCGAAACAAGACATGTCCGGGCCGACGTCGTCGTGGGTGCGTTTGGCCTTGAGGAAGGAACTCACAGGATCTTTGAAAGGGAGACCAATTATAAGTCCCCGAAATTTTTATTAACCATACTGACCAAATTCCACCCCAAAGGGAAGCATCAGAACCTGGAGACTACCGATGGGTACATCCATGCCTTCTTACCTTCGATAAAAGGGATTGAATTTGGCGCAATCACCCCGAAGGCAGATCACTATACCATGAATATCGCCGGGGCAAAAATTTCATCCAGGTCTATGGATGAGTTTTTGCGTCTGCCCGATGTTCTGGAAGTACTTCCAAAAACCTTCAGGGAATCCCAGGAGAAACTTGACTATCATCGCGGTTGCTTTCCCATAAAACCTGCCAGGCATCTCTATGGTGACCGGTATGTTACTATCGGTGATGCAGCGGGTCTTATTCGCCCTTTCAAGGGGAAAGGAGTTAATTCCGCAAGTTTAATGGGCATCAGGGCGGCAGAAGTCATGATGGACGTGGGGATATCCAGGCAGGCATTTCGAACCTACGTGAGTAGTTTTCGTGAGGTCATAAAAGACCTTCCCTATGCGCATACCGTGAGAAGATTGGTAATTTGGGGCGCTTATTACGGTTTTCTTACGCCAGTTATCCGGATTGCAAACAATGATCAGGCATTGCGAAAGGCATTATTCGACAGCGTGTCAGGAAAAAAGGCGTATCGTGAGATCGTTTTCGATACGATTAGCGTATCGGTTATATTCAAAATATTTACGGCTATTATTGGTTGGTTGGTAAAACGCATGCTATCGCTTTTTGGTCTTCAATGAGTGAGTTCTTTTTGATGATGTTGTCCGTTTCAAAGAAAGAGCTGAGTCGACAAAAGTATTTTGAGAAGATGTTCTTAGGGAAATAACCAGCCAACGAATGTGAAAAAAGCTTGCAATCTTTTTCGTTTTTGTTAAGCTATTCGCGCAATGGGGAAACGGATTTCCTATTATCTATCATCTTTTACTGAGGAATCGTTATGAGAAAACTATATCTATTGGCATCGTTTCTTATGGCGTCAAGTACCATTTTAGCAGGTTGCACACAGCTTGCATCTCTTAAGAAACCTGTCGGACCACTTGAAACTTTCGTTCCTCAAGATTTAGATGCAGCGTCTCAGGATGTACAGTATGTGCCAAAAATTGAAAGCTTTGTAATTATTTTAGACGCATCCGCATCCATGCAAGACGAATATAACGGTATCGTTAATAAGGGGCATCCCAAATTTGCCGTAGCGAAAGATATTTTAATGAGAATGAATAATACCCTGCCTGAAATCGATATAAACAGTGCATTGGTAACCTTTGGGCATGGATTTTTTAAGCCATTGGACAAGACATTTATTGTCTGTGAGCTTACGAAACACTCACGGGAGCATCTAGAAAATGCGTTAAATGGGATAACGAAACCCGAAGGATGCAGTCCGGCTGGCAATGCCATTAAAGACGCAAAGAACCTGTTGCTGACGTCAGGCGGCCAAAATGCGGTAATACTTGTCTGTGACGGTGAACAGTTGCTCGGAAGTCCCTTGTCGAGGGCGCAGGATTTAAAAGAAATGTATGGAGACAGGGCATGTCTTTACACCATTTTTGTGGGAAATGCCACTGAAGGAGAAAGAGAACTCAGAGAGCTTGCGAGGGAGGCAAAATGTGGTTTTTCAGTAACTGCTGATGAGATTGCGTCCAGTGAAAACATGGCGGAATTTGTAAAAAAGGTATTTTTGACAGAGATACCAAGACAAGCTCATGATATTGATAGTGATGGTGATGGTGTTTATGACAAGGACGATGAATGCCCGGATACGCCGAAAGGGGCCATTGTTGATTCCAGAGGGTGCTGGGTGGTAAAAGGAGTCACGTTTGATTATAAGAAATGGGATATTAAAGAAGAGTTTAACTCGAATTTAAGCAACATTGTGGATATTTTGCAAAATAATCCGGATATGAAGATACGAATAGAGGGACACACAGACAATATCGGTTCAATGGATTATAATATAGACCTTTCCCAAAAAAGAGCCAATGCGGTAAAGAATTATCTGGTTGGAAAAGGCATTCAGGAATCACGTATTTCTATCGTAGGTTTTGGATATAAAAATCCTATTGCTCCTAATGACACCGAAGCAGGTCGCGCCCTGAACAGAAGGGCCGAAATCGTTCCCATAAAATAGAAGGAAAGCAGTTCTGTAGGGTATTCCAAAGATAATTTTGACCTTTTAAGCAAAACTATTAACCCTGTCAGGGTTGACTCACAAAGTTCGTGCTTCTGATTTTGTCTCTTCCGAATCGTTCGGCGTAAAAACCGACGCCTCAATCCACCCTTCTCATGGTTATGGTGTCCCCTTTGTCTACGTTAAAATATTTTTGGGCATTTCCCTGATTAACAGAGACTTCTAAGAAACCTGCACTTCCAAAAAGGATGAGCGGTTTCCCTACCTGTACATTCACATAGGTTGTGCTCAATCCTCTGATTTTTTTCCCTCCAATGGTTGTTTCCGTAGTGCTATACGGTAATAGCATCTTATTTTTGGAAGTGCATGGGATATGACTTCTGATTTCTGACTCCTGGCCCCTGACTCCTGATCCCTTACCTCTGTTTTGCATTTGTTTGATGATGTGCTGTTCAATATGCACTCTCGTAATGTTGGTAATAAGATTTCCAAACCGGTCGATTGAAATGATTTGACCTTCCAAGTGTCCTGTATTTTTATGCTCTGGCTGAGGCATGTCAAGGGTTTTTAGGTGATTGAGCTTGTTGCCAAGTTGTTGCGGTTTTATACCAAGCGACAGGTGTGCTGCAACAGGCGCAAAAACGTCACGGCCGTGAAAGGTAGTGCAGGGAGACGCCAAGAAATATCTGCTGTTTGTTACCCGGAAAATCCTTTTCAGCTTTTCTTCCCGAACAATAAAACTGAGTATGCCGTTATCAGGTACAAGGAAGAGGTAATCTCGTGTTTCGGCACAAACAATAGCTCTTTTACTTCCAACGCCTGGGTCAACAATGGCTACGTGAATTGTGTCTTTGGGAAAATATTTATACGATGTGGAGAGAAGATAGGCGCCGTTGAATATGTCTTGTGGTGGAATGCTGTGGCAGATGTCAATAATATTTGCGGTAGGATTGATGCCGATAATTACACCTTTCATAACACCCACGTATGCGTCCTGATTGCCAAAGTCCGTCAGTAAGGTAATTATCCTCGGCCGGCGCATCGATAGGTGTTCTCCTGTAAGGGTTATTTTTCATCCTTTTCCGGGCTGACAGAAGTATGTTCACCCAAAAAAAACGGACAGTGAGTCCAGCAATTGATATCTATGATTCGATGTTGACCGCAACATTCCGGACATAACCAGTCTCCAAGTTCGATACACAATCGTTTGCCTTTCTGACGAACGCATCTCTTGCAAGGTACCATTTTTCAGAGCAGGATATTGTATTTAGCAGTCTAATACAGGGAATTAAACAGTATAGTAATGACAAAATATTTCAAATTCAAGGACTTTTTTAGCTGGTATATTCACGGTAAAAATGAATACAAATGTTTTGGAATTTGTAATACTTTAGCTTTTTGAAAAACACCTTTCTCTGTAGGCGCATACCTGCGGACATTCACACGCAATAAAACAAATCCGCTCTGCGGTAAATAAGCCCGAAGGGCTGAAATAATTATAGAACCATGGATAGACAAAATACACAACCCTGAAGGGGTGAAATAACATTACCATGACATCGACATAAAAAACAATGTCACCCCCTACGGGGTTAACAGGAGAAAATGCATCCATTGGCTATAATCATGACATCCTTTCAGGATTTGGAAATTACAAAGACATGTTTTAAATCTGTCTCTCCTTGTTATACGCCCAGATACCGTCAGCAAAACACGGCTTTCTCTTGAGATTTTCAAAAAACTAAATTGTTACAAATATTTTAATTTTTCCTTTGCTTTAATACCTATTCTTTGTTAATATTTTGCGCATGTTTAGTTGTATTGCAAGTCGTATTATATATATATTGACGTAATATAAGGCTACAAGGTGTACAACCGTGTAGCCTTTTTTGTTTAAAAAATTTTTTATACGCGAGAGGGGGTGATTTTACATGGCAACAGGAACTGTGAAGTGGTTCAATGACAAGAAGGGATTTGGCTTTATTTCCCAGGACAACGGTCAGGATGTGTTTGTACATCAGACGTCGATCAAATCTGAGGGTTTTAGGACCCTCGCCGAGGGCGATAAGGTTGAGTTCGAGGTCATAAAGGACCAGAAAGGCTACAAAGCTACAAACGTCGTAAAATTATAAAATTATGAAAAGGCACACTCTTATATTTTAAAGGATAATCAATTGCAATAGGTCAGGTGTTTAAAAATATGGAGTAGTCACTGAAATTATAATTATAATTGCGACATAAAAGCCCCAATATTCGGTAAAGGATATTGGGGCTTTTTGTTTTGAAAAAAACAAAATTAAAAGATCATTTGTGTTGAAATTCTTGCACTTAGACTTATTTTTTCAACCACCGCGCGGCGTCCTTTGCCCAATAGGTTAGAACCATGTCGGCGCCGGCGCGTTTTATTCCTGTTAAAATTTCCAGGGCGACTCGCTTCTCATCAATCCAGCCCTTTTCTGCAGCGGCCTTCACGACAGAAAATTCACCGCTGACATTATATGCAGCGACGGGATAATCGAATGTGTCCTTTATGCTCCGGATGATATCGAGATAGGCCAACGCCGGTTTTACCATCACGATATCCGCACCCTCGTCTATATCCAGAGATACTTCACGAAGTGCCTCTGATGCATTGTGCGGATCCATTTGGTAAGATGAACGGTCTCCAAATCCCGGTGTAGACTCAGCAGCCTCCCTGAAAGGGCCGTAAAATCCAGATGCATATTTGGCAGAATATGCCATAATGGGGGTCTGTTCAAAACCATTCTCATCAAGTCCGTCACGGATAGCCTTTACCCGGCCATCCATCATATCACTTGGAGCTACAATGTCTGCACCTGCCTTTGCATGGGAAACGGCCTCTTTTACCAGAAGTTCTAAGGTCATGTCGTTATCGACATCAAAGTGACCTGTCTTTTCGTCTCTTCTGACAAATCCACAGTGCCCGTGGTCGGTATACTCACACATACAAACGTCTGTGATCACGAGGATATTTTTTACTTCTTTTTTTATGGCGATAATTGCCTGTTGAATTATGCCATCGTCTGCATAGGCATCCGAACCCATCTCGTCCTTTTGCTCGGGGATCCCAAAGAGTATGATGCCGGGGATTCCCAGTCCTTCCAATTCCTTTGCCTCTTCCGTAATTTTGTCAACGGACATCTGATAATTTCCCGGCATAGAGGGAATCAGTTGCCTGATCCCTTTTCCGGGTCGAACAAAGAGGGGCATAATCAGGTCATCTATGGAAAGATGCGTTTCTCTCACCAATCTTCTGATATTTTCGTTTTTGCGTAACCGGCGCAGCCGCTGTTTTGGAAAGCCCATATGTTTATCCTTATAAAAGGTTCAGGAATCATATTTATGACAGGTTAATATCTTATCATTTGCATATTTGACTTCAATAAAAATAATTGCTAGAATTTTCTGACACTATAGAGATTTGCCAGAGAATTTTGGATGAATACTTCCGTAACAGGAGCAGGTATTAAACCTGCACCTAATTGCGTGTAACGTTATTATTGGTGGGATTTTTCAAAATACTAAATTGTTACAATATTTTTAACAGGATAATCGCATTATGAACACATCTGAAGATAAATCCATTTCATTATTTCATGACTTGATAGATTTGATGCGGAAATTACGCAGTAAGGAGGGATGTCCATGGGATAAAGAACAGAGCCACGCGTCTTTAAAACCCCATTTGGTAGAGGAGGCTTACGAGGTAATTGATGCGATAGATTCCGGAGACCCCGATAAACTGAAGGAAGAACTGGCAGACCTCTTTTTCCATATTATTTTTCACTGCCAGATTGCAACGGAAAAGGGGGAATTTGATATTGGAGATGTAATGGCGCTCTGCCTTGATAAAATGACGCGCCGCCATCCCCACGTCTTTGGAGACGCTACGGCAGCCACCCCGGAGGAGGTCATTCACCAATGGGAGCAGATCAAGAAGCAGGAGAAGGGATATGAAGAGAGGAAGTTTGTTGTGGACGGACTGCCCAAATATCTCCCCGCTCTGCAAAAGGCCCAGAAGTTACAAAAGAAGGTGGCCAAGGTAGGCTTTGACTGGACGAATATCAATGACGTGATTGCTAAGGTAGACGAAGAACTGGGTGAGGTAAAAGAGGCCATCCGGGAAAATAAGCCGGGAAATATCGAAGAAGAGGTTGGGGATCTCTTGTTTTCCATCGTAAACCTCTCGCGATTTCTGAAGCTCGATACGGAGAACGTGCTACACAAGACCATCTATAAGTTTGTTGAGCGGTTTAAAAAGGTTGAGACGGAACTGGCATCCATGGGGAAGGATATCGAGAAATGCACTTTGGAAGAGATGGATGCTATTTGGAACAAAGTAAAGATAAATCAGAAACAAGGAGCAAGAAGTCAGAGTCCGGAATAAAAAGCAGGGACTCGCATCATATGCCTGTCTTCGATGCAGAGGCGGATAGTTGTCTGATTATAATCATGTGAAAAATTAATGATGCTTGAAAAGGTCTTTAAGATCAAAGAAAACAACGCCAGCATTCGATACAGAAGCATTAGCAGGGACTACCACCTTCATACATCATCTTCGTACAGCCTGCCGTCCTTTCCCCTGTGGAATGGATTTCGTATTCTCTCTTAAAATTCATTACCGGCAAGACCCGCGAGTTACATTGGACATTTCATCCATTTATCATCAGATACATTTTTTTAAAAATGTAATCGTTTCAGAGGATCCGCAGGCCATGCCACCGATATTTGTTATATTGACTTTGAACATTTTATTTTTCTCAGTATAATAAATAAAATACAGTAATTTTAAAAGCTAAGATACAGAGAATTTTCTCAAATTGCGATGTTTATATCCTGAGGAAACATGATGAACGATCTTTTGTCAAAGAGTGCAAAGACTGCTCAAAGTATTATCCAAAAAGCCATGCTTCAGAAGCGATACGAATTACTTGAACCAGAGGCCAAGGATTTCGTTGAAGCATTTGGCATAAAGACTCCTGAGCACAGAGCTGCTTCTTCTTGTGGAGAAGCAATTCAAGCAGCCAGATCCATTGGTTATCCTGTTGTTCTTAAGATTATCTCTCCAGATATCAGCCATAAAACCGATGTGGGTGGTGTAAAGCTTGGTATAAAGGATGACAACGGCATTGAGCACGCTTATGCCGAGATTATCGCAGACGTAACAAAGAGGCAGCCAGGTGCACGGATTCAAGGAATTCTTGTCCAGGAAATGGCAACACCTTCCACAGAAGTTATTGTGGGGGGGCTGAGAGATCCTCAATTTGGTCCGGCAGTAATGTTTGGACTAGGCGGAATCTTTGTTGAAATATTTAAAGACGTTTCCTTTCGCATCGCACCGGTGGAGGAATATGAGGCACTTGATATGATTCATCAGATACAAGGCGCCGAGGTGCTAAAGGGTTTTAGGAACAGGGAAGCCGCGGACATTTCCGCATTGGCTCAAACGATAGTGCAGGTGTCAGATATCATGGTTGCCATAGCAGAGATTAAGGAAATAGACCTGAACCCCGTCCTTGTTTATCCGAAAGGTTTGAAGGCTGTGGATGCGCGGATTGTTTTGAATCAGTTGGATAGAAATAGCGGCACATAATCGTACAGGAATTTCAAACCAGTTTTTCCCCTCTAAAAAGAGGGGATTAAGGGGTGTGTAAATCGGTCATAACACACCCCCGGCCCCAATGGTAGGTCAACCGTTCCGGTTGATATTATAATGACAAGCGGGGACGCTTGTCCTACCAGTGAGGGGAGGTTAAAATTCACGGCTGAAGGCCTAATTCAGTGTTTTGGAGTGTGGGTGTATCGCATTTCGCCCATTCTCGGCTTACATGAGGGTACCCCACGGGGTGCTATCAAGAGAGAGGTATAAGTGAAATTAAAAGAGACCGCGTTTACCGTGAGGGCAGAACGCGCCATCCTTTTCCGTGTTATGGTTTCCGGAGACCGTTGCGATGATGAGTCGCCGTTGGAAGAACTAAGACGGCTGGCCGAGACTGCCGGAGCAACCGTTGTCCACAGGGTAGTTCAGAAAAGGATGCACATTGATCCCGTGTATTACCTTGGGAAGGGAAAGGCAATTGAATTGTCTGGTATTTCAAAGGAAATGGATGCCGACGTGCTCATCTGCGACGATGACCTTACTCCGGCCCAGGTCAGGAATCTCGAAAAAGTCATCGAAAAGAAAGTTATTGACAGGAGTGAATTAATTCTTGATATATTTGCGACGCGTGCAAAAACACATCAGGCAAAACTGCAGGTGGAGTTGGCCCAGTTAGAATATACACGACCCAGGTTAAAGAGGATGTGGACGCACCTCTCCAGAATTGAGGGTGGTATTGGAACCCGGGGGCCTGGTGAAAAACAATTGGAAGTCGATAAGCGTATCGTGTTAAGGAAGATCCACGACCTCAGAAAGAAGATGAATGAAATTGAAAAGAGGCAGGAACGGCTGGTCGCCTCCAGAAATGAGTTTTTCACGGTATCGCTTGTGGGTTATACCAATGCCGGGAAATCAACACTCATGAGCGCCCTGACGGCGATTGATACCTTTGTGGAAGATAAACTATTTGCCACACTCGACACAAAAACGAGCGGTTGCCAACTGGAGAACGGGCAAAAAATTCTGGTGAGCGACACCGTCGGTTTTATCCAGAAATTGCCTCATCACTTGATCTCGTCATTCAAGGCGACGCTGGAAGAAGCCCGGCACGCAGACCTTCTGCTTCATGTTGCGGATATTAGTTCTCCCCTGGTTCACAAACAAGTCGAGGCGGTAAATGCCGTACTGAAGGAATTGGATTGCGATAAAACGCCGACGATTATGGTATTTAATAAGGTGGATGCCTTAAGTGATGCGTCCATTATCCCTTTGATCCAATCATATCACAAGGATTGCATGATAATCTCTGCAAAGACACGTCAGGGAATACAAGGGCTGAAACAAAGGATTGGAGATGCGCTTGAAAGGAATTTTGTGGATATAGAGCTTACCTGTAATCCGGGAAATGGAAAATTCATTGCATACCTTCATGAACATGCCCGTATTTTAAACAGCCGGTTTGACGAACAACAGGCAACGTTCCGACTGCTTCTGGAAGAGAAGCTCATGCATAAACTGCGTATGCTTGATGATACTATTCAGATAAAAGAAACCACCGATGCGCATTGAGCTTTTTGTAGCTGTCGTCAAATTCAAAAAACCATTTGTTCCGAAGATATTTTTTTCGTTGACAACATTCACTCATTTTGGTATATAATGCCCTGAATAACAAAGTCTTAAATCAGGTTTTTGCTCAAAGTGCGTGCACAAACCGCACTCATGTTGCTTTTAAAAGTAGCCTCTTGCCTCTCGGGGAGCAATTTTCGTGGCCAAATACGCAAAAAATGGTCTCTTGATTTCCTTCCTTTATTTAACCTTTTTCTGCCCGATTTCTTTTCAATCATCAAGGATTTTTGCCGAAGGTACCGATACATCATCGATTGCGGCCAAGGAAACAACCCAATTAACTGAGATCCTATCCAATAATAAAGAAAAGCATCCCCGCGTTATGGAAGTTGCCCTGGCAGAAGAAATCGCAACTGAAGCCGTCTGGTTTGGTTCCGGGGAAGAAGTAACCATCGCTACGCGACAGGAAACACCAATTAACAAGGCACCAAGTATCGTTGCCGTAATTACCGGAGAGGAGATTAAGAATTTAGGATACCGTACTTTGATTGAATTACTAAGAACCATACCGGGGTTTGAGATCCGAAAAGAACCAGGCACGGGAGTTGTAGAACCAATTGTACGTGGGGCTGAAGGCGCCAGTAAAGTAAAGGTAATGCTCAACGGACATACCGTAAACACAACTACTACGGGTTCAGCCTTTGGCAGATTCGATGATTTTCCATTAGAAAACATAAAGAAGCTGGAAATTATCCGGGGACCAGGTTCTGCAATGTATGGTGAAAATGCATTTCTGGCTGTTATTAATATTATTACCCTCGATGCAGGGGATATTGATGGCGTAAGAATAAGCAGCGGATATGGAAGCTTTGATACCTATGAAGAGAATGCTGTATTTGGAAAGGCAGTTGGGAAGGTTAACATTTCTGGAATGGCTTATTACCGGCAGACGAGCGGGTTTGATGGGATTGTTGAAGAAGATGCGCAGTCGGGTCTTGATCGCATATTTGGGTCATCGGCATCATTAGCGCCAGGAAGTGTGCACGACGGAAGGCAAGAATTTGGCCTGAACCTGAAGGCCACCTATAAGGATTTGTGGTTGCAGGGCTGGTACAGTAACAAGAACCGTGAGCCTTTTGTCGGGGGCGGCCTCTCGTTAAATGATGAGTCTGGCATTGAAAATAATTATGTATTTGGTGAAATAGGATACAAAAAGACCTTTGAGGAGAGGTTTGTCGTAAAACCAAGAATCTATTATGATCAATTTGACAGTAACAGCAAGTTTGAGTCGAACCCGGAGAATACGTTTCTTCCTCCCTACACGTATCCAGATGGATTGATTTATGTTGTTAAAGGTATTGAAAGGATTGCAGGAACTGAAATTCCGCTTGATGTAAAATTGTTTGATGGAAATCTCCTCACGTTTGGTATGGAATATCGGTTAATCAATCAATCCAATAATTATTTTTTAGCCAATTTTGATCCAGTTACCGGTGCTCCAAATCCAAACAATGAAATTCAGGATTATTCTGATACCTCTCTTTTTTTGCCGGATATTACACGAAGGGTGGTGTCTTTATATTTACAGGACACATGGGATATCGCGGATACCCTGAATGTTACCCTTGGGGTCAGGCATGACCGGTATAATGATTTTGGTCAGACAACCAGTCCACGATGTGGGTTAACGTGGGCATTTATGAAAGATGCATCTCTGAAGCTTTTGTATGGAGAGGCATTTCGCGCGCCTACTTTTTACGAAATGTTTCAAATTGAACTTGGGAATGAAGATCTTGATCCCGAAAAAATTAAAACATATGAAGCTGGTTTGAATTATAAGTTTAACAAATACGTTACAAGCAGTATCAACTATTTTTATAATGATATTAAAGACCTCATTGCAGTAGATCGTAATGCACCGAGCCCGCGTCATTATCAAAATCTAACAAATGCCCATGTCCAGGGGTTTGAGATGGAAACCAGGGTAGATATTTCCAAAGGGAACTACATTTTTATGAATTATACCTTCAAAAATCCTGAAGGTGAAGATGGAAACGACCTGCCACTTGTTGCGCAACATACCGGAAATTTCGGTGTAAATGCAAACTTCTGGAAGTACATTAATACCAACCTGAGCACCTTTGTTAGTGGAAAACGCTCCAGAATTGCTACTGACGAAAGGGAAGACCTGCCAGCTTACGCACTCCTCAATCTTTCCGTTATCGGAAAGGAATTCTTCAAGACCATGGAAATACAGGGAACGGTGTTCAACATCCTGGATAAAGACTATAGCGATCCAGCTCCTCCCTCTGTGCCCGATGACTTACCCAGGCCGGGAAGGACGTTTTTTGTCGGCCTGAGCTACAAGTTTTAACAGCCATCAGAGATTCCCACGTACGTGGGAATGACACGAAGGAACAGAATGCCAGCTTATTTAAGATGTTTACTAGAGGGAAATGTTTTCATTGAAAGCATTTTCTAGAAGCGTATAACGTGTGAATAAAAGTGGGTAGTAAATCAGTTCTCTTGCACAGAGGGAGTTTTTCTCCACTAGCATGGCCAAATCCACAACAAATGATCTATCTCTGATCATCCTCTTCTTAAACCTTTTCCAACTATGGTTCCTTTTCTCCAATTTATCCGAAACTTTTGCCGAAGGTACAGATACATCCTCGATTACAATCACGGAAGCAACTCAATCAACGGGGACCCTATCCGATAAGAAGGACAAGCATCCACAGGATATGGAAGTTGCCCTGGCAGAAGAAATCGCTGCCGAGGCCATCTGGTTTGGTCTTAAGGAGGAAGTAACTATTGCAACAAGGCTTGAAACCCCAGTCAGCAAGGCACCGAGCATCGTTACGGTAATTACGGCTGAGGAGATCAAGAATCTAGGATACCGCACCTTTGTTGAAATATTGAGGACGGTACCCGGATTTGAGATTTTGAAGACGGCATCATTCGGGGAAACAATGCCTGCCGTGCGTGGCCTTGCAAACTCAATTTACGCAAACAGAATAAGGGTAATGCTTGATGGGCATTTTGTAAATGATCCACTGACAGGAGGAGCCTTAACTGAATTTGATGATTTTCCTGTGGAAAATATCAAGAAGATAGAGATCATCCGTGGACCTGGCTCCGCTTTATACGGAGAAAATGCATTTTCTGCGGTTATCGAGATTATTACAAAGGATGCAAAAGACATCGATGGCGTAAAGATCAGCAGTGGTTATGGAAGTTTCGACACATACGAAGAGAATATTATATTCGGGAAGGTATTAGGAAAGATCGAGATTTCAGGGATGTTGCATTACCGTCAAACCAGTGGCTTTAATGGTATTATAGAGAGTGATAGCCAAACGAACCTTGACAATGCCCTTTCCCCTCTTGGGTTTTCTGCAGCCTCACAAGCGCCAGGAAGTGTACATGATGGCAGGCAGGAATATGACATGCATTTGAAAGTTGCTTATTCTGATTTTTGGTTTCAGGGATGGTACAGTAATAAAAATTTTGACCCATTTGTAGGGCCTCAATATGCTTTAGCGGATGGATCATCTATTGAGGATAATCATGTATTTGGCGAAGTAGGATACAGAAAGAGTATCGATGAAAAATTTACGATAAAACCAAGGATATATTACGATCAAATTGACGCTGATAATTTCGTCAAAGCCTTGCCGGATGGCACAACCCTACCTTTGGATATAAATGGAGATGGAATCCCGGACATATTTAACACTTTCCCGGATGGGTTCATTGGTGACGCCAAGGTGAGTGAAAAGATCGTCGGCACAGAGATTCCTTTTGATTATAAATTGTTTGATGAGAATACCCTTACCCTGGGTCTGGAATATCGCTTGATTAACCAAACGAATGTCGAGTTTTTTACCAATTTTGATCCTGCAACGCTGAGTCCCTTGCCTTCTATCCAGGACGTTTCAGATGATTACCCCTTTATAAAAGAAGTCACGCGAAGGATATGGGCGGTTTATTTGCAAGATACCTGGGATATCACTGATACCTTAAACCTCACCCTTGGGGTAAGGCATGATCAATATAGCGATTTTGGAGGGGCAACTAGTCCGAGATCAGGATTAACATGGGCATTTATGAAGAATGCGTCATTAAAGGTGCTTTATGGAGAGGCATTCCGTGCCCCCAACTTTATAGAGATGTTTACCAAGAATCAGCCAGCCATTCTGGGAAATGAGGATTTAGATCCGGAAAAAATTAAAACATATGAGGTCGGTTTAAGTTATCAGTTCAACAAACATGTCACCAGCAGTATTAATTATTTCTATAACGATATAGAGGATCTGATTGTATTGCATAGCCTACCGCCCCCCAACCAAAACACATCCCAGTATGAAAATGCTGGGAATGCCCATGTCCAGGGCATTGAGATGGAGACGAAGGTGAATATCGTCAAAGACAATTACATTTTTATGAACTATACCTTCCAGAATCCTGAGGATAACCATGGAAATGATCTCCCATTCGTTGCCCAACATTACGGCAACTTCGGGGTAAATGTACACTATCCAAAATATATCAATACCAACCTGAGCACCTTTGTCAGCGGGTCACGTTCCCGGGAAGACGATGACCCCAGGGATGACTTGTCTGCTTACGCACTCCTGAATCTTTCTGTCATTGCAAAAGAGTTCTTCAAAACCTTGGAAATACAGGGGACGGTGTTCAATCTGCTTGACAAGGACTATAGTGATCCAGGGCCTACTGTCATACCAGACGATCTACCCAGGCCGGGAAGGACGTTTTTTGCCGGCCTGAGCTATCAGTTTTAGTAGAGGCCTAAAGCTTTTATACTAATTGAGTCATTCAACGACAGAAATATTCATAATCGGCCATCAGGAAGGTGGCCGTTTTTTATTGCTGTGACTTGTTCGGCAGTAAAAGGGGGCTCAAAGAGATCTTTCAATTCCTGGTAACATCGGAACAGGTCGATAATGAAGTGCAGCCGATCCGGCAGGTCAGCCCGGTCGATTGCCTCAAACGGGTTTAAGATTTCAAGTACCGTCTTCTCGTTTTCCGGCAGATCACGTTTTCCACCGATGTGGTGAGTGGTTGTGACAACGTTTTTGATTGCCCGTGTTACGGTGGGTTCAGTATCGAGGATGTTTTCCAGTGAGCGCACGAGGTCTTCCGTCCGAATCGTCTGACCAGCTTGCTTTGATGCCCAGGTTGCAAACGTACACCAATTAGCGCTCAGTCTAGTTCTTTCTGCGAGCACGGCAGACAATTCGTGATAGCACTGTGTGATCTGTAAATTGCGAATGATCGGGTCTTGAATCGCAGCAATTCGATCGACTTCGGTAATAGCGGGGATAGGATTGAGAATTTTGTTGCTGCTCATCACTTGCTCAAGATGAATAATTGATCGCTATGTAGCTATAAGTATTTTGAAACTCAATTGACTAGACGAAAATATTCGGTATAAAATTGCCATTCTTTTTAAACCATTCGTCTATTTTACGGTTGGCTGTATTTAATTGTTTATGTGATGTCTACGGAAATATTTTGTAAATGTCTTTACGATGTGCAACACGTTGACAAACAACAATCTGTTTATCTTTATCTATTGTGATGCCTATTCTATAATTTCCAAAGCGGATTTTATATTTATCCGGATAACCTGTCATTCGTTGAATATATCCAAGTTCAAAGGGATTGAAAGATGGTAGTTCATTAAAAACTATTTCCTCCGCCCTAGTTTGTATTTCTTTGGGTAATTTGACGAGTTCTTTAAGAAAACGTTTTGTATATTCAACTTTCCACATTTTGTTTCAATGATTGATAATATTTTTTTGCATCTTCACCTGTAACTCGCTCATCACTTTTTACTTCGTCCATTAATTTTGACAAGCCGTAATTTTCTATTACTTCCTCCAAACGTTCGAATTCCTCAATTGGTATCTGAACTGCAATCGGCTTACTGTTTTCATCAATTACTATTTTTTTATGAAGTTCCAACATAAATACCTCCTGATTTCTGATTATTATGTGATGTATTTTGTCGCATAATCGGGATAGGGAGTAGCCTTATCTTTCCCCCTTCAATCTATTTTCTTTAGTTTCATCTGATAGCAATTTGGCAGCTTCGCCCAAAAGTTCGATATTTCTCATTACCGCTGTCAGCATATTATTACATGAAATGTATGATGTCAACCAATAATGAATAGAATTGTGAACTGTATTTCGTTATTAGGCTTGAGAATTTATTATGCTGAATTATGATAATTGTCTGGTTTTGTATGCCCCGGGCTTTTAAGGTGAGGCAACAAGGTGTGGTGGGTATTGTCCACCTATCTGCTTACTTGGCGATCGATGTTGCGATATTTGGGCTGACTGGATTAACATCTACCGTTCTGGTCTTTGGGATGATAACCAAATCCATATCTTCCATCGGTATTGCACCAAGCAAAACCTGATCGCCCATTACTAATGCCCCTGCAAAACCAACACGATTTTTAAAACGAATCTCAATTGGGCCAACATAAGAAACAAGCTTACGGCTTCCATCCGCTAAAATTACTTCTTTCTTATCAATTTCGTCTAACTCCAGTTGAATTCTTATATGCTCAGGGATACACAGATGTACTGCCCCTGAGTCCGCCATTGCGTCAACCTCTACAGGTTTTAGCTTCGGCATTTTAGGGTTTTTTAAATATACTTTTGCATTTGCTACGCCCATAAATCAGATTCCTTATCAAGGTCATTCAACGCACCATCTATTTTTATCGATTTACCGGCATGGTATCGTACGATATAATGTATGTCAAGTCACCATAATTCCATTGAATATACAAAGATATTTTCAATATAATCTGAAATACTTTTTATTATCAGGTATGGGTTCCTTATAATACCATTTTAATCGCAAAGAGTGAATAAACATTTAAATTTATTATTCCTGGCAACAGAAAACTTATTGCGACACAGGGCAAAGACGGTTGTCGTCTGTCTCTGCCTTATTGCCATCCTTTCTCCTTTCATAACCGCCATTGCCATCTCTGAAGGGGTACGGGGGCAATCGCTCATCTCCGTAAATGCCGGCGCCGATCTTTACCTGACCTATGACGAATTTGGTAGAAATGCCGCCGTTCCACTGAAATACCTGGATGAGATTAAAAAGATCTTTGGGGTGACAAGGGTAGTACCACGGATTATTGGCCGGGGATTTTTACAAAATAAACTGGCGATTATTGTTGGTATCAACCAAGAAGATGTCCCTGAATCCATTTCCTGTGTTTCAGGCAGGCTTTTTGAAAATTCCCATGAGGTGGTTGTGGGATATGAATTAGCAACGCACTTTCATTTAAAAACCGGTGATCAGTTCAGCATGCGCTGCCAGCAACGCAAGGTCTTTACGGTGGTGGGTATCTTTTCCTCAGACTCCAGTATCTGGGGCGCTTCAATGATATTCATGTCTTTCAGGGATGCCGGGGAGTTGTTCGGCAAACAGGATGTCGCTACGGACATACAAATTCATACCCTGCCCGGGCACAATTCTGAGATTGCGACTGATTTGTATGATATCTTTCAGCATGAAGCCTACCGGCTGCAAGACAAACAGATGGTATCGTTATATGTTAAAAAAGGATTTATGCTCAAGGAAGGGATCTTTAGTGCTTTCTATGTCGTTGCCTTTGCCCTGGGTGTGCCTGCCATTCTGGTTGCCTCTGGTTTTGGATTGTCTGAACGAAAAAAGGAGATTGGCATCATGAAGGCTACCGGCTGGCAGACGCTGGAGGTATTAGAACTCATTTCTATGGAACAATTACTCATTAGCTTCCTGGGTGCTACCATAGCCATATTGCTATCCGTCCTTTGGGTGAAGAGTTTTAACGGTGCGTTTATCGCGCAGTTTTTTATTGCAGAGATAACCATGCTGCCCAGATTTACCCTGCCTGCAAGGTTTTTACCCTTGCCCTGCCTGCTTAGTTTCTTTTTTGCCTTTCTCCTGACTATGGTTGGAAGTGTCTATTCTTCGTGGAGGTCATCAACGGCGTCACCGGTTGTGTTGATGAAATAATGATTCGAACAGAACATCTTTGTAAATCCTATAGCCATTCTTCACAATACGAGATACGAGCTATATATGATATTAACGTAACCATTTCGAAAAACAGCTTTGTGGTATTCAACGGCCCATCTGGCTCCGGGAAGACGACCCTGCTGAATGTCATGGGTACTTTGGACAGGCCTACTGCGGGTAAGGTGTTTCTGTATGGAGAAGAGATTACCCCATTTTCCGATATTGCCCTTGCACGGCTTCGGCGTGAAAAGATCGGCTTTATCTTTCAGGACTTTCATCTCATTCCGAGGCTTACGAGCTGGGAGAATGTTGCTTATCCGCTTGTCCCACGGGGAATCGGTTATAAGGAGCGGTTTGAAAGGGCAAAATTGCTTTTAGAAAAGATGGGGCTTGGCGACCGGTTAGACCACACATCAGAGGAACTCAGCGGAGGTCAACAGCAGCGCGTAGCTATTGCCCGGGCGCTGATAAATAATCCAGAAATTATTATTGCTGATGAGCCGACATCGAATATTGATGAAGAAACCAGCGTCCAGATACGAGAATTATTGAATGAACTAAAGGCACGCGGGGTTACCATTCTTGTTGCCACCCACGATGCAATGTTTGAAAAGGTTGCCGATGTGGTATTTAAAATGAAAAACGGCAGAATACTCTGATGATTGTTAACATCTACACCCTTATCATGCTGTTTGTTGCCTTTTTGTCGCTCTTCTTAGGCGGATTTTTGTTTTATGCCGTCTTAAAGATGCTTCTTCGTTTTGAATCTGCGATGTCATTGGAGACAAAGAGTAAATTTGAACAGAGGGGTTATCTGGTATTTCTCCTGGCATGTGTGATCCTTTCGGTAAGGATGCTTGCCTGGCCGTGGTTCTACTTTATGCTTCAGAGTTTTGTGCCAGAAGTGCCCGGTGCAATGTGCATGTTTGGTGTTACGCAAATTCTTCCTTTTACCGTTACCTTTTTACAAATTATTAAACCCATCTCTTTTTTCATCATGGGAGGCTGGCTGCTGTGTTATTACGTTGATAAAGCTGCATCCACGTCGCCGCTTGCCAGGCGGAACTTGTGTTTTCTCCTCATCGCATGTGGCGTACTGCTTGCTGATAGTATTGCCGACATCTTTTACGTACTCCGGATGAAACCCCTGATGTCAGTCTCCTGCTGTGCCACCTTCTTTGATGTGCCCCTACGACCTTCAGCCATGATTCCTCATGCAATTTTCGGAAGGCATTTTCAGAAGATATTGTTTGTCCTGTACTATCTGACAAATATCATACTTATTGCTTTGTTATTTCTATTGCTTTCCAAAAAGTGGCTTTTATTTACTACGTTATATAGAAAAATTGTCTTGTATTGCCTGGCTATCGTAGGGGTTGTCAATATTCCGGTAGTTATTTATACGTATCTTGAAAACATTGTTCCAAGACTCATGCAACTTCCTTATCATCATTGTATCTATTGTTTTATGGGGAAAGGGGTGGTCCCTGACGCACCGATTATGCTCGGATTGTTTGTCATAGGCACCTTTGCGGTTGGGTGGATGGGCATCCTGCGCATGCTATGCTTGAATGCAGAAACACAGCATGTAACTGGGCATCTTTTCAAGAAGGTAAATGGCTTGTCTGCTTTTTGCCTGCTGGCCTCCCTTATGATGGTAACAATACATCTGATATTTACATGACAAAAAAATTCTGGATTGGACTCGTTATTAGTATCATTGTTGCGATTGCCGGGGTAGCGTATCAAAAATTCCTGAAAAGCCCTCGTTGCGCCTTCGACGGTTCTGCCATTACGCCCATTTATGAGGTGGATATTGTCCTCAGCGATCGTTCTATAAAAAAATTTTGTTCAATCTACTGCGCAGTACGATGGTTTAAAAACAATGCCCCGTGGGTTGATCATGTTGTCGTTACCGATGAAATCAGGGGCAATAAGATTGACTCATATATGGCCTATTTTGTTGAGAGTGAGCTTATTACCAACGAAACGAACGACAACCGTATCCATGTCTTTCAGCAACGCCAGGATGCCCTTACCCACGCGGAAAAATTCCGTGGGACAATGGCAGACGATCCATTTACCACGGATGAGTAATGTATCACTTCGCTGCGGCAAATTGCCAGCACGCCTACCTGCTCGAATGTCGCTTTTGATATTGATTACTTATGAAAAAAATTAACTGCTTAATTATGCGACGAAATATTGAAATTGACGACATTTTAAGCCGGATACCTGCCAGATAATTTCTCTCTTATTTTTTAATTTTTATCACAAGTTATTAAAATATTATCTGTTATAAATTATTTGTTATTTTACTATGATAACAGGTACACCTATCGCTAGTGAGTTAACAGCCTATTCACGTAAACTTATTGAAAGGAATGTGAAAATTATGATTGAACGTGGTGATAAATACGTTGTAGGAGTTGGGTTCATAAAAAATGTTGGGGAAATATTTTTACCCGTAGTTACCCAAGTAAGGAAAATTACCGATTGGGTGACTGGAATGGCAATTGTCTCGAAGGAAAAGAAGGACATCCGCAGGCAGAACTTCACTCCCCACAAAGAAGATGAGACAAATGCTAATCTTTCAATAATCGGGCCAGAGCCATCGATTCCCCTAACAGATGTCTATGGTAGGATTGACTCTTTGTAGGCTGAGGCAATCTCAAAAATTTATAATTGATCAAAGATTCATGAGAAGTTCAATAAGAGCGATTGCTGCGCCAAAGACAATACGATAATACCCAAACCATTTAAAACCATGTTGCTTCAGGAAACCGATAAAGGCCCTGATGGCAATCATGGCCACAAGAAAAGCCACGAAATTCCCAAAGAGAAGGATGGTAATGTCGTGGTTTTGAATTATCTTGTAAGAGTCCATCATCTTCTTTGCGCTGGCGCCAAGCATAGTTGGAACAGCAAGAAAAAAGGAGAATTCAGCAGCGGTTCGCCGGTTGAGTCCTACAGTCATTCCGCCGATGATCGTTGCAGCCGCACGGGATACTCCGGGAATCATGGCAATGCACTGAAAGCAGCCGATTTTAAAGCCCTGGAACCATGATGTTTCCTGTTCTTCCGTTCCTTCGGCATGTTGAAACCATCGATCGGTAAAGATCAGGATAATTCCCCCAGAAATAAGTGAGGCAACCACCACCCAGACATTTGCCAATAAAAGATCAATGTAATCTTCCAGGAAAAAACCTGCAATGGCCGCAGGGAGGAAAGCAAATGCGAGTTTCAAATAAAACCGGAAAGAAGTAAGAAATTTTCGCCAATACAATACCACTACAGATAAAATAGCGCCAAGCTGAATAATGATTACAAAATTTTTGGTAAGGGTATTATCGCTGATACCCATAAAGGTAGAGGCAATTACCATATGACCGGTTGACGAAATTGGTAAAAACTCAGTAATTCCTTCGATAATTGCAAGAATCAGCGCTTCCAGATAAGTCATGCATTCAGTCCTTTCGTGATATTAATTGGGCCTTCGGCGGTTTATTTAAAGAGAAGATCGAACCGCAGAACAAGGAATGTTGAATAGTGAAGTTAAAATACTTCATCATTCACCATTCCTTGTTCGATATTCGGCGTACTGCTTTTCAATGGAGAACGAAAAAAATCTTCGCTCTGCAACAACTTTGAAATTCCTAAACATTTAGTATGCACCCCATTATAATGGCATCAGATTTCTGCCGGCGATCTTAGCGCCTAACTTCCATGACACAGCGGTCTGCCTTCTTTCCTGTCTTGTTAATTCGGTATACAACTCAAGCGTGTCGTCTCCTGATCGTATACCTTTGCTGATCGCCTCTGCAGCTGATAGTCCGGTTGATAATGCGCATGAAATCCCTTCCCCAAATGCATTCAGAAATCCCGCTGCTTCTCCAACCAGCAGCACATTTCCCTTTCCCAAATAAAACCTGCCAGTTGTGCACATATCATTACCCAGGCAACCGGCTTTTCTTACCAGCTTTGTGAGCTGTAAGCCAAACTTATTTTTCAGCATTTCCGTGTAATTGTTCAGGCAGGAATAGAGTTTATTGCCCATTTTTATCGCTGTGCCAAAAATTTGCAGACCGTCCTTTACATTAAACCATGCATACACGTCGCCGTATTGAGAGTCGAGAAAACCGTGATAAAAACAAGGATCCACATCAGAGTGTCCTTCGTAGTAATTCTGATATGCGACAAACCATTTCAGGCTCTTTTCAAAATCGGGATCCAGTCTTGCCCTGATTAATGACCTGCCGCCTTCCGCGCTTATTAAGTACTTGCATTGTATTTCTTTCTTTTCGTTCCTGGCTGCATGATAACATTCCAGGGATACATGATTAGCTGAAGTAGTAAATCCCTTCAGGCTGCAACAATCCCATACTTCAGCCCCTGAATTTTTAATAAGCCAGTAATCATACTCAGACCGCCATATGTTGGGAGCGCCATCTCCATCTTTGCTAAAGGACCAATCGGTAAAATGTCCCTGTCGATCCCAAAACCTTACCCCTTGTAAAAAATTTGGAGTAGCATAGGCTGCATGGGGAATTTCACCAAAATATTTTCTAGTGAGCTCTTGTGATTTTTTGAAAATAATGCCAGAACAGATCTTATATCGGGGTAGTTTCTTTTTTTCTATTACCAGGACTTTGAATCCTTCATTTACCAGTCCCCTGACTGTGGCTGCACCGGATGGCCCGGCACCCACAACTACCACATCGTATTTCAATACCAATGAAAGATACCTCCTTTTGGTAACAAGGTAGTTTTTTTTAAAATTTTCCATAATTGTAATATTTGTCGTGCAGAGTAGGGGCGAAGCATTTGCCCGTTTTGCTCTGAAAGCGTTCATGACAATTATAGCAAATGCTTCGCCCCTACTTTAATGTTAAGGAATTTCAAATACCCCCCATAATCCCCCCGTTTACGGGAGGAAACAGGGGGGAAAGTAGCCGAAGGCCTAATTTAATGTTAAGGAATTTCAATTCTTTTTTTGTTAATCTATGAATGAACACACCCCTTGCCCCTCTCAAGAGGGGAATTTGAGAAGTCCCCTCTTGGGAGGGGATTTAGGGGTGGGTAAAAAGTCGTTGGGTTTTTGTCTTTTAAAACCCAACCTAATTTATATTGCGAAAGTGTGAAAATCCCTGAAAGTGCCCACGGCAAGACGCTACCCGGATTCAAGGGCAATTGTAGTATTCGCTTAAGAGTATAAAACAAAATATCCCTCATTTCTACCATATTCATACGAGAACGAAAAGTACCCTGTTGTCCATTAACACGAAATTTAGGACTTCCGTTTGCATATTAATTAAACTTAAAAATGATTTGTTCATAATTTTGTGTAATAAATAAACAATTTGTCCAAAAATTTGTTTAAAAATAAATCAACATCGTTTGAAATTTCGACATACACCATATCAGGCTGCAATTGTCATAACCCTAGGGGTATATCTTTATTATCTCATATACCGGATTCGTTACACGATTAATCCGGAGTCCTTTATTCTTTCAATTGGGTTTTTTTATGCAGAGGCTCATGGTTTTCTTGCCTTACTTCTTTTTTTCTTTCAAATATGGAAGCCGGCAAAGAGAAAATGGCCTTCACCAATCCCTGGGTTATCAGTAGACATCTACATTCCTACCTATAATGAAGATATTTCCATCCTGCGAAAAACCGCACTGAGTTGTGCCAAGATACAATATCCTCACACAACATATATCCTGGACGATGGGAATCGTCCTGAATTGGCAAAAGAAGCTGAAAGCTGGGGATGTAAATACATTGCCAGGAAGGAAAGGAAAGATGCCAAGGCTGGAAATTTAAATAACGCACTCCAACACACGGACGGCGATTATGTGGTTATCTTTGATGCAGATTTTGTTCCTCAGCCGAATTTTCTCGACAGGACGATTGGTTATTTTCATGACCCAAAGGTTGCCTTCGTTCAAACTCCTCACAATTATTATAATGTTGATTCATTCCAATTCAGAATCAATAAGAAAAAAGAACAATCCTGGAACGAACAGGATATTTTTTATAAGCTCATGATGCCCTGCAGAGACAATTGGAATTCGACCTTTTTTACCGGCAGCGCAGCGGTATTCAGGAAGCGAGCCTTGAACGATATCGGTGGCATTGCCACCGGAAATATTACGGAAGATATCAATACGACTATTCTCCTGTATTCACATGGCTGGAAGGGGATTTATCATAATGAAGTATTATCAAATGGGCTTGCGGCAAAGGATCTGAAAAACTACCACACACAGGTGCTGCGCTGGGCAGAAGGAAATATCGGGTTGTTTTTTGTAAATAATCCTTTATTTATCAGAGGTTTAACAATTCCCCAGAGAATCTGTTTTTTTGCCGTCATTTTTGGTTGGCTTATTGGGTTCCCGAAACTTATCTACTTTATTTTGCCGCCTATTATGATCCTCTCGGGTGGCTATCCTATAGGATCATTTGATTTCTCCTTTATATGGAGATATGTGATGTTTCTTGGTGTGATCCTCCTTGGGTTCAAGTTTGCCTGCCGTGGATATGGAAAAATCAGATATGACGAATCTTATCTCATGATGAATTTCTTTATCTTCATTAAGGCAGCTTTGAAGAATTTAGTACGGCGAAAATCGGTATTCAAAGTCACCGGGAAAGGTCTTCAGGCATCTACCAATATTTTAGAAATTATTCCTCAATCTCTCTTGTGTCTTATCTGTTTTGGTGGAATTGCATGGGGGGGATTAAAACTCTATTATGGTATATCTCCCGATTTTATGGGTATTGGTGTTGCCATCTTCTGGAGCTTCGTGAATGGATTTCTGGCCGTGTCTGGAATTGAACTGGTTACCAGGCCATACTTTAAGCGCAAGGATTTCCGGTTCATCGGAGCGATACCGGTACGATATTCTGTACCGTCCGATGCGGTTTCGTTGGGCAATGTAGGAATCAGCAGAGACCTTAACGAGCACGGGATATCCCTGGTCACTTTTACTCCTTTGCCATTGGACAAACCGGTCTTGCTTTCTCTCTATCTGAATGAAAGAACGGTAACATGTAAGGCCACCATTCTTTATACAGCCCATTCAAGTCATCTAACCAACTACCTCCATGAAAAAATGTTTATTTACGGCCTGAAGTTTGAAGGTTTAAGCAGAGAGGAGATGGATGTGATTAGTGTATACTGCTTCAACACTATCCTGCCCAGATTTCTTCAGAGATTCGGAAAAAAGCCATCCGTCTTTTTAAGACTGGTTTTCAGGTTTTATCATCACGAACGGTTTCGGAGGCATGTTCGGAAAAAAATAACGATTCCTCTTGTTATTTACAATCATGGCAAATCTTCTCTTCTGGTGGTTACGAATGATGTCAGTATTTCCGGGCTTTCATTTACGAGTTATATCCCGTTGGCGACAGGCACGCTGCTGCATATGGAGATTATAACGCCATTTGGGAAACTTTTTGCAGAAGGGGAGATAATGCAAATGAGGGAAATCGTGTCTGAAAATTCTTATTTCGTGGGCGTCAAATTTACTCATTTTTTTGGCCAGTCAGAAGAGCTACGTTTAAGGGGTGCTGGAAGTGACGATAAAGAGAGATTCGTCCGGTGGTTAAAGATTGCTGCAAACGGAAAGAATTGAAGGGATGTTGCATAGAGAAACATGCAAATAAAACAATTAAAATATCAGGTTGTGATCATTTTTATTTTAAGTGTGTATTTGTATTATCTTGTGTATCGGATCCGATTTACCATCAATCCGGACGCCTTAATCCTTTCCCTGAGTTTTTTTTACGCGGATGTTCATGGTTTTATTTCCATATTTCTCTTTGCCTTTCAGTTATGGAATCCACGCGAGAGGAAAGCGCCTCCTGCTCTTTCCAACGTAACGGTAGATATCTACATCCCTACCTACAATGAGGATGTCCCTGTTATAAGAAAAACGGTGCTTGGCTGTGCACACATAAGCTATCCTCATCAGATATATATCCTGGATGATGGAAATCGCCCTGAATTACGAATAAAAGCTGAAGAATGGGGCTGTGCATATATTGCCAGAAAAGAAAGAACTCATGCCAAAGCAGGAAATCTCAACTATGCACTGCAATTAACCCGTGGGGAATTTGTGGTGATTCTCGATACGGACTGCGTCCCTCAGCCTGATTTTCTGGATAAAACCCTTGGTTATTTTCACGATCAGAAGGTTGCCTTCGTTCAAACCCCCCATAATTACTATAATGTAGACTCATTTCAGTTCAGGATCAGCATGGAAAAGAGAAAATCCTGGACAGAGCAAAATCTCTTTTACCGCTTGATTATGCCGGGGCGGGATTACTGGAATTCTGCCTTTTTTGCTGGAACGGCAGCGGTATTTCGGAAAAAGGCGCTTGAAGATATAGGGGGATTTGCCACAGGAAGTATTACCGAGGATCTCCATACAACCATTCTCCTTTACTCGCGTGGCTGGAATGGGGTTTACCATAACGAGGTGCTCTCAAACGAACTTGCAGCCAAAGACCTGAAGAACTATCATGTTCAGCAGCTCCGTTGGGCAGAAGGGAATATGGGCATGTTTTTTAAATGTAACCCTCTGTTTAAAAAAGGGCTGACCATTCCCCAGAGAATCTGTTTTTCCTCTACGATTTTCGGCTGGCTTTTTGGATTCCCCAAAGCAATCTATCTTACGATACCATCCATTGCAGTTTTTGCGGGATTAAATCCTATACAATCCTTTGATTTTTCTTTTATCTGGCGGTGTGGATTCAATAAGCGGTCTGGGAGTCACAAAAGATATGAATGAATTTGGCATTTCCCTGATTACCTTTGTCCCGCTGCCGGTTAAGAGAAACATCTCTCTTTCCCTTTACCTTGGCCAGAAAATTTTGCAATGTCATGCGTCTGTCCTTTTCATGCGTAACGAAGGTTACCATCACGGCATGTTTGTCCACGGAGTCAAATTTGAGGAATTAAGTAA
Source organism: Candidatus Brocadia sp. WS118 (assembly GCA_007618135.1). Lineage (GTDB taxonomy): Bacteria > Planctomycetota > Brocadiia > Brocadiales > Brocadiaceae > Brocadia. The sequence continues at coordinate 5,046 of PHFX01000157.1, read as the reverse complement.
GGAAAACATTGAATTGATGAATTTGTACTGCTTTAACACGCTCCTTCCCCGGTTTCGCCATACCTTTGGTAGAAAACCATCCTTTTTTGTAAAACTGATTTTTAAGTGTTATAGCCACGAAAAGTTCAGAAAACATGTCCGGAGAAAAATAAACCTTCCCCTTATTGTTCGAACCAATGGCAAAATTATGCTAACCGTTGTCACCAATGATCTTAGCGCCTCCGGCCTCTCTTTTATCAGTTTCATGCCCGTAGAAGCGGAAGAAATACTGGACATGGAGGTTTTCACGCCATCAGGAATCTTTTTTGCAAAAGGCAAAATCGCACAACAAAGGGAAGTCGCAGGTGGGCATTCTTATTTTATAGGCGTCAAATTTATCAATATCTCCGGGGATTCAAAAACGATCCTTTTACATCTTACCGGCACATAGGAGCAATAATATTACCTATGAACTCAATCAAACTCATTCGCAGCAAGTGGTTCATTGTAACCTTCTTCCTTCTCTATATTGGAATATGCTGGGGCGCTTTTCAATGGGTTTATAAAAATGAGATCCTTTTACAATCACTGTACAAGAACAATGAGTCCCCTGATGCTGATAAGGTCATGATGCTCTACAACGCTATGATAAGAAAAGTGCCAGGCCGAAAGGAAATCAATTCATACTATTGCCTCGGGAAAATTTTAATAAGGGTGGAAAAGAGAAAAGAAGCGATAAAGGTCTTGAATACCATGATAAAAATAACACCGGATGACCGGAGTGTAAGATTGTGGCTTGCCATTGAACTTCACAATCAGCAGCGGTACAGAGAGGCAGAAAAACACTTTGTCGTACTCCTAAAGAAAAATAGTAAAGGTTCGACACAGAAATACACGGAATATCACTGAGCGGTACAAACCTGATAATTTAGTGTCTTTCAAAATATATTTTTACATTTTTGACAAAAAACGTAGCGCCGATCCCTTGTGGTCGGCCTTTGGCGGGGGATAAACCACCCGCGCTACGCATTCCGACTCGTTCGGGTTAGGGTGAAGAGATGCAAAAAAATAAAAAACTTGGTAAATTGTTCCATAATTCTGATGAAATAAAATCAAGCAGTGGGTGTTGCAACAAGAAATTGTTGAATTCATAGTGGATAAAAACGAATTATGAATACTCAAAATGAAAAGTCTAAGAGCTATGACTTAATAAATTTTACTATACGTGATATGACTGAATGTGGGAGAATCCTGCGCAATATTGGAAAAGGCGCTAAAAACATGGAAGATGTAGCTAATAGGACTGTTCACTATTTGTACAATAACCTGATCGATGGGGAAAGCGGGAATCGGGCATGTTCTTTGGTTCGTTTTTTCAAAACCCATACTTACGAAAAACTTGATGACGAACTTCAAAACTTTTCAAGGAGTATGCTGGGGGACTACTCTTTTTCACCAGACATGAAATGCCTGACTCTCCTGGCTACAGCTGGGGAAAACCCGGAGTGGAATTCCAGGAAAACCTCAAAGGGGCACAAAGCAATTCCATTGCCGAGCGAACAGGCTATTCATCATATCCCGATGATCCGGACCCTTATTATACAATTGGGATTAAGTATAAGCATGGTTATCAAACCGGACCCAAAACTTCTCTTGGATGCTGGACAGAAGACCTATAACGTCTTCCATGTATCCGAGGCGCCCGGCAGTCCTTACATTCCAACGCAAAAAGAATTTGTCATTCCCTACGGTATAAAATCCGTTTTAGGGTTCGGCGGATTACTCCCATCAGGAGATATTTTTACAGTTGTTATGTTCCTTAAGGTTCCTGTCTCGAAGGAGATTGCCAATTATTTCAAGACCCTGTCACTAAATATGAAAATAGCAGTATTGCCATTTGAAAATACGGTATTTGCATGAACGGAAAGAGATTGTTATTATGGAAAATAGTACTGAAAACACAGAAATTCAATACCTTAGGTCTCAAATAGCTGCTTTTGAGCAGTTACTAGAGGCATACGAAAAAACTGCACTTGAACAAGCAGATAAATTATATGGAGAACTATCGGAGCGCAAGCGTGTGGAGGAATCATTAAGGAAGAGCGAAGCACGCCTCGCCAATGCTCAACGAATTGCCCACATTGGGAATTGGGAATGGGACATAGTAAAAAATACACTATGGTGGTCTGATGAGACCTATCGCATTTTTGGTTTAATTCGTCAGACATTTGCTGTAACGTATGAAGCATTCCTTAATTCCGTTTATCCCGGAGATAGAGAGTTTGTGAAAAAATCTGTTAATGAGTCCATATATGAGAAGAAACCTCACAGCATTGACTTTCGAATAATTTTACCAGATGGTTCGATACGCTTTGTCCATGGACAGGGTGAAATCCATTTTGATAACACAGATAAGGCAATCCAGATGAACGGAACGGTTCAGGATGTTACCGAGCGTAAAAAAGCGGATGAAGAACTACAAGAGTTTAGTGATTTCAATCAAACCCTTGTTGGTTCTCTTCCCTTTGGTTTGGATATTGTAGACGAGGAAGGCAATATCCTCTATGTGAGCAAAAAATTTGAAACCCTTCTGGGTAAAAAAATAAGAGGGGAAAAATGCTGGAATATTTACCGTGACAACAAAAAGCAGTGCGAGAATTGTTTCCTGAAAGAAGGCGTGAGAACAGGAAAGACAGAAGCTATAGAATCAGAAGATATCTTGGGTGGGAAGGTATTTCAGATAACGCATGTAGGTTTAGTATATAAAGGGAAAAAGGCGATTTTGGAGATTTTCAATGATATTACCGGTCTAAAGCAAGCTGAGGAAGAATTGCAGTTACGACACAAAGAGTTATTGCATTACTATGAAGAACTTGAAATACAAAAAGAGAATGTTGAAGAAAAGAATAATGAGTTGGAAAAGGCTAGGAAGTTGGCTGATGAAGCCAGCCGTGCCAAGGGTGAATTTCTTGCCAACATGAGCCATGAAATACGTACGCCGATGAACGGTATCATAGGTATGTCTGATCTGTTGCTCGATACGGAATTGACTCAGGATCAGCATGATTATGCAAAGACGATTCGCAATTGTGCCAACTCCTTGTTGTCCATTATCAATGATATCCTGGATTTTTCCAAGATAGAGTCTGGTAAACTGGAGATAGAGAACATTGACTTCGATCTACGTATTACTGTGGAAAGCACCATCGATATCCTGGTTGTCGTGGCAGAGAAGAAAGGTCTGGAAATTTCTTATTTTATCGATCCGGAAGTTCCTTCGCTTTTGCGGGGAGACCCTGGCCGGTTGCGACAGGTGTTAACTAACCTTATTAACAACGCCATAAAATTCACGAAAGACGGCGAGGTCGCCATCAGCATAACCCTTGACAACGAAACTGATTCGCAGGTAACCGTGCGGTTTGCTGTCAGAGATACCGGCATCGGCATTCCTGCCGATCGCATAAAGAAATTGTTCAAGTCCTTTTCCCAGGTGGATTCTTCCAACACCAGGATGTACGGCGGCACCGGACTTGGGCTGGCAATTTCCAAACAGCTTGCCGGGATGATGGGTGGTCAAATAGGTGTGGAAAGCGAAGAGGGTAAGGGCTCAACGTTCTGGTTTACGGTAATACTGGAAAAACAACCTTCTGTCCGGCAACGACTGCCGTATGAACCTGGCGTCATAGAGAATATGCGTGTGCTGGTAGTTGATGACAATCAAACGAACCGGCGTATCTTTAGGGCATATCTCGAATCGTGGTGTTGCAGGGTTGATGAGGCTGCCTCGGCTGATGAGGCGATGAAAAAGCTACATGAGGCTATCCATGATGGCAATCCATTTCAGATTGCCTTGATTGACCGTTGTATGCCGGATGTGGATGGAGAATCACTGTGCAGGGAAATCAAGGCCGATCCGCAACTCAAATACCTGATCCTGGCGATACTCACTTCGGTTGGTATGCGTGGCGATGCTGAATATTTTAAGAGGCTGGGATTTGCGGCGTATCTGCTCAAGCCGGTAAAACAGTCACAGTTGTTTGAATGTCTCAGAATTATTACCGGGGCAACTGCAAGTGCAGGTAAAGAGGCCTCAGTCCAGATCGTTACGCGTTATTCCCTATCCGAGGATCACAAACGAAGTCTTTGCATCCTCGTGGCAGAGGACAACGTTGTCAATCAGAAGGTTATTGTGCATATTTTGGAGAAGAAACTCGGGTATACGGCCGATATCGTTGCGAATGGGAAGGCGGCCATAGAATCGCTGGAGAGATCGGATTACAACCTTGTCCTGATGGATTGCCAGATGCCAGAGCTGGACGGTTATGAGGCTACTCGTATCATCCGTAACGAGAATTCATCTGTTAGGAATCATAATATCCCGATAATAGCCATGACTGCCAACGCTATGAAGGGCGACCGTGAGAAGTGTCTTGATGCGGGCATGAACGATTATGTTGCCAAACCGGTCAACTTGCAGATGCTCTCCGATGCCATCAAACGGAATCTTCATGATGGAATAGAGCGCTCCTCGTCAACTTCCTTATCAATGGTGAAGGAGCAGAAAACAGAGATGCAGTAAGGTATGCCGAAAACGATTTAGTATCTTGATTGTATAGGAATTTTCATTTTAATTAAGCGGTTTTGCGGTAGGGTGGATTAAGCGAAGCGAATCCACCATATCAAAAAATATTGAAGGTGGATACGGCGTAAAAAACAACGCCTTTATCCACCCTTATGTCTTGAGGTATAGGAATTTCAATCTTTTGTAATTCCCCTCTAGAAAGAGGGGATTAAGGGGTGTGTACATAATATCATAACACACCCCCGGCCCCTCTTTTTAGAGGGGAGATTTAAAGTTGTTGCCAAAGGCAGCCTAGTTCATGTTTAGGAATTTCAATTACCCCCCATAATCCCCCCGTAAACGCTTACAGTTGGACAAATTTTTTGCTGGACAAAATGACGTCTCCCTGTCATACTAAGGTACATGATGCCAAAAGTAAGCCAAAGTGAGGAATATGGAGATGGTGGAAGAAGTAGGGAAGAAAGGAGATGTCAGGAATACGAGCT
>PHFX01000246.1 GCA_007618135.1 Candidatus Brocadia sp. WS118 | reverse complement strand
AATAATACCATTCATGCAAAATGTTTTCAAAAAACTAAATTGTTACAAGAACTCTAATATCCTCATCAAGGTATAGTAATATGTCAGACATGTGCTATTTTTGCCTTAAATCAGATTCTTTCATGGCTAATTCTTTATCTATTTTTTCTTTATTTTCATAATAATAGAAAAGTGCGTCATAAATTTGTGGAAGGGTAAGATGTGAAAATTCCTTTACAAGCTCTTCTGGAGTCATACCCTGTCTGAGAATATAAAATACCACAGACCGCACAGGAAACTTAGTGCCAGCAATAACAGGACTTCCACCACAATGGGTTTTCAGAGAAACAATATAGGGATGTTTTTTTATTTTTTGTACTAGACCTAACACAAGCGTGATTATTTTGCAGAGAGAGGTGAAGGTGGTTGAAATGCCCGATTTTACTGGTTAAAATAAGGATGCGTAAAAATCTCATGAACCAGAAAAAGGGGCATTTCAGATGAGCAAAAAATCAGAGCGTCAGTATAGCAGAATACTGAAGAGAAGGAAACAGGAAATCAGGAGGCGGCTGAAGAGGAAGCAGTGGGAAGATCAAGAGAGTCCGATGTTCAAGGGGAGAAACATCCATTACGAGGTAGCAGAGAAGGGACGAGCGATCAATTGTGGTGGTATAGGAGTAATCCATCAGATGGTACAGAGGTGCGGATTGGTGGAGGAAATAAATGCGAAGCTGAGGCTGTTGAAGGTACATGTGCCGTACCATGAATCAGACCACGTGTTGAATATCGCATACAACATTCTTGTTGGTGGAATGAGAATGGAAGACATAGAGTTGAACCGGAGTAATGAGGGGTATCTCAATGCCGTGGGGGCACAGAGGATACCGGATCCGACAACAGCGGGAGATTTTACGAGGCGGTTTACGCCGGAAGACATCGGGAAGCTCATGGAATGCATAAACACGGTGAGGAGCCGGGTGTGGAAAGAAGGAAGGAAAGAGAAGTTGAAAGAGGCGCTGCTGGATGTGGATGGAACGATAGCGGGTACCTATGGGGAATGTAAGAGAGGAATGAATCTATCGCATAAGGGGATATGGGGATATGCGCCGTTGATAGTATCGCTTGCGAATACGAAGGAGGTATTGTACCTGGAGAATCGTCCGGGGAATGTAGCGAGTCACGAAGGGTCGGTAAAATGGATAGACCGGGCGATAGAGCTGGTTAAGCCACATGCGGAAGGGATCTGTATGCGTGGGGATACGGATTTTTCCCTGACCGGGAATTTTGATCGCTGGTCAGAAAGCGTGAACTTTGTCTTTGGGATGGATGCCCGTGGGGTATTGGTAAAGTGTGCGGAAGAATTGCCGAAGGAGGCATGGAAGGTACGGGTGCGTAAGCCGAAATACACGGTAAAAACCCAGCAGAGGCAGAAACCGGAGAAGAGAAAAGAGGAAGTAGTCAAAGAAAAGGGATAGAAGAACATACGGCTGGAGAGTGAGCGAGTAGCGGAATTTGAATATCAACCGGGGAAATGCAAGAAGAGGTATCGGGTAGTGGTGCTGGCAAAGAACCTGACGGTGGAGGAGGGAAAGAGGGCGCTGATCGATGACATTCGGTACTTTTTTTATATAACGACACTGAGGGAGAGGACTGCAGAGGAGATCGTGGAGTTGGCGAATGGGCGATGTGATCAGGAGAACGTGATAGAGCAATTGAAGAACGGGGTAAATGCGATGAGGATGCCGGTAAGGGATTTGGAAAGCAACTGGGCATACATGGTAATGGCGTCGTTGGCGTGGAATCTGAAGGCATGGTTTGGATTGTTCATGCCAAATATAGTAAGGGGAACACAGGTAGTGAAAATGGAATTCAGGCGGTTCCTGAACACCTTGATATTATTGCCATGTCAGATACTCAGTACCGGCAGAAAGATCGTGTATCGTTTGCTTGGATACAATGATTGGCTGAAAGATTTCTTTGCGACATGGGAACGAATCCGACGACTCAAAGTTATCCTCGTGTAAATGGGGATGTGCGTAAGCGGTGACCAGATATATCTAAAGACGAAGCACACAAGATGCGGACGAAGGGATAGTATGTTCTGGTTTTGCAATTTTTTGTAACTTTCATTGAAAAAAATGCTATTTTCCACCGAGATGGAGTATTTCTCCAAATGAGAAGTCAGGTAATACGTTTTAACAAGAAAAAGTGCTTCAAGGAAGTGCTTGAAATAGGTCAAAATTTCGATAACGGGCGAGGTTTAAAAAACCTCGCTTGTTTTAGGACTAGCGTGAGTTTATTACAAAAATTGAAATAAAGGAGGGGTGGTAAGCCGCAACCCGTGATGGGGCAAAGGGTTGTGGTTATTTTTGTTTGATAAGTTTTGTATACACTGAATAATATGAGAATTTTATTGAATGTTATTTAGTAATAATGTATAGTGAGTGGCATGTATATCTAGAATGTATACACTAATCATTAACCGTGCATGGCTACCATTCAATCAAAAAACTCCAGAGGTTATAAGTATTGGTATATTGTTGAATCAAGGCGGGTAAATGGCAAGCCGAGGCCAATTGTCTTGGCCTATCTTGGCAAAGCCGACGATTTATTAAAGCGACTGCAAGGACTTGCCGAGGGATTACGGCTCAAATCGTATTCCCACGGAGCGGTAGCAGCATTACTCAGCGTAATACATACGCTGGATGCCCCTGCAGTAATCAATCACCACATAAAATCACCACGACCGTATAGAGCCGAAAAACCTGTCCGAAACAACCTGACAGCCGGAAGTACTCTTTTGTTGGGCGCTATGGGAAGAGTCTGCATGCCTACCAGCAAAAGGGGGTGGTGGAATTGGGCAAAGACGACTACGGTTGAATATTTACTCAGGCACAGCTTGAGCAAAATAGATAGCCAGCATTTTTGGGATTTGATGGATGCGCTTCCCGTAGAATCCATTGCAAAAATAGAGCGCGAATTAATTGAAAGAACGTTTAAAATATACGATCTTCAAAGCGACACCTTATTTTTTGATACGACAAATTTCTTCACTTACATTGATACAACCAATCTGAGATGCACGATTGCTCAGCGAGGAAAAAACAAACAAAAGCGATACGATTTGAGACAAATTGGGTTGGCGATGGTGGTCACACGCAAAGATATGATACCGTTATTTCACCTTACCTATCGGGGGAACATGGCGGATGCAACGGTTTTCAGTACCGTTATAGAAACGATAAAAGACCGGATGAATGGGTTGGGTTTGGAGAGTGAAAAGCACACCGTTGTTTTTGATCGTGGAAATAATTCCAGAAATAATATGGCTATTGTGGAGAGATTATCATTGCATTATGTTGGGGCGCTTACACCGTACCATCACAAGCAGTTGGTTGATGAGGCTGTGGACAATTTCAAGGAACACGATGTTGATGGTAGCAAGATGCAGGTTTACCGGAATAAACGGGTTATTTGGCAACAAGAAAGAACGGTAATTGTATTTATTTCTGAGAAATTAAAGGCTGGGCAAATAAGGGGAATATATCAATCCCTGGAAAAGGCAGAAAAACAGTTAAGACACTTGCAGCAGAAGCTGTGCAGTCCAAAGGCGAAGATGCAGGACAATGAACACCTGGAGAATACGATAAGAACATTAGTGAAAGGGCAATTTATAAAGAATCTTATTGATTGGTCGTTGCAAGAGGTATCTGAAGGTAAGTTTCACTTGGAATTTTCTATCAATCAGAAAAAGCTCGAAGAAATCGAAGGGGAACTGGGATTAAGAATTCTTATGACAGACCGTCACGATTGGGACACGGGTGACATTATAAAAGCCTACTATGGGCAGTCGAAGATTGAACACGCCTTTCGAAATCTAAAGAACCCCTATCACCTTGCTTTAAAACCTCAATTTCATTGGACGGATCAGAAAATCAAGGTGCATTTTTTTATTTGTGTCCTCGGATATCTTTTCGCCTCAATTGTATGGCATCAGGCAAAAGTACTTGCACAATTTAAAGGAACTTTAGATACCCTGTTAGACACCCTGAACAATATAAGGCTTGCCACTATGCTGGAAGAACCACAAACCAGAGGAAGAGTCAAGGCAACCTATAAACTGGAAGAAATGTCCGACGAAGAAACCCTGATAATGAATGCGTTAGGAATTAAGGATCTCCACAAAAATCGCCCGAAATTTCAGGGTATTAGTGTATACAATCCATTCCCTCTCTAACACATTGACTGCATTAACGTTATAATGCTTTTGGCCTTCGGCCATAATAAACTCACGCTAGACAATTATTTACTAAAAATAAGATAGAATTTTAATATTGTTTATGTGACGTACTTTTAACTATTTTGATGAGCAGGAAAACGGAATGGAGCGGAGCGGAATGGAGTTTTCCTGCTCTCCGCCGCGCCCGCTTGTGCGCTGTGCGCAGGCAAACATATCTCC
>PHFX01000245.1 GCA_007618135.1 Candidatus Brocadia sp. WS118 | reverse complement strand
CGAACCTGCAATTCCTATAGGTGACAGACCATCACAAAAGTTCTGGCAAATAACCTGTATCAAAAGATAAAGATTGCTGTAATCTGATTAATTCTCTATTTTCAAGATAGTTGTGCCGGGGCCTTTGGATACTAGTTTTATCGGGGCTTTGCCGGAATGTGTGGTTGCTGACTGTGTTTTGTCGGTGTGCCATACAGAGTAGACGTGGTTAGTGTACCCGGCAGGTAAGTCAACCACGGTGCTCACAGCTTTTTTGGTCTGAATGAAAAGGTAGTTGCCGCCATTATATGTCATTTCGTAGCACAACAGCCGGTCATTATCGATGAGAGGAGTAAACCAGGTATAACAACCGCTCCACTTATTGATTGTGCCTTTTTTTGCTACCTGACCGTTTATCAACCGGTGGTATACTTTAGTGCCACTGGTAAAGGCCATATTGTTGTCTTCGGTTATCAACGCTCTTTTCCCCAGTTCATAAGATGGATTCATCCAACAGGCTTCATACCAGCTTCCGGCGCTGTCTCGCTGAATCCATGAGCTTAATTCGGGATAGGCGGATTTGGGGTTGTTGATGCCAGCCTGTTTTTTTACAAAATCTGGCGTGCTTCCTCCCGGAAAGTATATTTCGTCTCCTTTCGCCATGGACTGCATGCCATAATAAGTTGTGACCTTTACGGGGTCCCTCTGAGCATATGTGTGCTCCGTATTTACAGAGATACTTCCTCCTGCTACTCTATACTCCACCTTTTCCAGACATAAAACCGAATCGAGCGAAATAACAGTCGTCCCATCTGCACCATACGTGGGTAAAAGAGGATTGTAGATGGTATTTACGACGTTTATTTGTACTTCGTTGCAAGCAATCAGCCGATTATTATCCAATGGTTTTCCGTCTGCTGTAAAAGTGAACCAATCGCATGTGGCCGTTTTGATCTTTTTGGTGTAATCTTCTTTGTAGCAATGATTGGCCCCGCAGAAGTTACCTTCTATGCTGATCGGACCTATGTTGTCGCTATAGGCAAGATTGATTACCTTATCGGGATTTCTGCTTACATCTGTAAGTGGGCTGTCGGTTGTATTTGCTGCTATACCTACCTGATAGAAGCCCATCAGGTTATTGTTGAGGCATTTCCTGAAACAAATTAGCAGATCGGATTTTTCATCGAACTTTGTGCCGATGTAAATTGTATCGCCTAAGCGCTTTACATACATCTTATCGGGATGGAGTCTTGTATTTCCGTAAGATAGGCTTGTCAGCAAGAGGTAAATCAATAATAAAGTGACCTTTTTCATAGAATCTGAGTTGAGTTTTTATCTGTAAATCAAACCTGGTGGTTGAAAAAAGAAAAGAGGGTGTGTCAAAATAGGCACACCCTCGTTTTATGCACAAAGGTCGAACTTTCCCAAGCTCGGCCTTTGCTATTTCCTAGAGTTTTTGTAACTTTAGGTTTTCAAAATTCATATGACAAAGTTACATTTTCGCCCGTATATATCCAACCAAACGCTTCTTTTTCCGAGCCGGATTGATGAAGATATTGCTGAAGATGACCCTGTGCGGGTTGTCAATGCCCTGGTTGATAATCTTGATCTTGATAAGATTAAGGCTCTTTATAAAGAATATGGTCGTAGTCCCTATCATCCGCAGATGATGCTCAAGGTGATTATCTACGCCTACATGAACAACGTTTATTCCTGTCGCAAGATTGAGAAGCTGCTTCTTCGCGACATCCATTATATCTGGCTTGCCGGGTATGAGAAACCAGACTTTATTACGATCAACCGTTTTCGTAATCGGGTAAAGCATGAGATTAACCAGATTTTCACCCAACTAGTGCTTCTTCTTGCCGGTAAAGGCTATGTGAGTCTGGATGTGGAATACATTGATGGGACAAAGATTGAATCCAAAGCCAACAAATATACCTTTGTCTGGCGCAAAAGCGTGGAGAAGAACCGGGACAAACTTCTCGATAAAATAAGAATCCTGCTTGAACAGATTGATGAAACGATCGCCCAGGATAAAGCAGCAGAGAATCAATCCGTGGCGTTTACTCCGGCAGCCATCTCCGATCTTGCCCGGGAGTTGAAGGAGGCGCTGGCAGAGCAACCCGCAGCCAGGACCAGGGAAGAAAAGAAAGCCCGTCGGGCAAGGGAGAAAGAGATAAAAGAGTTAGAGAAGCACGGCGATAAGCTTGCCGAATATGACCAGCATCTGCAAACACTCGGGGATCGTAATTCTTATTCCAAAAGTGATCCTTCAGCCACCTTTATGCGCATGAAAGAGGATGCGATGAACAACGGCCAGACCAAACCCGGCTACAACTTACAAATCGGGACAGAGAACCAATTCATCACCGACTTTTCCCTGTTCCCCAACCCTACAGACACATTAACCCTTATACCTTTCCTTAGCTCGTTTTCCGGACGTTACAACCGGCTTCCCGGCAAAGCCGTTGCCGACTCCGGTTATGGATCGGAGGAGAATTATCGTTTTATGGAAGAACATGATATAGAGTCTTTTGTAAAATACAACTGGTTCCACAAAGAGCAGAAGCGTTCGTTTAAGAATAATCCTTTTCTGGTGGATAATTTATATTATAATGCCAAAGATGATTACTATGTTTGCCCCATGGGGCAGCATATGACCTTTGTGGGTAAGACTCTTGGAAGGACAGCTAGCGGATATATTACCGAATCACATCGCTACAGGGCAGCAAGATGCGAAGGATGCCCTCTTCGGACCGGATGCTTCAAAGCCAAGGGGAATCGCTCCATCGAAGTTAACCGCAGACTCGTGGAATATAAACGCAAAGCTCGTGAGAAGCTGATCTCGGATGAGGGACTTGAACACCGATCCAAACGACCTATAGAACCAGAAGCCGTTTTCGGACAAATGAAATACAATATGGCATACCGTCGATTCCGTCACTTCGGACTCGACAAAGTCACCATGGACTTTGCCTTCTTTGCCATAGCCTTCAACATAAAAAAGATGTGTGCAAAAGCAGCTAAAGGGATATCAAAGGGCTTTTATAACAGGAAAATTACTCTGAAAACAGCGTTTTATGAGGTGATAAGCGATCAAAATCGAATCGAAAGAAAAATCAATCCAAAATGGGCGGCTTGAAGCTTTTTTGAAAAACGAAACAAAAAAGAAAGAGGATGTGTCAATTACTTTGTTTTGACACACCCTCTTTCATATTTGTAATCCGATTATACAGACTGCAGAACCCGTTAAAAGTTCAGATTAATACCAACCATGGCATTGAATCCTTGTTGCGGATACCCATAAAGCAGCTCATATTTCCGGAAAAGCAGGTTGTTGAATTTAATATAAGCACCAAAGGTTTCGTTAAGCTGGTAAGTACCTTTCATATTCAGCTCATTGATATTATCCATTTTGATATTAGATCCGTTCGCATGGGTGTATCTTCCTGTTCCCAGGTAATAATCCATTGAAAGTGTGATGTTATCCATAGGTACCACCGATATTTCTCCAAACAACTCTGCTTTAGGTTTACCAAAAGCTTTGATATCTGTAATAGTAGACTCCCCAGCCGGTTCCTCACGCTCAATTTCACTTACCGACCAGGAGTTATAAACACCCTTCAACGATATGTTGAAAAGTTGTTGATAACTATATTTCAACGAGGCCCCGCCAAAGAACTTCTTAGCGTTGTAATAAGTCACATTGCTTACATTACCGAACTTGGTGCGCATAGATACCTGAGGAAGGAAGAAATGTTCATTGTCGGTAATTTTGTATCCGCCAAAAACATCGAACCAGAAACCCGGACCCGCTCCGCTTTTAATCCCTGCAATCCCGTCCAACCAGGTGCGCGATGCCTCCAGAATCAAATCAGGATTGATATATCTGTTTACACTTGATATTTCCCAAGCACTGTTGGCACTGACTTTACCGGTTGCCGTTGCATAAAAAACAGTCTTCGGGGCAAGTTCAACATCGAAATTGATATTGGGAGACAAGAACACCTTTTTCTCTTCGCCCGTGATGATCATAGCATTGGCGCCCAATCGTAAGTTCCAACGTTCGCCATTCATCTCCCCGGCGGCTGCCTTTCCTGCCCGGGAGGGTCAGGGGAGGGCGATCCGGGCCCGCAGGATCCGGTCCCCGACCCGGATCCGGTCCACGGCCTCCAGGCCGGCGACGACCCGGCCGTAGCACGTGTAGCGGCCGTCGAGCGGGCGGTAGGCGCTGTGCATCACGAAGACCTGGCAGCCGCCGGTGTCCTTGGGGCCCTTGGGCATCCCCAGGGCCCCGCGCACGAACCGGAGCGTCGTGATCTCGTCGGGGAGCGAGTACCCCGCGTCGCCCGCGCCGTGCCCGTGGGGATCGCCGCCCTGGATCACGAAGTTCGCGACCACCCGGTGCCAGCGCGTCCCGTCGTAGATCCCCGCCTGCGCGGCGAGGAGGAGCGCCACGGAGTGCACCGGAGCCGCC
>PHFX01000244.1 GCA_007618135.1 Candidatus Brocadia sp. WS118 | reverse complement strand
ATTTTACCGAGGGGGTAAGAATATCCAAGGAAAGACTCAACGGCTTGAGACTGCGGGCCGCTGAGGATGGTACGAAATACGACAACCTGACTTTAGATTTAGTATTGCAAAAGGCAGGTGTCTTAGAATTGACAGACAAGCAGTTAGAAAAGGAATTAAGAAAACTTCAAAGAGTGGAGGTATCGGCCTGAATGTCTAGCCTAGAAAACCCGACAGCACAGACCGACAACACTCCAAATTCAGAAGTTCTAAAATCAAATTTGAAGCTTATGCTTCGGATGCTGGAAATAATCGGAAAGTGTCCGCACTGTAGGGAGGAGCTGAACAAATGAACGAAGTAGGCCAGATAGCCAATTTCGCCTGTCCTGATTGCCTTTCAAATATGGAAATCATCAAACAGGATGTAACCGAACAGAAAGTAAACTTCGGGGAGGGTATCGAACGATGGACCAAAATCAGAACAACGGCAAGATGCACAAAGGAAGACTGTTCTCGTTTGTATTCGGAGGATGACTTTACATGAGAACCAGATGTGTCATCTGCGAAAAAGTGGTCGTCGATCACCGTTCATCTCATTTGCGCGGGCATGGGATCGATACGTTTCCAGGAGCGGTACGACTGTATTTTGTGGAGGATGTTCCAAATTGAACACTAAAACCATATTGATCGCCTTTTGCGGTATATTGACAGGCCTTGTCGTATGCGCAATCCTGGAGGTCTTACGATAGATGACTACGATAGACGGCGCTCACAAAGTCCAGCTTACCGAAGCGCAAAAAGCAAAGATCGGTCAACTAAAACAGGAAGTATCTTCGCTATCAAAATACCTGACTTTCAAAGACGGCGACAAATACGTCATTCAATTTGATCCAGAACGGTGGTCCAAACAGGAAAGCGAATATGAGGGCAGAATTACGGAAAGGATCGTCTTTGAGGTTTATGATGTAAACACAGATACGGAAAAACTATTCGGACTTGGTAACAGAAAAGCCTTAGACAAGATACAGAAATGTTTTGAGCAAGGATTTTTCACATTGCGCGTCAAGAAAATCGGCGAAGGAAAAACGACAGTATGGGATATTGAACCGGCGGGAGCTGTGGCAGATTGAGCGCCCAGTACGAAGTTACAATACCACCTGCGACAAAGGAATGCAATTTCTGTCACAAACCTTTTATCGTAGGCCATTCTGATACCCTTAAATTCGTTCTACTTACCGAGAAACTGGAAAACCACTTCACCGTTTCAAAGGAATGCTATGAGCAGTTCAAGGCCGCACAGGAAAAGAAAATAGAATCGTTACCGGCAATAAAGTTAGGTGCAAAATATCAGCACGTCAAAGTAGACGAACTGTTGAAAATCGTAAAGTCGTTAGACGATGCGACAACCGTCAACAACATGGCGGTTCTGAAAAGACTAAACGAAATTGACGAAAAATTGACAGGTATTGAAAAAATGATAGAGGGGTTGATGCCATAATGCCGTCAGTTCGTTCACCGGTCCGAGTTGACAAGATTGTCGAAGCGATGGATTTTCTTAAGGCAATGCAATTGGAGGATGCCACAGCAGATGCAAAACTATTCTTCTTATTCCAAAAACGTGAATCACTAGAAGAGGGCCTCTCGCTGAAAGAAATCGCAATAATAAACAGACCTACAAAACTATATAAAGACGAGAAAACAAACGAGATAAAACCGTGGCCTGAAAGTCTTGCACAGGCAAAACAAGAAGTATGCAACTTTAGAAAAAATATGAAGAATCATTCAATAATTTTATACTGCATGATTCATCCAGACGACAGACACGCACTTTATTTCAACATCCCAACCAAGAAATTATATGAAACCGTTTCTCGAAACATAGACAAAATTATTCAGGGTATGAATCACAACAAAGAGGATGTACTAAAACTGTTCACACTGACGAAAAAACAACGCAATAGAATCGCCAAACTACATGCGGATGAGCAAAGAAAGGAAATAATGAAAAAAATTATTGCACAACTTTCAAAGAAAAGACGCGAAGAAATAGAGGCCTTAACCAGTACCGCAGAAACAGAAGAACAGAGCAAGGAGCAGACTGAGCAATGACGGATAAACTTGTACAGATAGAAGTATCTAAACTAGTAGATGACTTATGGGATGCACGCGACAAAGATTCTAAAAAAATAATTGAAGATATCCAAACCCTAAAAAAAAGCCTATTAAGCGATGGGTTGATAAATCCTGTAGTTGTAGTCAAGAAAACAGATCACAGTGGAAGATACTCGATTGTCGCTGGAAGATTAAGAACGAGGGCGGCAAAAGAAGCAGGATGGAAACAAATAACATGTCGGATTCTTGGAACTAACGATCCTATAAAAATAAGAGATCTCACCGTAGAAGAAAACAGAGCGAGGAGTAAATACACTATAGACGAAGAAATACAATCCATAATCGGACAGTTTGAAATCCGCGGATTCTCAAAAGAGGACATCAAAAAAATATGCAAACACATTCACAATATGAAGACAACAAAAGGCGTACCAGACACATTTCTTGACGCTATAGAAAAATCCGGAAAACAACCCAATCATCTATATCAAATAATGCAGACGGTTCTAGATATTCCTCTGGAAGTTCAGAAAGAAATTAAAAAACAAGAATTGAGTTTGAGAAAAAGAATCTTACTAACTCACACATTATTAAGAAAACATCCAAAAAGAGCAATAAGTTTAGTCAAAAAAATCAAAGGACTAACTAATGCTCAAGCCCAGATAGTTGTAAATCAGGAAATCAGGGATCTAGAAACAGGCGCGACCTTTTCAGATGGCCACGGGAGCTATATCTTTGATTATACTCAACGTGAAAAAATAGACGGAAAAATTAGAGTAGAAAGGCCACCGGCGCAGTATTTTCTTGATACCATGTCCAAATCACAGGAGTTACTACACATGATGACAGGACATTCCCTGACAAAAGGAGAATACAGCTACGAACCCCATCACGTCGATTATTCAGAACGTCACCGAATCAACATCTTAAAGGACATGACCAAAAACCAGATCCTGAACCTAGAGAATACCCTAGAAGTACTCAAAGACGCAATTAGTAGTTATCTTGAATTGATTGACAAGGAGGTGGTCCGAAAATGACCGAACAGTTAGATATCTCTAAAAAACCGAAAACAAAACTATTACAGAAATTATTAGACGATCTTGTGGAAAGTGTAGTCAGTCTTAAGGAACGTGTCTTGGCAGTTTACAACCAAGCAAGATGTGAAGATTATACACCTTGGGAGGCGCGAGAATTGATCGAAAATACTATCGAAATATCTGCACGATATCTTAGAAGTATTTTACCAGAGGAGGCACTTCACAAAGAAAAACAGCACTTATATTTAAACCATGATGAGGAACTTGTTCCTCATAACAGTTTAAATACTACTTCTGCATACGACTACGATCCGAACACTGTAACCATAACAACAAAGCACGACGTTATCGATCCATACGAAGAATCACAGGACCGGATAGACGATCTTATCAAAGAAACACAAGACAAACAACTTAAACCAATCACAGATAAATTATCGGATCTGGGCTATGATCTTGATCCTGAAGACTTACAAATCCAGATTAACGATCTAACCACCCAGTTAGAAAACGAAAGGTCCGAAAGAATAAGAATATCTCAACTGCTAGACAAGGAACGAGAAAAAAACAAAGATCCAAACTTTACACCCGCGTCAGAACTTGTAAAACCGGCCACAAACCCAGACGATGACACTTCGCCGGTATTAAGATCAGTATACAAAAAAACAATAGGCGAACTAAATACAAGGATTCTGGAACTCAAAGATCAATTAAACAAAGTACAGAAATACGACGAAGTTATCGAAATCAAGAACCAAAAAATCGCCTTAGTAATTGAGGCCGCGAACCTGAAAAGCGTAACCGTAGACGAGGCGAAAAGCAGGAGGCTGAACTAATGCCTTTCAAAAAACGCTTTACCTTTTCGCATACGAACAAAGGCAAAATCGAAATAATTCCGCACTTTACCGAAACGCAAAAGCTGGGCTGTGAGCATGGGTTTTGGTGGTACGAGCAAAAGGCCACCGCATTTCAAACCAAAGAAGAAAAAACCTTTTCAAAAAACCAAAGGAAATGGAACAATATCATCAATAGGGGTTCGCAGGATAACGGCAGTACTACCCCTGTTGTTGCGATGATAGAACGATGAGTTATAAACATCCGGATGTGGAGGATGCACAACATTGTAGTAATGATAATCATCTTTGGATTTTGAAAAATGATGGCGTACTTGTATGCTACAACTGTAGAAAAGTCAAAAAGTTAGAAAGATGACCGCAGAATTAGAAAACGAAATTAAACTATTCAAGGAATACCTGGAGGGCAAGAAATCAGATCAACCATTAACGACATGGAACGGCATACAATTACTTTCGTTAATGCAGAAAATACTGGACGAAATAAAAAAAG
>PHFX01000243.1 GCA_007618135.1 Candidatus Brocadia sp. WS118 | reverse complement strand
GACGACGGGAAAGAATGGCAGTGGATTACGATTCGATGGAGTTGATGATTACGTGTCAATACCATGCATGAACTATGATGAAATTTCTATTACTGCCTGGTTTTATAAGAATGCAAATGACACCGTAAATGCCGACTCTATATTTGGCGGATGGAAATGGAATGCCAGTGTCCAATACAAAGAAGGCCTTGAATTGCGTTTCTACAGTTACAATCCCAATGAACTCCAGTTTGGAATGATTACACGGAACAGCAGTGGAAGCAGGACAGAGCGATTTGCCACATATAAGTTCAGTAATTCTGTGGGTAGTTGGTATCATGTTGCCGGTACCTACAACAAGACCACCGGTGAACAGAAATTGTATGTGAATGGGCAGATGGTAAGTACCACGACCCATCCTGCGGGGAATACCGTAGTGCCGCTGACGTCATATAGTGATATGAGGATCGGGCACTCAAGGGTGAATGATGGTTATTTCAATGGTATTATCGATGATGTCTGTATTTACAACCGGACATTAAGTTCCCAGGAAGTAGTAGATATTTATCAATTGTTAACAGGCAGTAATGACCAAATCAGTCAAACTTCCCAACAGCTGTGTTACAAATTTGATGAAGGGAATGGGACAATCGCCACAGATACGTCAGGTAATGGTAATGATGGCACTGTCAGTGGCGCCGTGTGGACGACGGGAAAGAATGGCAGTGGGTTACAATTCGACGGAGTTGATGATTACGTGTCAATACCATGCATGAACTATGATGAAATTTCTATTACTGCCTGGTTTTATAAGAATGCAAATGACACCGTAAATGCCGACTCTATATTCGGCGGATGGAAATGGAATGCCAGTGTCCAATACAAAGAAGGCCTTGAATTGCGCTTCTACAGTTACAATTCCAATGAACTCCAGTTTGGGATGATCACAAAGAACAGCAGTGGAAACAGGTTAGAACGATTTGCCACCTATAAGTTCAGTAATTCCGTGGGTAGTTGGTATCATGTTGCCGGTACCTACAACAAGGCTACTGGTGAACAGAAATTATATGTGAATGGGCAATTAGTAAACACCACGACTCATCCTGCGGGGAATACCATAGTGCCGCTGACGTCATATAGTGATATGAGGATCGGGCACTCAAGGGTGAATGATGGTTATTTCAATGGTATTATTGATGATGTCCGGATCTATAATAGAGCCCTGAGTAGCCAAGAGGTATTGGATGCATATACTGGAAAATCTTAGAGACTAATTGGTTGTCAACTTCATACAAGGGAAAAGTCCAATATTTTTCTTGTATAACTGAGAGTGTTGGGGTAATTGTATGGAATTCCTTAACAATTCCGTTTCTAATATACTAAGAGGTGAAAAATATGTTTGTGTCAGATACGGGTAATTCTTGAATTGCCTTAATGAGCCTTAAAGTACGCGATGTAGGCAAAAATAGCAAATTATTTGTCAAATCCTTGTGAAAAAACGGGTAATGTGCAGCACATTACCCGTTCTCTTCATAATTCCCCTATAATTTCTCACCATCCTTTTCCTTTTTCTCTCTTTTTGGGTGTTCTACAATAAAAAATACTTGCACTTTTTTATATTTTTGATAAGGTTAATTTTGTCATAGGAAAAAAAACAATTTCCTAAATCGAATTCGACTCACCTTGCTACAAATCAATGCATTGCGACTCGTTTTTGCTTGACTTGTTTCTTCACTCCTACTATAAATTGTACTTGCCTGCCTGCTGCAGGCAGGCGAACTTCTCTGTCAACCAACAACAGGAGCAAAGGATTTGAGTATCTTTGAGACAGATTTATCTCTTTTCAATAAGTTTCTCAACCACTTGCCATGTTTGCCCTTATCATCTAGACATTCTTTAAAGACTTTAAGTGAAACTCACTGAATTCTATGGCCAAAGCAACCTACAAGGGTTATCAAAAACTCCAATATTTTTTTCTTACTCGAAATGGGATATATAAGTCTCGAAATGCAAGAGACTGGAAATCATTCAAAAGCAGAGAACTACTGCCTTCACCGGATTTCTTGTCAAAGAGCAAAAAACTTGCTGATGACTACTTCAAAATTAAGTCAAAACGTCTCAAGAAAAATTCGCCGCTTAATTTCTAACAAAATTAATGTAAGGATAAGAACAAATGGGATTGAATGAGTCTTTTCTACGGTTTAAGTCTCTGGGAGGGAGAGTTTTTAGAAATGGTATTCGGGTAAAGAATGCTTTCATGTATTTGTTAACGAAAAAATATCCATACCCCAACTGTGCCATAATAGACCCGGTTAACATCTGTAATCTGAGGTGCACCCTATGTCCGACAGGTCAAGGGAGACTTGAATATAGAAAAACTATGATGTCCTTGGGCACATTTAGAACAATCGTCGATAAAATATCCTTTGTTAAAAGTATTGGCTTATTCAATTGGGGCGAACCTTTTCTGAACCCTGAAATCTTTGAATTTGTTAAGTATGCCAAGAAAATAAATATCAAAGTGGTAATTCACTCTAACTTTTGTCTTAAAAAAGACGAAAAATTCTTTCATGATATCGTCAATTCAGGATTAGACGAATTGATTATTTCCCTGGATGGGGCGTCCCAAGAGTCCTATTCAAAATATCGAGTTGGGGGAGATTTTAATTTAGTCACATCTAACCTGAATCAGATCGTACAGACGAAAAAAATGCTAAAAAGCGACAAGCCAGGAATCATTTGGAAATTCATTGTACACAGGTTTAATGAACATGAAATTGAAAAGGCAAGAACTATGGCACAATCTATAGGGGTTATATTCCAGGTGGTTCAAATTGGATTATCTGATGACCTTCCGGACTTGTATTGGGATGCAAATCTCGAAGAGAGAAAAGAATGTTGGTTGCCTCAAAATAATGAGTATATTCGGCCCTCATATCTAAAACCGCATTTTATCCCTAATTATGATTGTTTACAAATTTTTGAGACAATGGTGATTAATCCCGATGGCAAGGTTTTTCCATGCTGCAATTTAACAAGTGAAAAAAATACGTTTGGTGATTTGTTATCTGAGTCTTTTCATGACATATGGAATGGCAATAAATATCAACAAGCCAGAAATTTGTGGTTTTCAAGATATGTTCCAAGATGGTTGAGAAGAAAAAAATTACGAAAAGGAGTACATATTCCCTGCAGTAAATGTTTTAACATACAAAATTATTGAAATGGGTATGTGGTGCCTGATTACGAAAGAGATTCAACCCTTTGTAGTTAGCCTAAATAATTATTCTTCTAATCTGGGAGCGGGTTGCACAATGCGCATTATTTAGTGACGCACTTCCCCTGCAAATCCAAACAATGATACGACCTATCCTTCTGTGCCAAGGAATAATCCTCTCCCAGCAGATCACCCGTAATACTGCATACATACAACTCACGGTGAAAACGAAATTCGCTTCCCTGATCGATCAACCGGTAACAGACGAGCGCCTTCAACATATTCAGCCAGCTTGTCCCCTTGCGGCTTGATGGCAAACGTTGCAATAAAAGTATATCCAGTTCCAAAAGACCCCACACATACAATCCCAACCAGCTTGCGCCATACTGTCGGGGACAGCGCAATTCTATTTTGTCCAACTGCGCCCGGATAGCCTCGCAAGCCAACACCGGCAATTCTTCACGGTCATCAGGAAACAGCGCCAGTTGTTTTGTCTTGGGTTTTTCTCCTCACAGCGCCCTATCGTCCGAACCCATCCCGCCCGTTGGTTATCATGAGTTCTCCTAAATAGAGAATTTGTCGCTGTACCATCCTTCCTCCACTGAACCGGCTGTTCTCTGTTACAATCAAATACCGGTGCGTTTTTCTATCTTTCGTCACAAGTTTACTGCGTATACTTCATTTGTTCTTTTTCTTGTTTTATCGGCCTTCAACTGGTTTTAATTCAAAATAATATTCATAGTGCATCTTATAGTATTAAACAGGCGAATACTTTTCCTCCGTTTTTAAAAGCTCGGTAATTATTTAACATTTTACTAAATTATGCCGATTATATTCTCTAAACATTTTACGTAAATACTTTGTTGTGTAGCATTGCGTAATATGTATCTGATAGTAATTCTGTAAATCGCCAGTATCTTGAGAAAAGGAGGTATAACAGCGGCGATATAATAAAAAACAAACTTGAAAAGGGTAAACCAGTCGTGAGGCTGGGGCGCAAAGCCATGGGTCTTCTATGAGGAAGGGAAGAACGCCAGGTTGCCGTGACCGTAGGTCCGTAATGCTTGGGTGCTTTTCCTGATTTTGTTGAAGATTGCCAGGTTGCCATATTTGTTAAATCAGTTTTTATAAGGAGAAGTACCCATGAAGTTTACGATAGGTTATTGTGGATATCTATTTTTCATGCTTGTCCAGATATTGTTGGCCGCCGAGACGGGAGTTGCAAGCGAGGTATCAGCGGATGATGGATGGAAGCATTTTTATGGCATATCATGGAGCAGCAAGCCAT
>PHFX01000081.1 GCA_007618135.1 Candidatus Brocadia sp. WS118 | reverse complement strand
TACCATGCCGGGTTTTTCCGGTAAAATAGCTCCACTTTGCGGTTCTTCCTTTCTTAATCAAGCCAGTGGCGAAGCCCTGGATTCCCATGAAAATTTCTTTCCTGCCGGTATTGGCGGGGGTAGATTATTTTTCCCGAAAAGCTTAGAGCAGAGTATGGTTTGGAAACCGCACTTTGGAAAACATGACTTTTTTGAATTCCTTTCAACGAGGATAGCGCATGGTATAAGGACAGGCAGGCTAACTAACATGATGATTGAATCTTAAACGCGAGGAAAATTGGGAAATGAATCCTGTATCATCAAATCTCTTTAATCATTGGCTCTGTAAAATAGCATATTTGCAATTAATCATTCTTCTGGTGGGATGTTGTGGCAATACCGCTCTAAAACGGCAAGAGGCGTCTGATAAATCTCCAATAAAAACAGGCTGCATCGCCGGCTTTGCTTACGACCCTGAAAAGCGGCTGAAATTCTCTAAAGAAAACATGGTTAATGTCATTGCCCGGCGATATTGGGGAAGATTTTTCAATCCCGATAGCGCAGATACCACTACTTTTGCCATCGGCATAGAAGATTCGTCCGGATTCTTTATTTTGAAAGATATTCCGGAAGGGAAGTATTATATAGGGTTTTCCTTGATAGGTTATTCTGCCTATTGCAAGGACGTTATTGTAATTCCTGGATTCACGAGTTTTTTGGGTGACATTCCTTTGTTACCAACCTATTTGGAGATTCTCCCGTCGGGAGCCGAGGGAGTGTATGTGAAAGGCTGTGACAGGGATAGTGAGCTTATCATAAGAACTTTAAGTTTTGGAAGGCGGCGATAAATTAATACCAAAAAACAACCCCAAACAGAAGGAGACCAACCATGAGTAATTTTCTATTTAAGGGAGCCAGAAAAAAATAATGTACCCAACTGAGCGCACAGAGTTATTGAAACACATTAGCGTTCAGTGGTACAATAAAAAGGGCGAAAGCCCTAAAATTATAGCGATATTACTCGCATTCAGTTGCTCTTTACTCTACGCCCAGATAGATTCGCAGTATAAGCACAAAGTCGAACCCTTACTGTTGCTAATGTATGAATCTGATATCAATCCGGCCGTCAAAGTCGATATTGATAATATTGTTGCCAAAACCGTCAACATGTCATTCGTGGAAAAAGAGATTGCCGTTTACGACATTAATGGTGCAAAATGGTTCGATGGGTTTGTAGTCGGTTCACTAAACAGCCAAGAATTGGCTCAGTTAGGTATCTCCGTAGGTTCACAATTAGATTCTTTCTTTACAGTTTCCGCCCCGTTCTCTGTTCTTCCTGCGCTTGTCAGCAGTTCGGAAGTCTCCTATGTTGAAATTGCAAAAGGCTGCAAAGCTGAACTGGATGTCAGTTCCGAAGCTGTAAAAGCGGCAAGAGCCCGGGATGCGAATGACTTAACCGGGCAGGGCGTTATTATCGGTATTGTTGACACCGGCATTGACATCAGCCAGCCGGATTTTAAAGATGAGAATAATCAAACCCGCATCTTAAAAATTTGGGATCAAGATGATGATACCGGCTCTCCTCCTCCCGGGTTTAATTATGGTACAGAGTGGAGTTCCTCGCAGATTAATAACGGCAGTTGTACCCAACAGGATCTTCTTGGCCATGGGACAGGTGTATCCGGGATTGCAGCCGGCAATGGAAGGGCAACCGGAAACGGTGTTCCGGCGCATACTTATGTCGGCATGGCACCGGAAGCCGATTTAATTTTGGTTCATTTCCTGAGGTTACCAGGCACAAATTCCACTAATGGTGCATCTGTGATTGATGGTATAAATTATATTATAGCTCAGGCCCTGGCTGCCAATAAACCATGGGTGGTTAATCTCAGTTTAGGAACCAGGTTTGGACCTAAAGATGGGACAAGTATCTTTGAGCAATTTCTTACCGCGCAGGCAAATAATCCTGCTCTTGGTTTGGGAAGGGTCATTGTGAAATCGGCGGGTAACGATGGCTATGTCCAGGGTATTACTGACCAGGAATATAAAAAGTATCATGGACGACTGTCAGGCAACGGATATTTAGATTTTGAGACAACAGGATTTCAAACTTTTAACAATAACGAATTTTTCATTTCAGATGCCTGGTATCCTGAATTAGAAAACTTCCGAATAAGTATTGATCCGCCCGGACAGGCGAGGATTTTGTTAAACAATGGTACCTGGGGAAATGATATTTCTACCTACAGTTTCGGAAAAGGTGAAGGGACGGGGGATCCGGGATATGGATGGATAACCGAAAAAGGATTGGTCAGTATTCATAATGATCACTTTGGCGCCAATGATCCCTTCCCATTTACACCAGATAATCAAATTATTATCATCGTTCAGGATGTCACTTACAACAATAATACCTATCACGTTCCCAATGGAACGTGGAGAGCTAGCATGTCAAACGGATTCGGAGATTGGGATATGTATCTTGATGCTCCAGAATCGCAATTATACTTTCATAATAGCAGCCACGATAATTCTCGGAAGATATCAGAACCAGGCAATGCGGTTAGCATCATTACCGTGGGTTCATTTAACACCAAGAATAACTGGATAGATGTGCACAATCACAATGAGCCCAGCGCCCATAATCTGTTTGATCCAGGAGATTATCCGCTCAATAGTGTTACCCACTTTTCTTCTCCCGGTCCTGTAAGGGTTGAAGTGAATCGTTATGGGGATCCGGGGGATAAACCAGATGTTTTTGCCCCCGGGGCATGGATTGCCTCCTCTAAAACAGATGATGCTCCTCCACTAAATGACCATTATGTGGCGAGAGATGGCCAACATATTCATGGAAGTGGAACAAGTTTTTCTGCCCCGCATGTTGCCGGAGCGGTGGCTTTAGCGTTAGAGTTGAATCCCAATTTAACCGTTCAGAACCTCAAACCGGTATTGCGGAATCTTCCGAACCGATATCTCAACGTTGATGATTTTCTCGTTAATCTGTTTGATGTGCAAGTAACCAACAATATCGGCTCCAATACCAGTTGGGGAATAGGCCAAACAGAATATGTAGTCATCCGAAATACCACCCCTGATCTTTCCCGCGTTTATTATTATGTGGAAAATGGTGCGACCGTTACCATTGGCAGCAATGCTGTGGTTCTGGTACAGAAAAATGTATGGTTCGTCCCCAGAAATGGGGGAAGCATCATTTGCCAACCGGGAGCGCGAATTATCCTGGCTGATCAAGCGGAAATCATTTGTCAGGGCGGGGGCAGCCTTGTCAATAATGGAGGGACATTTATCTTTAAAGGCCCTGGATCTTGTATATCGGTATTCGATGAAGGACAATATGAAATCGGTTCGGGAGTTACACATACACTAATGACGGGTGTATTAGTTAATCAAGGGGGCAGAATTATATTGAGAAACGGGGCTATATTAAAAGCAAAAGATCAGGGGAAATTGTGGCTAAATAGTGGATTTGTTGAATTGGCAGATAACGCAAAAATTTTGGTTGAAAACAGTGCTGGCACACTAAAAATCAATGCAGGCTCCACCATCAAACTCGGCGACGGCGCCGAAATCATCGTCAAAAGCGGCCTCGACGCCCGGGGCACTGCCGCCAGCCCCATCACCTTTACCTCCTTGTATCCCAAGCCCGCCTACAGCCAGTACTGGACCTGGCTGAAGTTAGACGGCTCGCAGGATCAAGACCCTTCCCCGCAGCGAATTATCAACCATGCAGTGATCAAATACGCCGAGTACGGCATTCACGCCACCCAGGTTCCCAACCTCACCCTCAAAAACAGCACCTTACAAAGCTGCTGGATAGAGAATTTATATCTCAACAATTCCTACGCCTATATCGACAGTTGCCAGATCAACGAAGCGGTTTTTGTTAACGGGGTGTACCTCTACAACTCCTCCCCGGAGTTTTACCATACCACCATCCGGGGGAACAACTTCGCCGGGGTCTATTGTTACAACTACAGCTCCCCAACCTTCGGCTCTGCCACGGTTTCCCTGCCCGGCAACAACCTGCTGATCCAGAACAAGTATGCTATTTACGCCAACCATTACTCCAACCCTTTTTTAGGGGAGTTGGTCGAGGCCAGCCAGCAACCGATCCTGGCCGGGTTCAACAGCATTTATGAAAATGAGCTTTATGCCGTACAAGCAGAACAAAATTGTGATATTATGGCGCAACTCAACTGGTGGGGGCGCTACCCGGTAGATCCCGCGATTTTTGAGCTCGAGGAGGGCTGCTCCATCGACTACAGCAACGCCCTGACCTATGATCCCAACCCCGGCGAGCAAATGCGAACCCTGAACCACCTGGCCGCGGAGAGTTCCCAGGGTTCCCCCGTATCGCCGACAGAAAATTTTACCCCCCGGCAACTGCTGCGCTGGCTAAAAAACTGCGCGTGCAAAGGCTTCCCCTCTCCGCCCTGCCGGTTTACAAGCAGTTGATCCGGGAATATCCCAACCGGGTGGAAGCCCGCTGGGGATTAATCGAGCTGATTTCCACCTTCAAGGA
>PHFX01000080.1 GCA_007618135.1 Candidatus Brocadia sp. WS118 | reverse complement strand
AATCGATTCCGGTGCCGGAAACCTCTTCGGCGGTGGCGCGGGCGGCCTGTTCCACCAGATCAGGATTGCGGGTGCAGCCCATCCCGATGTTGTGCGGAAAAATCGTCGCCCCGTACACGTTATTGTGGCCGTGAACCGCATCGATGCCGTAAATGAGGGGAATTCCCAGGCGGGTATTCAGGGCAGCGGTCTGGAAACGGTCGTACATATCCGCCCACGTCGAAGGAGTATTGGGAGAAGGCGCGGAGCCCCCGCCGCTCAGGAGGGAACCTAAAAAAAATGCGGTAATATTATTATCTCCGCCCAGCGCCTGGCGCTCAGCCTGGGTCATCTGCCCGATTTTCTCCTCCAGGGTCATGCGCGAGAGCAAATCATTTACCCGCTCTTCCACCGAATAATTGGGATTTTGGTAGATGGGATCGGAATCGTTATCGTTTGTAACGGTATATTTGGTCGTCTTCTTACAGGTGATAGATAATGAGGCTATAAAAAGAATGATAAAAGCAGCGGTGAACTTATTTTTCATGAAAAACTTCCTGTCATTATATTTTAAATCCGCATCACATCCCGACAAAAACATAAACATCCCTGTTTATTTATCGGGATGAAAACTTCCGGTTTTCAAATCCGCAATCCCAAATCCCCAATCGTTTTCATTCCGCTTTCTTATACACCCGTACGTATTCCACTACCATGGTCTGGGGAAAAACCGTGGTGGGATCGGGATTGCCGGGCCAGTTTCCGCCCACCGCCACGTTCAGGATTAAGTGAAACCGTTTATCGAAGGGCGCCGGGTAGGTTCCGCTGCTGGTGTGCCAGGTCGTCTGGGTCTGGTAGTGTTTTCCATCCACATACCAGCGGAATTCGGTGGTATCCCATTCCAGGGTGAATAAATGGAAGGCATCGTTGAAAGTGCCGGTTCCCGCCGGCAGCATGTAGGAAGTTCCGGTATGAACAGTATTCGGCCATTGCCCGCCGTAGTGCAGGGTGCCGTACACCACGTGGGGTTCTTGCCCCAGCAATTCCATGATGTCGATTTCCCCGCTGGCGGCCCACCCGCCGTAAGCCCAGTCCGTGGGCAGCATCCAGATGGCCGGCCACAACCCCTGGCCTTTGGGAAGCTTTGCCATAATGTCGAAGCGCCCGTATAACCAATCGCCTTTGTTGGGGGTTCTTATCCGCGCGGAAGTATATTCCCGGGTTCCCTCCGGCCCGGTATAGGTTTCTTTGATCGCCTTTATCACCAACTTCCTGTCTTCGATATAAGAATTTTCCGGGCGGGTGGTGTAATACTGCAACTCGTTATTGCCGCCGCCCTGGGCATTGACCTCATGCTCCCATTTACTGAGGTCGATGGCGCTTTTATCGAATTCGTCGTTCCAGACCAGGTCCCAGCCGGGAAGATCGAGACCCGGCGGTTGCTGCTCCTCTTCCGGGGTCTGGCTGTCTTTGCTGCACCCGGAGCAGTTGATCAGCAATGCGGTAAGGAAGATAAAAAACAGGATGGGAAGGATTTGCCGTGGTTTCATTTTCAAAGATCCCTTCTTCATGGTTTTTTGACAACAATTAGCAGTGGGTAAATTACAACAATTATACCACCGGGGAAAGCCGGTAATATCCCGGCGAAAGGAACCTCCGTGGTTGCACGGCAAATTGCATTCTTTAACGTGAGGCGGAGCCTCACCAAATGCGTTACACAGCAGAGCTGTGTAACGAGTATTTAACTAAGCATAATATAAACAACTCATTCCAGCGCTCCAACGCTGGAATGTTCTTGTGAGGCTCCTGCCTCACGTAAAAGTTTTATGCAATTTGCCGTACGCCCGGCCTCGGCCGGCTTTGTTATAAAAATGATAATTGGGGGGTTATTAATTTGATAATGGGAACTAAACGTGTCATGATCAATGCTGAAGTTTCTCGTTTCCAGGTAATAGGAGCGGCTGGTTGTATGATTCTTTAATATCATGCTTCAGTAGTGTCCGGTTAACTGAAAATTGAAAAAATTTGGTATTGTTTTTATTGAACTTAACCTATTCAAAATGGGAATATAGATTTCAAGTAGATAAAAAATTTTGTCACCGTTAAGTCTTTGTTTAATAAACGATTATAAAGAAAATTTTCAAAAACAACCAGACACTACTGATCATGCTTTTTAATTTAGAACATGAATTTGCGGAATAAATTCTGTAAAATTATGACTGAACCTTAGCAACTTAATTCGGGAAGGTATAAACACAGTGGTTTAGAGAGATAAAACAGGTCAAGATTATGCCGCAATTCAAATTCCCTCAAGAACGGATTGATGAATTCTGCCAACGCTGGAAAATCAAAGAAATGGCGCTGTTCGGTTCTGTTTTGGGAGAAAAGTTTGGACCTGAGAGCGACATAGATGTGCTGGTTTCGTTTGCGCCGGATGCCGAGTGGGGCTTGCTCGATCAATTACGCATGGAGCAGGAATTATCGGAAATCTTAAATCGCAAAGTCGATTTGTTCACCAGGGAAGCGGTGGAGCGGAACCATAATTGGATTCGGCGGAAGGAGATATTAAGTACGGCGGAGGTAGTGTATGCATCCTCATATCCCCTGGTCGCTTATTGCCGGAATGCGCGATAAACTGATCCATGGATATGATATTGTCGATTTGGAGCGGGTCTGGCAAACTGCGAACAAAGATGTGTCGGAACTGCTAATTCAGATCGCTCCTCTGTTGCCCCCTCCAGAAAAATACGAGTAGTGTATAGCGATCAGAAGTCTTTTGTTGCTTGAAGTAAAGCTTCAAAAGCAATGGCGCTTCAAAGCCATTAGTTTTGAATAAGGAAAAGATTCCAAGGCATTATTTTAAAGCTATGTGTCAAACCCTCTTTTCCTTTTCATTCTTAGCTAATCTTGCGAAGGTAAATGAGCCAGACTATGAGCGGGGCCTAAATCTATTTTAGCAGATCTAATTGCTTCTTCAATAGTTCTGTATCTTGTGTTAATATTACCGTTTTTGAGACAAATAAGACAGCGCCAACTCCCCCAATAAGATCCTTCGGATTCATAAACATAAATACTATAAGGTGTGCCTTCATTAGTATAATTTTCAGTATGAACTAGTTTTTCTGCCATTTTATCCCTTTCAATATTTTTCATCAAAAGCTATGCTATTAACAACCTCAAAAAAATATTTTGATTTCTTTTTAGGTCTTTTAGTTATTTTTCGGACTTTTTTAGAGTCAATGGAAAACAATATTGAACTTTATGTAAGGTACGCCTAAGATATTGTCAACTGCCTCTTTCAAATTCTGATTTAATTCCACTGCTCGGAATAGGTACTTTTTGGCTTCATATCTATCATCTAAATAGTATAAGATTTCTCCTATATATAAATTTAGTAAATCATCATTAGGGTGATATGTTAATCCTTGACGCGCAAATTCCAATGCTTTTTCAAGATATATTTTATTCTTTTTTTTCAAGATTATATTTTTCTCTCCAATAATTTTTGTCTCCCTGTGATCAGGGTTTACATTCGAGTTATCAACTCTTTCAACCCATTCTCCTTCTTTTCCTTTTTCCAAGTATTCACCAGCAATATTGACTAATATATCTTTATCGTTAGGTAAATACTTATACGCATCTAAAAGCACTTTAATTCTTTCTTCGACGTTGTTATAAATATTTTCAAATGCTAAGTAAGCATACTTATTATATGGATTTAATCTGATTGCTTTTATTAATAAATCCTCAATTTTTATATTGTAGGGTTTGTGTGGTTCAGGATCCGATGGTAGATCTTTTTTTCTACTCCTTGCCATAAGGTAGATTGAACCAAGACAAACTAAGCACTCGGAGTTATCAGGATAATCACTTATAAGCCTTAAATTTTCTTCCATTGCTTTGTTTAAATCGATTTCCTTTATTTCATCAATTTTTTCTATTCTCATTTTGATCTCATTACGTGTCTTGATAATCTCAGTTTTGTCTGATTTTATCAGGTTGTTCATTATATTAATCAATTCATCTCTATTGATTAATATAATCGGTTTATTTTCTGCAAAC
This sequence comes from Candidatus Brocadia sp. WS118, assembly GCA_007618135.1. Classification (GTDB taxonomy): domain Bacteria; phylum Planctomycetota; class Brocadiia; order Brocadiales; family Brocadiaceae; genus Brocadia. Next base: position 511 of record PHFX01000080.1, on the reverse strand, counting down.
CTTTCAGCATCCAGCGTAAAATAGGAAGTTGTCATTATTATTGCTTGAATCGCATTTTGATCATGTAAATTACCATATAATTCCTGGACTACTTTTCTCCCAACCTTCTTTGATGTTGAGAATTTCTTACATTGTACTATGCATTCGTTTCGCGCACCCTACGCCGCCGCAGGCGGCGCGGCAGCGTGGTTGGCTTTAATTATTGGCACACCTTCCCAAAAGGCAGGTGTTGGAATAATTCCTTCACCGATGAGGGCTTCTTTAAACATCCAAGAGACATCCAACTGAGTCGGATATCTCTTTTTACGATACCAGGGACGTCCATTCAATAAGTTCAGAGAGGAGTTTTCCTCTACTTGTTGAAGAAACGTATCCGCCCGGTGAACTACATCTTGACGGGTATAGAGAGCGGGATTATTTTTTGAATTTTTCCTTTCGACTCTGCTCAAGACAAGCTTTCCAGTTGGCCGGTAGCAGATCGGTGATCTGCTGATAGGGATAATCGGCGATG
>PHFX01000079.1 GCA_007618135.1 Candidatus Brocadia sp. WS118 | reverse complement strand
CCGCTTCCATATTTTCGGCGATTTTGGAGCAAATGCCCCCGCAGGTGCGCATGTTCCTCACCCAGGAATTTCTCACCGTTTTATCGGTGGAAGGAGCGGCGGCCTTCGGGTTTAACCATCCCCTGGTGCTGACGGTGCTGTCCATTAACGCCATTATCCTCCCCACCCGCGACCTGGCCGGGGAAATTGAGGGCGGCACTATGGAACTGCTGCTGGCCTATCCCATCCGCCGCACTACCCTGCTTTTGTCACTGTGGATTTCCGGAGTGGTGATGCTGCTGGTCATTATCAGCGGCGGTTTTGCGGGCTCGCTGACCGCCATCAGCATTTTTTACCAACTGAATTTCCATTTTTTTGTGAAGCTGCTGCAAATTGTCAGCAACCTCTGGCTGCTCTTTACGCTGATCTTTACCTTCACCCTGCTATTGGCTTCATTTGACCGGGAAGGAAGCAAAATCGGAGCCCGCGCTGCCGCCGTCATCCTGATTTTTTACCTGCTGCATTTTCTCAGCGGCATCTGGGACGCCCTCAAATTCACCCGGCCCTTCAACGTCTTCACCTATTACCAGCCGGCCCAACTGATGTTCGAGCAAAGCGATTTTTGGTTGAATACGCTGGTGTTGATTAGTCTAACGGCGGTTTGTCTTCTGATTAGTCTGAAACAATTCAATCGGCGAGATATACCGGGATAAAATTTGAAAGAATGACACCATGATTGAAGCTATTTTTAGATTGTCCGAGAGCATTCGTTATGTTGCTATCTATATGAATGGGCAACTCGAATTCCAATCAAAGGCTAACACGTTAGGGGCAAGCAGTTCCGAAAGCGACAAATACGAGGAGTTGTTGGTGAATCCCACTTTGCTAAAACTAACCTCACAGCGGGGTAACATCGACTGTGGCGGTCTGGAATACCTGATTGTGCGATATGGAAACTTCTTTCAGTTTGTGCTCCCCACAACCTGGGGGCATGTATCAGTATGTATAGAAGCAGATGCAGACCCCATGCAAGTTGGCGTTCAAGTTCAGGCCCTTGTGCAGGCCGAGTATCAACCATAGCTTTCGGTTCCAGCCGATCGTTAACAGCGGCCAGTTCAACGGAATGAGGGAATTGGGTTTGAATTTGGGATTGTTTTTCAGGTTCAATACCTCTCACTTAAATCGAAAATCTTCCGATAAACAATTTTGTAAATTCAGCTATCTACTTTATATTTAACCCGGTTTTAATGGTGATGATGAATGATTTGATAAAATTTCGTAGGAACGCTGAATATGCCAAAAGATTTAGTTCCGCCTGTCAAAGAACAACTTTTTTTAGATTATGGTTTAAAGCAATTTAAAAAAGAAGGTAGTTATGTTGGCAAACTGATAGACATATTATCAAATGATCTTGATTTTCACAGATACAGCAGTAGTTATGCCTCTCATAATTTTCATTCCTTTCCTGCAAAATTCCCCCCACAATTACCATTACAATTTATCATAGACTTAACTGAGCCGAATGATGTTGTGTTGGATCCAATGGTAGGTTCAGGCACTACCGTTTTGGAAGCTTTTTTAACCGGGAGAAAAGGGCTTGGGTTCGATATTGATCCACTTGCTATAATGATTTCCAAAGTTAAAACCACTCCTCTAAAGCCGGATGATTTAATTGGATACTATCGCGAAATATTAAAGAATGCCAAAAATCAAATTGCCCGGGAATCGAAAGAACTTGAACAAGCACTGTTTACTCGATGGGATTCAAAAACCAAGCAATGTGCAAACTATTTTCAATGATAAAAGCGACATTGCTTATTCGATAAATTATTTCTCTATGATTACAATTTATCGGAAGATCTACAATGCAAAATTGGGCATACCTTAACAGAAGTGAATTATCAAAAAATAATTACGTTCGGATAGCTAGTCCCAAAAATAATTATTGGCTGGATTTTTATTTTAACAGAATCAGCTATTATCAAAAGAAGTACGGAGATGATTTTAGTATAATAATAATTGGAGACATTGATAAAGAGACAGACTTTTATGCTATTCCATTTAGAGAGGTGAAAGACTTATTCGTCATTGGAACATTGGCGCATGATAGTAGAAATGCACTTCGTTGGACAGCAAAAATTATCAATCATCGATTTGAGGTATACAAAACAGGTGTAAAGAAGGATATAAATCCATTTTATGGCAATGGAGAATATTTAATAACTATTGCTCAAGATTTAGAAGAATTTTATACTGATGAAGATAAAGAAAATGAATATGCTATCCATAATCGCAAAATAGAAATAAATGGCAGATTAAAACAATCCTTATTTAGGCGTATGGTCTTAAAAAATTTTGAATACAGGTGCTGTTTAACAGAGATTCGGGAAGAAAATTTATTAATTGCTAGTCATATTATACCTTGGTCATCAAGAATCACTACAAGGCTTGATCCTTCAAACGGATTATGCTTGTTCAGCTTATATGATTCATTTTTTGATAAAGGCTATATTTCGTTTGATGATGACTTAAGAGTTGTCACCTTGAGTAATACTAAAAGCTTAAGTACTCCCCTTAAAGAAATGGTGGAATTAATACGAGGTAAAGCAATTAGAAAGCCAGTCAATTATAATATTAAATTGGAATACATCCAGTATCACAGGTTGAATATTTTTGTTGGGTAGAGATTTCATCTGAGAAGTCATGTTAAACGGACTTTAGGAGAGAAATGAAATTAGTAGAATTACGTCGTCAGTATCATCGCCGAATCTGCGAAGAAATTATCAGAATCATAAAGAAATCCGGTTCAAGTGATTATCCCAACAATGCCGACGGCAGCAATACTGCAAGCAGAGAAATCGCGTGGGAACTTGTTAAGCTAATGGGTTGCAAGCCAATTTATGGAAGTCTCTCCGGGCAAACTGTCGATAACTTATTCGAACTGATTACTAAGGATTTTTTAGAGGAAGCGTTGGGCATGTTACAGCACATTCGTCCTGGGAAATGGATCTACACAACCATTGCTGAAACCTCAGACCTTGAATATTATAGAGATTTAGCAAGAATTAAAAGATTTGTCAAACAGAACCGGGAACTTGCTACAACTCTTGGTCCAGATTATGTAGTCAGCCCGGACATTATTATTGCAAGAAAACCGGTATCCGATGATGAGATCAATCGGACCCAAAAACTAATCGAGACCTCAGATGCTGCTGCCAAATTGACCCCAATTCGCAAAAGTAACATGGATGTTCCAAAGCCGATTCTACATGCGAGTATCTCCTGCAAATGGACTCTACGAAGCGATCGGGCACAAAATACAAGAACAGAGGCTTTAAATCTCATTAGAAATCGTAAGGGGAAACTGCCTCATATTGTCGCCGTTACTGCTGAACCAACTCCCATAAGAATTGCCAGTCTTGCCTTGGGAACCGGAGATATTGATTGTGTATATCACTTTGCTTTAGATGAATTGAAAGCAGGAATTGAAAATATCAAAAATGAAGATCAACTGGATATGTTGAATATGTTGATTGAAGGAAGAAGATTAAGGGACATTAGCGATTTACCATTTGATCTTGCAACCTAAAGTTTCGCTTTTCTTTTGTGGATATACGCCCACCTTACTCAATACGCCCTTTTAATATCATCCACTGTCTGCGGATCTTCCAGGCTGCTAACGTCGCCGGGATTCTCTCCCAGGTATGCCGCGCGGATCACCCGGCGCATCACCTTGGCGTTGCGAGTTTTGGGAAGCGCCCGGGTAAATTTGATTTCCCGCGGTTTTAGAGGTTTGCCCAATTCGGCGGTAATGCGCTCCATCAACTCCCGGCGCAGCGATTCGCTCGCTTCGACGCCATTTTTCAGCACGCAGAACAGCACGACTTCGTTGTCTTTCAGGGGATGGGGCACCGCAATCGCCGCGGATTCGGTCACCGCATCATGGGCGTTAACAATGGATTCCACCTCCGCCGGGCCCAACCGCTTTCCGGCCACTTTGATGGTATCATCGCTGCGGCCCAGGATATACCAGAGGCCGTCTTTGTCAATCGCCGCAAAATCGCCATGCACCCAGGTATCTTTCAGGCGGTTCCAGTAACTATCGAGGTAGCGCTGTTCGTCGCGCCAGAATCCCCGGGTCATCCCGATCCAGGGTTTGCGGATAACCAGTTCCCCGACTTCCCCGCGAACCGGCTCCCCGGCGTCGTTCACCACATCGGCGTCCATCCCCACAACCGGGCCGGAAAAGGCGCAGGGCTTCAGCGGCTTAAAAAAGTTGCCGCAAACAATTCCCCCGCTGATTTCGGTTCCCCCGGAATAATTGAGTATCGGTTTTTCACCGTTTAATACGTTGCGGAACAGCCACAGCCAGGATTCCGGGTCCCAGGGGCTTCCGGTGGAACCGCAGGCGCGCAGGCTGCCGAACCCGGATCAAGGTCGGCGAGACGCCCAGGTGGGTAATGCGGTGATCTTCCACTATTTTCCAGAGGCGATCCACACCGGGATAATCCGGCGCGCCATCGTAAAATACCATCGTTGCCCCGATCAGCAGGGTTCCGAAGACCTCCCAGGGGCCCATCATCCAGCCCATGTCGGTCATCCAGTACATGGTGTCCCGGCGTTTTAAATCCATCGCGTGGTACATATCCTGGGCGGATTTGACGGGAAATCCGCAATGGGTGTGCACCGCCCCCTTCGGCTTACCGGTAGTGCCGCTGGTGTAGATGATCATCAGAATATCTTCCGCATCGGTTTGCTCCGTTTCCGCTTCCGGGGATTCCCCGGGGACCAGATCATGCCACCAATAATCGCGACCAACTGTCCAGGGGACATTTTCTAAACTCGCCCGATTCACCACCAACACATGCTTTACAGTGGGGACATTTTCTAACGCTTCATCAGCAAGCGGTTTCATGGGAATTGCCTTACCGCGACGG
>PHFX01000078.1 GCA_007618135.1 Candidatus Brocadia sp. WS118 | reverse complement strand
GTTTTTACAGATCAGTCAAATCTAAGGACTCTGCCGCTTTTACGCGCCTTCGCTGTCGGATGGCTGTCTCCTTTGCGGGAATATCCAAGAAGGAGCTGCATGACAGCATAGTAATCTGCAGGAATTTCCCAGCCGCGCAGAATTTCCTGACCATACGGGTCTGCGAAAGCTGTCCAGCCTGCTCCGATATAGCAGGAACCGACGTCGAGCGAATCGGCTGCCAGCATCATATTTTCGGCGGCGACGGCGCAGTCCTCGGCGGCAAACAGGAAATTCTTCGGCGCAAACAGCGTGATCACAGTCGGAGCATCATAAAAGGCGTTCGTGATCGAAGCGTCGTCGGCGATGCTAGGCTGCTCCTTTGAGACATAGCTTGTTTCAGTTGCCATATGCGGGTTCGAGTGAGCCCGTTTGATACGCCCAAGCTTTTCATTCACGTCTTTATTCCGGGAAACCGCGAAGATCACACCCTGTCGTCCTCCGGCGCTCGGCGCGTACAGCCCAGCTTCGAGAATTGTCTGCAGATCGCTTTCGCTGATCTGGACAGGTTCAAACCGTCTGACTGCACGCCGGTGCGTGATAATATCCATCAATTCTTTCATACCGCTTCCTCCTGAATTTCTTTCCAGCACTGGGGATCCGCCGCGTAAAAATTGCCCTCCCGGCCGCTCGCCACTGCAGGACAGCCCCGGCAGAACGCCATAAGCTCACATTTCGAGCATTTTTCAAATTTCGTATATTCCCGGTAATCTTCCATCCTGCAGATCCAGACATCGGCAAGACGATCTTCAAAGATATTTCCGACACGGCTGTTCTGGACACGGCGGCAAGCGAAAATATCACCGGTCGGCAGGATCGTCAGATGACAGTTCCCACAGTTGCAGCCGCCGTAAATCATCCCGTCTTCAGCAGCCTTCGGAATCTTGAACGCGCCTGTTTCGTATTCGTACAGCGTCCATAGATGATCTTTTTTATTGAAGAAGGTTTCACAGCCCTTCGCTTCATATTCTTTGAATTTCCGATCACATTCGGCAAGCAGTTCCCGGTAACGGGCCGGTTCGATCCCGACGTCCTTTTCATTGCTGGTGGGGCAGTAGCGGGAAAAAGCGAAAATATCGGCTCTATATTTAACGACCGTATCGATGATGTCGGGGATTTCGTCGATGTTCGTCCCGGATACGGTAGTCATGATTACCGCACGGATGCCGGCGTTTCTGATACAGGAAATCTTATCCAGCGTGCAGTCGAAGGATCCGGGCTTGCGGAACCAGTCGTGCGTTTTACGTATCCCGTCAATAGACAACTGATATTTCTGGCATCCGAGCGACTTCAATCTGCGGCAGACCTCGTCGTTCAGATGGAAAGGATTGCCGAGAATAGTAAAGGGGATATCGTGCTCTTTCAGCAGTTCCAGCAGCTGCCAGAAATTAGGGTGAAGGATCGGGTCGCCCCCGGTGATATAAAAATAGGGAAGCCGATCGTAAACCTCGCAGAAATCCAGGCAGTTCTGGAAAGTTTCCCGGATCTGATCCCAGTTCATAAAATCCGGCTTTCTGCAGTTGTCTTCAGAAAAAATATAGCAGTGTTTACAGCGCTGATCGCACTCGTCTGTAATATGCCACTGGAAGGAAAAATATTGTTTCATTTTGTTTATCTCGTTTCAGAATATATATAAATCGGACAAATCCGAGAAGTCGATCAAATTTACCCGGCAGAATAAAATCCGCCGGGAATAGTAGTTTTCAGAAAAATATTTCTAATTCCCCGCGCCGCATGCCGTTCCGCACGCCGTCGGCTTATCGGAAACACCGCATGCAGCCGGAGTTTCGGCAGGCTTGTCACCGGCGCCGCAGGCAGAACCGCATGCCGCCGGAGTTTCAGCGGGCTTGTCGCCGGCGCCGCAGGCTGTTCCGCAGGCAGCAGCCGGAGCCTTATCTTCTTTTGTATTCCATCCGAACAGATTAGAAAGTGCCATTTATCATGACCTCCATATAATATTCAGTGAGCGCAGCTCTCTGTGATTTCTATTATAAGGAGTGTTGTTTCTGTTGATAAGTACGCACAAATAAGTCGGCTAGGCACTTTGCGGTAACCATTGGAGCGGATTTGGATCCTCTTCAGAGAATAGCGAATATACTGTCGGTGACTCTTATGAGAAAGACGATATTGAAGCGAAGCTTGTCGAAGTAACACAAACCGACGGCGACGGTGCAGTCTATGTGCCGTCAGAAGGAAAAGTGTTTGTGAACGCGAAATTTACGTTTGTCAACGATTCTACTGCGGCGCTGATGATCAGCTTTACAAGTTTCAGTACGACTGTTGACGATGCAGTTCTGGATCAGAGTCTTACCGGATATTATCTGATGACGAAAAATGGAGAAACATCTTTCGATACAGCTCAAAATATCCTGGCTGGAAAACAGCTGACGGGTTGGGTTTCTTACGAAGTTCCTTCCGACTGGCAGAAAATGGACATCAGCATTGTCCTGAACGAATGGTCCCAGAAGAAGGTCAGATTCGTGATCAACCGCGATCAGGTGACAGTGAAACAGAACAGCGCTGGAGAAACGTCATGAAGTTTGGCGTAAGAAAACCTAGTTTAAAAAAGAGCCTCAGTGCAAGGACGACCGGAAAGGCTAAACGTGCGCTGAAGAGGTCCATAAATCCTGCCTACGGGAAAAAGGGAATGGGTTATATAAACAATCCGAAAAAGGCTGTTTACAACAAGGTTTATAGTAAAACAACTGTAGGATTGTCGAATTTTACATCTGGTACTTCCAACGGAAAGAAAAAGAAGATAACCAGTAATATTATCAGCAAGAATAACGAAGGGAATTCAATGAGCAGCGGAAATACAAGTTCAGGCAAGGGCTGCGGTTGTCTGGTTGCAGGCATCGTCATATTAATCATCTTCAGTCTGCTGGCGAGTCTTCCGAGATGGTTCAAGATTCTCGCTGCGGTCGGTTTTATTGCAGCCGGGATCATCCTGATCGTCCAGGGGAAAAAAGAGCAGAAGGAGGCAGCCGCCAGGCAGGAAGCGGAGAAGAAAATTCAGGAAGCGGAAGCTGCAAAGCTGCAGAATAAAGAAACGCTCGTCGATCTGCTTAAACAAGCACAAACCTATGCGTCTACGGAAGCGAAGGAAAATCTGGAAAACTGTCTGTCTCTGTACAGGGGAATCGACGAAGTGAATCCCCAGGTGGAAGATCTGATGAAGTCTCTGCTTGCGAATTATGTCGATATGACGGACGACGGTGTCGAGACTCTGGCTTCACTGGAAAACAGGAAGAAGATCGAGGAAAGCTTCGAAAATAAAAAAGCAGGAAGCCTCCACGACTTTCTGCTTTTACTTTTATTGGAAAATGGGGGTATTACCTGCGAATGTAAAATTATCACCTTCAATTGTAATAATTCCATCCCCTGCACTACCTAAATCTATTGAAAGACTGTTAAATCCTACCCCTCCTGTTGTATTAAAACTAGAAACGTTAACGGAGTTTTTTGAATTGGTTGGATAGAAAGAAGCCGTTCCTGTACAGCCGTCCTTGTTGTCAGCGTATTGAAAAACATTATTTTCCGGATCGAAGTAGAACTTGTTATTACCATTCACCCATAATCCTTTAATGGCATTAAAAATTTTCGTTGTTTCTGCTTCAGTCGGTGTAGCGGCTAGACCGGTGGAAGTTTCCTGATCATTTTCAGTGCTTTCCTGACTGTTTTCTCCTGAAGAGCTTGTATTCTCAGCTGTTTTATTTATTGTATATTTTGCTACAGCTGCTTCGCTTTTTATCTCTCCGCTGTACGCCACAGCTCGAATTGTCTGGGTTTCTGTAACAAGAATCTCTGTTCCGTCATATTTTGTAGTGTTAGTGTCCGGATCCGTACCGTCAGTGGTGTAGTAGATAATAATATCGTCTCCGACGGGTGGATTAATCTTTACCTTCTGTTCTTGATTGTATTCGCCAGGATTAACAGAAAAGCTGGGTTTGTCCAATACTTTTTCTTCGCCGCAGCCTGTAAGTATGATACAAATTGAAATAATCATAATGCATAGTGTGTGTTTTTTCATCATTTCCCTTTTAAAAGTATTTATTAACCCGTCATGCAAACTGAAATGAACTTTAAAGTACTGCAATCGGATAGATGCAGTATAACAGAAGCATATACGGCGTTAAAGGTACATTGAACTTTACTTCAATCCTATTATTATGTTTCCCTTTTTATGTATGTTCAAGTCATTTTATTCCATAGGAATTTCAATGGCTTTTTCGTTACCTTTTCTAAATGAAGATTGTAAAGCAACTTGTAAAGTACCCGGTAGCGAGATTGCCGGTTGTCACAGTTTAGACCGAGCAGGTATAAACTGGGCTGCGACAGTTTCGTTATAGGATTCGTTTAAAAGTAAGAAAATTTACAGCAATAAGAAAAAGCAGGAAGCCTCCACGACTTTCTGCCTTTTGTCTAAATTGGATCTGTCAGGTAGTTTACGAATTGAGTGAACTGACCTTCATCTTCGAACTGCTGTTCCTTCACGAGATTAGACTTATTGTCGAACTGCATTCCCTGAAAGCTGTAGTTATTCGCAGAATCTATTAGTATGACTGCATAAGTATTAGCTACGTCTTTATCGGTACTATTTGAACTGATGCTGATACGGCTTAACTGGTTATCGTAATTATCAAACGAAATGAATATTGTCATTTCTCCATCGGTAATTCCGATCATCTGATCTTCAGGGTATTCCT
>PHFX01000242.1 GCA_007618135.1 Candidatus Brocadia sp. WS118 | reverse complement strand
ACAGACCATTGCCCCGGAGTCATGCAGGCCGGGATGAAGCAGAACGTCGCAAAAATTTAGCTTTTCCAATACCTGCTTGCGGGAAAGCTGGCCCCAAAATTTAACCTGTTTTTCAATATTCAACCGCGCCGCCTCACTTTCCAGCGCCTTTCTTTCCGGTCCCTCGCCGATGATCCAGTATTCGGATTCGGGAATATTCGCTTGCACCCGCGCAAAGGCGTTCAGGCTCAAATGGTAGCCTTTCAGGTGCAGGAGGTTGCCCACGCTGAGGAAGCGGAACCTGTTTTGCCGGGGATGATGGACAGCCTTGAGACTCTCCAACTCCTGCTGCGCCAATCCCACCTGGGAGAGCAGGGTGATGTTCCGCGCCCCTATTTTTTTCAAACGCTGCGCGGTTTGCGGAGTGGTTGAGAGCGCCACGGCGGAACGCCGGGCGGTGAGGCACACAAAGGGATCGAACTCAAATACCCGGCAGGCCAGGGTACGGCTCCATTCATAGATTTTCCCCCGCCGGCTCAAGGATTTCAAGAATGCTTTGGGGGTGGAATCCCCCCCCGCGACCGGCCCCCAAACGAACGGTACCGGCAATAAGGCCAGGAAACTGGGCATCCAGTAATTGGTGAAGGTGACGTGATGGATGAGGTCGAAGCGCTGTTCCCGGTGCAGCTTGCGGGCGAGAAAGTAAATCCCGGCCTGCCAGAGGTAGTAATAGAGGTGCACGCCGCGGTTGCCCCGTTTCCAGAACTTCAAACAGGGGGGCAGATCGTAGTAGATGAAATGAACCCTATCTAATAAGGAAGGAGATTCCCGCAGCGCCGGTTCGATCACTTCCCGGTTATTGGCGCGGGTAATCACCCAGACCTCGTGGAAGCGGGCGATTTGCCGCACCCAGTGCCAGCCCACCCCCGGCTCGGAGCCTTTGTGGGGCTCGCAGGCGTAGGCGGAGATCAAGATTTTTTTCCCGGAAAATGTATTCAAGCTATTTTGCAGATTTGTAAGCCGCGACGATTTTTAAGGTTACATCTTTCGATAATACCCGGTTATTGATGAATTGAAACCCCAGGCTGAGCAGAACATAATCGGCAAGATCAACGCCCAAATAGTTGCAATTTTTCAAGAATGACGGTAGAGTTTCGGCAATCTGGCGGGGGGTTTTCTTCCTCACCAGGGTTTCATAGACCGTAAAGTAATGCAGGGGGTCGTACAGAAACGGCGCGCCCTCTCCCGCCTCTTCCCAATCGAACAGATACCAGGCGCTCGCATCATAGCGGATGTTCCAGGGGAGGAAATCCCCGTGGTTTTGAGAGATGATGAGGGTTCCGGCGGAAATATCCTTGAGCAGGGAGCGCCATTGCGGATGGGCGTGCAGGTCTTCGATCCATTTTAATTCCGAAAGCGCGTTTTCCCCCCGGGTTTTTTCGGTCAATTCTTTCCAGATCTCCAGGAATGGCGCTCCCCATCGTTTGGGCTGGCGGGTATCGGCCGGAATCGGTTCATAATATGCTGCAACAAGGTTTTGAGAGATGGCGGAATCCAGCAGCCGGGGAATGGCAAACTTTTCAAAGCGGGCCGCGGAGAGGCGCCGGATGGCGGCAATTTCGTTCCTGAGCTCTTCCCGGCTGCCCGGGCCGAAGGCGCACTTCAGGTAATAGCTTTTCTCTCCCTGCCTTACAAAAGCGGAGAATTTCTTCCGTTCCGGGTTATAGGGGAACTGAAACACCGGGTAGGCGGCGTTCTTTCCCAACAGGGTATCAATCTTTTCCAAATCCGCCTCCGGCGGAAGGGGCAATTGCCCGGGCGCAGCCTTCCGGCTTACCCATAACGGTAAACCGGCGGAAAAAGCGCCCCGGAGCAAGGCTCGCCAGAACCTTCCCGGCAGGGAATAGGTCTGAAAGGCGGAGAAGGCCAGCCGCAGGTCTGCGGGAAGATGGTCTTCTACGATAGCGAGGCGGGGGATTTTTCGCTGCGATACCAAATAGTATTCCTTAGAAACCATTGTTATCTATACATCTAAAACGAGTGAATATCGGAATATCTTTTTTCAAGAAGGTTTAGTATATCTTTTCTGAATTCTGTCTCCACTTGCTGAAATGACATTTTTGAAAGATCATATACCTTATCAATAATTGATTTTCGAATTAAGTGCTGATATTTCCTATACTGATCTTGAATCTCAGACACCGTCAGTTCTGTTTTCCGTGCTAATATTTTTTCAGGTTCATCAGACAACAATACTACCATAACAGGTTTAGGGAATATTTTTATGAGAAAAAACAGTCGGTTGATAGATTTGATACCGTACCGCTTTGAATCTACATAAAAATCGTACAGATACCGATCATATATAATTAATGGTAATTCTGATGAGATTGAATGCCCCATCCTGAAAAAATAACCCAAGACATAATCGAGATAATAATACAAAAAGCGCAGTGAACCCAATTTACCAGCTTTTCTCCTGGGAGCATAACTTCTCTCTTCAGAATTACTCTTTTTTGAAAAGAAACTGCCAAGATTGGGAATGAGCTGTGGTCGCCAGTGGATTCTCTCGATTGCAAAAAAGTTACTTCTCAAGCTATTGATTACATTATTAATTAAAGTTGATTTACCGACTCCATCAGGGCCTAAAATTACAATTAAAGGAATCTTATTTAGATACGGGCTGATTATCTTCCTTAATAATGCAATGCAAGTATTTTTACAACTCAACATTGGATGGGCATAAAAAAACCGCCACTGAATTTTTCTTCTTAACTGTTTTGCATCAGCCGGAATGGTCTTTTCGGTATAATGTGTTAAAATCTTGCTCAGTTCATTTTCAGTGAAAAACGTTCTGTAGAACGAACTATTAGAGATAGCTTCAACCTGGCATTTCATTGAATCTTTCAATGGTACATGCGCCAACATCTTCATCAGGTAGTTCTTAAGAAATATTAATTCGTCAATGTCAACTTTATCTTTGATTGGGTATTGGCAATTTCCGGCAAATATAAACGGCTTGAAGATAACGTCTATGTTCACATAAATGTAGGAAAGATCGGTTTTACGAGAAGCACAAAACTGGATGAGCCCCCTAGGAAACCAGGCCGGGCTTTTTCTTAAAAATATATGTTTCCACTTTTTTTGGTGAACGTGATCTTTAAAAAGTTCGACAGTTCTTTGAACATCTCTTTCGTTTATAAATAAATCTATATCCCTCCCTACTTCTCCCAATGTAGGCTGATACCCATTGACAACAATGTAATTTATTCGGTTAATCCTTAAAGAATCCAAAAGACCTTCAAAAAACTCAAAGCGTTCCCTCGAATTCTGATCAAAGTTCTCGTTCAGATAGATTATTTCTTTCGACAAAATCTGCTCTTTAGCTGTACTGTCAATTTCTTATATACATGGAAGGGAGACAAAATGGAAGCTATAACTAAATAGACCAAGAAAATTAAAAATCTTTTACTGAGATAAAACAACCCGGCATTCCTGAAAAAATAAACGGCCAGAAAAAATCTTTCTTCATTGAGTTTTATCAACAGGTTTTTTTGATTTTGTATTTTATAAAATTCTTTAATACTAACTGGATTCTCTTCTTTTAAACGGTATCGAATATATTGGGTATTCAAAATAATCTTCTTATATTTTGTCATCGAAACGCTGTCTTGAGTAATTCTTACATAGACAAGAACTTCTGGAATACTGAGGGTTAAATATCTTTGGGCAATCCGAGTCCATAGATCAAGATCTTCTGCGCTTCCCTTAAAATCGGGATTAAAACCTCCCACTTCTTCGAAGGCGGTTTTATGGCACAGCACGCTTGGAGTCAAAACCCATACCGGCTTTTTTCTGCGAATTAAATCCTGGTATTCTTCGATACTTAGGGGGCCTAAGTTTAATAAACCAAATAACCGGAGAGTGCCAGAGAAATAAGAGCCATAAGCTCCAATTAATTTTGCCTCCGGGTATTGAGAAGAGAATTGAACTTGCTTTTCAAGTTTTCTGGGATGCCATTTATCATCCGCATCCAAAAAAGCGATCCACTCGTACGCTGATTGAGCAACGCCATAATTTCTGGCTTTCTCAACCCCGCCATGATTCAACTGATAGCACTTAACAAACTGGTATTTATTTGATAATTCCTGTAAGACTTGCCAACTACTGTCAGTGGAGCCATCATCAACAAATATCACTTCAAAATTTTTGTAGGATTGATTCAGGATGGAATTGAAGGCTTCTAATAAAAATTTTTCAGCATTAAATACCGGGATGACAATTGAAATATTCATACACTTCGAATTCAAACCCCAAACTTTACATTTCTCCGTTTAATATATTCTTTCACCTCAGAAGGATTGTAGCGAAGCAAATAAAACAATTTTTGGGCTAGTACAATACACCGGTAATACCACCACAACAATCGCAAGCAAAATTCTTCAAGCAAGCTGCCACTATCCTTTTTAGTAAAGCGGTATCCATAATACCGTTTGATGGTATAGCCTTCTGCAAGCTGCTGGGCTCTGTTGAAGAGCTTATCAATCTCTGCCATTTGACGATACTTTTGGCTCTGGTTTTGGGAATGCAGCCGGAATCCTGCAAAAGTTTCGTTAATGAAAGTAAATTTCTTCCCCAAGCTTCCTAAATGCGCATACCACTCCCAATCCATTGTATATTTAAATTTTTCATTAACTAAAATTCCCTCTTCAATAATTGCTTTTTTAAAAAATAAGGCGGTGGAGCCAATATATGGTCCGTAATATATAATTGCCCGGTGATTATGGGGTACTGT
>PHFX01000241.1 GCA_007618135.1 Candidatus Brocadia sp. WS118 | reverse complement strand
GGTACGTTATACTGACAAACAGGGAAAAACGTATCTTTTTCATGAGGTAAAACCAAACATCAAAAACCTTGACCCAAAAACCGTCACAAAACGCATGTTCGGCACTCATTTTTTCCGGGATTGAAATTCCTTAACATTAAATTAAGTTGGGGTTTAAAAGACGAAACCCCAACGACTTTTTTCACCCACCCCTTAAATCCCCTCCTTGAAGGGGATAGGGAATGGGTTATCCCTTCCAAGAGGGGATTTCTCAAATTCCCCTCTTGAGACTTCGTCTTGAGCGCTCAGTAGTAGGGTGGGCATCGCCCACAAAAAATAGGCAACGTGAACAAGTAAACGATGTCTGGTGGGCGATGCCCACCCTACCCGGTTAACCCGGTTTATAAAAAATCAGGAATACGCCCTAATGGGTTGCATATTAAGAAAGGATACGTATGAACAAGAAAAGATTTTTTGTTATAACGTCATTGGTAATTGCCGTAAACGCAATTTCCTATTATTCAGAAATGTCCACGACAATGGCAGCCAAGATCAACGCCATGAAATTATATAATAAACATTGTAATGCCTGCCACGATAAAAAGGGAAAACCAACTGATTTTGGTAAAGAATTAGGAACAACTGACTTCACAGATATGCACTGGCAGATAAGCGCTACCGATGAAAAGATTGTCAAGCAAATCACCGATGGTGCGCCTGAAAAGATGATGCCGTTTAAAGAGAATCTAAGTGCAGACGAAATTGGAGCGCTAGTGCCTCTTATCCGAAGTTTCGCCAAGAAATGATAAATTACGTTAAAACTATTCTCAAATATAGAATGGGAATTCTGGCCGTTATCTTGAGTATAACAGCTTTTTTTGGTTATTATGCCCGGGAAATGATTACGGATAATTCCATAGAAATCTGGCTTTCGAAAAATGATAAGGATTTGGATTATTACAAGGCATTTTTGGATAAATTCGGGGATGAGGAGTTTTTGATCGTGGCCTTCAGTGCGGCTAATTTGTTCACCAAAGACCGTATGCAGGGTATTAAGACAGTTGCAGAGAAGATGAAAAGACTGGATGGCATTGGGAGGGTAATCTCAATAGCGGATATATTTAAAGATAAGATTACGTCTCCCGTTTTTCAGAATAAAATCAGGGCTCAACGAGGTCGTTCTGTAATGAACGTCTTTAAACAGCAATTGCTCACAGATTCAGGGTATCAAAATAATCTTATCTCTAAAAACGGTAAAACTACTGCCATCATTGCCACCATAAAATGTGAAGGACCCGAATCAAGAAAACAATTAGTGAACGAAGTCAAAGGAATATTGTATCAAACGACTGTTAAGCCGGAGGACACGCAGAAAAGAACCCATACGTATCATGTAGCCGGCCCATCCGTGGTAAATACAGAACTTGATCGTATGTCAAAGCAAGACATGGCCAGATTTACACCGCTTATGTTTGCAATGTCGATCCTGGTACTAGGGTGCCTGTTTAGAAAATTTTCCGGTGTATTAATTCCACTCTTGACGGTTGGAGTTTGTATCATATGGATCACCGGTTGTTTTGTGCTGTTTGGTCAGACCATGAACATGATTGCAAACATGCTTCTCCCTCTGACCTTTATCATCACCCTTTCAGCCTCGATTCATATGATCAGTCACTATTATCGTGAGAGTACGTCTTCCGTCTTTAAGGAAGATGCCATTTGCAATACATTACAGCATGTTGGTGTTCCTATTTTCATGACCACGATCACAACGGCAATCGGGTTTGTTTCCCTGGCAACCAGCAGCATCCCTCCCGTTTTCATCACGGGTTTATTCATGAGCGGTTGTGCTGCACTTACCTTTCTTATCAGCATGACGTTTATTCCCATACTGCTATCCTTTGTCCCTCCATGTAAGCCTGTATATGCCGGAAACAAAGTTTCACCCAGAAACGATTCAACAGAGAATTTTGGCAGAGAACGGGGCATGGGACTTCTCCTGTTCTGTCTAGGGCGCCTCATTGTAAAGTATAAAGGGATCATCCTTTCCTGTGGGCTTGCTGCGGGTTTATTCTGTGCGTGGGGCATCTCAAAACTTCAGGTAGAATCGGATCTCATGGCATCCTTCCCGGTAGATAGTCAAATAGCAAAGGACAATGCCTATATTGAAAGACATCTGATGGGCTTGCTGCCAGTGGAAATCGTTGCTGAAACCACCAATGGCGTGAGCATACTTCAGCCAAACCTATTGAATAATCTGGTAAATCTCCAGAAATATCTTTGTGAAATACCCGAAGTGACTGGTTCAATTTCGATTGCAAATTATATCCAGCAAACTCATCAAATTGTAAACAATGATAATCCACAGTATTATTCTATACCGGCTACCAAAAAAGAGGCTGCGGACTATATAAAAATGGCTGCTCTCTATGGCGATTCCTATGTGAATAGTCTGTATACAAAAGAACACACCGATGCAAGGATATCCGTACGAATGAAACAGGTTGGTTCAAACCGATACCAGGGCGCTATAAAATCGATAAAAGAATACATCCACCGGCATCTTGATACAACAGCGCTGTCATGGCACATTACCGGCATAGTTCCCCTGTTAATTAACGTTCAGGACAACATCCTCCGGAGTGAAATACAATCCTTTTCCCTGGCCTTTTTGCTGACCTTTATTTCAACTGCCGTTGTTTTGAAATCTTTTAAAATCGGGCTTATCAGCGTTATACCAAATTTGCTGCCCGGCACCATAACCCTGGGTTTAATGGGTCTCACCGGCATGAAACTCGACGCGGCAACGATCATGATTGCCAGTATTGCCCTGGGAATATCGGTCGATAACACCATTCACATCTTTTACCGTTTTAAAAAAGAATTGTCTGCTGACGGAAATCATGCTGAGGCGGTTTGCCGTACCTTGCAAGGAGCCGGGAAGACGGCATTATTTACTTCTTTATCAGCAGCCTTTGGGTTTATGGTCTTTTCCTTTTCAAGTTTTAAACCAATACAATATTTTGGCTTACTCACCAGTGTGACCATAGTAAACGCAATGGTATCTGATTTATTTATTTCACCCGGCTGTCTGATGCTGTTTAAGCCATATTTTAGATGAAAAGTAGGGGCGAAGCATTTGCTAAAATTGGCATTAATGCATTCATTCCAAAACCAGCAATTGCTTCGCCCCTACACTGCGCGCTAAACAGTACTATTTATAGAATCTTTTAAAAATCAAATTGCACAAATAAGGAAACTTTGATGATACAAACTGCAATAAGAACCAATTCCCATAATACCTCGATAAACTCCGATCTTTTCACAAAGCGCGATCACACCAGACTAGATCAACGTTGGAACCGACCTACCCTTCAAGACGCCGAATGGTTTGGTGTTTCAACCGACATGTGGGTGCGGCATATCATATCAATTCACTTTAATCCTGTTCTTGGTTCTCATTATTGGCTCCACAAGGAAAAAGAACTGGGAATCGATGCAAGAAGAGATATCTCTTCTTTGGAAGATTTATCTATCCTGGGACCTATGGAGGAAGAAGACCTACGGCGTTACCCGCTGGAATATTTTATTCCAAAAATCTATCTTGAGAATAAGGCAGCATTTATCCTGGGCGAAACGGCAGGAACAACCGGTCTGCCAAAAACAACTGCATACCTGAAAGAAGAGTTCTCCTTCATTTTTGTTGAGTGGTTCCGGTATATCGCAGAGTACCGGGGATTTCCCCGGGGCGCTCAGTGGCTATGGGTAGGCCCCAGCGGCCCTCATATTATTGGCAAGGCGGTTGGTCCTGTTGCACAGAGTATGGGGAGTATGGACCCGTTTTCCATTGACATGGATCCCCGATGGGTGAAAAAGCTCAAACCAGATTCCCTGGGATATAAAAGGTACATCAGCCATATTCTTGAACAGGCGCTGGATATATTGAAACGGCAATACATTGGAGTAATCTATTCGACTCCACCCCTGCTGCACAGATTGGCTGAGACGATGTCGGGTGAACAAAGGATGCAGATACGCGGGATTCATTATGGCGGAGTCGCCATTGAACCAGAACAAATCAAAAGGTTTCGCGGCGAATTCTTTCCAAATGCGGTCCATATTGCCGGCTACGGAAACACCCTGTTTGGCCTGTGCATGGAAATTGAGGAATCTATGGATGGCAATCTTGATTACTATCCACCCGGCCCGCGTATGGCTGTTCAGGTCGTTTCTACAGAAGATGGCACCCAACCTGACAGAAATCGTCTTGCCCAGGTCGTTCAATACGGTGAAAAGGGACAGGTAGTCTGCCATCGGCTTGACGCATCTTTTTTCATCCCCAATATGTTTGAAAGGGACAAGGCCATTCGCATTGCGCCTACGAAAAATGCACAGGCACTTGGTATTCATCAGGATGGCGTCAGAAATCCATCGCTGTTGAAGGGATTAGAAACAAATGCAAAGGTAGGGGTGTATTGATATTAAATCAGGCCTTCGGCAACTTTCCCCCCTGTTTCCCCCCGTAAACGGGGGGATTACGGGGGGTAATTGAAATTCCTATACATTAAATTAGGTTGGGTTTTAAAAGACAAAAACCCAACGGCTTTTTTCTTTGAATTTATCTTTTGAACAGGGTATAAATGGCGCACATGGAATATGTCAGTGGTAGTGGCATATAAAAGTGTTGCGCTT
Source organism: Candidatus Brocadia sp. WS118 (assembly GCA_007618135.1). Taxonomy (GTDB): domain Bacteria; phylum Planctomycetota; class Brocadiia; order Brocadiales; family Brocadiaceae; genus Brocadia. Next base: position 119 of record PHFX01000241.1, on the reverse strand, counting down.
CTCAGCAACACTTTTGCGAAATGCTTAAGATCACTCATCAAACGGTAATTTAAGATTTTGTTCTTTTGTATCCGATTTCAATTTAGGCGACTTTTTGAAGGTAATGTTTAAACTTCTTG
>PHFX01000009.1 GCA_007618135.1 Candidatus Brocadia sp. WS118 | reverse complement strand
GAATCATAAGGTTTACCGGGGGAGGGAGTGTGGAGCATGCCAGAAGCGGTCACTATGCACAAAGGCAAAGGTGAGAGAACTCCTCATAGATATTCGTGAGCCTCTTTTACAAAAGATGAGAGAAAAGCTGATATCGGATGAGGGAAGGCGAAAATATTTTATGCGTCAGTATATCATCGAACCCGTCTTTGGGCATTTGAAATTTAATGTGGGGTATCGAAACTTTCTCTTACGAGGACTGGAAAAAGTCTGTGCAGAGTTTAAACTGATGTGTATTGGCTGGAATTTAAAAAAGATGCTGAAAATGGGAATAAGGCTCGCAACGGCATAAGGTGATGCAAGGAAAACCAGCTCTCCTTGAGCAGTTTCCTGTATTTTTTCATACGAAAATACAAAATTATAATTTGGACGGAAAAATCTTAAACGTTTCCTGACTTGTTTATCGATCGTATTTTAATTTACCCACAATTTCCTTTGTCTTTTATTCTTGTTTATTCACCACATTCTCGGACAACCTGTAAAGATTTGACCCCTTCGTCCCTTGACCCCTTCGTCCTCTGTTCGAGTCGTGCTCGCACGAGGAGCAGTGTCGGCAAGAATCGACGAGGCAGCCGACGCCAACCGTGTCACCCACCTTGTAGCGGGCCACTTCCGGGCCAACACGGGTCACGGTGCCGACCATCTCGTGGCCAGGAACGATCGGGTAGGTCTCCTGCCGCCAGTCACTGCGGACGTGGTGAATGTCGGAATGGCAAACGCCACAAAACAGAACGTCCAGTTCCACGTCATCGGGACGCAAGTCGCGGCGTTCAAACGACCAGGGAACCAGGTCAGCATTGGAGGAATGGGCGGCGTAGCCATGTACGAGAGTCGGCATAGGAAACTCCTTTATGTTGCGTGACCAGTCACAGAGGTCGTTATTCCTGCTCACTGGTCGGTCATCTTTTCGACTTTTTCGGGATACCGCGCGCCCTGCACGGTCAGTGTTGATACGCCGTGCTCAATTTCGCGCATGTCGTCGATGGTCAATTCGACCGATGCAGCACCGAGGTTCTCTTCAAGTCGGTGCAATTTGGTCGTGCCAGGGATCGGCACGACCCACGACTTCTGCGCCAGCAGCCACGCGAGCGCGACTTGCGCGGGTGTGACCTGCTTCCGACTCGCGATGGTCGTCAGCAATTCCACAAACGCCAGATTCGCGCGACGATTCTCGGCCTCAAACCGCGGCAGCGTGTTGCGAAAGTCGTTAGCGTCCAGCTTCGTGTCCACGTCCATCTTGCCGGTCAGGAACCCTTTTCCCAGCGGGCTGAATGGCACGAAGCCGATGCCCAGTTCTTCCAGCGTCGGGATGATTTCCTCCTCGGGTTTGCGGTGCCAGAGAGAGTATTCACTCTGCAGGGCCGCCACAGGCAGAACGGCGTGCGCAAGACGGATGTTACTTGCGCTGGCTTCCGACAAGCCAAAGTGTTTGACCTTGCCCGCCGCTATCAGTTCTTTCACCGCGCCGGCGACGGCTTCAATCGGCACGGCGGGATCGACGCGATGCTGATACAGCAAGTCGATGCGGTCGGTGCGCAGCCGCTTGAGCGATCCCTCGACGGCCTGCTTGATGTGCTCGGGCCGGCTGTTCAGCATGGGGGAACCTGTCATGCCGCGCGGATCGGCGCCCGCGCCGATGTCAAAGCCGAACTTCGTGGCGATGATCACGCGGTCACGAAGCGGTTGGAGTGCTTCGCCGACGAGGTCTTCGTTGGTGTACGGGCCATACACCTCGGCGGTGTCGAAGAAGGTAACGCCGCGATCCACCGCCCCGCGGATCAGCTTGATTCCTTCCTGCCTGTCCATCGGCTGGCCATAACTGAAGCTCATGCCCATGCAGCCGAGGCCGAGGGCCGATACTTCCAAACCACTTTTACCGAGTTTGCGTGTTTGCATATTGTTGTCCTTTCTTGCGGCTATGTTCAAAGGTCGTCGTTACTCAGAGGAAGCGAAAACCTCGATATGGAAGCCATCGAAACTGAACGCATCAGAAATCGGCATCCGAGACGTATTCAGCCGTTGTTCGAGTTCCACCAGCACGGCATTCAGATCATCGGTTTCGAGTTCGAATAGGGCCAGATAATTCCAGCGCTTCTCTCTCTGTAGCGATGGCTGTTGCCCTGCCGCTGGCAGCAATTTGCCGCTAACAAATCCCGGAACCTGAAGGCAATCCGGAATATGTTGTTCCAGATACCACCGTTTGAATTCTTCCTCTTGTCCGTCTTTGGGATTCGAAAGCACGATAAGCATGTAACGCTTCACTTCTCAACCCTCCCGCTTTGTGTTGGTGGAGGTGGAGCGGGCTGCAGGATCGTACGGTTTCCGGTTTCCGCCGATTGTTCAATCGCATGCAGCACGCGGTGCAGCGCGACGGCATCCTCGAAACTCGGCGCGGTCCGCGTGCCATGGCGGAGGTCGCTCGCAAAGCGTTGATAGATCCGCGCGACATTGCCTGGCACGAGCCCGAGCGCCTGCAGCGGATCGGGTGCGGGGGAAATTTCGCGCAGCCGCGTGTCCGCCCCGAGACGCTCCCAGATCCAGAATGGTGCAATCTGCGCGTAGCCGTGCGGTCCGGTGATCCGCAGATCGCCCCGCTCGCCGCGGATGTCCCAGATGAAGCCCTCGTCTCCGGGCGGCGTGCCGCCGATGTAGGTGATCGCCAGCGGGGCGCCATTTGCCAGGCGGCCGGCGACGACAATATGGTCGGGCGCGTCCGCCGGGATGCAGTCGTCGGTTCCCACCACTTGCACTTGCGGGTAACAGGTCGTGAGCTGGGATGAAACCTCGGCGATTTCGCCGAGCACGTCCCGCAGCGCGGCCATCAGGTGGCCGAAGGGGATGGTGAGCAGGTTCGCGCCGTTGCGGCGTTCGCGCAGGTAGCGCTCCGCCGCCCCATCCGTGATGGTCGGTCCCCAAGTTTCGACGTAGCCGATGATGTTGGTGGAAGCGATTTGCCCGATATGGTCGTCGGCGACCAGGCGCTGGAGTTGCCGGATCGCGGGAGAAACGCGGGCCTGGGTGCCCGTGACCGTAAGACAGCCCTTAGCGCGCGCCAGGTCGGCAAGTTCAACCGCTTCCGCCAGAGTCCGGCCCAGCGGCCATTCGCAATAGACGTGTTTTCCGGCGGCGAGCGCGGCCTTCACGGCCTCGGCGTGTTGCGGCACCCGCGTCGTCACCACGACGAGATCGATCTCCGGCGAGGCGGCCATCTCGGAAACGCTGGCAAAGGCCTGCGGGATGTCATGCGCCTCGGTGGCGGCACGGGCGCTCTCGAGCGTCAAATTGGCGACACCAACGACCTCGAAATCATCGCCAAGCTGGCGGAGCGCCGGAAGATGTGCGATGGCGGCCCAGCTCTCCCGCGGGCGCATGCCAACGATGCCGACGCGAACCTTTTGTTTCTGTGTATCTGTGCTCATCTCAGGCCTCGTTGGTGAAAAGACCGGCAAGGCGCCGAACATCTTGTCGTGGCGAACGGCCAAGCCGACCAATTCCTCCAGCTCGCTGCGGCTGACCACCCGGCCGGGCGAGGACAGGAAGAGGCTCCGGGCGACCGGACGTATGATGGAAGCCTCGGGGCTCATGTAAGGGAGCACATAGGCAGGCATCGTCGGCTCGCTGCGCCAGCTCTCGGAAAGCGGCCCCATATCGACGGCGTAGTAGCCGATCTGGTCGAGAAATGCGATGACCTCGGCCTTGGCCGCCGCGTCGTCGCCAGCGATGGGCACCGCACTGCGATCAACGGTGCTGCCCGGACGGGCGCGGGTCCGCAGCCGGACGAAGTCCATGTTGCTGAGGGCGCGGACCACGCGCGAATCTTTTAGATGCCGCTGGACCAGTTCGCTGGTGGCGATGGTGTCGGTTTGGACCTCCGGCATCGCGCCGTCACGCTCGGGGTAATAGTTCATCGTATCGATGACGATCTTGCCGGCCAGCGTGTCGGCAGGCAGGCCGGCGTAGCTTGAGAACGGTACGGCCAGCACGATCAGATCGGTAGCTGCCGCCACCTCCGGCAGGGTGGCGGCGCTGGCGTTTGGCCCGAGTTCGGCGACCAGTTCGGCGAGTGTTTCCGGTCCGCGTGAATTGCAGATGACGATCTTCAAACCGGCCGCGGTAGCGAGACGCGCGACATTCGCGCCGATCATGCCGCTGCCGATGATGCCGATAGTTTTGTTAGGTTCATTGTTCTTAGTGTTGTCCATTTTTGGTTCAATAAATTTTAGTTAGCGGGAAAGACTCCGCCCGCTCTGGTGAATGGGTTGTGTGTATGGAGGCTCAGCGCGTGATGGCATCATCCTCCTCCCGGGCCAGTCTCTGGTTGCCGGGACATGGCACCGTTGTAGACCGCCTCCGCGTCCCAGAGGTCCGGCGGCTGTGCATGCAGGGCCCAGAACATGTCAGCGATCTCTTTGGCTTGCTGGGAATCGGCGGCCACCTGGGCGGCCACGGTGACCGTGGCGATATGCACGCGCTGGTCTTTGAAGGGCTTGAACAGGCCCAAGGCCAGGTTGCGCAAGCCGGCTTTGCCGACACTGAGCGAGACGTAATCGGCATGCGGAGAGGTGCCGAACACGCCGCCGGTCAGCAGCAGCGTGCCATCCTGGCGCGAGAGCATGCCGCGCGAGACTTCCTTCACCGCAGCGAAGGCCGCACCGATGTTGGTGCTCAGATCCTGGACGAAGCCTTCAATGCTCTGCTGCGTGATGGTGCCGTCATGCAACGCGGCAGCATTGAAGTGCAGCACGTCGATCGAGCCGAACTCCGACTCGACCTCATGCACCAGTTTGACGACGCTGGCGATATCGCTGGCGTCCACGTGGCGGCCAAAGGCAGCGTGGCCTGCCGCTTCCAATGCCTTCACACGTTCGCTGAGGTAGTCCTGATTGCGGGATGTCAAAACGACCCGGTAGTCCTCGCGCGCAAAACGCTCTGCGGTGGCCAGGCCGATACCGGGGCCGGATCCGATGCTGAGAAAGGTTTTCATGGGAGTGATGATTCCAATGGTTTTGTTATGTTCGTTGTTCATCATGCTGGTAGTCTCCGGTTCAATAGATCTTGGTGAGGGTGAAATACTCCACCCTGTCAAAGAAGGGAAACAAAGGGAGTTGCGCCATGAGAGCCTGGACTTTCTCCATGCTCGTCTCGTTGAACACGACGATCCCGCCGCCGTCGTTCGTTTTGGCGAAGAGGTGTTCAATGATGCCTTGATCGCGCCACGAATTGGTCATGGCATATTCGGCTTCCATGACGCTGGCGATGCGATCGTCTTTCCTCGGGTAGGTGATGACAAGAATTCTATTCCTGGCTGTCATAGGGAGAGCCTCTCTTTGAAGAAGGGAATGATCTTGCCGAGCACAGTTTCACGGCCATCTCCGTCATACAGATCCATGTGCGACTTACCTTCGATCAGGAACAGTTCCTTGCTACTGCCGGGTGCCTTCGCGTAGAGTTCCCGGCTTTGCCACAGCGAATCGGCTTCGCTGCCGGCGCAGATCATGAGCGGTTGGGTCAGCAGCGGATCGACCAGGTCAAAAGCATCAAACGCGATCCAGCCGATGAGCGAGGAAATGAGCATCTTGTTGGGCGCGTTCGGATGCTGACCGCGCGGCGTACAGTAGTAGTCGGTGCCCTCGCGCAGATCGCGGAAAGGGCTAGCCTCACCAACTTTGGGCACATAGGGCGCGTAGGCTACCTCCGCACCGTTGGCTTCTGCGGTGCGCTGTTTGACGAGCATTTCGAGCGTGCCCGGCAAAGCGGACATAGGGCTCTTGCCATCCCATCCCTTGCGTGCCGCGTTGCCCACATTCGCCGCGCTGGCGGTGGCTACCGCCTTGATGCGGCGATCCAGCGAGGCCGCCTTGACGGAATATCCACCACCGGCGCAGATGCCGAGAATACCGATGCGCTTGCCATCGACGAAGGGCAAGGTGGTGAGATAATCCACCGCGCTGTAGATGTCGCCCACGCGGTTCATGGGCTCATCCAGGTAACGCGGCTCGCCGCCGCTCTCGCCCTGATAGGACGCATCGAAGGCGAGCGCGACAAAGCCTTCCGCGGCCAGGCGCTTGGCATACTCACCAGCGGTCTGTTCCTTCACGCCGCCGGCGGGATGCACCACGACGACCGCCGGGTAGCGTGCGCCATCCTTGAAATCTCGTGGCTGGCACAAGCTGCCGGCCATGATGATGCTGCGATTCTTGAAGCTGACGCGTTGCATAACCTTCTCCTGTGTTGAAAAATGAACCTGGCGGAAGCTCAATAGACCTTGTTGAGCGGGAAATACTCCACTTTCTCAAAGAAAGGAAACAGCGGAAGTTGCGCAATGAGAGCCTGGACTTTCTCCACGCTCGTCTCATTGAAAACAACCACCCCGCCGCCGTCATTCTCTTTGGCGAAAAGATGTTCAATGATGCCCTGATCGCGCCAGGAATTGGTCATGGCATATTCGGCGGCCATGACGCTCGCGATTCGATCGTCTTTCTTCGAGTATGTGATGACCAGTACTCGGTTCATGGTTGCGGACTCCTGTTGATTGAAGGTTGGCCTTTTTATAGTGGCTTTCTGGCAGCACGACGGACGCGCCGACTTCCAAAAATGCCTCTGCTGATGCCAACCCCATTCAGGAGCCGGCACCCGTGATAAGAGCAACTTTGCCTGATAGTGATAGATCGATGTTCATTTGGCGCTTCCTTTGGTTTTGCGTCGCGTCTGCTGACACGAACCGGCTGCATCCGGTCAACTGTATTCAGAGAAGCTGTCGGTATCGACTTGCGTCGGATCGGGTCCACCGCGCATGCCGGTATCGAGCGCGTCGATCTTCGCCATCTCCGAGTTGCCCAACACGAAGTCAAAAATAGCAATGTTTTCGGCGATCCGGGCAGGCTTGACAGACTTGGGGATGGCGACGACGCCATTCTGGAAATGCCAGCGCAAAATGACCTGCGCGGCGGATTTTCCATGCGCCTCGCCGATTCCGGTGATGACCGGATCCGCAAGCGGATCGCCGTTGCCTTTGTCCGAAGCGCCCGGCCAGTAGCGTTTCACGCCGCCAATCGGCGACCACGCCTGCGTCACGATCCCGAGTGCCGCGCCCTTCTGTCGAAGAGCCTTCTGCGCAAAGTAAGGATGAAGTTCGACCTGGTTGACCGCTGGAACGACATCGGTGCGCGCGATCAGCGCTTCGAGCTGCTGCTCCGTGTGATTGCACACGCCGATCGCCCGTACCCGTCCCACGGCGAGCAGCTTCTCGGCAGCCTTGTAGGACTGCACGGTTGCGTCAAAATTCTTTGTTGGCCAGTGCAGCAGGTAGAGGTCGAGATAGTCGAGCCCAAGTTTGGCCATGCTTTCGTCGAAGCCGTGCAGCGCCGCATCGTGGCCGTAGTCCGTCAGCCACAATTTGGTGGTGACGAAGAGCTCCGCCCGGCTGATGCCGCTCTTGCGGATGCCTTCGCCGACCTGGCTCTCGTTCTTGTAGGCGCGGGCTGTGTCGATCAGCCGATAGCCGCCCGCGATGGCGGTTACGACGGCGTTGACCGTGTCCTCGGGCGAGGATTGAAAGACACCCAAACCAAGCGCCGGCATCTCGATGCCATTGTTGAGCTTGAAGGACGGATTCTTGCTGTTCATGATCTTTTTCTCCTGCAATAACAAAGGTTAAAAAGAGGAAGGGGTCAAATATTGTTGACAAACCTGTTTCAACTTTTTTGATAGTCTGAGAAAGATGCTTGTCACTTTTCAGTTTTTCCCGTAATCGTTTTCTCCCCAGCCTCGCCAATTACTTGTTATAATCGCCTTGCTTTACATAGCCAAGAAAGATTGAATAGTGCCAGTCAATGGTCGGCTTTACCAATCTGTGCTTAACTGGAAATTTTAAAATTCCTGAAGCATCAAGGGAAAGATATTCAAATCTTACATCTCCTGTCCTTCTTTAACGTAGCATTGCTCGAAACCCTACTTGTTGAAAGTGTTCGTCTGAAGTATCTGCTTCTGTCAAATCATGATCTTTCATCACGATGAACGAAATATAGTCAGTTAGCCCCCACTCTTTGTCTTCGTGCACGTGGTAAAATTCGTTTTACTGGTTCACTCGTCCCCGATTGAACCATAGAGTTTGAATGGCGCTTTAAGACTTGAGCTGGTGCAGTGTCAAGGGAATCATGCCAAATGTTTCGGTTCAATCTGCAAGATTGAACCAGCCTATGGAATATTGACCACAGAGGTCTCCATAAACACGAAGGTGAGGAAATGGGAGGTTGAAGACTACACTCCCGCAACCTCACCATTTCTCAACCTCCCGGATTCTCTGCAGCCTCAGCGTTCTCTGTGGTGAGTCGTCCAGTTACTACAAACTTCTTTGTGTTTCTTTGTGGCTCTGTGGTTTAACACACTACACAGGCGACCATGCTGCCTGATGTTTGAGCAGTTTCCATCTCCTCTGGATTTCTGCCTCAGCCTGCTTCATGAGTGCTGCTGCCACTTCTGGATTGCTCGCCTTTAAAGCCCGATAGCGATTTTCATTATAGGCATATTCTTCAAAAGAAGCGGAGGGATCCTTGCTGTCAAGAACCAAAGGATTCTTCCCCTGCGCCTCAAGCACTGGATTATAGCGGTAAAGCGGCCAATAGCCGCTGGCAACCGCCTTTTTCTGCTGTTCTATGCCCCTACTCATGTCAAAGCCATGGGCAATACATACCGAGTAGGCAACAATCAGCGCCGGGCCGTTGTATGCCTCGGCTTCCGTAATCGCCCTGACCGTTTGCGCTAGATTCGCCCCGAATGCCACCTGAGCAACGTATATCTTGCCATAGGTAGCCATCATTAAAGCGATATTTTTCTTGTGTGTCCTCTTTCCACCGGCTGCAAACTGTGCAACCGCCCCCATCGGAGTCGCCTTGGACATCTGTCCGCCGGTATTCGAATAGACCTCGGTATCCATAATGAGGAGCTTTATATTTTCGCCCGATGCCAGCACATGGTCAACCCCGCCATACCCAATGTCATAACCCCATCCGTCACCGCCAATCGACCATACCGATTTTTTCACCAGGTAATCAGCAAGAGAGAGGAGACTCTTTGCATCGGATGAGGCATCCTTTGACAGCCGCTTTTTCAGCTCTTCTATACGTCCTCTCTGTTTTTCAATTCCTTCCTGGGTAGATTGGTCGGCGTTTTTCAAGGACTCAAAAAGTTCTTTTGCATCTCCATACGCAGGCGTCTTGACCAGTTTTTCCAGCAACTCTACTGCCTGGGAATGAAACTTATCTACCGTCTGCCGCATACCAAGACCAAATTCTGCTGTGTCCTCAAAGAGGGAGTTCGACCACGCTGGCCCACGTCCGTCAGCCCTTTTTGTATAGGGTGTTGTTGGTAGATTTCCACCGTAAATGGATGAGCAACCGGTGGCATTGGCAATAATCAGGCGATCTCCAAATAGCTGGGTAATCAATTTGATATAGGGAGTTTCCCCGCACCCCGCGCAGGCGCTGTGATACTCAATGAGCGGCTTTACAAACTGGCTCCCTTTTACGGAATTAACGTTAAATCGCGAAGCATCCGTTTCGGGGAGATCGAGGAAGAACTGGTAGTTCTCCGCCTCATGATGACGGAGTGGCTCCTGAAGCTTCATATTGATGGCCTTGACATCGGGGATCTTATTCCCCTGTTCATCCTTCTTTTGGCCGGGACAGTTGAACACACAGGAACCACAGCCGGTACAATCTTCCGGTGCTACCTGAACGGTAAATTTCAGCCCTTTCAGTTCTTTACCCGTCGCATCAATCGATTTGAACTTTTGGGGTGCATCTTTTAATAATGCAGGGTCATACGCCTTTATCCGGATCGTTGCGTGGGGACAGACAAATGAGCACTGACCACACTGAATACAGGCATCAGGTTCCCACTCAGGGATATGAACCCCGATATTCCTCTTTTCATACTGCGTCGTCCCGGTAGGCCAGGTGCCATCGGCCGGTATAGCTGAAACAGGCAGATAATCCCCTTTGTTGGCAATCATCTTTGCTGTCACATTTTTTACAAAGTCGGGCGCATCTTCAGGCACCGGCGGTCGCATCCTGATCTTGCTGGTAACCTTGTCAGGCACTTTTACCTCCACAATATTCTGAAGCGCCTTGTCCACGGAGGCGTAGTTCATCTTGACCACTTCATCGCCCTTCTTTTGATACGTCTTTTTCAGCTCGGTCTTAATTGCATCGACAGCTTCTTCCTTGGGAATGATGCCTGAAATAACAAAGAAGGCGGTCTGCATAATGGTATTAATCCTTGTGCCCAGCCCGATCTCCTCGGCAAGGGCTATAGCATCGATAATATAGAATTTCATCTTCCTGGTAATGAGATGTTCCTGCACTTCCACAGGCAGACTGTCCCATATCTCGTCCTTGTTTTTTGAAGTAGTCAGGAGAAACGTTGCGCCTTCCTCCGCATGGGATAACATGTCGTATTTTTCAAGGAATGACGGATTATGGCAGGCAATGAAGTTTGCCTTTGTGACAAGGTACGGGTTGAGTATCTTGTCTTTCCCAAAGCGCAGATGAGATACGGTCGTTGAACCAGACTTCTTTGAATCATACACAAAATAACCCTGCGCGTAGTTATCGGTTTCAGAGCCAATAATCTTGATCGTGTTCTTATTTGCGCCAACGGTGCCGTCTGCCCCCAGGCCATAAAACAGGGCGCGATACGCCTCTTTCCCTTCTATCGTAAAGGATTCGTCATAGTTCAAACTGGTGCCCGTAACATCGTCGTTAATACCAATAGTAAAGTGGTTCTTCGGTTTGCTCTGTGCGATATTATCAAATACGGCCTTTACCATAGCCGGGGTGAAATCTTTTGAACCGAGCCCATATCGGCCACCAACGACAATGGGATAATCCTTGAATTTTGCCGTTCCCCTATCCAGCGCTTCACCGATGGCTGTTCTTACATCGAGATATAATGGCTCGCCAATCGCGCCGGGCTCCTTGGTGCGGTCAAGGACGGCAATTGCCTTTACGCTGGCAGGCAAACTATCAGCAAAGGCGTCAACATCAAACGGCCGGTAAAGCCTTATCTGGATCAGTCCCAGTTTTTCTCCCTTTGCATTGAGTTTCTGGATAGTATTGAACACGGTTTCTCCGGCTGAGCCCATGATGATAATGATGCGCTCGGCATTGGGTGCGCCAGAGTAGTCAAAAAGTTTATACTGGCGACCGGTAACCCTGGCAAACTTGTCCATTGCCTTCTGCACAAGGGAAGGAGTCGCGGCATAATATTTATTCACGGTTTCCCGTCCCTGGAAATATACATCCGGGTTCTGCGCGGTGCCACGGATATAAGGATTGTCAGGGGTAAGACCCCGCTTGCGGTGGGCTATCACAAGATCGTTGTCGATCATTGCCCGCATATCATCGAAAGACACCTCTTCTATCTTTTGCACCTCGTGGGAAGTCCTGAACCCATCGAAGAAATGCATGAATGGTATCCTGGATTCAAGGGTCGCCGCCTGAGCAATCAAGGCAAAATCCATGGCCTCCTGCACGTTTTTCGAGCATAGCATGGCAAAACCCGTAGATCGCGCAGCCATGACGTCAGAGTGGTCACCAAATATGGATAGTCCCTGACATGCCAGGGAGCGTGCGGTTAAGTGGAAGACCGTTGGGACAAGTTCTCCGGCAATCTTATACATGTTCGGAAGAAGCAGTAGAAGTCCCTGAGAACATGAAATCGTGGTTGCCAGCGCACCTGTTGTCAGCGACCCGTGCACCGCCCCAGCCACCCCAGCCTCTGACTGCATCTGGCTTACCTTGGGAACCGATCCCCAGATATTTACTTGCCCTGCGGCAGATTTTGCATCACAAATCTCGGCAATGGGTGACGAGGGGGTTATCGGATAAATTGTGATAATTTCATTGGTAGCGTGCACCACGTGTGCACACGCCGTACAGCCGTCAACCGTTACCATCTTCCGACTCATACATTCTCCTTGTTGGTTTTGATGTTTGAAAAAAACGCAACCACAGAGTTTCCAGGATTTTTGAAAAGTAGGGGCGAAGCATTTGCTGGTTCGGGTATGAACGTATATATGCCACTTATAGCAAATGCTTCGCCCCCTACACTGTTCTTTCTGTCTTTGTGGTTAAAAGGGGTTTTGATATTTACAATTTCATTAGCATACACTATTTTTCTCATTTTGTCGAGGAAATGTATTGATTCGGTATCATTAATTTCCCGTTTGAAATATAGTATAAATATTTATATCTTAAGCTCGTAGACATAACAAATCACGGAGGATTTCGGTGGTTGTGCCTTTTCTTATTGAGTTTTCTGCCAGTTGCAGAATGCAGGGGTGATATTTCTATCAAATTAACGTGGTTAAAAATGTCAAAAACAAAAAAGCCATGCGATATTAAAATCACATGGCTTTTTCTCACATATATGACCCCATGGGGATTTGAACCCCAGTTCACAGATCGAAAATCTGTTGTCCTAGACCAGGCTAGACGATGGGGCCATGTAATTGTTTACCACGAACATTCACGAACTGACCCGGAACACAAAAACGTTTTACCTATCTCTTTTAATTCTGGTTTCTTCACTCCTTACTCTTTTGAGGTATATTTCGTGTCTTTTGGAATAATCTGCCATAAAATTGATGAGGGCAGATGGACTCGAACCATCGACGCCCGCCTTAAAAGGGCGGTGCTCTACCAACTGAGCTATGCCCCCATTATATCCATTCTTATACTCATTTCACGTGAAAAATGTCCTTCCCTGAATCTTTCGCTGTTCAACTTTTGGATTTATACCTTGAGTATTTCTTCTGTTTTTTTCTTAACCAGCTCGTTCAGTTTGCCTTCCTGTTCGTGGATAATTTTTTGTATATCGTCCTTAGCCCTTTTGGCGTCATCTTCAGTTAAAACACCCTCTTTCTCTTCCTTGTCCACGTGTTTGTTCGCCTCGTGCCTTATATTCCTCAGGGATATTTTTGCCGTTTCTCCGAATTCTTTCGCATGGCTGGAAAGTTTCTTTCTTCGCTCCTCGTTGAGCGGAGGAATCTGGATACGCAGAAGCTTCCCATCGACCGATGGGGTTAAACCAATATCTGACTGCAATATCGCCTTTTCAATATTCGAAATAATAGAAGCATCATATGGTTTAATCATAATAGATTGGGCATCCGGAGTTGAAATAACGGCTATCTGTTTCAGGGGAGACAAATCACCATAGCATTCTACCCTTATATTTTCCACAAGACCCGTGTTCGCCCTGCCAGTTCTTAACCCCTTGAGTTCCTCCTGCAGATGTGCTGCGACCTTTTCCATCTTTGTTCTTGCTTCCCGGCATATAATATCTTTTGTCATAGTACGTTATTCCCCGATATACGTTCCAACAGGTTTTCCGGAAATTACCTTTCCGATGTTTTCGTATTTCTTTATATTAAAAACAATAATCGGCAATCTATTTTCCATACTCAAGGAAATGGCGGTGAGGTCCATTACCCCCAGCCGCTTATTCAGGACATCCATATAAGTGAGCTTTTTATATAATTGTGCGGTTCTGTTTTTCACAGGATCATCCGTATATACGCCATCAACCTGTGTAGCCTTTAGCATTACCTCCGCACCGATCTCGACCGCGCGGAGGGCCGCAGCGGTATCGGTTGTAAAATAGGGATTGCCGGTCCCGCCGGCAAAGATAACCACTTTCTTTTCTTTTAGATACTGCAGGCAATCCCGCAACACAAAGGGTTCGGTGACATTTTTTATTTCTATGGCGCTGAAAACATGGGCAATGACACCAAATCTTTCCAGGGTGTCCTGCAAGAGGAGCGCATTGACCGCTGTGGCAATCATGCCAACCTGATCTGCCTGCACCCTTGATTTGCCAGTACCGCTGAATTTTGCCCCGCGGAGGATATTGCCGCCTCCCACAACAATCGCGAGTTCTACGCCCGTCCTGGAAACCTTCTGAATCTCTTTCGCCAATGCAATAAATTGTTCCATTTCAAGACCACGCCCATCAGTATCACCAAAACCTTCGCCGCTTAATTTTAACAATACACGCTTATACTGAAGATTTCTTTTCATGGACGCCGGGACAGCACAATTTTGCGGTGGTTAGCATTCTCCAACTTCAAACCGGACAAAGCGGTTAACTTTAATATTTTCCCCTATTTTTGCGATATTTGCAACTAATAAATCCTGGATCGTCTGGGTATTGTCTTTTATAAAAGGCTGTTCCAGAAGGCATTTCTCTTTATAAAAACTATCCATCTTTCCGCTGGTAATCTTTTCTAAAATATTAGCGGGTTTTCCCTTTGCCTCTTCACTGAAGATCTTTTTTTGCTCTTCGATAATGTGGGCGGGAATGTCTTCTCTTTTCACGGCAAGCGGCCGTGTGGCTGCCACCTGCATGCAAATATCTTTCAATAACTGCTGAAAGACCTCATTCTTTGCCACAAAATCTGTTTCGCAATTCAGCTCCACCATGACCCCCAGCTTGCCATTTGTGTGGATATAGGTGCCAATCCTGCCTTCCGCCGTTACTCTCTGTTCTTTTTTTGCGGCCTTGGCAATACCCTTTTTCTTAATAATTTCCAGTGCTTTTTCAAAATCCCCTTTGACCTCATCCAGGGCGTTCCTGCATTCCAGTATTCCTGCGCCTGTTTGCTCTCTCAACTTCATAATACTCGATGTATCAGCCATTAAGACCCTCCACCCAATACGAAAAGTATAAATATACCGTTTCCAAGCTACCGTTAACCGGCTGTATAAAAATGATCCAAAAATAGAATCCTTACGAAATGCACGTTGAAGGCAATAATCAGACTTGTAATGTCGCGGACAAAACGTTTATCTTCTGCAGGAATGGAAGGATTTTATCTTGAATCTTCTATCTTCACATCAAACCTTTGCAGCAACCGTCATGAGGTCCTTTCCGGCTAAAACGGCATTTGCCGTCCTTGTTAAAAAGAGATCAATCGATCGGATAGCGTCGTCATTTCCCGGAACACAAATATCGATCAGGTCAGGATTGCAGTCCGTATCAGCGAGACATACCGTTGGAATTCCAAGTTTTTTTGCCTCATTGACGGCATTGTGTTCATGCTTTGGATCAACGATTACCAGCACCCCGGGAAGAGAATGCATCTTGCGGATGCCCTCAAGGTTTGTAAGTATCTTTTTGCGCTCCCGGTTGAGAGAGGAAATTGCCTTCTTGCTGAACTGATGAATTCCACCGGTTTTTTCCAGGTTTTCTAATTCTTCCAGACGTTCCAGCCGCTTCCTGATCGTATCAAAATTTGTCAATGTGCCGCCCAGCCAACGTTCGCTTACGTAGTGCATGCCGCAACGCTGCGCCTCACGGACCGTTATATCCCGTGCCTGCCATTTGGTGCCTACAAAAAGCACATCTTTTTTTGTCTGGACAAGATTCGTCAAAAACCTGCATGCCGTCACAAGCCCTTTTACCGTTTCGCGTAAATTAATAATGTGAATCAAATTCCTTTTGCCGAAGATAAAAGGCTTCATTTTAGGATTCCATTTGCTTGTCCTGTGGCCGAAGTGAAATCCCGCATCCACTAATTCCTGAATACTCACCGTAGACAAATAATCTCCTCTCCTGGTTAATGTATTAAATGAAAATATAAATGCTTAGAAAGTTTAGCATTATATTACTTATGGAGAAAAAGTCAAGCTTATTTTAGCAAGAGCCTCTTGCGATAAAAACGCCCGCTAACCTTTCCGGGTTATTCCTTTCCTAAACCGTCCAATTTTCAAGTATATGCCAATATTCGCCGAACTATCCAGACAGGGAACTATTTTGCCTTCAGCGGAGGTAAGTAAGGTAGTTACACCGGGACCGTGTCCGGCAGTTACGCAATTACTGTGAACAATCACCCCAATACTTACCGCCCCTGTTTTATAGATCCTCCCAAAGGTATGGTCGGCATTCATAATTGCCACGACGTCACCAAAACGCAACGTTTGCAAATGATACTGCTCCACCATGTGTTGGTCAAAAAGCTGTATGTCGTAATCTCCCCGGTAACACTGCTGAGACCCCAAACCTGAGCCCATGATAGCTGCCGGAATGACATGCGTCACCGGAATATGCAGGACATGCTTCGCTTTGTCTTCACGAATGGGGAATACCTTTAAGAAATTGGGTGATATGTTCATTGATTTGATATGGGGATAGCCGGTAAAAGACAAGCCTACCCCAACACCACGTATCAGTATCTTGTCCCCGATAGCGAGCTTTTCCAGGGTTTTGTCTTCAAAATCAACCAGTACATTCTCAATACCGCCGTGTTTTCCGGTTACTATCCCCGTACTGCCTTTTGCATCGCCTGTTATCACCCGGGCAACATTTCCGATACAGGACAACAAATTCAATGCGCCATTCTCATCTCTGTCCTTGTTTTTAACGGATACACATGGTTCTACGTGATCAGCCTCCCACTGGACGGCATTGTCACCCACTTTAACGTTATACGTAATTCCACCGATGCCCGGTAGCACCTTCGGTTTTCCATCAGGGGTTATGCTGTATGGCGATGAACCGCTTTGCGGGCTCGAAACCTCGCCCATAACCGATATTTCTACAAGATTCTTTTCATTGGTTTCCATGTTTTTTACCTTTACCTTAAAAGATTGTTTCATGACAGAACTCAACAATTCGCAACAATTTATTTCCAGTTTTCTTTGTCAATGTTTTCGAAATCTTCAACATTCTTCTGAAATTCTTTCAAATCTTTTTCGCTCCATGTGCCTGCCAGATGGTCGAGATCATGGTATATTTTCATCCTTCTCTTTTTTTCTATGCCGAGAGATTCTTTCACCATTTTTAACAGAAGTGCATTGACGCTTGTCCCCTCATTCCTTGCCCGTTCTTTTAAAAGTTTTGCGATCTCATTATCGATTCCCCTGATAGTCATTGTTGCCATACAAATCTCTCCTTTATTGTGCTTTCAAAGCATGATAGTATAATGCTGTCATAAACGCAAGCACATTGAAATAGAAATGAGTAACGCCAGAATTTTGCGTTGTAAAACATATACGTTTTATCTTTAATAGATAAGCGCTTTTGAACTATGGCAAAAAAATTTGTTGGGAAGAACGACGGTGCGCCCCTCAATATTTGACCGGAAATCTATGATCTCGTCATATCAAAACAAGGTTTATCTCCACACCATTCCTATTGGCATCATTGTCTTCCTCACGATCATCACGTATCTGAATTGCCTGCCCAACCAGTTCGTTTATGATGACACCTCTACCATTGTAGATAATCAGCTCATCAGGCATTGGGGGAATCTCAAGGGCTTATTTAACCAGGATTATTTCAAGTATTCGGGGGAACTTACGTATCGCCCTCTCGTCACCCTTTCTTACATCTTTGATTATTCCCTCTGGCATCTAAACCCTCTGGGATATCATATCGTTAACGTGGTATTGCATGCCATGAATGTGATCCTTATCTATTTTCTCTTATTTTTCATTTTCCGTTACTTTGATACGCGCACAGGGCAATCTGTCAATAACCCGTTAGCATCGCCTCCTTCTTCCGATTTCCAGGGATACAACACGGGAAAGACAGAGATTACCAGAAAAGCCCTGCCCCAAGCCGGCCTCGCATCCCTGACAAGCACCCTTTTTGCGGTGCATCCCATTACCACGGAGGTTGTCAATGGAATCAGTTACCGGGAGGACCTGATTGCGACGGCATTTCTGCTTGCGTCTTTCCTGTTTTTTGTACTTTGCCAGGAGAGGGTGATGCCACAAAACCCTCCCATTTTCCTTGCGGGAGGAAATAATCCAAAGGGATTTGCCGTTCCTCAAGCCTTCAGTAAAGGAACCATGTTTCTCTCTGTAAGCGCCTTTACTACCTATTTCTTTGCCCTGCTTTCCAAAGAATCCGCCATTGTACTGCCCGCCCTGGTTTTTTGCTTTATCATGATCTTTACGGCAGACGCCCCGGCAAACGGCCATTCATCCCGGTTTTTCTCTTTAGGCAGAGCGGCCTTAAAAACCATGCGAACCCCTTTTCTCCTGGGATACCTGGGCATAAGCATCCTATATCTCACCGTTCGCTTTTTCATTTTACATAATCCCGGTGAAAAGATTGGCTATCCGGAAGGCAGTTTTTTCATCAATGCCCTCACCATGACAAAGGTATTGGGGAGATACCTGACGACGGTCTTCCTGCCCTTTAACCTGAATGCTGATTACCACGTGTTGTACCTTAAACCGCCTTTACCATTACCTTTCGTTATCCCGCTTTTTGTCCTCATTTCCATCGCCATTATTGCAGTTCGTCTGGTGAAAAAGGCAAACGCCCACCAGGTTTCCGCTTCTTGTGAAAAGAAAAATGCACAGTCGGTAAACAAGGGTTGTTATTACCGCATCATGCTATTTGCTATACTCTGGTTTTTTCTCTCTCTCCTGCCCGTTCTGAATATTATTCCTTTGGCAAATATCATGGCAGACCGCTATCTCTATCTACCGCTCATCGGGTTTTGTTTATGCATTTCAACGGGATTCGCCGCTTTTGGAAAAACAATAAGGTACCCTGTTATTATTTCCTTACTCATTTTTTATGTTGTCATAACGGTTGCCAGAAACAACGTATGGCGGGATGAATTTACGCTCTGGCACACATCCTCTCAAAGCCCGCTGTGCAGTTTCACGACTTATAATAATCTGGGAACGCAATACAACAAAAAAGGTGATCCGGACACAGCATTACGCTGTTACCAGAAGGCATTACAAAAGGCACAGGAGGTCGGATTTAATCAGTATGCCGCGGTGTACTACAATATAGGAAATGCATACGAAAAGAAGAATTTGCCTTATCAGGCGGTCTCTGCTTATAAAAAGGCGATTCAGATGAAACACGATTACCAGCAAGCACATAACAATCTGGGGAAGATTTATTTTACCCTTGGTCAATATGATGATGCCATGGGTGAATATAACACCGCCATTACAATCAACCCTAATTTTGCCTATGTATACAATAATCTGGGGGTCCTGTACCATAAACTCGGCAGGCAAGAGGATGCAATCATGGTATACCAAAAAGCCGTGTCGTTAGATCCTCAGTACGGCGATGCCTATTATAATTTGGGCAATGTTTACGAGGCAAGAAAACAGTACGACCTTGCCCTGGAAGCATATAAGGACGCACTGAAGTTCGAACCGGCACAAGCTTATATCCATAATAATCTGGGCACGATTTATGACAAAAAAGGGCTGTTGGAAGACGCCATAGCTGCATATAAGCATGCAATCAGGCTGAATCCGGCATATCCCTATTCGTATAACAATCTTGGTGCCACGCTGATAAAAAAAGGAGATACGGAAGGCGCCGTGGTAGCATTTCAAAAGGCTGTGGATTTACTTCCAGACCAGCCAGATTTCCATTTCAATATAGGGTATACTTATTTCAAAAAAGGCAATTGGGAAAGCGCCTTGAAGAAATTTGAAACTACACGAAGGCTCGCCCCTGCCCATGCCGAGGCGATCTTTTATATGGGCGCTGTTTATTACGAACAGGGCGATAAAAAAAGGGCGGGAAACGCATGGCAGGCGGTATTATATCTCAATCCAAATCATGCAAAGGCGAAAAAATATTTGGAAATGCTTGCTGAATAAAGACGGTATCCGGTTGTAACCGTAGAACATCCGTTACCCTATCCCTTTCTATTACAAAATATGACGAATCTATTGTCTTGAATCCTTTGAAATTACTGCTAGAATACACACTATGAGAAACAAACCATTATATCGTTTCATAAACATTGACATTTCGTAACAATTTAGCTTTTTGAAAAATCCGTATATTTAATATGTAGTCCACACGAAACGGAATGCGTAGCGCGGGTGGTTTATCCCCCGCACAAGCCAACCGCAAGGGATCGGCGCTACCTTTTTCAAAAAGCTAAATTGTTACGACATTTCCACGTATGGGTAGTCGCAGGCTTTAGCCTGCGTAAAATCAACGAAATAACACAACCTAAAGGTTGCGGTAACATGCAAACATGGTAATGAAACCGTTTACGATACGGAGTAAAAAAAGGCGTTATTATCGTAGAATACGCCAAGAATACTGAAAAAGGCTGGTTATTATGACCATATCACAAAAACCGTCTGATGGATTTTCCCCCACAAAAAAGCAACTCATAATCATCTACTTTTTGGCAACAACGCTTTTTATCGGCGCAATACTAAAAGTGGGCATGGATCGTCATTGGTGGTTACCAGAAACAGAGATTGTCAGTAGCCTTAAACCGGAGGATATAAAAGTCAAATTTGATATCAATATATCTCCCTGGTATGAGCTGGCTTTATTGCCTAAATTGGGTGAGGCAAAGGCAAAGGCGATTGTTGCTCATCGTGAAAGCCATGGCAATTTTAAAACTCTGGATGAGCTCTACGACGTAAAAGGCATAGGGACTTCCATCATGGAGGCTATTAGAGGCTTTATAATAATAGGCTCAGTCACGACCAGTGTGGTTTTGGATAACGGGGAATAGAACGTATGGGAAATGAACGGCAAAAAATGTTGGATAACCTGTGGATACGGTTCATGCTCGCGGTTATTGCAAGCATTGTTTTTTTCGTATTGTGTTATTTCCTGAGAGGGACGCTTATCTCCCTTCTTCTGGCATTTATTACCGCATACATCTTTGATCCAGCCGTTGATTTTTTCGAGCGAAGGACCTGGCCGTTTACCCGAAAACACATTCAGCGCGGATTCGGCATCGCTTTCATTCTCATTATCGTCCTCCTGACTACCGCTGGATTTCTGGCTTATGCAATTCCAAAAACGGCCAGTGGCATATATCAGGTTGGCGGTATTATCAAAAACCACTACCCGAAATATCAAGCCGCCCTTGAGGCGTGGGTCGAAACGTACGGAGACACGGAATTTGTCAAATCGGTCAAATCCCTGTTACAGGAAATTAAGGAACCAGTTCATGACCGTGATCGCGAAAAAATGGAATCTGCACCTGTTGATAAGCCTGGAGAAGAGGAGATGGTTTCCACGCAAGAGTCCGCACCTGACGAAAAATCGCGCGTGAAAAGGATCCCGTTCGTAGAGATCTTATGGAAATTAAAAAAGTATCTGCCACAGGTTATGGAGTTTCTTACCAATATCATCAGGAATATTTTTTACAGTACCTTTGGTTTTTTCGGCATCATCCTGAATTTTATCATCTTCAGCGTCGTATCCGTTTACCTGCTTAAGGACTTTAATATCATTGCCCAAAAGATAAAAACCATCTTTCCTTTGTCAAAAAGAGACCAGGCGATTGGTCTCTTGTCCCGGGTAAACGATAATCTCCGGTGTTTTCTGCGAGGACAGCTTATTATCTGTCTTATCCTTTCTCTCATCTATAGCATTGGTTTAACGATTGCCGGAATTCCTTTGTCATTTCTTATCGGTTTCATCGGTGGTTTTGGCAACCTGATTCCTTATGTTGGCACCGGCACAGGAATTGTCCTGGCTTCTACACTCGCACTCTTCCATTTTCACGATTTCACCCATATCGCATATGTGATTATGACCTTCGGTATCGGGCAAATGCTTGAAGGAACCGTGATAACGCCGCGGATTATGGGGAAGGGATTAGGGCTCAGCCCCGTCATGGTAATCCTCTCTATCCTGATCTGCAGCCAGTTGTTTGGCTTTTTGGGATTATTGTTGGCCGTACCGATTGCCTCTACGGTAAAAGTCTTTGTTGACGAAATCATTTCAAAATACAAGTCCTCAACATATTACAAAGGGTAAGGTAAGCTTCCCAAAATAAATATATCAATGTAAAAATGCCTTCGAAGCTTAGTGATGAATTAATAGTTGATTAGAAAAAAAGCCAATTACAGGAAAAAGTCTCAGCAAAAACGGGAAACATTACTTCATCAAGAACTTTATCTGAGGATCTCCAAACCATTATAGACAAAGTCGACAAGGTATTGCCCGGCATTACGGTTTTACCAACGAGGAATTAGACTTTATCATCGACTACGACATCAAATACCGCATGGGGCGGAACAGTTGTGAAGATGCAAATGACTAAAGAAAAATCTTTCTTCTAACGATTAAGGTTAGGGAATGAATAGACCACCAGATTTAAGAGAAGTACCAGAACTACCAGAAGAAATCCGACAGGCAGCACTCGACGGCGATCTTGTGCTTTTTGTGGGGGCTGGTGTTTCGATGCTGGTTGGATTACCTTCATGGGACGGCCTCGCCTTTAAAGCGCTTGAAGAACTTCGTCAAAAAGGATGTCTAAACTAT
The DNA here is from genome assembly GCA_007618135.1 of Candidatus Brocadia sp. WS118. GTDB lineage: Bacteria > Planctomycetota > Brocadiia > Brocadiales > Brocadiaceae > Brocadia. The sequence goes on along the minus strand of PHFX01000009.1, from coordinate 43,742 downwards.
TCAGAACTGGAGCAATTAAAGGGCATTGAACCCAAGAAACAACTTTCTATCGCAGAGCTGATAGCTAAGGAAAACTCTATTTCTCTTGAACTGCCCAAACATGTGGCTTTCGAGGATGGTGATAGAGAAATATATAGTTATCTGAACAAGATTGGCTGTCCCTGCGTTACAACAAATTATGATGAGTTGCTTGAACCTCATTTTTCCATAACCAAAGACGGCTCAGTTACAGCGGCCCCGATTACTAGGGTTTCTCGAAAAAAAGATTTTCACGCGGGTCATCTAAATACACCAGGCACTGTAGTGCATCTACATGGCTCGGTAAGCAGCCCAGAGGGCATGGTGTTTACCACCAAACAATACCTTGAACATTATGATGATGAGACGGTGAAAGTTTTTCTTGGTGAGCTATTTGAGAAAAAAACAATCCTATTTATCGGCTATCGCCTGGAGGAATCCGAAATATTAGAACATATATTAAGAAGGGGAAGAGTACAAGATACTAAGAATAAGAGGCGATTTGCCTTGATGCCCTTTTTCCTGAGCCAGTCTCCGCTTTATAAAATGCTTTGCGAATATTATTTGAAATCATTTGGTGTGCATCTGATTGGCTTTATAAGAGATCATAAAGACTATAAACAGTTAGAGGATATTGTCAAGGCATGGTCAGAACAAATTGAAGTAAAGCCACCGGCATTAGTTAAAGATTTAGAGTTTATGGATGAGGTTCTTGGTTGATGCGTGAGCTTAGCATAAAAGAAAAAGATTTGCTGGATCGAGTATTGAAAAAGCCTGAGCTTCAGCCTTTCTTTTTTCGTAAGTTAAAAGGGTTGCATTGGTTTAATCCATTGCACGATAGTGGTTTTTTTGTGCCAGAGAAGAACCCAAAACCCGTATCGGCAAGGGAGGACGGTTTCGTAAATATTCCTTTTTGGCCAGTCACTGAGTACCTCGTTACTACAAGCAAAGAGTTGTCTGTACCAGAAAACGAAGAATATGCGGTCAAATTCATCGAATTGATCAGAACAATTACATTACACGCCAAAACCAAAAATTATAGCAATTACAGAACCTGGTGGCAACTCGCAAAAATTATAAGGAATATACCCGTTCACTTAATCAAGGTAGAGGATATCGAGTTAATAGATTATTGGCTTGACGATCCCTATGACAGGGGTCTCGTCGCAGAAGAAGTCGGAGAAAAATGGTTGCCTGATTTGCTTGGTAAACAAGATGATCATTGTATGCAAATTGCTTTGCGTCTATTGGATTGCTTATATAAAGTCAATTTTGTAAAGAGAAAGACCGGTGACTACGAGAGGAAAGAGCCGTTGCTTAGATATGATTCTTATCATGCAGAGGAAATAACGAAGAACGTTACTAAATTAAGTGGGCTAAAATTAGGCTTGCCTGCTGTAAAAATTTTTCAAAACCGACTGGTTTCAATTCTCAACGAAGGCGACAAAGATTCCTGGTCATCAATCTGGCGCCCGGCAATAGAGGAGCATAAACAAAACGGTAGTCTTGACGATGTAGACGATCTGATAGTAGCTGCATATAGAGATTGCCTTTCAGGATTCGTTGATAATAATGCTCAAGAAGCTACTAATTATCTCCGGTCTACGTTTGGTGACCAATATCAAACACTAAAACGTGTAGCTATCCACATACTAAATAAACAATATACTGTGCTCAAAAACTTAGTTGACACTGCATTATTTCCTGAATACTTTCATAATAATTTTCGGCATGAACTTTGGCATTTACTCAACGGTCACTATGATGAATTTAATCCTGATCAGAAAAAAAGAGTTGTAGAAATTATCGAAGGGTTGGAAGTTGTTGACAAAGACAAAAGCGTTAATGCAAGGGCGACAGCCTATAAACGGGCAATATGGTTGTCAGCAATCAAGGATTATTCAGATGTAACTATTGAGCTTTATAAAAAATATACTACCATGACAGAGGCAGAACCGAAGCATCCGGATTTTTCGAGCTATATGACTTCGGGCTGGGTTGAACACAAATCACCTATACCGATAGAACACTTACTTACCCTAAACGTAGATTCACTTGTTGAAACCATTAACAATTACAAAGATACTGGGCAAGGTTGGCTTGACGAGCCTGGACTAGAGGGCTTGGTAAAGTCTTTCAAGGATGTTGTTAAGACTAAGGCAAAAGATATTTATCGTGAACTGACGAAGTTCACCAACATTGACTTGGCATTTATTTATCCTCTCATAGAGGCATATCGTGAATTGTGGAGCGAAAAGAGGGAATTGCCCTGGAATGATGTGTGGCCACTTCTGCTTGATTTCTGTCGAGACCTCGTCAAAAGAGATAAATTTTGGTCAGCAGAAAACGCTAAGGAAAGGCCGAGTTTTGTTGCAAATCGGCATTGGATCGTGGGGGCGATTGGGCGGCTGATTGAAGAAGGAACAAGGTCTGATGATCACGCGTTTGATAAAAGTTTATTGCCAAAAGCAAAAGAAGTTCTTCTTGTCTTGCTTGAACGACAAGAAGGTGAGGAGTTTAAACACGATAGTGACGCAGGTTCTGTAGCTATCAATAGCCCGCTAGGGCGCTGTATAGAAGGGTTGGTGAACCTTACACTTCGCTCGTGCCGATTGGCTCATAAAGAGCACGGTAATCATACTCAGGCATGGAACCAATATGAGAGTATCTATGAGGCAGAGCTCAAGCGCAGTCAAAGGGGAGAATACGAATTTGCGACGCTCGTAGCAATGTACCTTCCAAATTTTCTTTATATGTCCCGTGAGTGGGTGATGTCTCATCTTTCTGATATTTTTGATCAATCGAGTTATCAAAAATGGCTTTGTGCCATGCAGGGTTATTCTTATGTCGGTACCATATACGAGGAATTTTATAAATACCTAAAGGCAAGTGGAGATTTTCTTAAGGGGCTCGATGATGGATGCCTTGGAAAAAGGGTAAACGAAAGAATCATACAGAATATTGCGGTTGCATATATAAACAGTTTTGAGGATATTAAACAATCTGATAGTCTTCTGTCGAATCTTATTGAGCGTGAAAAATTAGATGAACTGAGCGAACTTGTATGGTTTATTTGGACGTTGCGCAGGAAAGATGACGTGAAATTGAGAGAAAAAGTCTATGCATTATGGCCGCGATTATTAGAGATTGTTGATGTTAACTCCAGAGAAGGTCGGATATTGGCTTCGAAGCTGTGTCGTTGGGCATCATTTGTAGATCAAATAGATACTACCATAGAAACTTGGCTGCTAAAAATAGCGCCTTATGCAGGCGAAAACCACAATGCATCTGATTTACTGCAAAGTTTGGCTGGAATTAGTGATTCGCAGCCGTTGGAAGCGCAAAAGATTTGGATCAAAATGCTCGCATCTTATACCTACGATTACCCTGAAGGTGCAATCCGACTGATATTCAAGAATCTAATTGCGTTGGGGGCTAATGGCGAGAGGAAGGCTAAAGAGGTAGTTGATGCTTATATACGACTTGGAATTGAGAGACCACGAACGTGGCTTGCTGAAATAAAGGACGCTGTTGAGAAAAACAAAGAACTTGAAAAGTCGCTTTAATGCCTTTGTCTATATTACGAGAATATTTGAATACGGCTTTACGGATAATGAGGTGGATTTTTTTCATCAATTACAACATCAAATATCGCATGGGCAAAGAAGGCGAAGCCGCAGAATAGGTTTTATTTCATTGGAATATTCTATTAAAATTTATCGTAATAACCGACTTTTGCTTTTGTGTGTTTTTAATTTCTCTTCAATACTCAATCCTTGATTTCAGGCTAAACAATGTATAAGATTAATAAATCTATAGAAATAGCCCTATTCCGATATACACAAATAAATCGTATTTTTAATAAAATATGATATCGAATAACGAACATATCGAAAAACTCCTTAACGCACCTTTACAAGAAGTGATATTTGAAATTCGCTGGGATTTAAATATAAATCCAGCCAGCAATCGGGAATTTGATGAGGGTTTTGCTATTGCCTTAGGACAATTGGCAACCTTGCTGAAAAACGATTTTCCTCACATAATACGTAAAATTCCCGCTGATTTTCCAACAGATTTACTAAACTATTCCGCCATCTATCAGTTTTGGGAAGGTGAAGATATTTGGCCCGTACTGCAATTGGGTCCCGGCATTTTTACCGTAAATGATACTGACAAAAAGTATTGTTGGAAGGGTACCTTTTTTCCAATGATTGAGGCATCCACAAACAGGCTATTTGAGGCGTATAATCAAAAAATAAACCTGAATTTTTGCAGCCTACGCTACATTGATGCTGTCAAATTGAAGGATTATCATGTAACCGTCAAAGATAATTTATTACCTTTTATACATGATTCGCTGAAAATAGAACTGCATAACCATTTTGACACACTCGGCCCCATGGAAAGTCTGAACCTGAATCAAATATTCGGGTTAAGAGATGGGTCTGCTTTGCACATTAACGTAACAACAGGCAGTGATAAAAAAACCCATGATCCCACACTGGTTTGGCAAACAGCAATAGTCAAAAAAGGCAGGTTTACCAGAAATGAAATGACGGAATGGTGCACACATGCCCACGAAATTATTTCACCATTATTTAAAGAAATGACAAGGGGAAAGTTTTATGATAGCTTTACAAGAAGCGCCTCCATATAGAAAACGTTGTGCAAACTCCTCTATTTATCTTTCAGAAGCATTTGAAACCGAACAACAGGAATGGAATACGAGCATTGTTATAGATATTTATTCAGATACGCCTCCATTAAGTAATGCAGCCATAAAAACTGCCTCAAAAATTTTAGGTTTTAGAAATTTTGCAGATAATTGGGATAGTTATGGCGCTGAAAAACCTTCAGAAAGCGCCATTGTTAATGCATTATCATTTATAAGAGTCATTGATGCACATGGAATTCCGGCTTGCTTTACTGCTCCAGGACCTAATGGGGAAATTGTGGTAGAGCTTAGAAAAGGAAATTACGAGGCTGAAGTATATTTCAATGCCGATAATTCAAATGAGGTTTTGATATATGAGGGCGATGCCTGTATTTCAGAGGGTATGCTTGATCATTTATTGCCTCGAATACTTGAACTGTTTTAATGGAAGTCATACTGGATAATGATAATCTGCTGAGAAGAGTTCCCTTTGTTGACCCTAATTATGTAAGGGATGACGGCACTCTTACCTCATGCGCATATCAATTAAAAAAAGGAAAGTATGGCCTTTCTGTAAACGTTGAAAGATTAACCACCTACCAGGATAGTATCCAAGATATCCATAGGTTTAGGTTGTATTATCTAAAAGCACAACAACCCAGAGAATTGGGGCTAGAATGTGTACATGATCCACAACCCGCCAACTATGCCCACGCCTTGATAAGCGGACGAGATATTTGTTGCTTATGCCGCAACCGGAGGAACCATAGAAAAGCTTCTTGCGGATATTTCAGTTACAGGCAAAGGCATTTCATCATTTAAAACTGATTAAATAGGGTAGGGGCGAAGCATTTGCCCATTTTGGTGTGAATGCGTTCATGACAATCACAGCAAATGCTTCGCCCCTACTTAATTATTACAAAATATACAATTTATCATTCCCGATCAAGTAGGAGTCGAAAGCAAAAATGTCTATTTTTAAATTGACATCCCCTTTTAAACCAGAAGGCGATCAGCCTCACGCCATACAACAATTGGTGGAAGGTTATCAGAAAAACACTAAGTGCCAAACCTTATTGGGAGTCACGGGTTCCGGCAAGACCTTTACCATGGCGAACGTGATTGCAGCCCTGGAAAAACCTACGCTCGTGATGACACACAATAAGACCCTGGCAGCCCAGCTTTATAGCGAATTTAAGAGTTTCTTCCCGGATAACGCCGTGGGTTATTTCGTCAGTTATTACGACTATTATCAACCTGAGGCGTATATTCCACAAAGGGACATCTACATAGAGAAAGAAGCAACCATCAATCAGGAAATTGACAGACTTCGTCTGGCCGCCACCAGCAATCTTATGTCACGGAAAGACATCATTATTGTTGCCAGTGTTTCCTGTATCTATGGGTTGGGTTCACCCGAGGAGTATCAGGAAATGTATGTACATCTGTGCAAAGGTGATTCAATAGAACGGAATTTACTCCTGAGGAAACTCATTAACATCCAGTACGAACGGAACGATATACAGTTCGTGCGTGGCACGCTGCGGGTACGCGGGGATGTTGTAGAGGTATTTCCTGCCTATGAGGAGTTTGCTTATCGCATAGAATTGTTCGGAGACGAAGTCGACAGGATCTCCGTGATCAACCCAACAACAGGGAATACGGTGCAGGAGGTAAAAGAGATATCCGTTTATCCCGCAAAACACTTTGTTATGCCGGAAGGGAAGATTGGCGGGGTGGTTAAGTCCATCGAAGACGAATTGAATAATCGGCTGAAAGAACTCCGTTCAAACGAAAAGCTTCTTCAGGCTCAACGCCTGGAAGCACGGACACGATATGATATGGAGATGCTGCTGGAGGTGGGGTATTGTCATGGTATTGAAAACTATTCACGGCATCTGAGCGGCCGTGCGCCCGGCGAGACACCTTACACCCTATTCGATTATTTCCCCAAAGAGTTCTTTCTTATTGTTGATGAGTCTCATGTGTCAGTTCCCCAGATTGCCGGTATGTACCATGGCGACCGGGCACGCAAGGAGACACTGGTCGAATACGGTTTTCGCCTGCCTTCCGCACTGGACAATCGACCCCTACAATTCGATGAGTGGGAAAAGAGGATACATCAAATTATGTTCGTGTCGGCAACACCGGGTCCCTATGAGTTAAAAAAATGCAAGGGCAGGGTGGTTGAGCAGATTATTCGTCCGACAGGCCTTGTCGATCCGATAATCTACGTGAAACCTGCCAAAACTCAGGTGGAGGATCTCCTGAAACAAATCAAGAAACGAGCACAGAAAAAAGAACGGGTGCTGGTCACGACGCTGACGAAACGCCTTGCCGAAGACCTGAGCGAGTATATCAAGGAAGAGGGGCTCAAAGGCATGTATCTTCATTCCGAGATAAATGCCATAGAACGAGTTACCATCTTGAAGGATTTGAGGATGGGAAAATTCGATGTTCTGGTGGGGGTCAATCTCCTGCGGGAGGGACTTGATTTGCCAGAGGTCTCGCTGGTGGCGATCCTCGATGCAGACAAAGAAGGGTTTCTGCGTTCTGAAACTTCGTTAATACAGACCATTGGCCGGACTGCCAGGAATGTGAACGCCGAGGTAATCTTATATGCAGATCAGACAACAAACTCCATGAAGCGGGCTATCGATGAGACCAACCGTCGCCGGGCAATTCAAACGGCATATAACAAGGACCACAACATTACTCCAAGGACGATACAAAAGGAGATTAAAAAGGGCATTGAAGACGAGGTCTCATCACATAAGCTCGTTTATGAAACCGTTGCGGAAAGCGAAGAAGAATACATTACCCAGGAGTTTGTGAACGAACTGGAGGAAGAGATGCTCAAGGCGGCAGAGGCATTGGAGTTTGAACGTGCAGCCGAGTTGCGGGACAAAATTCAAAGAATTCGTTCGAAATAATTAGGGTAACAATTTAGTTTTTAAAAAAGTAGGGGCGAAGCATTTGCTCGTTTTGGTATAAATGCGTTCATAACACTTATAGCAAATGCTTCGTCCCTACCCTGCACGACAAATATCGCAATTATGGGAAATTTTTAAAAAACTAAATTGTTACTAATTATGGAATATCCATGAGCCTCTGGCTCACAAGAGATAGCAATAATGCCACGCTGAGCGGGCTTGCTAAGACCAGATTCTTCGCGGAGTTTACACTGAACGAAGTGCATGTGCTCAGAATGACAAAAAGCGAGGGGCACAGAAGGACAGTACGTTGTTATTTTCATGGAAAAAGTCATTTTCCTGATCTCTGCCTCTCAAATAACCGAACGAGTCCAGTAACGGTATAATTAGTTGACATCCATATCCCTGTTGGTTAGTATAGCAAACAATACCAGTATTTTGGCAAGATGTATGGGAACGATGGGAATAAACCTTGCTTATCGTTTTGGAGTCACGGACTTAAACCATTAAAAAAATGTGGAGGTAAAAAATGTCTAACTCACTGGAAAAAATGACGAAAGATGTCTTATCTTTACCATTAAAAGACCGGGCAAAATTAGCTCACAAATTAATCACAAGCTTAGATGAACATGTCGATTCTGATATAAATAATGCCTGGGAGACGGAGATTAATCGGAGGGTAAGAGATATAAAAAATGGAATTGCAAAGGGAAAACCGGCAGTGCAAATACTATCTGAAATCAAAGCCAAATATCAATGAAAAGTGTGATTATTCACGAAGACGCTGAAAAAGAGTTGTGCCACGCAGTTGAGTACTACGAAGATAAAGTTACTGGTCTAGGTTTAGATTTTGAAAATGAGGTACGAAAGGCGCTTATTTCCATACAAGAAAATCCAAAGTTATACACGGAAACCAAACACGGAGTTAGGAGGCATTTGCTTCAAAGGTTTCCCTATTTTATCTATTACGATGAGTTTGATGATTACATTTGGATAATAGCTTTTGCACATACCAGCAAAAAACCCTTTTATTGGAAAAAACGTGCACATTAATAAAGAAAGGGGCGGATGACTGCTATGCAGAGGATTTTTTTGTATTCATTTCCCTTGAGTTAGCTGTAACGAAAAAATGATATGTAAAGAATATAAAAGTGATATAAAGAATTTTTAAATCAGAAATTGGAATGTTAGGAATCTTAAAAGCAGAGAAATAAGATACGCGTAATATAACACGGTATTGCAAAAACACAATATTCAGGGTAGCAGCAAGGAGTTTCTGCCTAGCGGCACAAAAAAAAGACTCCAGTAACGGCTTTCTTCTCGTGTTACTTCCAAAGGTACATATGTGGTTACCACTACAACTTGACGAAGTTAACGTTTTGTCTTTTTGATAAATAGACAAACTGCTATGATAAAAACCAGGAACAGGGCAGAGTTGATGCAGAGAGTATGTGTAAGACTGCCAGCAAAAAAGAGGTTCCTGCAATACCCTCCGGTAAAAAATAGACAAGCGCTATTCCTGCGAAACTTAACACCTTGCTGATAAAAATAATGGCCAGCATGATCGTTGCACCAAACAAATCATGAAGCACCACAACGATAGATGCAGCACATACCAGAATGAGGACAAGCGGGTTCAGGAATCGATTCAGGAATAGCCACATGAATCTGCCCTGCTGACGTCCGCGAACGGTATTGTAACCAAAATATTGCAATCGCTCCACACGGCTGACATGCTAATGCCTTTAAGACAGCTCCCCAGAGCCTTTAGCATTTCATCAACAGGCGAACACCAATATGGTAATGTTGTATCAGGGGGATACATAAATAACTCTGTTGATTAAGTCCTTTCAAACTAAATTGGCATACCATATACAACTCCATATTCTCTATATTGTACTATATATGGTATAGAATATTGTCGAAATACGAGTTAATCAACAGGGTCATAGATGTATAATGAATTTCTTTTTTTCTTTCAGTAACTTATCTTTCTTTTTGCCACACTAATTACAACAAACTTTTGTCGCTTTATCTACAGGAATTATTCTTCCGATTTTTACATGTGAAATCTCATCGTCAGGCTTTTGCCTCTTCAATATATTTTTATAATCGAACGAGGCCATTGACATTAAGAAGGTTGTATTATAGTATTATCCGATACATATTTTGGTATCCGTATCATGATATTTTTACTAAAAAGAAAGGAGAAAGGAAGAGATGTCGACAAAAGATAATTTGCAGGATGCCTTTGCAGGTGAATCGCAGGCCAACAGGAAATACCTTGCCTTTGCAAAAAAAGCTGATGAGGAGGGTTTCAAGCAAGTAGCAAAACTCTTTCGTGCTGCGGCTGAGGCTGAAACGGTGCATGCTCACAACCATTTACGGGTATTGGGCGGTATTAAAACGACAAAAGAAAATATTCAGGAGGCCATAGGCGGGGAAACACACGAGTTTACCAAGATGTACCCACAAATGATTGAGGAAGCCAAGAAGGAAGGAAACAAACAAGCCCTGCAGAGCTTTGAAATAGCCAATAAGGTGGAGAAGATCCATGCCGATCTGTATCAAAAGGCATTACAAAATTTAGGTAAAAATGAGGCCGTAGACTATTATGTATGTCAGGTCTGCGGGAACACGGTTGAGAAGGATGCGCCGGATACCTGTCCAATCTGTGGGGCGCCCAAGTCAAAGTTTACCAGGATTAGTTAAAACTCACCGGTATCTGGGTGTCAGAAACCGAAAAGGTATGAAATGTAATCCGACAATCACCTTACCTCCTTCCTGAAGGCGGTGACAAGATTACATTCTTTTTAAGAACGGGTTTTTGAAGTGTACTCGTAAGGGGGGCGAACGAATGTTTGCCCCCCTATTTTTTGGATAAACAACCAATTGATTGTTTGAGACATTGATGCAAGACGGAAATTTGATGCTTGAGATCTACAAAAAACTACCCAAGACAAACTGCGGTAAATGTGGGGTTCCTACGTGTATGGCCTTTGCGCTTAAGGTAAAAAACGCACAACTCAAGATAGGGGATTGCCCTTATGTCACACAAGAAAATAGGGAATTGACAACCCAAAAACCCATTGTTACCATGGATGATAACTACGAACGCGTAAGCAGCGAATTAGAAGCCGAAGCCAAACATACGAATTTCAGAGAAGCGGCGTTTACCACGGGGGGCTATTTCGATACCGGCAAAGATGGGGAAATGATAAGACTCACCATGATGAACAAACCGTACGAGATGCGCCGGGAAGGTTTGTTTGAAAACAACACCTATTGCCACGATTCGTGGTCAAAGATCATTATCTACGACTATATACGACGAAAAGGAAACAAACCTTTCACGGGGGAATGGGTTACCCTGGGATACTTCCCTCATACTGCCTCGCATGTAAAGGCGTTTCAACGGAGCGCGGAAGAGAAGGTTGCGTCAACGTTTAATAAAAATATGCATGGTCTGAAGGCGCGATGCCGGGAACTGGGTGGTATAGAGACGCAAGGGAAGATGAAGGCAGATTATATCTGTCGCTTTGACCTCTTACCGCAGATACCTTTATACTTGTGCTTTTGGGATGCAGACGAAGAGTTTACGGCAAGCTGCAAGCTTTTTTTAGACAGCAGCGCGGAAGCCTACATCGACATCGAATATCTTGCCTATCTTGTGGAGAGATTTGTTGAATTATTTATTCATTCATGACTAAACGGTAAAGGAAATTTTCTATGGCAAATTGCTGGAAATGCGGTCTCTTTCTCGGAGAAAAAGATGAATGGAAAAAGATGGCTACCACAAAGGGAGATATCTGTATTCTGTGCTATAACAAGGCCAAAGAGGTCGATACCCCTCGCATCAAGGCCGAAATGGATGCCTTTTTAGAGCGTAAGGAAAAACCGTAACGAGGTGCACAAGCCCGTCTGTGCCCCCAACCCGAACTCATAAGGCCTCCGGCAACTTTTTATCATAAGATCAACTCACCCCTTAATCCCCTCCCTGGAAGGGACTTCTTTATTCCCCTTCTGCGACTTTGCCGTGAGCGCTCAGTCGAAGGAGGGGGGTTGAGGGGGGAAGGCAGTAGCAGGAATTATTCTACCTCAAATTTAAATTTAACCGTGCTTCGTAGCGTAGAATTTTTTGCTTTTACCGTCACTTTACACAGATATAATCCCTCAACTAATGGCTTGTCACCTTCACCCGGAGAAGAAGTCCACGAAGCAAAATAATAAGAGCTTGGATCCAGCTCAAAATCATTATAGTTTATTTTCCTCGAGTCATATTGCCGCAGGTCCAAAGCTTCGTTGTATTTAAATAATTTCCATTCTACCTCATTTAAAGGCATTTCCTGACTTGACCTAAAAGTTACAATGAGAGTCGTTGCGTCAGGAGTTGTCAGGGGGATATGAACAAGATTGGTATTTACTTCAACCCCAGAAAAAGCGCTATATGCTACAATCGCAGGTGACGATGAAACAAAATTCTCATCAACTTCCCTCTGTACATCCGAATGTTCATTCTTTCCCTTGAAACAACCAAGTGTTGAGTTTCCCTCTTTTTGAATAATGGATATTGATGGATTGTTGAGATTGCCATTGTTGTCTGCAGCATACGAAACGCAACGGAAGACAAAAATCGAAATCACGGTTAAAACTAAAACGAACAACTCTCTCCTCAGACCAACGGTTTTCATTTGTTCCTCCCCACATATCAAAAGACTTTATGTAAAACACGTCTCAACACAACTATCACACGTTCTCTGTATCCTTCTTATTGAAGTATTGCTATCTTGCGTTATCAGACATTTATCACCTGGTGAGGCAAAAGTACTGCTATTTAGCATTTTTGGCTATCATATGTCAAGCGGAAAACAAGAGGCTTCTATTAACACGCTAGGAAAAAGTATTTGCAAGCAATTTATAATAAGGAAATTTTCTTCCCGGACAGTCAGTTTGCCTGCAGTGTCTGTGCATGATTACCTTTTCAGAGGGAATTCGACATCTGTCCTGCAGATATCCTACTAAGGTCGAAAGGGACTCCATCTGAGCTGCCGTTGGATAAGATTCATTAAAATTTCCCACAAGACAGATCCCTATCCCGTAATGGTTGTATTCCTCAACACCGGCATGGGCGCCATTTATCTGATTTATCCACCTATTGCCAATCTCAATTTTGCCGTCAGGGGTGCCGTTTCCATTTCCAATCACAAAGTGATAGCCTAAGCCATTCTCCCACCTTCTTTTTTCTCTGTGATATTTATCAAATTCAGCGGCACTACCAGACGCCGATGCGCTGTGGTGAATAACAATGTATCTCCAGTCTCGTACAGAATAATGATCAAGTTGACTTATGATATAAGATTCTAGTCTTTCCGGGGGTATCATATGAGCCGTGGCACTTTCCCGGTGTTTTACAGTGGGCGTAGGCTTGGAAACCGGCGGCATATAACAACCCAGGGTCTCAAGGATAAGGAAAGACAGACAAAGACCTCTTTTCCACCGAAGGTGCATGGCTATTATCCGAAATTAGCAGGGTAGGGGCGAAGCATTTGCCCGTTTTGGTATGAATGCGTTCACGACAATTATAACAAATGCTTCGCCCCTACTTTTCAAAAAACTACATTGTTACAAAATTTGTAATAGAGTTGCGCAAATAAGATGCCTTGCAATCTTCGCCTTCTCTTGAAACATGCTATCTCAAAGGACATCAAGTAAATACGTATCTGGATGTATGCCGTTATCCTATAAAACGTCTTTGCTCCCAAGGATGATGAGAAAACATACCCATCGTGGTTTTTCTATACTTCACGTTGAAATTCCGAACAAATCAAAAGGCTAAAGTAATTCTTTCTCTTTTCCTTTTAATAAACCCCTCTTTTTCTAATTGGACAAGATTGTTTTTTAACTTTTCCTGACTTATTTGCAGCTTTTTTGCAATTTCCTGCTCGGAAAGGTATGATTCGCTGGTACATGCCCTCAGGATCATTCCCCGAACCTGTCTGTTGGAACCTTGAAATGGGGACTGTTTTTGATAATGAGCGCTTCTTCTGTTTGGATTTACCTCCTTCTGCTTCAGCATTACTCCATAATCCATAAGGGCATAATACCACTCACGGGGGTGAGAGGTATCCAGGGTCTGTTGTACGAGGGGAAGGATTTCGGTGTCTCTGATGTTTGTTCTGCCTGGAAAAAAGCTATGGATAAATACCCGTCGTATATTCGTCTCAATAAAAACCGCCGGTTTATGGAATGCAAAGGCAGAAATTGAAGCTGCCGTTGCTTCACCAATCCCGGGAAAAGTCCTTAACATTTCAACCGATGTGGGAAGCTTTCCGTGGAACTCTTCCATAACCTTTTGGGCAATCTGCTTCAAGGCTATTGCCCTACGATTGTAACCCAATCCCTGCCATTCCCGAAGTACCCTCCGAAGAGATGCTTTGGCAAGGCTTGAAAAATCAGGAAATGCCCTGATAAACTGTTCGTACTTTCCCATGACCCTCTGTACCTGGGTCTGCTGGAGCATAATTTCCGAGACAAGGATATGATACGGGTCGTGCGTCATTCTCCAGGGCAGTTCACGGCCATGTATCCGATAGTGCTGGCAAATCTTTTCCTGAAATTTTCGCACCGTTGCACGTGTCAGGCACTTCCGGAGGGATGCTGATTCAGAAGCACAATCGCTATTTTTTTGTTTTTTTGAGTCTGTTGTGGGTTTTCTTTTCATGATTTATTATGAATTTACGTATACAATATGTTAAAATAAATTCTCATTATAATCTTTTAAAAATAATCTGCTATTGCATTTTTATAATTGAAGGTATGGAAAAAAATCCTTTGAGGGAAACGGCCTACGCCTTTAACAACTCCGATATTGTTGCTTCCTATGACGCCGATATGGATGTCTGGCACCCGAACCGCGTCAAAATGGCATCCATTGTATGTGAGATATTACCCTTTGACAGGACGGAACATTTACATTTCTTAGACCTGGGTACCGGCACCGGCTACCTGTCTCACAAGATCATCAAAACGTTTCCCAACGCAAAGATTGATGCCGTTGATGCGGCTGCGCTCATGATTGAAAAGGCCAAATTAAGGCTTAACAACCATCGTGAGCAAGTCACCTTCCACATCTCCACGTTCCAGGATTTACCAAAAAAGCTGGATACCCTTTCTCATATCGACGCCGTGGTCTCCTCTTTTGCTCTCCACCATTTATACCGGGAAGAAAAACTTACGCTCCTCAAATATGTTCAGTCAATATTAAAGCCGCATGGCTGGTTTGTAAATTGTGATGTTTTTAAGTCAACCGATGCCGTCCTTGAGGCCAGATTCCGACGGTTGCATTATCAGGGAATACAAGAGCGGACGCGCAAGATCAGGCATGAGGAGAAGTCCCTGGACGAAATTTCCTCAGCATTGTCCGATAAAGAAAAAAAGGATGGCGACAACCTGTTGCTCCTCATGGATGATCTCCAAATCATTACAGAGGCCGGATTCCGCACGGCTGAGTGTTTTTGGAAGGAGTATCGGGAAGCGGTGTATGGCGGAATAAAATGATTCGTCTGAATAATGTCAGCCTTGCCTTTGGCTCAAAAACCATTGTCGACAATGTTTCACTCCATATCAGAAGAAACGACCGGATCGGTTTTATCGGACCCAACGGCGCCGGGAAATCTACCATCTTCAAACTCATCTGCCGTCTGATTGAACCAAGTGAAGGCAATCTTATTTGCGCAAAAGATGCAAACATTGGCTACCTTCCCCAGGAAGGTTTTGCCTTCAGAAAAAAGACCGTGTTCGATGAAGCCAGCTCTGCCTTTGAGGATATCCTTCATCTGAAAAATCAGATTGATGCAATCCATGCCCGATTGGAAGATCCTGCCATACAAGGTGAAGACCACCAGATGCTCCTGGATAATTACGCACATCTGCAGCATCAAATGGAGGTTGTCAACAGCGCAAAGATTGACGCCGAAACGGGCAAGGTCTTAAAAGGCATGGGGTTTAAGGAATCAGACTTTGGAAGGGATATCGGCACCTTCAGCGGTGGATGGCAGATGCGGGTGGCCCTTTGCCGGTTACTACTTCAGGAACCCAATGTGCTCCTCTTCGATGAACCAACGAATCATCTGGACATCGATTCAATCCTTTGGTTAGAAGAATATCTCAAAGGGTTTAAGGGAGGTTTGATTATCATATCACACGATCGGGCATTCCTTGACCGTAACGTTACCAGGATTTGGGAATTGGAGAAGGGGAAAATCCATGAATACTATGGAAATTATTCCTTTTATGAAGTTGAAAAAGAGAAGCGAATGGAATTACAGGTAGCGCGTTACGTTAACCAGCAGAAAAAGATTAAAGAAGTCGAGCGGTTTATTGAACGGTTCCGGGCTAAGAATACCAAGGCATCCCAGGTGCAGAGCCGGATTCTTATGCTTGAAAAAATGGAGAAAGAGGAATTGCCGGAAAACATGACGGAGCAGGTCAAATTCCGGTTTCCCCCCTCGAAACAAAGCGGCATATCCGTCCTGGATATCAAAGATATTTCACATAAATATGACGACAGGATGATATTCCAGGATATTTGCCTTTCGATTGAACGGGAAGAAAAGGTTGCCCTCGTTGGGCAAAATGGATCCGGAAAATCTACGCTACTCCGTATCATAGCCGGCATTGAGCAGCCGCACTCGGGAACTATCAAGATGGGGCATAACGTGTCCTTTGATTATTTTGCCCAGGAACATGCGGAGAAGTTGAATACGCAGCATACGGTCATGCAGGAAATCGAGTCTGTTGCCCCGCTTTCCATGATCCCTCATATCCGCCATATCTTAGGCGCCTTTCTTTTCACCGGCGACGACGTTTTTAAGTGTGTTCACGTGCTGAGCGGAGGTGAAAAATCCCGGCTATCCCTTGCCAAGATGCTTCTTAAACCTACCAATTTTCTCATCCTGGATGAACCAACGAACCATATCGACATTACCACCAAAAAGATACTCAAGAATGCGCTGCTGGATTACGCAGGAAGCATGTTGATTGTCTCGCACGACCGGGACTTTCTGGATGGGCTTGTCTCGAAAGTTTACGAATTGAAAAACCGGAAAGTCCTTACACACCTGGTAAGTATGCGGGATTTTCTCGAAAAAAAGTCATCTGAATTACATGGAGAAACGACGGAAGGCAGGACAGCGGAAATCCTCGATCACAAGCCCGAAGGAAGCAATTCACACAAGCAGCAATATCTGCTCAAAAAAGAGCAAACTGCCAGAAAAAGAAAGCTCACCAAAGAGGTTCAAACGGTAGAAGAAAAAATTGCCTTGCTGGAAACTCAAAAAAAGGAACTCGATCATATTTTTTCAGATCCGGCGCTTTATGATGACCGGGAAAAATCTGTTGAAATCAATAAGCAGTATAAATCGGTTACCCAGGAATTGAGCATTCTCTACAACCGATGGGAAGAAATGCACGCTGAGCTGGAGTCAATAAGCAACTGCGAGATACTTTAAAGGCTACCGGGATCGAGCGGTGTGCCACTGCTGTTTGACACAAAAACAATCAACCAAGACAGAGTTGGTTCATGAATTTCGTGTTTCGTCTGCCAGCCGGGCAGACAGGGATCATAGTATTATTTTGTTAAAACATCTATTTTTGTAATTTTTTTCACAACTCTATTTGCCCCTTATCAGGAGGCACAGCTTGTTTATGAGAGGAAGATTGCTTCGCTTCGCTCGCAATGACAACGTACCATATATCATTAAAGGCATAGCCCGTGTCATTGCGAGGGTCTTTTCCGAAGCAATCCCCCGCTTTCACGCTAGAGAATTGGTTGCGGCTTCGCTGCGCTAGGTCTTTTCCGTCTCGTTCGGGTGAGAAATAGAAGGCAATGATCTCTATGAAGAAATTGCTAGTTACAGGCGCTTCTGGGTTTTTGGGATGGAACATTTGCCAGGCAGCAAAACAATCATGGGAAATCTTTGGAACAGTCCTTTCCCATTATGGAGATATAGCAGGTATAAAGATCTCGAGAGTCGATTTGACGGATTTTGAGGCAGTGAAGAAGATATTCCAGGAGATACGCCCTGATGCCGTAATTCATACCGCAGCGAAATCCGATCCGAATTTTTGTCAAACTCATTGGGTTGAATCCCGGAAAATTAATGTGGATGCCTCAGTCAATATTGCTGGTCTTTGTGCAGACTATCGAATCCCCTGTGTCTTTACTTCAACTGACCTGGTTTTCAATGGTTTGAACGCCCCTTATCGTGAAGGAGATACGGTTTGTCCGGTCAATGTTTACGGCGAACAGAAGGTATTGGCAGAGGAAGGCATGATGAAACGTCATCCCATGACGGCTATTTGCCGCTTGTCTTTGATGTTTGGTATTCCCGGACCTGGCTCGAGTAGTTTCATTCAGCCCATGATAGAGGCGATGAGAGCAGGCAGGGAATTGCAACTCTTTGTCGATGAATTCAGAACTCCCGTAAGCGTAACCGCCGCAGGAGCCGGAATTTTTCTGTCCCTTGAAAAAGTGCATGGATTAGTCCATATAGGCGGCAAAGAGCGTGTTTCCCGGTATGAGTTTGGCAAGCTGCTGATGAACACCCTTAACATTTCTGACGCCCGGCTAATACCAACCAGGCAAAGGGATATGATTATGGCAGCACCAAGGCCACCGGACATTTCACTTGACAGCACAAAGGCCTCTTCGTTGGGTTTCAAGACGTTGCCTTTGTCCGATGAACTCAGGAAGGCTCGCAGGATGTCCTTGAATCTTGCCTGAGAACCCATTGACTTCTTCTTGTTCTTTTGCTAAGGTACACGTGTCTGTACTCAAGATGCTTATAACAGATGGATTTTGCCGGATTATGCCTTATGAATTTCCGATTTGCGAAAGCTGAACGTTTGACTTTAAAAAAGGAATTTGAAAAGGTTTTTCAGGACGGAAAGGTATTTAAAGATGCAAAGGTCGTTCTCTATGTGGTAGTCAACCGTCTTCCGTATTCCCGTTTGGGGCTGGTAGTAAGCAAGAAGGTAGGAAATGCAGTACGGCGCAACCGCGCCAAACGATTGTTGAGAGAGGTATACCGGTTGAATAAACACTTACTTGCAGTGCATGTCGACATGATTGCCATTCCGCGTCATCCGTTTTCGTCCGATCTGAAACGGGCGGATATTGAAAATGGATTTCAGAAATTACTTCTTAAAATTAACGAAGCCTTTGCCCATGAAGCGCATCATCATTAAACTCATTCAGGCCTATCAGTTTATTATCTCGCCTCTCTTGCATCCTTCATGCCGTCATGAACCTACCTGTTCCCAATATATGATCGATGCGATACAAAAGAAGGGTATCTTGTGGGGCATGTGCCTTGGCGTGTGGCGTGTATTGCGATGCCATCCGTTTGGCAGTTCCGGGTATGACCCGGTAAAATAGGGCAACCATCAAACAGAGTGCCTCGTGTTGCCATCCTCAACAGGTTGCGCTCATATCCCGTTTCATTAAAACATTGAAATGTCAGCGCATAGTACGCCGCAGGCTTTAGTCTGCGTAAAATGAATGAAATAACACAACCTAAAGGTGCGGCTACGGTAAACATGCTCATGAAATGCTTTAATGATCTGCATTCTTCTATAGACAAGGATAAGATTATGATTCTTTTATTGCGCCCGATCTTTTTTAGCCAATTCTTCGTATCGTTTGAGCGCGCTATCCGCATCTGCTTCCAATCCCTTTTTCCTATATGCAACCTCAAGATTTTTATAGGTCATCGCTATCGATGGGTTTATGGCAATGGCTTTCTTGAGTTCGTTAATGGCTTCATCCGGGTATCCTGTTTCAGTATAAACAACACCCAGGTTGTTGTGGGTAACCGCGTCATCTGGTTTTTTATCGATGACTTTCCGATATGCTTTTATGGCTTCAGCATACTTCTTTTTCTGCGCATAGGCAAATCCTAAAACGTAGTGTGCCTCAGTAAAATCAGGCCTTAATTCAACGGCCTTTTCCCACACAAAGATTGCCGCATCCTGCATATTGTTTTTCGTATAAATGGTACCAAGGTTATACAGCGCCTCAGGGTCATATGGATAGAGTTCCAATACCTTCTTATATGCTTCGATCGCCTCGGCAAATAAACCTTTTTTATGGTAAGCGATAGCAAGGTTATAGTGTGCTTCCCGGTTAAAGGGATCCAGCCTCAATGCCTTTTTGTACTCTTTGATGGCATCATCAATCCTTCCCTGACTATCCAGGGAGACACCTAGACGATTGTAGTAATCGGGGTCTTGTATACCACAACCTTCGCCTATGCACAGGAAGAAAAGGGAAAATAAAAAGATATATCGAAGATTTAAAATAACCATGAGGTTATATCCTCTGTTGTCGCTGTATTTTAACCATAGGAAAGGGGGTATGCACTGGACTCTTGTAGCTACTATATATCATACCGAGACTCTGAGAAGGCACACGACATGTTATAACTACGAGAGTCATGTGCATACCTCCCCTTTCATTTATTATTACCAATAGAAAATATTCCCGTTTATGTAACAATTTAGCTCTTTGAAAAATCCGTACATTTATAAGTAATTCACATGAAACGGAAAACGTAGCGCGGGTGGTTTATCCCCCGCACAAGCCGACCACAAGGAGGTCGTCTTAATTTATTAACAAATAAAGAACGATATGCTAAAAAGCACCTTATTAAAAAATTGATTTTGTTTTTTCATGGCTACAGCTTAGCATACAGGGAATAATTTGTTCAGCTTTATTTGTGGGTATTGGACAAGGCGTGCCTGCCTTATCATAGCTGGTTAATCATTGTTGGAGGCTCGCATAGAATCTTCTTTATCCACCCACCTCATGCATCACGACATGCCCTTTGCCGGAATGTACCGGTGGTTTCAGGTGTGCAGCGCGGAGAAACGCATCGGTAAGCCGTTCTTCGGTAGGATTGTTTCTCAGAATAGTCTTCAGGTCAACCTCGCCTCCGGATAATAAACAGGAGCGGAGTTTCCCGTCGGAGGTCAAACGGAGCCGGTTGCACGAATTGCAAAAAGGTTGGCTCACAGCAGATACAAATCCCAGGATTCCCATGGCGCCTCTGATCTTATAAATTTTTGCTGCACCGCTACCGAGCATGGGGGGAGGGAGTGCGATAAGGTCGTTCCTTTTCCCAACAATATCAATAATTTCGGCCATAGGGATATACTTATCCTCAGAATCCAGACGGTCTTTATTCATTGCCATATATTCAATAAAACGGACTTCGAGGTCGCGTTCCAACGTGAGTTTCGCAAACTCCTCAAATTCGTCATCATTGATCCCCTTCATGGCAACGATGTTAATTTTTGTATTTTTAAATCCCAAACGAAGGACTTCTTCAATTCCATCCATGACGTCTCTTAATTTACCGCCCCTGGTAATCCTTTCAAATTTCGAGTCTTCCAGACTATCAAGGCTGATGTTTAATCTGAAAAGCCCAATTTCTTTTAACACCCTGGCATAGTCTTTTAAAAAAATACCATTGGTCGTTATGGCGAGATCTTCGATTCCATGGACATTTCCTAACATCCTGAGTAAATACTCTATATTCTTCCTGAAGAGGGGTTCTCCGCCAGTCAGGCGAAAACTTTTGATTCCCAGCTTAACGGCATGCCGCACAACGGCAACAATCTCCTCGTATGTCAATATATCCTTATGCTGCGCAAGATCCAGTCCGCTCTCCGGCCTGCAGTAAACACACCGAAGGTTGCAAAGATCAGTGACCGATATCCTTAACCGGTTTATCCTTCTCAGGTATTTATCTACGATACTCATGATATGAACCTTTAAGGTATTCTATATAAAAACTTCTTTTTTGGACAGGTTTTTTCGAACCGCAAGAAAAGACTTTAGACCTTTTTGTGTCTTTGTGGTTAAATTCGTTTTGATTGCGGGTTTCGCCGCGCTAGGTATTTTCCGTATTATAACTTGTTTTTGACACGATCTGGTATTCCTTCATTTTTCTCCACAAGGTTGTCGTTGAGATACCCAGATTATTTGCGGCTTGTTTACGATTTCCGGCATGTTTTCGCAGGGTTTCAACAATTGTCTTTCTCTCCTCCTGCGCCAGGGCAGCCCGGATACCACCCATTTCGATCATAACGTTCATCATATCTGCAGGAGATGCGCTTTCTAATGCCAGGTCAGCTATCGTTATCTGGTTTCCCTTTGTGAGAGTAACTGCCCTTTCAATGACATTTTCCAATTCCCGGACATTTCCCGGCCAGAGGTAATCCATGAGATGTTCCATTGCGTCGCCAGATATCTCTGGCGCTCGCCTTCTCAGCTTGCCCGAATACTTATCCATAAAGTAGCTGATTAAAAGAGGGATATCTTCTTTTCTTTCCCGCAGCGGAGGCACATGGATTCTGATAACATTGAGCCGGTAAAACAGGTCCTTCCTGAATGATCCATTTTTTGTCGCCTCATCAAGGTCTTTATTGGTTGCTACAATAATCCGGATATCAAGATAAATAGGCTTATTGTCACCAACCTTCCGTATCTCACCATTCTGCAGGAACCGAAGGAGTTTGACCTGTGTTGAAAGGGATGTCTCGCCAATTTCGTCTAAAAAGAGTGTGCCACCCTGCGCCTCCAAAAAGAGGCCTCTTTTATCTTTTACCGCGCCCGTAAACGAACCTATAACATGTCCAAACAACTCGCTCTCCTGCAAATTTTCCGGTAGTGCGCCACAATTTACTACCACAAAGGGCTTACCCCGTCTGATACTGTTGTCGTGGATCGCACGTGCAATCAACTCTTTTCCCGTTCCGCTTTCACCGGTAATGAGGACGGTGCTTTCGCTCCTGTTCAGTTCCATAAGGATACTGAGGAGCCGTATCATTACGGGAGAATTGCCAATAACACCCTCAAATTTATACCGTTCTTTCCCCTCTTTTTGAAGGCTGATAACCTTGTCAGATAAGCGTTTCTTTTCTAACGCCCGTTCCACAACGGAGAGGATATCAGAGAGCTGAAAAGGCTTCGTAACATAATCATAAGCGCCTCTTCTCATCGCCTGAATCGCGCCATCAATCGTGCCGTAAGCCGTCATGACAACAACTTCAGTCGAAGGATTGATACGTTTAATGTGCGATAATACTTCAAGTCCGTCCATGTTTTCCATCTTAAGGTCTACAACGGCCAAATCGTAGGTGTGCTCGTTTTGAACTTCTACGGCCTTTTCTCCGCTTTCAACGCTGTCAACATTATAACCTGACCTCTTGAAGGCGATGGACAGAGATTCCCGCATATTTTTTTGATCTTCAACGACCAGAATCTTAAACATAGGACATATCATATTCCTGCACAAAATCTTTCTTTTTTTTGCAAGTTTTTTAACAACCCCCTTCATCCCCTGCGGTAGGGAATCCTACACGGAAACAGTTTTCATTTGTTTGTTTTTTACGGGCAATCGCACGGTAAATGTTGTCCCTTTGTTCTGTTTGCTCCTGACATCTATCACACCGCCATGGTTGTCCACGATTCGATGCACAATAGAAAGGCCCAGTCCCGTGCCTTTTGACTTTTTCGTCGTAAAAAAAGGCTCAAATATCTTTCGGATAATTTCAGTCGGAATACCTGAACCCGTATCTGCAATTACAATTTCTATCCCGTGATTGTCATGTCCTTTTGGTTTTCCGACCCGGAGGTAAATCTTTCCGCCCCGCGGCATTGCATCGATCGAATTTACTAATAAATTCCAGAAAACTTTCCTGATCCAATTTCGATCCACATATACCTTAGGGATATCGAGATCATACATTTTCACAATCCTGATTTCTTCATGAAACCGCGCATCTTGCTCTAATAAAAACAGAGTTTCATCAATAATCTCAAGAATATCACTCCTGACGAAATGATACTCTGCGGGATGCGCGAAGGTAAGAAAGTTGGTAATAATGCTATTCAGGCGGTCCGTTTCCTCAACCACCATCTCAAATAACCTTTGATCATCACCCCGTAAGGATAAGTCTCTTTTCAACATACCAACGGAATTCGATATGGCGCCAAGAGGGTTACGGATTTCATGGGCAATCGAAGCAGCCAACTCTCCAATTGAAGCCAGCCGTTCTGACCGCTTTATCTGCTCTTCAATTTTTTTACTGTTCGTGATGTCCCGCATGATCCCTTCAATGCCGATAATGTTTCCCTTTTTATCTTTGATCGGATAGGTATTTTGGGAAACCCACAGTTCATCCCCATTTTTACAGTTGATTCGGTATTCCAAATCTTTCGACACTTTTAATTCACCGCTCAGGACATTACGGATTGTTTCCCTCACGTATTCTCCATCGTGCTTATGAATCATTTCCATTGCGATAGAAGGGTTCTCGTAAAATTCCCGGGGGTCGTACCCCGTTACATTCTTCAATGCGCTGTTCAGGAATAGATACCTTCCCCGCTTGTCCAATCGGAAGATGACATCTTCAATATCCTCGACCAGATTTCTGTACTTTTCCTCTGAATCTTTAATTTTATCAAAAAGACACGTGTTGTCAATTGCAATAGCCAGTTGCGGGGCAATCTTCTGAATAATATCAACATGGTTTTCAGAATAATTCCTGACATTTTTACTCCCGAAATTGAGGCTTCCAATAATTTCACCTTTACATATCAGGGGAAATGACAGCCGGGACTTGATTCCCTCTTTAAAGAGAATCGGGTCTGTGGAGAAAGGTCCCTGTGAGGTGTCGGTTACCATATACACTTCACCATTGTCCACAACCTTGCCCGCCAATGTCCCATATTTCGAATAATGCATTCCTTCTTCTAATCGGGAATCGCGATAGTCTTTCGAAACAGCGAAAATGAGGAATTCCTCCCGTTTTTCGTCAAGAAGGGTAATGCTCATACGATCGAAATCGATGACCTTATTAAGTTCCTCACTGAAAGATTTGTACACTTCCCGGATATCCAGGTTTGATGCCAGGATTTTATTGATATTATTCATAATATCCTTCTCTCTTTCTATCTTCTTACGCTCAGTCAGATCAATAATAATCCCCTCATACCCAATAATATTATTCCGTTCATCTCGCCTGAGATTACTTGTCATGAGACAGGGCACCCTGGTGCCATCCTTCTTTTTTAACTCCACTTCGTAATCCTTGATAAAACCATTTCTACCCACCATTTCCTTAATTGCCTTACCTCCGCCGGGGCTAAAGAACAAGTGCTGGATCAGGTTCAATTTCAAGATCTCATTTTTCGAGTCATATCCAAATAAATCCACCCCGGCTTGATTAATATCGATAAACTGACATTCCGTATCGCAGAAGAAAACGACATCCTTGCTCGTTTCAAAGAGGCGCCGGTATTTCTCTTCCGACACCCGTAATTTTCTGGTTCTCTCCTCAACAATTTTTTCCAGCTGCATCATGTAACTCTGGAGTTCTTGCTCCAGTAATTTTTGTTCCGTTATATCCCTTATAATCATCACAAAGCCGTTCGGTTCCCCACGGATTGTTTGTCGTGTAGTAACGGTACCATATCCGGTAAACACCTCTCCGTTTTTGCGCACCAATTGCATTTCTTTTTTATATCGGCCAGCAACCTGTGTTGTTTCCAGCATTGTGTGCACTTTTCCGGATGCAACATCTGCCTTTGTAAACAATATTTCAATGCTCGATTTTGAAATCAGATTTCCCGCTTCATGTCCGAACATCCTTTTTGCACCTTCATTGAAGGCCAGGATATTTCCGTTAAGGTCAGCCGCTATGATTGAGTGTTCGGTAGAACCGACCAAGATACTATTTAAGAAATTTGATGTATCCTGCAGCGTATTTGTCTTCTCCCGCACTGATTCAGCCATAACATTGAATGCGTCTGCTAATTCCCGAATCTCGTCCCGCGTATGCATCTTTACCCTTTGCGATAAATCTCCTGCGGACATCTTTCGCGTTGCTGCCGTTAATTCCATGATAGGATAGGCAATCTTTTGTCCAATTAACAAGGCGAATGCAATCCCGGCAACAGCCAGAACCACACCGGTAATGGTCAAATAGGAAAGAACCTCGAAGATAGAACTCTTTACCTCATCCATAGCCAAAAGTACTTCATCGGCGCTAATTTCTGCAATGACACCCCATTTCAGTTCAGGAAGCCAGTACCAAATTCCCACCACTTCTTCTCCTGCGTAGTTCATATAGCCACTCACATCGAGTCCATTTTCTCCGTTTAAACAAGCACCTGCACTCCTGGTAAATTGCCTGGTTTGAGGCTCAACAACCGTCAATTCCATGGTTGTTCTCTTCCCGGGGTGACCCGTGTGGTTAAGTCGATCGGCAAAATTTGATTCCGTAATCATCCTGCCATGTTGATTAATGATGTATGCATCGTAACTATCCCCGTATCGTCTTTCCTGCATTACCGAGTTAAGAACGGACACGTCGATTTGAAACATCATTACCCCCACCACAGACTCGTCTTCGTTTTTAACTGGTACAGAAAGGTACATAACCGGCAACCTGCCGGCCTTATTCCCGTATTCATCAATATCATAAAAAACCGTGGATTCGATATCTGAAATATACGTCTTACCTTCAATAGCATAACGAAAACCAGCAACGTCAGTGATGTTTAAACCTATTGATTGCTTGTCAGTGGACAACCTGACATTGCCTGATATGTCACTGATCATGAATTTATGAAATCCAGCCCCGCAAGGTATATGGGAAAGAAATTGGGACATGGTATCAGCATCAGTATTTGTGAAATCGACAGCGCTTATCACAAATGAGTTACGGGCGGTGTGCTCTGCCTCGCTTTTTAATCTCCCTAACCATGCATTTACCTGCGATACCTTCTGGGAACCAATCAATTGCAAATTTTTAATGGTCGTTTCCTGAATAGCCTTTTGTGCAGAAGGGTAGGCAATAAGCCTCATAACCAGCAATGGCGTGAGGACTGCTATGAGAAATAGAGAAATTAATTTGTATTTGATTGAACGAAACATGGTACTGCTGCTTTGATAATTATAGTAAATGCACAAAGAAAGTTGTCATTGGGGGGCGTTAGCCCGAAGCAATCTCTGTTATGACGGTCATTCCGAGCAAGGCGAGGAATCTCATAGGTTTGCTTCGTTTGGGCTCGCAACTTCGGCTTCGCTATCATTCGCAATGGCCAGTGCATGTCAGGGTATTTCATATGTTTACTATAAATTCATGCCCACGGTATTGCAATATGGAAACTTATGGAAGGAACGGAAAGAGGAATTTGAAGCGGGAAAATTGACAGGTAAAAATGTGATAATCAAAATCGTTGATAGAAGGCGGTATCGGAGAAACTTTCTTTATCGTTGTGTTTTTGTCAGTGTCTCAATAGTTGCATAGCGAACCATACTTACCTTTAAGTATGAGACATTTGCCGTATTTTCACCATCGTTACATGACCGGATTCTTTTCAACAAAATTGGGATCAACCGGCACCTTTCCCAGAAAAGGAACCTCTCTGAACTCGGTAACCTTATCAAGTTCATCTCTGCGTGTCCTGACAAAGGTATCGCACTTTTTAACGATTTCTTCAAAAGCCTTTGCCGCATCCGAATTTGGATAGGCAGATACAAACGCCTCACCCGCATCACATTTTTCGGTAATTCCTGGTTCCAAAGGTATCCTGCCAAGAAAATCGACATTTAATTCCTCACAAATCTTCTCCCCCCCTCCCGTTTTAAATACGTCAATTTGTGTATTACAATGTGGACATATCAGACCACTCATATTTTCAACGATGCCAATAATAGGTACATTGCTGTCCCGCGAAAACACCACAGCCTTCCTGACGTCAAGCAAAACGACATCCTGGGGTGTTGTAACGATCACAGCGCCGTCTACCTTTCCAATAAGTTCAATGATAGAAATAGCCTCATTCCCGGTTCCCGGAGGCAAATCCACCAAAAGATAATCCAAATCGCCCCAGCATACACTCCCCATCAACTCACAAAGGAAATCCCACTTTGCAGAATCTCTCCAGATTACCGGCATCGATGGGTTTTCAATCAGAAAGGAAAGTGACGCCACCTTCAAATTGGGCAATACTTCTAAAGGCAGCACACCACCACTGCTGCCCTTGAGCCTTTTTCCCTCCACTCCTAACATGATGGGGATGTTTGGGCCGTGGATATCTGCATCGGCGATACCGACCTTACGACCCATCCGGGCTAAGGCAACACCAAGATTTGTTGTAACCGTGCTCTTCCCAACGCCCCCTTTGTTGCTCATGACCACGATTTTATATTTAATATCCTTCATCCGCTGGGCAATTGCCCACTTGTTGTGCTCTATCTGATCCAACTGACACGACAACTGCTTCTCACAGAGTTCACAGGTAAATGGAATCTTGCAGTCTGACATTATATCCTCTTTCATAGCTTATGCCCCTAGTTTGCCGTTAAACTAAAATTACCTTTTCGATACAACCTTAATCGCACAGGTGTTATTTATCGTATGGCAGGCGTATTCACAAACTCCGCAGCCAACACATTTTTCTTCGTCAATCACGGGTTTGCCGTCCTCATGAAAAATGGCATCTCCCCGTAGAGGACACTTTATATAACAGAGTTGACAATCCTGTCCTCCCCATGCCAGACATCGTGATTCATTTATCCTGGCGATGCCCATGGTGACTTTATCCGGATGTGCAACAGGTTTCAAGGCGCCTTCCTTGCAGGCGGCAATACACAATAAACCGTTACATAAAACGCAGGGATTTTCCCTGGGCATAATAACGGGCGTACCCACAGCCACATCCATCAGCCCGTGATATCTCTTGATGGCCTTTGCAGGGCACACCTTGATACATTCGTCACAGCGGGTACACAGGGAAAGAAATTCTGTCTCCTCAACAGCGCCTGGCGGACGCAAGTAGTCACCCTTAGGCATGACACGATCAATCTTTTTACTGGCATAATCTGCAACTTTATCTCCCACGAAGACAAACAAATCTTTAAAAAGTTGCCTTCTGCCCAGTATTTTCCCCGTATCGTCCATAAAGAAATACCCTTATTCGTGCAATCAAGCTACTTGCAGACTCATCCTTCACGAGTACTATATAGTAAACCTTCCGGTAGGAAGAAACTGATCTGTGATGACATGGTCAAAACAATCTAAAATTGTAATTTATCAATACTGAATTTGTCAAGGTTAAATCATCAGCGCCCCATTTCCCGAACGACGGCAAAAATCTTTTTCATTTTTGAAAGGTATCTATTATAATTTATATTGTGCAGCCAAAAATACCAGTCATATCCATCGTCGGCAAATCCAATAGCGGCAAGACTACCCTTATAGTAAAGCTCGTTCAGGAATTGAAATCACGGGGTTACCGGGTTGCTACCATCAAACACAGTCACCATAGTTTTGAAATTGACAAGGAGGGAAAGGACAGCTGGTTGCACACCAGGGCCGGAGCCGATGCAGTCGTGGTGTCGTCGCAAACCATGACGGGTGTCATGCGCGTAACGCATAGAGAAATTCCTCTGTCGGAGATCGTAAACACCTACTTAACCGACATGGACATTATTCTCGCCGAGGGTTATAAAACCCTCGCGATACCAAAAATTGAGGTCTCGCGCTCTGAAATCAGCGCTGAATTGGTGTGTAAGAACGATCAAAAATTAATTGCCGTTGTGGGCGACAAAACACCCGGAATTAAGATCCCTTTCTTTCCTATAGACGGGAACGTATCTTCCATCGTTGATTTTATCGTATTAAGGCTTAAAGGGCAGAGTTTAACGTTAGAATCTCATTGACAACAAAATGAGCATGCGGTACACTTTTTCAAACACCCGAGAATTACCAATACTTTTAATCATCTGATACGATAGTATCGTTTGCATGAGCTTTAAACATACCTTACAAACACGTAACATAAAATTATGGTTATCAAATCCCGTACAGAATTTTTTAACAAAAACCTGTTTCTTATCCTTGTTGTTGCGTCCCTCGCTATCCATGCCATCATCATCTTTATGTCCCCTCAGGCAAACCAACTTCTCAGCTTAAGGGCACTTCGGGACAGTTTTGTCCGTGAGCCAAGTGAATATGCAGTTACCTTAGAACTTGAAAATCCGGATACTCAAGGAAAAAATCCCGAAGACTTAGTCTCCAAAAAAGAAGAGAGCGAGGTAAAGAAAGAGGAACCTGCTGAAAAAAAGAAGTACAAGATGTTTACCGATACCTCCGAGAACGCCGAAGACGAGCTGACAGATGTTGATACCGATAAAATCGGTGCAAAGGGCGCCGTGGCAAAGGATAATTTTCCTGATGACAAACAGACGGTTAACAACGAGCCCCATTCAGAAGGTGTTTCCAAGGCGCCATTCCTGGGCAAGGGAAAAGCCGGCGTACCTCATGATATCCGGCAACAACCGCCGGGACAAGAGGTCGTGGCACAGGCGGTTATTCCTGAGGATAGTGCCCATGAGGAACATGCTCCACCCAGGTATGCCAATCTCCCCAAAGGGCTGGAAAATCAAGGGTATCCGGCAAAACCCCTTATCATGAAACAGACCGGGGCGCCCTCTGAAGAAAGAAAGGAAGCTACGACAGAGGTAAAGGCCATGAAACTCGATGAAACGATAGAGAGAGAAAATCATGCGCCTGCGCCAAAAAGAGAAAGGCTTACGATAGGACGGAGCGTTAACCAGGAAGAGGCAGAACCCTTGCCAAATAGTGAAGGGGTGTTCTTTGCGGATAAACAGGATGAAGTAAACAAAAAAGCTGAAACAGAGCAGAAACCGTTGCCGTCTTTACTTCGCGAAGAAGAGACAGCAAAAGGGATCGTGACGAAGGTAAAGGAACCAAGGGAAACAAAAGAAACAAAAAATACACCGGTTCTTCAGCCAGAAACTCCTCCCGTAGCTGCTTCGGAATCGTCAGACGTTGAACCGCAACGCAGGCTCGACAGGGGATTGGATGAGCAGGAAAGCCCAGGCGGATTAAAAAAACCCAAGGTCTTCTTCAATATTAATGCGAAGACAGAGGGGGCAAACAATGATCCGGTGCTTTTTGAGGACACGATATCAAATGCATCGATTCCTGGTGCGCCGTCTTTTAACGTTAAAAAGCACGAATATGCCGATTATTTTAAACACATCAGGGATAGAATATCTCTCTATTGGTTCCTGGGATATGGAACACGTGCAGAGCTAAAATTAGAAACCAAAGACGACAAACCGGTGATTGTGGAATTTAAAGTATTGCCAGATGGCTCTGTTGGTGAAGTGAAGATTGTGGACGATGCGGGAAATTTTAATCTCGCTTCCAGGCTGGTATCATCGATTAAAAACGCAGCGCCACTGAATCCTTTTCCATCTAAAATCACGGAACCATCAATTGATGTGCGGTTTAATTTCTATTTTTTCTAGGAGGAAATAATACTTTGGAATGGCTTATTGGCGGTGGTCCTATCATGATGCCACTATTAATTTGTTCCGTTTTAGCCCTTGCGGTGATCATTGAAAGGACAATAAATCTGCGCAGGAATAAGATCTTAAAACCGGAGATCATCCAGACCATTGAGGCAATTCGCAGTCAGAAAGACATCCCCTTCGCAATCTCAAGATGCGAGGTGATTTCCGGTCCTTTTTCCAATCTGTTGCGACGAATACTCACCAATAATCATCTTACACGGGAAGAGAAATTTATTGATATCCAGGCCGCAGGGAGGCAAGAAACCAAGACGCTTGAAAAGAGGCTCCTGGTATTAGAAGTCATCACCGCCGTAGCACCTTTATTGGGGTTACTTGGAACGGTACTGGGATTAGAGGATATCTTTGGAATTATTTCCGAGTTAGGACTGGGACAGGCAAAGGCATTTTCCGCGGGACTGGCAGAAGCAATTCGAACAACCGTATTTGGGCTTTTTATTGCAATTCCATCCCTGGTTGCTTATAGTTATTTCGATAAAAAAGTGGATACCTTTGTCCTGGAGATGGAAGAATACTCCATGCTTATCCTCAATAAACTTTACCCTGCTGCTCAGGATTCGGATACAAAATAACTATGCGATTTCGTGAAAAACGTATTACAAAGTCAATCATCAACCTCACCCCGATGGTGGACATGCTGTTCCTGATACTCTTGTTTTTCCTGGTTACTTCAAGTTTCATTGAACAGCCAAATATCAGGCTGGAACTCCCCTCAACCAAATACGCTGCTACCAGTAAAATTGAGGAGCGTACCTTAATGATTTCTCAGGAAGGAAAGCTTTTTTATCAAAACAAACCGGTTGAAAGAAAGGACCTTATCGCGGTACTGAAAGATGCCTTTTCCAGGCAAGACGACAAGACCCTTGTTTTACGGGCAGACAAGAATGTGCCTTATGGTACCGTTGTTGATGTCATGGATGCGGCGAAAGGGGCCGGATTAAGGAGGATTGTCGCTCCCACTATTCTCGAACCTGAAAAACAACCTGATCGTAAATAATAGCTTGCCGGGAATTCTCTGATAAGCCCCAGCCCAAACGAGTCCGGGATGTACCTCCTTCATGATTATAGCAAACGCAAAAAGACCGTTGTCATTGCGAGGGCGCTAGCCCGAAGCAATCTCTGCTATGACTGTCATTCCGAGCAAAGCGAGGAATCTCGTGGGTTTGCTTCGCTTGGGCTCGCAACTTCGGCTTCGCTGTTGCTCGTAATGGTAAATTCATGTCAACTTATGTAAGACATTTGCTATAAATTATTCGTAACAATTTAGTTTTTTGAAATAATCAAAATACTGGTGATGTTTATCGCGCAGTGTAGGGGCGAAGCATTTGCTATCGTTGGTATACATGCGTTCATACACAAGCCAGCAAATGCTTCGCCCCTACTTTTTCAAAAAACTAAATTGTTACAAATATTCTTGTTTTGCTCCTGACTTAAAGAAAAACACCATCTGGCGTGTTCATGTTTAATCCACAATAAAATACTTGTTAATAAATAAAAAGAATGTATAATGCTGAATTATGTAAAATAATCTCACAATATAGAAGCAGAGAGTGGTATACTATTACCCCCTGATAAGCAGCCGAATAAAAACACTCACCAGCATTTCTCGCATTACCATGTAAACATTAACCCGTAGTACCTTCTTCTTGCACCTGAACCATCGTTGGACTTTCCTGGTAAATCTTTATAGCAGATTAGCCAATATTTATTCAATAACTCTGTAATAAGAATCGTCATAGAAATGATCAAAACTATAAAAAAGGCAGGTTGTACATGAAATACAAGATGTCGGTAGTTGGGTGGTTAAAAAATGTCGTCATCGGCCGTGCACGGAGTCCGCAAGATCGGACAATATTTCATAAACTATCGCTCGTAGCATTCTTTGCCTGGATCGGTTTAGGGGCGGATGGCCTTTCGTCATCCTGTTACGGCCCCGAAGAAGCCTTTCGGGCGCTGCAAGGTCATTATTCCCTGAGTCTCTTTGTGGCGATTGGAACGGTACTGACAATTTTTGTTATTAGCGCCAGTTATTCTCAAATCATTGAACTCTTTCCTTCCGGCGGTGGTGGATACCACGTTGCCAGTAAATTATTATCTCCCACCTGTGGGATGATCTCAGGGTGTGCACTCATTGTGGATTATGTACTTACTATTACGGTTTCAATTGCAAGCGGTGCGGATGCCATTTTCAGCTTTCTTCCCGCAGAATGCCAACCCTACAAACTCTCCTTTGCTGTTACCGGCATTGTATTTCTTACCTTACTCAACCTGCGAGGGGTAAAAGAAGCCGTACTCCCCTTAATGCCAATCTTTTTAATCTTTGTTATTACCCATGCATTTGTCATTGTCTATGGACCGGTCACTCATATGGCGCACTTCCAGGACGTCATAAAAACATCCGTATCCGACGTGCATGGTGTGAGTTCAAAGATTGGAATTGCAGGAATGCTATTACTCATACTCCGTTCTTACTGTATGGGCGCCGGAACTTACACGGGAATCGAAGCTGTGAGTAACGGTCTTCCAATACTTCGCGAACCACGGGTGCAGACCGCCAAAACTACTATGAGATATATGGCGGCCTCCCTATCCGTTATTGTCATGGGATTAATGCTTGCCTTCCTTATTTATCGGGTTGAGCCACAAACCGGAAAAACCTTAAACGCGGTTCTCTTCGAACGTGTTACTGCGGGATGGCGGGAAAATTCAGGATCATGGTTTGTCATTGTAGCGCTCGCATCAGAAGCATTGCTCCTTTTTATCGGGGCACAGACAGGCTTTTTAGACGGACCGCGAGTAATCGCAAATATGGCTATGGATCGCTGGTTTCCAACGAGATTTTCTGTGTTGAGTGATCGTTTAGTGGCAAAGAACGGTATTTTGTTCATGGGTATTGCTGCGATGATCGTGATGTTCCTTACCCGTGGCGCTATCCACATCTTAGTGGTGCTGTATAGCATTAACGTGTTTATTACCTTTGTCCTCTCGCAGTTAGGAATGGTGCGCTACTGGTGGATCACACGTTCTGGGGTGAAACATCGATGGTGGAAACTCCTTATTAATGGCGTGGGGCTGGTTCTTACGGTTTTTATCCTGGTATCAGTTGTCATCCTTAAATTTCACCATGGCGGCTGGATCACCCTGGTTGTTACCGGTGCGTTGGCAGTAATTTCTATTGTGATAAAGGAACATTACAACAAGACCGTCCGCCTTCTGAGCAAACTGGACAACCTTGTTCAGGTAGCTGATGCTTCACATCCCGTCACAAGTTCTGAAGCAACACAAAGAACACAAACTGAGTTCGATCCGACGGCTAAGACGGCAGTTTTACTGGTCAGCGGCTTTAATGGCAGAGAGCTCCATACCCTCTTCAATGTCATCCGTACCTTTGAAAAGACGTTTAGAAATTTTATTTTTGTCGAAGTCGGCGTGGTTGATGCTGGCAATTTCAAAGGAATAGCAGAAATTGAAAATCTCAGGACTCAGGTAAAAAATGACGTAGACCGTTATGTGAATTTTATGCAACGACACGGCTATTTTGCTGAAGGACTATACTCGATTGGCGTGGATGTTGTTGATGAGATTGTGCAAATTACCTTGAAAATATTAGAACGTTTCCATAATCCTGTTTTCTTCGGGGGACAACTCATCTTCCCCAAGGATTCTTTCCTTTCGCGATTGCTCCACAATTACACGATCTTCGCCGTACAAAGGAGATTATATAACAAGGGGTTTCCTGTCGTCATCATGCCCATACGAATATAGTAATAAGCCGTATAGGGATATTCATTTTACTGAAGCGGGTTTCAGGGTGGTACGAACAACCATTGGTTGTCCGTGTTTGTGCTTCATTTAAAGCTTCTTCTCCGTGAATGCGCCATGAAGCTTTCCGACTTTCTGGATAATAAGGTCGTTATTACAAATCTCAGGGCAAAGGACAAGAGCAGCGCATTGCAAGAGATGGTGGAGATCCTTCTCAATGCTGGGAGAATCGGCGATTCTGACACCGCTTTAAATGCCCTTTTGGAACAT
Source organism: Candidatus Brocadia sp. WS118 (assembly GCA_007618135.1). GTDB lineage: Bacteria > Planctomycetota > Brocadiia > Brocadiales > Brocadiaceae > Brocadia. The sequence goes on along the minus strand of PHFX01000009.1, from coordinate 8,625 downwards.
GAAACACTTGATACCACGGGCATTGGGCATGGAGTCGCTTTTCCTCATGCAAGTATTGATGGACTGGAAGAACCAGTTGCCTTGCTTGCCATCTCACAACGGGGAGTCGATTTTAAGGCAAAGGAGGGACACCCGGTCTATCTCTTCTTTCTCTTTTTAACCCCGGTAAAAGAAACAACGCTCCACCTCCAAATCCTTTCCATAGCGATGGGTGTTGGCTTCTTTTTCATTGGTACTTACACAGGGAAGCTCAGCATACCTGCCGCATTTATATTTGCCGTCGGTATTATCGTTGCCAATGTCCCGGAGGGACTGCTCCCCCTCGTGTCTCTATCTTTGGCCATGGCGGTTCAAAGGATGGCCAGAAGAAATGCCCTCATAAAGAGACTTTCTTCCGTAGAAACACTCGGTTGTACTACGGTTATCTGTACGGACAAGACGGGCACCCTGACTACCAATGAGATTAGCGTAATGAAGATATTCGTTAACGGGAGGATGATAACTGTTGGCGGTGCAAGGTATGAACCTGTGGGAAATTTCTATTTCAGAGGGATGAGCCTTTCCAGGCGGGAAATGACGGAAAACGGCATGGACACCCTTTTTGATGCGTGTGTGCTTTGCAATAATGCGGGCTTGCTTCCTCCCGGAACAGAGAGGGAAAGATGGAGTATCCTTGGAGATCCTACGAAAGCCGCCTTGCTTGTTATAGCGGCCAAAGGTGGTGTGGATGTTGAAGAGAGGAGAAACGCTTTGCCACGGCTCGGTCAGCTTCCCTTTGAGGCAGTAAGGAAGAGAATGACGTCCATCAATTTTTCTGACGGAAAACCTCAGGCTTATGTGAAGGGGGCGCCCAGGGAAACCCTGGATCTCTGCACCCATATTCTTACTAATGGGAAAGTAGAATCTTTAACGGATTCTCTGCGGGAGATAATCTTATCGAAGAACGATTCAATGACAAAGGATGGCTTAAGGGTTTTAGCCGTTACCTACAGACCCCTGGATTTCTCAGAAGGATTTACCATAGAAAATACGGAAAAGGATCTTATATTTCTGGGGTTGGTAGGAATGATGGACCCTCCAAAGCCAGAGGTGCCTAAGGCGATAGAGTTGTGCCACAGGGCGGGCATAAGGGTGGTTATGATTACCGGGGATTACGGATTGACAGCCCTTTCGATAGCAAAAAAGATAGGGCTTACAAAAACCGTTAATCCAAAGATTGTTACCGGTAATGAACTTATTGAGATGAATGACGAAACCCTCAGGAAGTTATTGAAAGAGGAAGAAGTTATATTTGCACGGGTATCCCCTGAACACAAAATGCGGGTAGTCACCGCCTTTCAGGATATGGATGAGATCGTGGCAGTGACAGGTGACGGTGTGAACGATGCCCCTGCCCTCAAAAAGGCCGATATAGGGGTCGCTATGGGAATAAGGGGCTCAGACGTAGTCAAAGAATCGGCAGCCATGATCCTGACCGACGACAATTTTGCCTCCATCGTGGCGGCTATAGAAGAAGGCAGGGCGGTCTATGCAAATATAAAAAAGTTTGTAACCTATATATTTGCCAGTAACATCCCGGAAATAGTTCCGTTCATAGCCTTTGTCTTGTTTAAGATACCGCTCCCACTAACGGTGATGCAGATACTAGCAGTTGACCTTGGAACTGATATGGTCCCTGCCCTTGGGCTCGGCGCTGAACCGCCGGAACCCGGAGTCATGGATAAACCTCCAAGGCCAAGGAATAAAAGGCTTTTAGATATACCTTTACTCCTCAGGGCTTATTGTTTTCTGGGTCCTATAGAAGCAGTCGCCTGCATGGCCGGATTTTTCTTTATTTACTTCCAGCATGGTTGGAGACCGGGGATGCCGATGGAAGAATCGGGACACGTTTATCTTACAGCACCACGATGTCCCTTGCTGGTATCATAGCAACCCAGATCGGAAACGTTTTTGCGTGCAGGACAGAGAGGGAATCGGTTTTTAAAGTTGGTTTCTTTAAGAATAGGCTGGTATTGTTGGGAATCGCGTCTGAACTCATGATTATTTTATCCCTTATCTATACTCCATTCTTACAAAAGGTATTTGGTCTTGCACCATTAGAAGTAAGGGATTGGGGCTTCCTGTTCGCCTTTACTCCGGTTCTTTTCTTCCTAGAGGAAGGCAGAAAATGGATGGTGAGGAGATGGTGGCGATAAATTCGCCGTCTTCTTAGAGAAGATTGATTATTTAAAGTGAAAGACGAGTTGGAAAACATGATAAAAATGCAAAAGAAAATATAGATATTTATTTTTTAAGATGTTTCCCTGTGCCCTCCTTTATCACAAACAATTCATATACAGTTTAAATTTCTCTTGTATGTGTTCACAAATTTGTTAACTTATTTACATGCGAGAAATAGAATTCTATCGCACACTCAGTGGACGCTGTCCTGTTGAAGAATTCCTTGACACATTATCCGATAAACAGGCGGAAAAAATACTTTGGGTGTTACGCCTTGTTAAAAGTCTTGATCCTGTTCCAAGACAATATTTCAAACTATTGTCAGATACAGACGGTATTTGGGAAGTAAGAGTTAAGTTGGGTGGCGATATTTTTCGATTGCTTGGATTCTTTGCAGGACCACAACTTATCGTTTTGACACATGGTTTTGCAAAGAAGACACAAAAGACTAGGCTGAAAGAGATTGTTATAGCCCAACACAGACGCAAAGATTACCTCGAAAGGAGAAACTAATGGACGATCTGGGAAAATACATTGAGAAACGTAAAAAGAAAAGCCCTCCATTTGCAAAGAGCTTTGAAGCTGGGTACGAGAATTTTCGAATGGGTTTTCTTCTTCGCCAAACAAGAGAAGAGCTTGGAATGACTCAGGAAGAAGTAGCGAAGAAATTGCGAACCAAGAAATCTGCCATCTCACGTATTGAGAATCATGCGGAAGATATACGTCTTTCTACATTGAATCGGTATGCAGAAGCTTTGGGCAAAAAGCTTCATGTAGTGATGCAGTGATGTTGTGGATTGACAGAAACTGAGATAGGGGAGATGATGGGAGTTGATTATAGTACCGTGAATCAGGGAAGGAAACAGTTACGAGAAAAATGAAAAAGGGATGCAACCCTAAATAAAGCCCAAAATTAAGTATGGTGTCCCAAGAATTTATTTTTTGCCTTTACACTCCTTCTCTTCCTGATGGAAGAAGGAAGAAAGTGGATAGTAAGGAAAAGGTAGAGATGAATTCGCCATCTTCTTAGAGAAGATTGATTATTATGCTTCCGCAAATAGATAGAACAGGGAGTATCTTTAGACTGAGTTTTGGTACAATAGATTGAGAATACGAAAATTTATTATGAAAAAGTCAAAAGCTAAGAGAAATAAAATTGTTCCATATTTCATGAGCATTGCCCTTGTTGCGATCACTACTTTCCTGGGAAGTCTCATTAGGGGTGCGATTGAACCTACGAATATTGTCGTTTTTTATCTCCTGATGGTTGTGATGACTGCTGTCTGGTGGGGAAGATATCCGGCAATCACTACCTCCTTGTTGAGTGTTTTGGCGTTTGATTATTTTCTTGTGCCGCCTTATTTAACGTTTGCGGTTTCTGATGTCCAATATATTTTTACCTTTATTGGACTTTTAGCCGTGGGATTAGTAGTCAGCGCCCTTGCGTCTAAAACCAGGCAACAGGCCATGGACGCACAGTGGAGGGAAGAGCAGACAGCTATACTCTACCGTTTGAGCAAAGATTTGGCCGCATCTGATTCTTTAGAGGCCGTGCTGCGCAGCATTCGAATGAATGTGGGAGGAATATTTGATTGCCGTGTTGCGGTTTTTCTGCCGACAGACCATGGGATAAAACCAGGCAGTTTTGACCCTGATTTTCCCCTTGACGAACATGAAAATACCATCGCTACATGGGTTTTTGGAAACGAGAAGCCGGCCGGATGGGGTACAGATACCTTACCGGCATCCAAAGCACATTATCTGCCCCTGAATACATCGCAAGGTGTCTTTGGTGTCCTGGGAGTTTTCTTTAAAGACGATAAAGCAGGTCTTGACCCTGGAACATGTAATTTGTTGAGCGCATTGGCAAGTCAGGCTGCTGTGGCTGTTCAACGGGCGAAACTCACCGAAATTTCCCGGCAGATGGAGATTGTAAGGGAAAGAGAAAAACTCCAGACGGCGCTTTTGAATTCCATTTCTCATGATCTGAGAACGCCGCTAGTGACGATCATGGGAGCCTTAAGCAGTCTCTTACAGGATTTTTCCTCGATTGACGCCGAAACGCGCAAAGAGCTTTTGGAAACAGCCTATGAAGAGTCCGGCCACCTGAACCAGCTTGTTGGTAATCTTCTTGACATGACGCGGGTCGAGGCGGGGGCTTTGAAAATGAAAACCAAACCCTGCGAATTAAGAGACGTAATTGGCGCATCCCTGCACCTGCTGAAGGACAAGCTTGAAAAACGGGATATTCAGATGCACATTCCCCCGGTTTTACCTGAGATTGTTCTGGATTTTACCCTCATGATGCGGGTGTTTGTAAATCTCATTGATAACGCCATAAAATATTCCGCACCGGATACGCCGATTGAGATTACTGCAAAACTTCTGGAAAACAAGGTGAAGATCGAAGTAAAAGACAAGGGCTTCGGAATTCTTGAAGAGGATTTAGTGCGTATTTTCGATAAGTTTTATCGTGCCGTGAAACCACGCCAGATTACGGGGACAGGGCTTGGGCTTTCCATCTGCAAGGGGATTGCCGAGGCGCACGGCGGACAGATTTTTGCAAAGAATAATCCCGACAAGGGTGTGACGTTTACCGTAATACTACCCCTGGAGGTAAAAGAGACGTAAATGGCAGGGCAGGAAAAAATGCGAATCCTTATTGTCGATGATGAAAGAACGATCAGACGTTTTTTAAAAGCAACCCTGGTTTCCCACGACTATGACGTGTTCGAGGCTGCAAATGGTGCAGAGGCTTTGAAATATGCTGTTTCTTCGCATCCTGATGTGATTATTTTGGATTTGGGTTTACCAGACATGGACGGGGTCGATATTACCCGCCAGATACGGGAAAGATCGAAAACTCCTATTATTATCCTGTCTGTCCGGGAAGACGAATTTGATAAGATTACCGCCCTGGACGCCGGGGCGGATGATTATCTTACCAAACCTTTTCATGCCGGTGAAATGCTTGCACGAATCCGGGCGGTTATGAGAAGGCTTCTTCCTCAAAGCGAGAAATCATTATTTACGGTAGGAAAACTATCGGTAGATATCGCACAACATAGCGTGGAAGTAAACGGTCACCTTGTTCATCTCACGCCAACAGAGTATGACCTTCTCAAAGTCCTTGTCTTAAACGCGGGAAAGATTATGACGCATGGACAGATCTTAAAAGAAATCTGGGATAAGACCGAAGACGTTGAAGAGGCATTACACCTCTTACGGGTGACGATGAGTAATTTGCGAAATAAAATAGAACCCGATCCCGACAGACCCGCCTATATCCTTACTGAGCCGTGCGTAGGCTACCGCCTGTGTACCGATCTGTAACTTACCCATATTTTTATGATGGCTGTTGTAAAAAAATTATCAAGAACATTCATTTGCGTCGTGACATAGTTTACCTTCAGTGGCAAGCAAAGCGATTTACCTTTGACATGTGTAACTAATCAGGTTACACTATTTCGATGATTAAAAGTTTTGCGCACAAAGGGCTTGGAAATTATCATTAGGAGAATTATAAATGAGAACGAGACCCCCAATACATCCGGGCGGCATATTGAAAAGACATTATCTAGAACCTCTGAATTTGACAATTTCAGAACTCGCAAAATCACTCGGAGTTTCAAGAAAAACACTGTCCGGGATTGTTAACGAACATGGTTCAATTACCACGGACATGGCGTTACGTCTATCAAAGGCATTCAGCACAACACCTCAACTATGGCTGAATTTACAGCAAAATTACGATTTATGGCATGTTTCCCAAAAATCTCAGGCATGGAAAATGGTTGAAACACTTGCGGTATAAAACAATGTCACCTGGGAATTTCTATGAAGTCTCAGTAATTCTTTGACAAAGATACATTATTAATGCATATTTTGTTAGGAGGCAAGTTTATGAGAACAACAATAAACATAGATGACGAGTTGCTTGATAAGGCAGCAAAGTTAACCGGTGTTGAGGAAAAAACGGCACTGGTGAGACTCGGTCTTGAGGCGCTCATTGCAAGGGAAAGCGCCAGGAGGCTTGCTAAATTGGGAGGCACGGAAAAGAAATTAGAGATAATACCACGCAGAAGGGCAGCAGGTCCGTAAGATGGTCCTTGTTGACACTTCGATATGGGTAGTGCATTTGCGGAATGGAAATATAGGGCTTGAAACACTGCTTAACAAGGGAAACGTGGTTTGTCATCCGTTCATCGTTGGTGAACTTGCTTGCGGTAATCTCAAAAACAGGGTTGAAATACTCTCTCTTCTGCAGACACTTCCTACGGCAATCCATGGAGACCACAAAGAAGTAATTCAATTCATAGAGAATCATACGCTTATGGGGAAAGGGTTAGGGTACATTGACATTCATTTGATTGTCTCGGCTATAATAACTGATATTCCTCTGTGGACAGCCGACAAGAAACTCAAGGAGATTTCTTTAAAACTGGGGATAGGATACCAATCAGGATTTTATTAAATTTCAATGAACTTGTTATAGCGGATTGGTGGACTCAGCAGAACTGAGATAAGAGAAATGACTGGGATAGACTATAGTATTGTGAGCCAGGGGAGAAAAACTGAAAAATAACAAGCACCTTTATCAGATTATCAAAAGAATTGAGGCAGATTTGTAAATAATAAAGATTTGCCCCTATTCCCCTGTGTGTTCGAAGGAAAATCCTTTTGAGTTTTTAGTTTACAGAACAACCTAAAACAGTTAAGGAGGAAATAGTTGTGAAAGCAGAAGCGATAGAAAAAGCAGACAAATTAAATCTTACGGATATTGGCAGGCTTTTCTATGCAAAACGATTGAAAGAAAAACATCATGAATTGTTGCGTAAATTGAAGCAACAATATGGGAAACCCAAGAAGTCTGTTAAGATTGCAAGAAAGGCATGGAAAGATGAGGATGAAAACTTTAGTGAGGAATTGTTGAGAATAAGAGAGGAATAAAGATTGAGGTATTTTTATATAGACTCTTGCTCATTAGTAAAACGATATCATAAAGAAAAAGGTACTGAACCGGTTGACGTTCTTTTTGATACGAAGAGGTTGATTTAATTACTATAAAAGGATTAATAGAAGTTTAGAATACTGTTTTCATATGGATATCGAAGACAAAAGGCTGCAAAAGCTTATAAAAGGATACAGGGAACGAGGTATAATACAGCAAATAGCTATAGACTTGTTATAGCGGGTTGGTGGACTGAGCGGAACTGAGATAGGAGAAATGATGGGGTAGACTATAGTCCGGTGAACCTGGGGAGAAAGACTAAAAATCGACAAACATCTCTCTCAGATTATCAAAAGTATTGAGGCAGATTTGCAAACAATAAGGAATTGTTCCATCTATCATCTAATAGCATGAATGATTGCAAGAAATCACTTGTATCGCATTTAATACTAAGGTAGCAAATTGCCCCTTATTTTTAACAATTTAATCACAAATCAAGGTGTGACTCGTCACGCCGTCCGTCACACGTGTGCTGGGAACACAACTTAAAAAGCCGGAGATTTTTCTTGACAAAAAGTATAACTTCGGTCATACTGCTTTGCATGAAAACAGCAATATCAATCCCAGCTCCAATTTTCAAGACGGCAGAACAAGTCGCAAAAGAACTCGGAATATCCCGCAGCGAGCTTTACACAAAGGCGATAAAAGAATTCCTGGAAACCTATCATCATACGGACATAACACGAGAATTAAACGAACTCTATGCCGATGAGTCAAGTCAACTGGATCGAGAATTAAGCAAAATCCAGTCAGCCTCTACTCAAGAGGAAGATTGGTAATGAACCGGGGCGAAATTTGGTGGGCAAATTTGCCAGATCCTCAAGGATCAGAACCAGGGTATCGACGTCCGATAATAATCATTTCTTCAGATGCTTTTAATAGAAGCCTCGTAAGGACAATTCTTGCAGTAGTGATCAGTTCCAATCTTCGTTTGGCAAAGGCTCCAGGCAATGTTATGCTTCCGGCTGAAGAAACCGGCTTATTGAAAAATTCAGTGGCAAATGTTTCTCAGGTCATCACAATAGACAAAAGCTTTTTATCGGAATGTGCAGGTATAGTACCAGCCAAATTGTTAAAGAGGATTGAAGCTGGGTTACGTTTGGTGATGGATTTGTAACAACAAACCAGGAAAAACGAACTGAATGTATTGAAATATTAGCTTTTTCGGCAGCGAATCACCTGAGATTCCAGCGGTACAGCGGTTAAAAAATATGCGGAACTGAGATAGGGATGTGGGATGGGGTCACACCTTGACAGGTTGTCCGAGAATGTAGTCAACAAATAAGAAGAAAAGACAAAGGAAATTATGTATAAAGTAAATACGATCGATAAACAAGTCAGAAAAAGGTTAAAATATTTCCATCCAAATCATACTTTTATCTCAGGAGCATAAA
>PHFX01000240.1 GCA_007618135.1 Candidatus Brocadia sp. WS118 | reverse complement strand
TTGGTCCTTTTGTTAATTTTATCCCATTGGCTGCTTATCTCATACAAATAGTAATGCCCGTTGATGTATCGAAGTTCGCAGCCAGGCCGGCGGTGGCGAAGCACCCATTCTGGAAAATTGTTCATGGTTTCTGTTACGTAAAATGTTGTTTACGTAACAGCAAATGTACGATTTATTTTGCTAGATACCAGTGTTTTACAAAATAGCTGTCGAAAAAATTACGTAAATTGCGGAGTTAGGGTTTAATACAATAACACGTCCATAAAGAGAAAATTTCCCCGAGAATCACTATTTTTATATGGTCACGGAAAATGAAGAAACATGAGGCCCCAAACCATCCTAAGTACCCTTACCCTCTGCCTTGCCATTAGCTGGAGTTCCTTTGGCCAAAAGGATATTTCAGAAGATGCTGGAGGCAATGTCTATGCTGTCATCGTTGGCATTTCGGATTACCGCAATATCAATGACCTAAAATGTGCTGACCAGGATGCAGAAGCATTCAGCAAATACATAGACCTTACTTTTCCAAATGCCAAATCAATCACCCTAACCAATGAGCAGGCCAGCTCCGATACCCTATTGATTGCCCTTTATGATATCCTAATCGATTCCGGTCAGAAGGACACCATTGTTTTCTACTTTTCCGGTCATGGCGATTGTGAATCCGCGCTGGTGAATCAACCAGCATTTCTACTTACTTATGATTCTCCTTCAAATAACTATCTTATAGCTTCTCTTCGCATTGATGACTTGAAATCGATAATCGCAAGCTACGTTGAAAAAAAGAACTTGGAGGTGATCCTTTTCATAGATGCCTGCCGGGCGGGTAAACTCTCGGAATATAATCCAGAAGGCCCAAGTAAAACCGCATCACAACTACTCAACCTATTTAAAAAGGAAGTGTACCGGCCCCCTAAAGAACCGGACTGGATTACAGATTAAAAACTGTAATTTTAGCGATGAAAAGACGCAAATGGAGCAAAGAAGAGAAGCTGGCTATCCTCAAAGAAGCCGATCAGGAAGGGCTTGAAGCAACGCTTCGCAAACATGGGATTTATCCTTCGACGTACTACACCTGGCGCAAGCAGCTTCGGCTAGAAGGGGAAGGAGGCTTGGAAGCTCAGGAGCGGCGGCGAAAAGACGGGCATTATATCCGCCAGTTGGAAGACGAGGTAGCCCTACTCAAAGAACTGCTTGCGGGCTGGGAAATGGAGATAGCCCTTAAAGACGAGCTGCTAAAAAACCTGCCTGCTCGCCAGCTTGCTGGCAGGCAGGGAAGTATCCCTGGGCGAGAAAAAAGACATAATACGCCGCTACGCGGCCCAGGGGATGAAGCGGGACAAAGCCTTGTCGATATGTGGAGTAAGCAAGCACCAGTATTACTATGAGCCAAAGGGGGGCAAGCCAGGCCGGCAGCCGAGCAAATACACCTTCCGGCGGCTTGAAGGCAAGAAGCTCAAAGTACCCAACAAGGAAGTGGCGGCTTATATAAGAAAGCTGTTTGACAACCCCTTAGCGGAATATGGTTATCACCGCATGGCGGGCGAGTTGACGCTGGCTGGTTTTTACATCAACCACAAGAAAGTGTACCGCCTGATGAAAGATGCCCGCTTGTTGCAGCCGAAGCGGGAACGAGCCTCGAAGGATTATGTCAAATACCGGGTTGTCTGCCCGGAAGGCCCCCTGCGGCTTATGGAAATGGACATCAAAACGGTTTGGATAGAGGGGCTGCGGCGCTATGCTTATGTGCTGACGATCCTGGACGTGCCCACCCGGGTAGCGTTGTATTGGGAAGCGGGTTTTCAAATGAAACAGGAGCAGGTACAGGGCGCCTGGGCGGAGGTTATCGAAAACCACCTCCAGCCAGCCGGAGCCTTGGGGTGGGAAACACACATAGAAGTGCGCAGCGACAATGGCCCGCAGTTTTGCGCAGAAAAGCTGCGCAAGTTCTTTAAAGACAACTATCTTGCCCATGCCTTCACGCACCCTTACACCCCGCAGGAGAATGGCCATATAGAATCGTTCCACGCCATCCTGGGCCGGGCCTTGGAAGGGCAATATTTTGAAGATCTGCCGCAGCTTTGTGGGCGGTTAGAGAATTTTTACGATTTTTACAACCGCCACCGTATTCACGGCAGTACGGTAAAGTTGCCGCCCATGGTTTTCGCCGAGCAGTGGGAACTGGGCAATATCGAGCGAAAAGTGGTGGATGAAAAAAAGCGCAAAGTCCGTCTTTCCCTCAAGATACCGCGCCAGGAAGTACGCAAAGCTTGCCCTGAAAAAAGGGCATGCCTCGGTGTCGAACCTGCGGACAATGGCAGCCAGAGGGAAGTTTCGTCTCTGAAATTGGAGGGGCTCGATGCCCCTTCAATTTCAAAAAACAGGCAATCAGGCGAGCTTGCCTGTGAGCCAGGCAAGCCCGCGCTGAATGTTCAACCTGCGGCATAAAGGCCGTCCCGTTCGAAGGAACGGGATCGTTTCGTCTCGTTACAAAGATACGGCGAAATCAACCTTATTCCTTTAACTCTCTGTAATAAAGTCCGAATAATAGGGGGCTAGACCACCATGTCTATCAGATTAAATAATTATAATTCTTACTCTTGTTGAAGGTCTCTGCAAGATGTTCCCTTAGGTATATACCTATTCCATCTATAGCTAGTGTAACCTGGTTTGCCACTTACCTCTATGCATACCTTCTTTTGTTCCACAATATTCTCATGCCAATCACTGGTCAAACCGATATGATATTCATTACCAGAGATCTCAAAGACAATTTTCCCATCACTGTTCCTCTTACCTGGATATTGATAATTCCTTATGTCATCAACACTATAACCTCCTGATTCCTCCTGATAAATAGTAAGCCATAAATCCTTTGGGAAAGCATAAGAACCACAAATGATGTCTCTCGCTTTTCCATCAGTAATCATACTTACATAATTGATTGTTTCGTCTTGGTTGTAGTTAAAGTAAAAACCATTTCCATCTTTCAACGTCTCTCCTTCAATCGGAGAACCATCTCTTCGTAAGTGTTTGACTATATTCCAGGGCACACCATCTCTGTATTCCATTTCGGCCCAGAGTTCACTATTATCATAAAAGTATTCCCATATACCAACCATTTTCCCGTCTTCATATTGCCCTCTATCTGCCAATACACCATTTTGATAATAGTGCTCCCAGTCACCTGCAAGTTTATCATTTTTGAATTCTGCCTTAGAGTCCAATTGGCCATTCTCTGGATAGTAATTAATAAAGTGACCATCTTTCTTTCCCATTTTCATTTCTCGTTCAAGTAATAGTTGTCCATTTTCTGCCCATCCTCTCCAAACTCCATGCTCTAAACTATCTTTTATACCACCTTCCGCTTTTTTTTGTCCGTTTTGATAATACCCTGTCCCATAATTTAATTCACCTTTTTTAAAAAGTAAGGAAGAAAATGCAACTCTATTATTCTCATTGTCATGTATATCTTTATAGTATTGTATAGCCCGACCACTAAACGGCTTTTCACTATTTACCTCATACCATAAACCATTTCTGTGCACTAAGTTATCGTAATCGATAACCCTATCTTCTTTTGAGCAACCAATAACAATAGTCACAGCAAATAAAAAAGTACATGCCTGGAAAAGAATATTTGGTTTCATTTTTTAGGTTTTTAAGCTAGTCTCCTGTAGATAACAAGCTGTTATTTAATCTTTTTTGGTTTTCGGATTTTTATTCGTCCTTCTCCTTCCTTCGTAGCGATGACAGAAGAATGTCCTTCAATGCCTTTTTCTGTCCTTTTGTATCTGATGGAGGAGTATACTTCAACTTTACTCTGTATCCTTTTGCCCTTACTTCTGGCGTGGTTCAATTTTGCCGGACACTTTTTTAAGACACTTTTCTGATTTCTCCAGTGGATCCAATGTAACGTCAGGGTCTATTCTTTCTCCAGTAGTCCATCCAATAACGATCCTCAAACTGAAGGGGGCTGATGTAGCCCAGCGAAGAATGTTTTCGGATCGTATTGTAGTATCCTTCAATATACTCAAAGATTCTTGTTCTGGCATCATGCAGTCCGTAAAAGACGCCTCCATCGAGCAACTCTGCTTTGAATCTTGAGAACAGCGATTCGGCAAAGGCATTATCATAGTGATCATCTTTACGGGTTTACGGGTCATGCTTTGCCGGAATCCATGTTGTGTCAGTAGCGCCCGGAAATTGATCGAAGCATACTGGCCGCCGCCATCGGAATGCACAATCATGCCAGGGGCGGGCTGCCGATCTCTGATGACCTGCTTAAACGGCCGGATGACCAGGGATTCGTCCATATGCTCATCCACTTCCCAGCCGGCTATTTTGCGACTGAATAAATCCATCCAAATGGCCAGATAGAGCCAATCTTCATAGCCGTCTATGATAGCCGGCAAGTAGGTAATGTCTCCTACAATGACCTTATTGGGAGCGTCCGGAGGCGGCAGATCCAGCAGTAAATTCGGGCTTCTCAGCAAATTCGGATCGCTCCGAGTGGTCCGTGGCACAAAGCTTTTCGGCTGTATGGCCTGTTTACATTAATCCCTAACTCCGCAATTTACGTAATTTTTTCGACAGCTATTTTGTAAAACACTGGTATCTAGCAAAATAAATCGTACATTTGCTGTTACGTAAACAATATTTTACGTAACAGAAACCATGAACAATTTTCCAGAATGGGTGCTTCGCCACCGCCGGCCTGGCTGCGAACTTCGATACATCAACGGGCATTACTATTTGTATGAGATAAGCAGCCAATGGGATAAAATTAACAAAAGGACCAA
>PHFX01000077.1 GCA_007618135.1 Candidatus Brocadia sp. WS118 | reverse complement strand
TTGCGCGTGATCGTTGCGCTGTACAAACCGCTGATCGTTTCACTTAACGGCTGAAGCGCTGCGTTATAAGCAAACGTCCGGCTGCCCAGCCCATCGGCCACCGTCTTCGAGCGGCCCAGACGGTCATACGTGAAGGTGACATCCGGCGTTGAGTCCGAATAATTGACAGTCAAGAGTTCCGCGGTGTTTGGGTCATAACCATAAGTGGTGACTGGTCCCCTCGCCCAAGTACGCGTGGCTAATTGCCCGGCGGTTGTGTACGTATAAGACACACTCTCCGCGTTATCATCCACCTTGCTCGTCAAAAGGCCCGTGGCTTCCTGATAGTTCCAGGTGGTGACATCTTCCTGACCACTGACGCCTGACGGCCACGTGGTACCATTCCACGCTGCGGAAATACGCCACGTGCGCATCTGGCTCACGCGCCCATATGAATCATACACATACTCCACCGGATAAGGCACATCACCCCACGTGCGGGTGACCTGATTGCGGTCATTGTACTCAAACCGCGTAACATCATTGAGCGCATTTGCCTCTGTGGCCTTGCGCCCGGCAGGGCGCAAGCAAAGCTTGCGACCGACAGGCAACGCTTCAACAAAATGTTCATCGGAACGCACACGGTTCAGGTGCGTTCCGGAAGTAAAGCGTTGCCGCCAGTTAGTGACAGAAAACTTAAGCTGATCAGCTCGAATTATCCCGGAGGCCGCAGGCCTACGGAGAGTCCGAATGGTTTGCGCTAAATATGTGGATGAGGACGACAGGTCGTTGGATTTATCCAACGACCCGGATAATGCCACAAAATCTATTTTTGAAAAAGAAAAAGACAGGTCGGATAAATTAATGAGTTTTTCATTTTCAAAAATAGATGGAGTTACTGAAGGTAAGTTTGTAACGACAGGCGCTATGAGAGTAACAGTTGTTACCGGCGCGTACGGAACGACGACTTGGGCAAAAAGAATCCGGACGTCCAGATTTGTTAACATTATTAACAAACCCAGAATCGTCCGGATAATTTTGTTCATTTAATTTTGTTGGTATGAAAAAGTTTACTCATTGCTCTGTCTCTTGCGAGGGGCTACCCCCTTCTCCTTGCAATATTTTTTGAATTGCCATTTCACAAGATTTCTTCAACAAATGATCATTAGAAGAAAGTTTTTCATTCAGTTTTGGTAAAGCTTTTTTAGCTGCGGTTCCAATCTCCCCTAGGGCTTCAGCAGAAAACCACGAGACATCTCTGGGTTCATTATCAAGTTGATGAATCAATTCATCGATGATGTCTGCCCTTTCTGGTTTAATTTTAGATAATGCCCTAGCAGCTTCCCTATCCAATGCGAACACCTCTTTCCTTCTAATTGCTCGAAGTATACAATCCAAAGTTTCATTTGAGTTATCTTTGATCTCACCCAACGCCATAATGGCAGACACGGCTGCAAAAGCATCCTTTCCATCTACTATCTCAATCAACTGATTTCGGCTTTGTTCCACATCAACACCCAACTTAATCTTGTTGGCCAATAGTTGAGCATTACTAACTGCATTCTCTCTTCTATTTTTTTCACGATGGTAAGAAACACACATCCATAAAAGCATTGTTACTACTAAAAGTGATATTATTAACAGCGAAATAATTAGAGTCGGTATCATTTTTTTTATTTTGTCTGCCATGGATTATCTATAGCCCCCAAATTTTCATGAAATTTCTCAATTATTTCAGCAGTAACTCCTGCATAAGTATTTTCCAAATGCTGTTTGATATTTTGAAAATATTGTGTCCATACTTCTAATTGTGCTTCGTCACCACCAATAAAAGGCATATGCATACCAATTTGGTTGAAGATTCCTCTTGGTTTATCATAAGATTCAGTTTCAACAAGAAACCCATTATAATTTGAATTTGCCTGATACACCCTCCATTTTCTAATACCTACAAGCATATGATTCCCGAGTGTTTGACCACTAATTTCTCGTATTGAATCATTAAATGTCAATCTAACCGGTACCCTTGATGGATTGACGCGATTAACAAATAACTCTTTCCAGCCAATCATATCAAACCAAGCTATATTACCACTTAATGTAACCCTAGCTACAGAATTATTAAAATGGTCAAGACCACCATCTCTCATAACAAAGTTATGGTTGAGAGAGGGTGGTCTTGAACAATCAGAGAGCCTCAGCGATCAGATTCCCTTTGAAATTGCTTAACTTGGGAGATTTAAAAATTTCAGAATTCTTTCAAAATTGAAAGTTTTTTGAAATTCTTTTATTTCGAATTATATGGTCAATTTGAAATTGTAACGACTTTCACTTTATCCTTTTGTTGTAGGTTTTTTAAATACTCCTCATTGTAATCTGTAAACTTAATTCCTATCTCATTTGAATATTTTCTAGAATCAACAATCTGTTTAAGCCCATATTTATACAGTTTACCTTTTGGAGCACGATGCTGATCATCAAGATATGCCACTGCATCATTTATCACCCCTACCGGCCCATCTTGGGTCAGTATTTGCAGATATCGAATTTTATATTCTGATAAAATATAAGACTCTCTGTCGTCTGGTTGATTTGCCGGTCTTACTTTTAAGTATATGTCATTTGAGGAATTATTTATTAATTGCTCTTTGTGGAGTTCATCACTTTCCAGTGTTTCAAATGTATCCATTAAAACAAGAACCTCATTTTTGGGGACTATTCCAAAGTTATTTGCAAGCCACAAAATGACAGAGTTCTTACAGAAGATAATTCCTACTAGGAATATAAGTATAAGAAGAAATAAAATATATTTATTTTTCATTGCTCCCTAGTATCCCTTCTCCCTTGCGGCTTTTTCAGACCAACTTCCATCACGAGGCACTTCCTCTCTATCACTCGGCGTACCTCCGGTATAGCAGAAACCAAAGACTGAGGGCAAACGTGGACGTCGTATAAACGGTGAACCGTCCTCATTAAAATTGACAGCTGCCGCCGCAGACTCTACAGGTATGCCAAAATGTTCTGAAAAGGCAGTAGCAATACCACTCCGAGCATTGCAGGAGAACAAACTTGCGGAGGCATGTTCGGTAACATTTGCCGTGGACAAACCGGTTACGGGCAGTGAATTATATTGCCCACCATTTTTCTTTATATCGTTACCGTTTGCGGAAATGTTTGCCCCAGCACCGCGAGTTCGGGTTAAAAACAAATGTTCAGAGTCGCCGTGACCAACATAGATAATAAATCTGATTTGTTCTACTTCAGAAAAGGCCTTTTGAACTTTTTTATAGGCACTGTCTTTTGTACCGGTCAAATCAATGGTAACTACAGCGTCACAGTCCGCACTGTAATGAGCCGATTCTCTATAGGCCTTAGCCGCAGTTTCAGCTGATACTTTAAATATACTAGAAGATTTAGAAAATTCCTCTCCTACCAGAATTAACAAAGTATCTAATCCATTGGGATCAATCGAATTGATCGCATTGTTCATATTGAATGCATAGAGCAACTTTAGGTCTTCCGGTACTTTTAGTTCCTCGTTTCTCAAATTAAGTGAGCCGAATTCCGACAATGGGTCACGATTAATCCATCTACCAGTGTCCGGATCATAATAGCGGTAATCAAAATAGTAAAAATTATACTCATTATCCAGATACTTTGTACTAAACCGGTACGGATTAGCAGAAGCCGCTGTGCCGCTTGCTAAAATGCTATTTCCGTAAGGATCGTATTCGTAGTGAGCATCTATCGACCCATCTAAATTGTCGATCAACTGTCCTACGTTTCCATTGCCGTCGTAAAGATAAGCATAACTCTTGACAGCCCCAACATCGACCTGGGTCAATAACCCGCCGATGCCGCCTGCACCTTCCATGGATTGTGAAAGATCAAGACCCCAAATCTGATACTTTGAGGTTCCGGCGACGGTTTGTTCTTCGATCATGTTCCACCCGTCATACACAAAACGTTTGGTCGTTAAAGGAACCCAAGCCACGCCCGACCAATTCGATACAATCTTTTGCACTCGTCTTCCTTGATAATCATACACCAAATCAAGTTTCTTGTCATTAAGTGCGGGAGTTGTTGGTTGAGCCGTGATCATACGATTCTCGGCATCAAAGACGTACTGCACATTTTTGTTGCCACTAATCGCCGTAAGGTTTCCGTCGTCATCATGTGTGAATGAATTAGAGCCTCCTCCCGGTACAGTCGCGCTGGCGTATTGATTCAGGTTATTGGGCGTGTATGTTCCACCGTTGGTTCCTACGGTGATAGCGGTTCTGTTTCCGATTGGGTCATAGGTATAATCCCTTAACTCACCCGTGACCGGAATGGTCAAAATCGTTTCATTCGTACCCAAGTACCGGGCGGATTCCTGTAATTCACTGCGGTCGTTATAATCGAACAAATTAAACGCCGCCGCGGCAAAGGCCGTACCGGAATTCTTCACCCATTCCCGCCGTGCCAATTCATCGTAGGAATAATCGTACCGGGAGATCAGCGTACTACTGAATTGGTTGTTGATTTGAGTTCTTAAGTTGCGGTTGGGTTCGTATGAATACGTCGTTGATTGTCCCGCTGTTGTCGTGAGTGTTCCGATCAGGTCGGAATTAGCCACGAACCCATAATTGGCCGTGCCTGTGTACGCACCAGCGACCACGCTCCAGCCGACTTCATCAAAACGGCCTTTGGTATCGTAACCGTAGGTTTGCGTATACAACGCTCCCGTGGTCAGCCCCGTCGGCCGTCCAATGACGCCGCTTATTGCATAGTTGCGCGTGATCGTTGCGCTGTACAAACCGCTGATCGTTTCACTTAACGGCTGAAGCGCTGCGTTATAA
>PHFX01000076.1 GCA_007618135.1 Candidatus Brocadia sp. WS118 | reverse complement strand
GAAGAAATTCTGGCCGATTACGAAGATTTGGAAAAAGAAGACATCCTCGCCGCCTTAGCATTCGCCACCCGCTTAAGCCAGATAAAACGGATCCAATCAATTTCGGCATGAAGTTCCTGATCGATGCACATCTGCCACGCCGTCTAAAGTATCGTTTAGAAGAACGGGGTTTTGATGCCGTCCATACACTTGATCTACCGCGTAAAAATAAGACCCCGGATTCAATACTTGAGGAAATATCCATTTCAGAAAAGAGAATATTAATCACCAAAGATGAAGATATCGAAATAGATCGGGACAATATCACCTATCACACTTAGGGATGCGAAGCCATCTCTTTGGGAAACACCTGAACACCATAACACTCAATCACCAGATAGTATCTCCCGGTACAACCGCTCAATAAACTCCCCCTTCCCCTCCCGGCTAAAATGTTCCCCCACCCGTTTGCGCCGGGCTTCCCCCATTTGCCACTTGCCACTAACCAATTTCCACTTTCCTTACCTCGTTTTCCATAACTTAAATATTATCCCACTCATCTTCGCTAATTCCGGCCTGTCGAAGTAACTCTTTTATCAAGCTTATGTGGATTTCTCTTGATTTATGGGGATTTGGAATACGCACTTTTAAGCTGCCTTTTTTCATAAATTGGTGTTTTCCGCCGGAATATGGACCTTCAAAGCCTAAAGCGCGAAATTTTCGAAGCAGTTCACTACGAGAGATGGTTTTTTTCAATTTTGGTTATTCGGCAACTTTTTCGATGGAAATTTTCAAGCCATCAATAATAGGTAAACTATCCCCGTCTTTAATTTTTAGCAATAGCCACTCTTCCAGCACTTCAATAAGCTCCATCCGGCAAACTTCCAACACCTCGCCGTTTGCCCATACCCCCTGGAAGCCGGGAATTTCACCAAACCAGGTACCATCTTCTAATTTTTTATATTCCGCTCTTTTAATGGCTGCTTCAATATAGCTCTTTAACATATTTATGCTCCCATTTTCATCGTTCTATATCTTTGGAAAATGTAACCCTGATTTTTCGGCAAATCAAGGCCTGCCACTCAATTGAACCTCGAAAATCGAAATTCTCCAAACCCGAAACTAAAACACCATCAACATGCGGTAATTTTCCTGCGCGGTGTATTTCTGCTGGTATTCCCTGCGGGCGGTTTGGCCCGGCGCCGCCAATAATGCACCTCTTCCAGGTTTGTTTTCAGTGGAAGGGCCGGCGCATATTTCCGGGGGCTTAAGTTTGCAGAAAATATTTGAAAACAGGGGTTCTAATTATTTATATTTTTAAAAAAAATTAAAGCAGAGCTTTTATTGCATGGGTGTTCCAAAGCCGGAGCTTTGGAGCAAGTTGAACAATCAAACACGGAGGTTTAAATGAAAAAGGAACAGAAGAATGAGTTTCTGGAGCTGCGAGCCAAGGGCATGAGTTATGATAAAATTGCCCGGGAATTAGGGGTGAGCAAACAAACCCTGATCAACTGGAGCAAGGAACTGGAAACCGAATTGATTAATTTAAGGGTTATTGAAATGGAGGCGCTGCGGGAAAAGTATTTAATAACCTCGCAGACGCAGATCGAGCTGCTGGGCACGCAGTTGAAAAAGGTGCGGGAAGAACTGGAGAAACGGGATCTGAGCGAGATTCCCACCCTGAAATTGTTCGATCTGTTCATGAAGTATTACAAACTGCTGGATGAAGAATCCAAAGGAGTATCGTTCAGGACAGTCAAAGAGAATAAATATGGGCGTACGGATACGGATTACTGGTATGGATGAGAACTATTTTTTGACCAAAATTTGACCAAAAAAATTATTTTCCCCCTGGCAAAATAATTCTTACTGTAAAATATTCTGTGACCGTTTTGATTAACCACAGAGCCACAGAGACGCAGAGATCAAAAAACCAAGTATCTCTGTGGCTCTGAGCCTCTGTGGTTAAACTTGTATCACCGGAAATTTTACAGGTTGAAATAATTTAGGATGGTAGTTAGTTCTACTTTAAGACTTTGAGGGAAAAGAGCAAAAGTGAAGACTTATCAAGCTCTTGACATCCCCCCTTGCCCCCCTTCAAAGGGGGGAAATTTAAGCTGCGCACGCCGGAATCCCCCCTTTGAAGGGGGGCAGGGCTTCGTCGTGAGCTCAGCCGAACGGGGGATGTCCAGGGCTACAGAGGGATCGCAATTGTGAATCAGTTTATCAAGGTCTTAAAGTAGAATTAGATAACCAACAAGGAGGTTTAAATGAATAAAGAACAAAGGCTCAGGTATTATGAGTTGGTTGGCCGCGGCATGCATCTTGATCAAATTGCCCGCGAATTGGGGGTTAGCACAGAAAGCATGATCAAGTATAGTATGAAACGGCTGGGGGAGTTACTCAGGTCAGAGGAGATTGAATTTGATCCCCCGGAGGATGCGTTTGAAAGAACCGTGACACTGCTCGTTGAAATTATCTCCAGAAATTTGAAAACGATCGTGGAAGACCTGGAAAAGCGGGATCTGAGCGGGGTTCCAAAACCGGAAATGGTTAAGATGTTCTTTAAGCATTACAATAAAATGTATGAAGAATTCGATCCGGCGAAGTACAGGAAAAAGCGGGAGGACAAATTTTGAGATGGGGACACAGATCCCCGGCGATTGAGAACTATTTTTTGACCAAAATTTGACCCCCAAAAAGGTTGTTTAACCCGGTTGGGGTATGGGAAATTTAATTGTCCGGTTAACCCGGGGTACGTCTGGCCTGTCTGCCGGCGCCGTCAGGCAGGCGACGAACCCCGGGCCAGGCTCAAATTAGCCGACCTGAATCCTTGAAAGTGCGGGTTTGAAAAGCAGCCTATCTGACGGCTTGCCGGGCAGACCACTAAGACACAAAGGCTGTCTTATCACCTGGGTCTCTAACAATTTTGGCGAGTATCAAGTAGCGACGGCTCCAATTCCCTCCCAGGAGCAGGGCTATTGCATTCTGCAAAAGATACCGCGAAGCGGTTAAACAGCACAGCCCAGGGTAAGCGCCATCGGCGTCCCACCCTGGGTTAGAAATTACCATATCCAATCAACCCTGAAAGGGTTGCACAATTCCCTATGGTTTTGTTGCACCCCCTTCAACGGGGCTCAGGACAAGCCTTCAGGGTGCGGTTGGTTGGTATAATTTAGGCTTTAATCTCTTACAGGGCGCAGCACAAATTGCACGGATTATGAATTGAATAGCCCCGTGCTTCAGCGCGGGGAAGAGAGTAACCAAACAAAACAGATTGGGGCTTTAGCCATGAGTGTTGCCAAAACGTGGGGCTGAAGCCCCGGAAGGAGTTATAGGAATTTTTGATTCCCCCGCCCCGGCCTTCCGGGGCGGGGCTATTCATCCTGAAATCTGGTTTTTTGTGCAATAGATCAACTGAATTATGCTCACATCTTATCTGAATCAGGATGTGAGTGTAATTGCCTACCGCGAAGCGGTAAACATGATAGCCCAGGAGCTTGCCCCGGATGGCCGGGGCTTCCCGCTTGCGGGACACCCTGGGAATACAAATGTGCAAACCAATCAATACCCTGCCACATAGTGGTTCCTGTGGAAAAAGGGTTTTACAATCCTCTGAAATGGTCTCATATCCTGCATTTTTTGTTTAACCCCGTTGGGGTATGGGGGCCATTTTCTCATCGCACATTCCCCAGGGTGTCCCGCAAGCGGGAAACCCTGGGCTGTAATGTGTAACGCCGTTGGCGTAAAAATCGCAAAACTAATGTTTTCAACATATTGCTGCCCGTGAAAGCATATTGAACGGTAGAATTTACTTTTCGATTTCCATAGATATTCCAGCACCCGGTAATCTTCTCTGGCAAATTCCAACCATTTCTTGCTTATCATACCAGAACCTGCATTTCTCTTTGGTAAAGAATTTTCCCCTCTTTCAATATCTCTTCAATAAAAGCGCTGCCCGATTCTCGAAGCCTGGCAAATTCAGATGGGGTGAAAACGACAATATCTACCGGGATATCGGTTTGAATTACCTTCCGCACCTCCACTCTTCGCCATAGCGGATGCTTCCTGGTGTTCTTTACAACTAACAAATCCAAATCGCTGTCTTCGGTGTACTGGTTATTTGCAAATGAACCGAAAAGGATGATGAGTTCCGGTTTATAGAATTTAACTATTTTTGAGACAATGCCGGGAATTTTGTTCTCAATATCAGCAGCCAACATGATACCGTAACGCTCGTTGATTGGTTTATTTCTAAACGTTTTTAGCTATTGATTTATCGCTCACCCTTAATATACTCAATATCCATTGATAATCCAATTCCTCACAACTCCAAAACTAAAACGCAAGAACACAAGAACACAAGAACACAAGAACGCAAGAACACAAGAACACAAGAACGCAAGAACACAAGATCACAAGAACACAAGAACACTCACGCTCTTTCTAAAATCTTCTGATACACCCGCCGGATAAACTCCCCCTTCCTCTCCCAGCTAAAATGCTCCGCCACCCGTTTGCGCCCCGCTTCTCCCATTTGCCGCGCCAGTTGGGGATTTTTTGCTAATTTTAGCATTGCTTCCGCCATATCCTTTACCGCCTGCTCCGGGGAAAGGGCGGGGATTTTGAAGCCGGTTTCTTCGGTGACCTGCAGGGCGGGGCCGCCCAAATTTAGGCAGATGACCGGCAATCCCGCGCCCATTGCCTCGGAACAGACCATTGCCCCGGAGTCATGCAGGCCGGGATGAAGCAGAACGTCGCAAAAATTTAGCTTTTCCAATACCTGCTTGCGGGAAAGCTGGCCCCAAAATTTAACCTGTTTTTCAATATTCAACCGCGCCGCCTCACTTTCCAG
>PHFX01000075.1 GCA_007618135.1 Candidatus Brocadia sp. WS118 | reverse complement strand
TATATCCCGGGTATCACGCAAGATAATACCTGAGATACGTCTCTGAGCTTGTCGGTGCGAGAGCAGAGGGAACTCTGGAGTTAACACCAATGAAGAGCTGGGCTTTCCGTGGGGTATTTCCCCACGACCCAGCTCTTCGTGTTTGAGGTATTGATAAGGGCTAAAAGCGCATACTTTATGATGTTTTTTTCATAAAGAGATGCATAAAAATCTGCTTGACAAGATTGGTTCAGAAGGTATAATGAAAAAGCTTTGTACTGTTGCTGTGTTAAGTATTGTTTTTACTGATACTACAGGATAAGAAAAAATGGGAAGGGGGTGGTTTGGACAGGCAAAGAAATGTTATTGTGTCTACGGTTACCTGGAGTTTTTACGGAAACCATCAGGTAATAAATGTCGTTTATAAGGTATAGGTTAAGAAAGAAAGGAGAGGTTGTAATGCTTGATATTTTGAAGAAACCATTGTCCAGGATTGCTCTTGCTGTAGCAGGAGTATCACTGCTGACGTGTACGATGGGTAATGGTATTGCGAAGGCTGAAGGACCTACGTTTCAGGATGTAGCGTCGCAAGTGTTTGGTCAGGCAGTTGGTCCGGATAACGACGGGACGTTGTATGTATTTGGATTAACGGCAAAATATACGAAGCCTGAGTATGTTGATGGAAGAGGTCCTTACAAATCGTTTTTGAAATTCTTACCTTCGATTCGTTGGTATGATCCGGAGCATTATTGGACAAATGGTAGCCAGAATGAAGGTGTTTTTAAGAATGAAGAGTGCGTGCTTTGTCATACGGTTCAGACTCCTACCATCGTAAAGGATTGGAAGAAGAGTGCCCACGGTAATTTGGAAATGAGAAGAGGTCTTGGTGTAAAAGGGAAAGATGGAAAGCTTGTTGAAGGCACCGTTGGCTGTGATGTATGTCATGGCAACGATCATCAGAAACTTTTTATGCCAACTTACAAAAATTGCGGTGAGTGTCATCCAAAAGAGACCAGTGAGCACAGGTCTGGTGGTTTAGGTTCACATACCCATGCATTTACCGTCAACGTATTGGAATTTTCATGGCATGTAGGAAAACCGGCTGAAGAGGTTGCTGGCTGTGCAGAGTGTCATGCCATTGCAGAGAACAGGTGCGATGGTTGTCATACAAGGCACGTGTTTAGTCCTGCTGAGGCAAGGAAACCAACTGCCTGCAGGTTCTGTCATATGGGTATCGATCACGATGAATGGGCGATGTACAACACTTCTATTCACGGTTGTCTGTATGAAGCTGAATCCGCAACCATGGATTGGAGCAAGCCTTCAAAGAAAGGAAACTACAGGGTTCCGACGTGCGCTTACTGCCATATGCAGGATGGAAATCATAACCCGCAACAATTTGGGACCATCTATAGCGATATGGGTATGTTCCAGGTTGATCGCGGAGCGCCAAAACACAAGGCAAAGAGGGATGCATGGATAAAGAAGTGTCAGGACTGCCATTCTCCAAGGTTTGCTGCTGACAAGCTGAAAGAGATGGATGCCGGTGTTAATCTGAGCTTCACGAAGTGGAGAGAAGCAGCTGCGGTTATCGTTGGTTGTTTCCTGGATGGAGTTGTTGATCCAATGCCAGAGGGTTCACCTCCTGATTGGTACGGTCACTATACCTTCAGCCTGTTGCCAGGTGGAGACCCAAGGTTCTATGCTACATCGAACCTGGAACGTTTAGGTCTTGAAATGATTTGCTATCTTACCGGTAACGTTTATAAGGCTTACGCTCATATGTCAATGTATAACCAGACATATGGAAATGGAAGCGCTTTCGAGCAGGATAGGAAGTTGATTGAAATCAAGACCGAGGCTGCTAAGTTAAGAAGATTTGCTGCTATTGAGAAAAAGATTGGTTTAGAGCACAAGTCAGAAGGATTCTGGCAGCATGGTGAATACCTGGATTTACTCCCAGGCTGGATAAGAAAACCAGGCGACGTAGATGTTGAATGGTTTAAGAGGACTGATATTCCTCACCGTGCAAATGCAGACGCTGGTGTCGCGCCACATGGTCACTAAGCGGTAATCTGGTAAGAATCCAGATTTTAGCGTAGTAATAAAAAAAGGTTTAAGCGATGAGGGTAGCAGAAGATCAATGTGCTACCCTCATTGTGTTATATATGCTTATCGTAAGGTGAATAGGGGTATATGTTTGATAAAAGGCGGTGATAATTATGGTAAAGACGATAGCAAAATCTAAAACACAGGAATGTATGAGTTTGTCAGAAGGAGTGCTCTTACCTGACAAGACGGGTCATTTCGGGCGTTTTGGCGGGAAGTTTGTTCCTGAAACGATAATGCCGGCTTTAGACCAATTAGAGAAGGCCTATTTAGAAGCAAAAGAAGACCCGTCCTTTAACGCCGAATTGGAGTATTATTTAAGAGAATATGTTGGGCGCCCGTCAACCCTCTATTATGCTGAGAGGTTGACAAAAAAGCTGGGGGGCGCAAAGATTTATTTAAAAAGGGAAGATCTGAACCACACCGGCGCGCACAAGATCAACAATACTATTGGCCAGATATTGCTTGCCAGAAGGATGGGTAAGAAGCGCATTATTGCCGAGACTGGGGCCGGTCAGCACGGTGTTGCAACTGCCACCGCTGCCGCAATGTTTGGAATTGAGTGTGACGTGTATATGGGAGAGGAAGATATACGGCGGCAGGCGTTGAATGTCTTTAGAATGAAGCTCCTGGGAGCGAAAGTTATACCCGTAGCCAGTGGCTCAAGGACTCTAAAAGATGCTACCAATGAAGCGCTCAGGGACTGGATGGCATCGGTAAGGAACACTCATTATATCATCGGGTCGGTAGTTGGCCCGCATCCTTATCCTATGATGGTACGGGATTTTCAGGTGATAATTGGCAAAGAGGTCAAGAAGCAGATGATGGAAAAGGAACATCGATTGCCCGATTATTTAATTGCGTGTGTTGGTGGCGGGAGTAATTCAATGGGTCTGTTCCATCCATTTATTCACGACAAAGAGGTAAAGATGATTGGAGTTGAAGCTGGTGGGCTGGGTACAGAGATTGGCCAGCACGCATCGACCCTTACCAGCGGGGAAATAGGAATTTTGCATGGAAGTGCGAGTTATGTACTTCAGGATGAAGATGGGCAAACACTGCCAGTTCATTCAATATCCGCCGGATTGGACTATCCCGGTGTTGGCCCAGAGCATAGTTATTTAAAGGATATTGGAAGGGCAGAATACGTTTCGATTACTGATGACGAAGCAGTCAGTGCTTTTCAGGAATGCGCCAGGTTGGAGGGAATAATTCCCGCACTGGAAGCCGCTCATGCCATTGCCTACACGATAAAGTTTGCGCCAAAAATAAGCAGGGATAAGATAATTGTTGTATGTCTTTCGGGAAGCGGCGATAAAGATTCATTTGAGGTTGCTAAAAAACTAGGGTATAAGATTTAAGAGTGGCAATTGTGACTGAGGAAATGCTTTAGAACACTTTTCGAGTAATGGGTTTTCATGAACAGGATTGATAAAAAATTTCAAGAATTAAAAGCGAAGAAAAAGCCCGCCTTTATACCATTTATCACTGCCGGAGATCCGGACCTGAAAACTACAAAGGATTTAATCCTGGAATTTGAAAGAAGGGGTGCTGATATTATTGAACTCGGCATCCCTTTTTCCGATCCCATTGCAGATGGGCCTATTATTCAAGCTTCGTATTACCGGGCTTTGATGAAAGGCATCAAGGTGGCGCATGTCCTGGATATGGTTTCGGAAGTTCGTCGAAAGTCAGAAATTCCCATCGTTTCCATGGTATCATATAGCACCGTGTTTAAGAAGGGATACCAGGTCTTTATCGAAAATGCTATGAGGGCAGGATTAGATGGTCTAACCATCCCAGACCTGCCGGTGGAAGAAAACCATGAGTTGTTTGAACTGGCAAAAAAGTATGATTTTAAGATTGTGTGTTTTATTGCACCGACGACAACAGAATGCCGGATGACCATGATTGCGCAAAAGGCTCAGGGCTTTTTGTATTATATTTCTGTGGTAGGCATAACGGGAATACGAGACAAATTGCCGGATGATGTTATTCAAAATATCAGGAAACTGAAACAGATGACCAAGATACCGGTTGCTGTCGGTTTTGGTGTGTCGACGGCAGAGCACGCAAAAATGATCGGTACGGTTGCGGATGGAGTGATCGTAGGAAGCGCCATCATGCGGGAAATTGAAAAGCATGAGAAGGCACCTGATGAGAAATTGATACAGTGTGTAGGTGAACTTGTAGGGCAGTTGATTTCAGGTGTAAAGGGATAATTCCTCAGAACATGCTTTTTTAAATATGCGTAAATTATGAAGTAAAAATTTAATTAACTTTTTATATTGACTTACCTATGACTTTAAGTATAATTAATTGACTAAAAATAGGGTCGCGAAATCCACAAATAAAATACAATATCGGAAGTGAAATTATCTGTGAAATAGTATTCTGAAAGGGGGTGGTTTGAAAAAGGAATGGGTGAGACTTGTGTATTATGTAACGCAATCGAATGACGATTGTGGCGTATGGGTAATGAGAAAGGAGGAGAATTTAAAGTATTATGCATAAATTTTTAAAAGTGACGTTGGCATCGGCATTAATTAGCTGTGGAACCATGGGTGTAGTTGCCAACCTAATGACAAAAGAAGCAAAGGCCGTAGAAATTATCACCCACTGGGTACCGCACGAAGTATATGGACAGATAGGCGAACCGGATAACAACGGTAAGGTGTTCTTCTCTGGTTTAGGCGCAAAATATATGGGATATCCTAAGGACTCGGGTGCACCGCCTTATCCTGGAAAATATAGCAAATTTTGGAAGACGTTGCCTG
>PHFX01000239.1 GCA_007618135.1 Candidatus Brocadia sp. WS118 | reverse complement strand
TTCGATATCAGATTCATACATGGCGATTATCCTCTCCCCGGGGTTTCCGCAAACAAGGAATCCTCCTGCCAGCGGGCGGGATTGGTTTGGATGTATTCGCGAATACGTTGTAAATCGTTTTTGGTGCGGATGATGTGTTCGTAATAATCGCGTTGCCATTTAAAACCGGGCAAACCGTTTTTACGGATTTTTTTGGTCACCACCGATTTGTATTGCCCGATAATGGCGCCCAATGAATTGGGATATAACCGCGGTGTTGATGGCGAACCCGACGTTGGGGTGATCGGAAACGTTGTAGGGGCGACCGGGCCGGTCGCCCCTACGTGCCCGGTCGCCCCTACGTGCCCGATCGCCCCAACGCCATCCGGGTTGATAATGATAATTCCATGCAAATGGTTTGGCATGACCACATGGGCATCCAACATGATGTTGGCGCGGATTTCGGCGGTTTTCACCCATTCTCCGGCGGCGATTTTCCCGTAATCGTTCAAAATCATTTCCCCATTGCGTATGGCGCCCAACAAACATTCCCGGTTTTGCACGCAAATGGTGATAAAATACCATCCCGGTTGGGTGTAATCGTATCCCTTTAACCGGATGCTGCGGCGGTGGTGTTTTTCGGGGTCATATTTCATTGTTAGCTTCTGTCTTTATTTTATCCTTCGCAAAGCTGTCGTAATACAACTTCGTTAATTCAGAATGCAAATAGTCATCATTTAGTAATTTCAGGAAAAGATTTTTAGAGCTTTTTGTATGTAATTTAATTTTTGTTCCATCTTCACTATACTGGAATCGTTGGCGTAATGCCGGATGTGTACGGGTAAATTCGATAATCTGAGGGCTAGGTATTTCTCCAAGAACAGGCGATTTCTCCACTATTTTTACCATTTTTCGAGCAAATGTAACATCTGTTAAAAGTTGCGACAATTCTTCAGGGTTCTCCAAAATTTTCATAGTTTCAACCATTTTCATCCCTTCTTGCGCTTTCTTTTTTATGACTTCATGAAATCCAAAAAATCTTTCAAGTGTTTTTAAATCGACAATAAATAATTCACCGTCAATTTTAAAGAATTCGAATGATTCTGTTAACTTCAAAATGTCTGCATCGAGTTTTACTAACCGTGTATCGGACAATTTAAAATAATAAGGTCTATCTCTTTTGTATAAGCTAATCGGATGATGTTTTTTATACAATACTAATTGATGCTCATTGTTGCCAATAAGAATCACAAATCCCTGCAAAAAACTCAAATCTTCATCATTGAAATTCAAATCAGGGTGGTCATCGCTTTGTAACACCTTGTCAATCACATGTAATTCAAGAGGAATATCATCCAGATCATATTGGTAGATTACATTTGTTCGTTCGTCAGATGATGACAGTTTTAAAATATTTAGATCTTCATCCTCAATAATTTCTTTTTGCGCAAATTCTAAAAATTGATTTAATATCTCCGGCTGGGCGGCTTCTTCAATATCCGCACGCTTAATAGAGGTATCATCTTCATCTTTTATTAGAAAATAAATCGATATACCGATTCCTTCTTCTTGATAAAAATATTGTAGACTTTCATCTAATTGCGCTTTTGTCATAGTTTCACCTTTACATAAAAGATTCGATCATCTAATTTTCTATAATGAACTTTATCATTTATTTTCAATTTTTCTCGGGCTATCAAGATGATGTTTTCTCTCGTTCCTCTTGTTCCAAAGTCACCGTCAATTTTGTAGATATGATATCCTAAAAGCGCTAACGATGGATTAGCGTAAAACATATCCGTTTTAACATAAATAGCACCAATACAGAATAGTAAGACGAATAGAACCACAACATATCTTATGTTACTTAGATCAAAACAGATTAAAGGGATGATATAGGTAGTAAGAAACGTTAGATGCTCAAAATTAATATTTTCAATTTTCGTAATAGTAAAGGGGATTTCCATACTGGCTTTTAATTTATATTTAAACCTCGAATAGAACCAAAACCCTGCGAACAAAAAGAGGAAAGCAATTACGGGGACTGAATTCTTACTAAGAATCTTTGAAAATTCGATGTATTGCCAATCGCTCCCAAGATAAACTGGCAAGTCTATAGTTAAGATGATAATTAATAAAAAGAGTAACCAAAGTGAAATAATATAAAGCTCAATTTTGTCCCAATTATTTTTCAAAATTTTAAATAATTTCATTCCTTATTCCTTCACTCTGATTTGCCCCCTCATAAGTTTGGGGAGTAAGGCATCACGAAGTTTTGTCAGGTTTTTAATTTGATCAATATTTACCTTTATTTTATTATCTACAGCATTGAAAATGTTATACGATAACTCCAATATGGGTAATGAAGGATAAACCATCTCTTGTTTTTCCATTAACTCTTTGGTGATATGTGTAAAGATAGAACCGGTGCCTTGATTTTTTACATTCTCAGATATTCTCTTTAGATAAAAATATAGATAAAATTTTGTTTGATGATTAAAGCAATTTAATTTCCAAATATGATAGTGATATATACTTTTAGACCCTCGCCAAATATAGGGACCGAAAGTAGCAGACCATGCATATATCAAATCCCCTGCATTTATATATTTATCTTCATCTAATTTTAAGTCAGAATAAACAATTGACCCCTTCCCGGTGAGATTTTGGATTCTGACTATCGGGGTTCCCGACATTTTAAATTCGTCATTCTTGTATGCTCTGCCGTTTATTACTTTACAGACTTCTTTAAGTTTGCTTACCCGCCACCCCTCCGGTATATCCCCCAATTCCGTTGCCACCATTTTCCCGCCGGAACTTTTGTAGGGCTGGCCGTTTTTGTTGGGAAATTCAAACTCTACAAACCAACGCTTAAAGAGCACCTGGGCAATTTGCTCCAGGGTTTGGTTTTGGCGGTGGAGGAGGGAGATTTTTTGGTCTAAAGAAGAAAGTATCGCGGCAATTTCTTTCTGTTCTTCAAAAGGTGGTAGCTCCAACTCTAAACGATAAAAATCATCTCTCGATGTTGAAGGTATTGCAGACCCACTGTCTAAGCGGTTTATATCTTGTGTAAGAAGTTTATAGTAGGCATATCTTAAGTCAATTGTGTTTTCAGAGATAGGTTTCAAGTAAAAAGCCGTATCAATAACAAAAAATGGCTGATCAGAATAATGAACCCCCCGGTATGCTCCTTTCCTGCCAACAATTACACCAGGGTATGGGCATAGATAAGTATCGGTAAATCCAATCCTGCCATTTGTTCCAAATACAGGGAACTTTCCACTTGAATTCTGATAATCCGTTAATCCTTTACCATATTCAAGGGTCACTATTTCACCCCAGGTAATCTCTTTCCATTCACTCATAAATCAATCTTCGTCCAGTCTCTTTTGAATTGCCACGAGTTTTAACTCGTGGATAAAAAAATTCCCAAAATCCCCCGGGCTTCAGCCCATAAGCCCGGTTTGGGGGCTAAAGCCCAATTTCTTTATAAAAATTTCCATCATCCCCGATCTGAAGATCGGGGCAATTCATCTTCATAACTCAAATCCAATTTTTCTCAACTGTTCTTTAATCTCCACATCCAACCTCTCCGCCTGCTCCATCTGCGCTTTCAGTTCTGCGGTCAGCCTCGCCATTTTTTCCTCAAAGGGCACGCCATCATCCTCCTCGTCAGGAATGCCCACGTAGCGGCCGGGGGTGAGTACGTAGTTGTGTTTGCGGATTTCTTCCAGGGTGGCGGATTTGCAAAAACCTTTTATATTGGCATACCCTTCGGTAGGGGCGGGTTCCGAACCCGCCCCTGCGGATGTGGCTGTGACCGCGGCGTTTTTCCAGGCGTGGTAGGTGCCGACAATTTTTTTTATGTCGTCGTCGGTAAAAACGCGGTTGCGGCGGTTGATCATGGTCCCCATTTCGGAGGCGTCGATAAAGAGCACCTCGCCCTTGCGGGGGCGGTTTTTGCTGCCGTTTTTGTAGCGGCTGAGAAACCAGAGGCAGGCGGGGATGCCGGTATTGTAAAACAACTGGGTGGGCATCATTACAATGCAATCCACCAAATCATCTTCCACAATACGCCTGCGGATGTCGCCTTCCCCGCCGGTGTTAGAGGAAAGGGAGCCGTTGGAGAGCACAAACCCGGCGCAGCCGGTGGGAGCGAGATGGTAAATAAAGTGCTGCACCCAGGCAAAGTTGGCGTTGCCGGTGGGCGGGGTTCCGTATTTCCAGCGGGCGTCTTCCCGCAGCAGGTCGCCGGACCAGTCGCTGTCGTTGAAGGGCGGATTGGCGAGGATAAAATCCGCTTTCAAATCCCGGTGGGCGTCTTTTAAAAAGGAGCCTTCGTTGTTCCATTTGATATTGGAGGCGTCAATCCCGCGAATCGCTAAATTCATGACGCACAAGCGCCAGGTGGTCTGGTTGCTTTCCTGGCCGTAAATGGAAATACGGTCGCGGGCAAAGAGGGGCAAACCTTTCGCGCCGTTCTTTATCCGGTCGGCGTGGGCTTCCACGAATTTCTCGCTCTGCACGAACATCCCCCCGGAACCGCAGCAGGGATCGAATACCCGCCCTTCGTAAGGTTCCAGCATTTCCACTAACAGCTTTACAATGCTTTCCGGGGTGTAGAACTGCCCGCCCTTGCGCCCCTCCGCTAAAGCGAATTGACCCAGGAAATATTCATAAACCCGCCCCAGCACGTCCTGGCTCTGCGCTTTAGCAGTGCCGATGGCAATGGTGCCGATCAGGTCGATTAAGCCGCCCAGGCTCGCTTTATCCAGGTTAGGCCGGGCATAGACTTTCGGGAGCACCCCTTTGAGGGTGGGGTTTTCCCTCTCGATCTCCACCATCGCTTCATCCAGGTATTTGCCGATCTCCGGCTGTTTGGCAACCGATTGCAGGTAAGACCAGCGG
>PHFX01000238.1 GCA_007618135.1 Candidatus Brocadia sp. WS118 | reverse complement strand
CCCTTCCCTAACCCCTCCCACAAGGGGCGGGGAAATAGATATTGGTAAACTCGTACAAATGGGAAACTCCCCTGTTACCTCCCCCTTGATGGGGGAGGGCAAGGGTGGGGGTGAATTAATCCCAAAGCAATTTCTTGAAAGAATGAAGTTGAAATATTTCATGTCGTGCGTTGCTTACGATTCGATGTTTAAAAGTTTATATGAGGTATTGGAGGTATTTCATAAAGCAGGCATAAAGGTCATACTCCTCAAAGGGAGCCACCTGGCGCAATTTATTTATCAGGATGCTGGAGTAAGGCCAATGAGTGATATTGACATCCTGATAAAAAAAGAGGATTTAACCAAAGCCGCAGAATTGTTGTTTCAAATGGGGTATTATTGTCTGCACGAAGTAAAAAGCTTTATGCATTTACAAAACTTCCTTCACCCACAAGGAATGAAAGCCATAGAAGTGCATTGGACAATCACAAAAACTACCTGGAGATTCAATATAGATACAGAAGGATTATGGGAAAGAGCAAAAATTGTGAGAAAGGATGGCATAAATGTGTTAGTATTCTCTCTCGAAGACCTCCTTTTGCATCTCACCTTGCATGGCCTTTATCAGCACGACCTCAGAACCTTTAGATTGATTCCCTACTGCGATATCGCAGCGATTGTTCATCGTTACCATCGTGAGATTGATTGGGATCAGCTTCAATTTCGTGCTCATGAATGGGGCATTGGAAAATACCTTTATCTCGCCTTGTGTCTCTCCCACGAATTGCTGGGAGTGAGTGTGCCTGATGATATTTTACAGGCTTTAAACCCTGAACCATTAAATAAAAAAGTAATTTCAGAAGCAAAGAATCGAATTCTTTCTTGGAAGGTTAAAAAATCTTTCCTTGACAAACTGTTTTGTAAGCAGTTTCTTCCGAATAACGTTCGTGTAAATAGACGACTTTATACTATTCAGAGAATATTTTTTTCTCCTATGAATGTTTCTTTTAAAGAATTAATTGCTTATTATTCACTGAAAACGAATTCTAAATATATTTACCATTGTTATCTTGTACGCTTACTATCATTGCTGTTTCAATACCCATTTTACTATATAAGATATTTTATATATCGGTTAACCTATAAAAAAGAACCATTATATTCTGATAATCTAGACCGGTGGCTTATATCATCTATCAAAAAGAAGGAAAATTGAGTGTGAATCTTGATGTAAACGGGAGATTACTATGGCAGTGATACTTAAAGGTGGTGCGATTTTTTTGCATATTCCTAAGACTGGTGGTTCTTGGATTACAGAGGTATTAGAGGAACAGGGTTTAATTAAAAAACATATTGGACATATTCATGCGGATGTTCAACGGATATTGCGATATAATAGCTTATTGACAAGTATATTTCACGATCTATCGGTATCTTTAAAAGGTAAAATATCTGCAAAATTTAAAAGAAACATTCGCAGGCGTTTTGTCCATAATAAATATAAATTATTTTCTACTGAACAAAATACACCTGTAGTTTCAGACCGAATTTCATTCATGTTTTGTTTTGTCAGACATCCCATATCCTGGTACGAGTCGTTCTGGAGGTATATGTGCAATCAGAATTGGCCACGACTAGGTGATTCAACGAGCATAAGGAATTGGCATCCCTGTGCAATATTAAATGGGTTAGGTGATTTAAACTTTAATAGTTTTATTGAAAAAATATTAAAGCGTCGTCCAGGTTTTGTAACAGAGATGTACGGATGGTATACGCCGCCCGGAGTGAAATGGATTGGTCATCAGGAGAATCTTGTAGATGATCTTATAAAAATATTGAATGAAATAAATATAAATTTTGATGAGTCACGTATTAGAAACCACCCTAAGGTAAATGTAAGTACTGAAATAAATGCCTACAAAAAAATAAATTGGGATCGGTGTCTTCTCGATGAAGTTCTTAAAATGGAATATGCTGGATTACAGCGGTATGATTACAGAGGTTGATTTATTGCTTATCGGAAAGATATTTAATTGAACATGCTGCTTCACGGCATTTCTTATTAAAATTTCGTATGGTTTCATTAAATATTACCGGGAATAGGTCCTTTCGTTTTTTACGGCCACTGAGACGCTTGCTTCATCACCCCTGTGTTGGTAATCTGATTGGCTGTTTATTCCGTGATACTATTCCTCATCGTGGCTGCTTGATTAAAACCAGCAACTTCCATATAAATCCTTCCACAAAGGCAGGCCTGCTTTGGGGTACTTACGAGAGGGCTGAAATAGACTTTGTTCAACGCTATCTCTTGAAGGGGTTGGACGTAATTGAGCTGGGAGCAAGTATTGGGGTTGTTTCTACACACATTGCAAAACAACTGCAGCCTTCGAGAAGGCTTATTTGTGTGGAAGCAAATCCACATCTCGTCAACCTTATAAGCTTGAATGTGAAACGAAACGCTCCTAATGCTCATGTAATAACGTTGCACGCAGCGCTCGATTATACTAATGAAAAATTCGTCTCATTCGTCATTGCTAAGACAAATACTGGTTCTTTTGTCGGGTTTGAAAATGGTAATGGTATAAAGGTTCCTCGAATGACATTAACAAAAATATGTGAAATGTCATGCATTCGAGAGTTTTGCCTGGTAGCGGATATAGAGGGAAGTGAATTAGGCATTTTCAGAAATGAAAAAGCATTGTTGGAAAAATGCAGGCAAATGATTATTGAGCTACATGACATCAAATGCCCCAACAATATTGTAACCGTACATGATATGGTCGATGACATCAGAAAGAACCATGGCTTTATGTTGGTGGACAGCCGTGGAAATGTCTTTGTTTTTCAACGTTAATCCGGATTTATAGAGGTTTTTCATTGAAGAAATTATACATACTCCATAAACTGCCAACACCATACAATGATGATTTATTCATGGCGCTCCACGGGGACAAGGATATCCATCTACAGGTTTATCATTTATGGAAAGGAAGCGGCAGGCGCCCCTGGAAGACTGAATTGGGCATTGGATACCCAAACATCTATATGAAGCCAAGAGCCGTCATTGATTGGTCGTCTTTTCTCTGTGCATGGAAAGATTCAGAAAGCCTTTTTATGATCGGGGATTGGGCGCATATTCCCTGTATTCTCCTCATTTTTGCGAGACTTTTCCGAGGATTTCCCGTTGCGTTATGGGCTGATACACCTCAGGAACAATTGCCGAGACCTTTTCTGAAGAAAATTTTGAGGGCCGTTTTTCTTCGTTGGCTGCTTCGAAGAGTTGATATTATTTTTGGTAGTGGTAAACCTGCGCGAAGGACTCTTATGGAACTTGGTGCTCCACCCGAAAAAATCATAGACCTCCAGTTTGTGGTTGACTTAGAAAAACCCTTACAGGCAGCACAGAAAGAAGCTAATAAAGTCAGGGCGAAGGCTTTACGTGAAAATGTGTCTTGTGGCTCTGAGGGTGTTGTTTTTTCTATGATTGGAACAATCGACCTGAACAAAAAAGCGCAAGATGTGGGACTGCAAGCCCTTGCAGAATGTACCCGGAGGTCGTTAAAACAGATCGGGATGTTGATTGCGGGTGCAGGCCAGGAATTGGAACGCCTGAAACAACTCGCAAAGGACTTAATGGTTGAAGAAAAGGTGCATTTCCTGGGATGGCAGGAACCGGAAGAGATGAATGCAGTTTATTTAGCTACGGATATTTTATTGCATCCCGCTCATTATGACCCTTTTCCTCTCGTCGTCATTGAAGCGATGAGTTGGGGCAAGCCGGTAATCGGTTCCGATGCATGTGGCAGTGTAGAAGAGCGTGTTAGAGACGGTATTAATGGTTTCTCATTTCCTGCTGGAAACAAAGATGCTTTGGTTAAATCCATGATGAAATTCATCGATAATCCTCAATTATTAAACAATGCCAGTAAAGCTGCATTGAAAACTGCAGAGACCTGGCCGATGTCGAAAGCTGTATCTGTTATAAAAGATCAACTGTATCGATTAGTTAAAAAATGAAAATTATACTATTATGAGGCATGATTCGCAATAATGGCAAAATCTATAGTGAACGTCTAAATAAGTATACAGGTAAATGTCATTGCGGGCAGAGCGAAGCAATCCATACCTTAGAAATTGCTTCGTGCTATCGCCATCGCAATGACTACTTTCCTTTGTCGTTCACTATAGTTTCCTTACTATTTTTAATGAACGGAGTTTAATTTAAATGAAAAAAAAGTGGCCAGATTATGTAGGAATTATAACCAAAATGCTGATAGGAAACGTTTATTCAGGTTTTCCTTTTAAAGGTATTTCGAACCCCATATTTATTATTGGCTGTGGAAGATCTGGAACAACAATTCTTGGCACAGCGTTATCTAAGCACAAAAAAGTAACGTATTTGAACGAACCTCGGCTGCTATGGCGTTCTTGTTATCCAGAAACCGATATTTGGAGTAAAAAGGCTGCTGCAAGAAATGCAAAGCTAGTACTCACAGCATCAGATGCTAAAATAAGAAAAAGCAAAAAACTTAGTCGATTGTTTCGCTTCGAGACAATTATAACGAGGAAACCGGTTCTTATAGAAAAGCTACCTATAAATAACTTTCGGTTACAATTTATTTCTACTATATTCCCCGATGCGCGTTTTATTCATATTTATCGTAATGGGTTGGAGGTTGCCAGATCAATTGAAATGTCAAATGGATGGTATAGTAAAAATCCCTATAGATGGAATCAGTTGGTCCAGTTTGCATCCCTAAGCGGGGATACATCGGTCTTACCGGAACTCTGCACTAGCGACAAATATAAGGGGCTGCTGGAGTGGAGACTTAGCACTGAAACTGCTGTAAATTTTTTGAAAACTTTATCTAAAGAATCCTTTTATGAAATATCATACGATTCTCTTAT
>PHFX01000074.1 GCA_007618135.1 Candidatus Brocadia sp. WS118 | reverse complement strand
TCAGCCAGATTCTCAACATTCCCCTGGGAACGGTTAAATCCCGGGTGAATCGCGGTCGCCTGAAGCTGCAAGAGGATTTGAAATTTTTACTCGAAACCGAACCCTATACCAACGGATAACCGAAAATGACGAGGTTGCCTATGAATTATTGCGACAAATTCAAAGAGAGCTTTTCCGACTACATCGAAGGCGAATTACCCCAGGATGCCCGGCAGGTTTTAGAAAGCCACCTCTCAGCCTGCCCCCGCTGCCGGGAAACGGTGCACCGGATGCGCAATCTCCGGCATACCCTTACCGGGCTTTCCCGCCTTACCACCTCCCCGGATTTTGAATTCAAGCTCGGCCAGCGGCTTCAGCAGGTAAACACCCGCCGCATTGAAAGATTACCGCTAAATTATTTCCAGTCCTGGAAGGTGCCAGCCGTTGCATTCGTGCTGGTGATGGCGGTGTTTTCAGTTTTCTTCTTTTTCAGTGACACTCCCCGGGAAGTCAATCTTCGGCCCGCTCAAAAATCCAGCTTAACGCCCACGCTCATGGGAGATGACAAGCCGGAGAATCAGGCAGGCAACCCCCAGCCGGCATTGCCATCCGCGGCGGAATCGCTGCCGGAAAATGATTCCCAGCCGGCAATAACTCGGCCTGCAAACGTACTGCCGGACTCGGTTCAGAAAAAAACCTTGAAGAACCTGAATGACAGCATTCACCTGATTAATAAGCAGGGAAATAACAAATAGAATTTCCCTATACAAAATCCAAATCTTTTTTGTATATTGAAAACCGATTTAGGATAAGCCTGTGAGGGCAGCCATATATCAAAACTCCTGATTGAGTGAATGGTTTGAGCAAACATCAATTACTTTTGGTTATTGCGGCCGTTTCTCTATTTGTTGTTTTCCTGATCGGTTTTTTGCCCAACTCCCCCGTATTCATCGGAATCAAGCTGTTATTTTTGTTTATTCTGTTGGGGGGAGTTTTTTTGTATTCCCGGGTTATTTTTGCATTTGCAGAAGAGGACAGAGAGGTTGTAGAGGAGTCGCAGCCGGAGAGATTGGCGGTCTCCGACAATGCCGAGGATTCTCTAAAAATCCGCTCTTCGCAAAACGTCGAAGAATACTTCAGGCTGTTCCTGGAAACGGTTTTCCCGCTCATTAAACAGACCATGGTGTGCAACACGGTGGTGCTGTTGATGGTCAATTTTTACAAAAAGCAGTTCTATATCCGCCATAAACTCACCGATTTCGAAGCCCATTTCACCAGGGAATCTTTTTTAGACCTCAACCAGGGGCTGTTAGCGTTTATTCTGAAAGATAAAAAACCGCTTTTGGAAAATCATTTGCCGGACAGCGAGGTGTTACTGCCTTATTATGCGACCTCGAAGATACCGGCCCGGGCTTTTGCCGGCGTCCCGCTGTATTATAAAGACCTGCTCGTAGGTGTGTTGTGCGTGGATTCCGAGGTTGAAGGGAGCTTTGGCGAAGACGATCTGGCAATTTTGAACAACTTCAGCCGGGTGATGGCCATCCAGTTGGCGTGCAGCAACAAGCTATATGAGTATGAAACCGAGAATTGGACCACTCGCCTGCTTTATGATTTCAGCAAGGGAATTTTGCCCATTCAAACCGCCGCGGCCTTGTGGCCCTATCTCAACCGTTCTCTGAAAACGGTATTGGAGGCGGATCGAATGATCGTTTCCGAGCGAACCAGCCAAAACACCGGGCGGATCATTTACCTGTCCGGCGCGGCGGCTTCGTTGGCGGTAGGCCAGGAGTTTCCCGACCATGAGGGGTTGATCGGGTGGGTGCTGCGAAAAAAACAGGCCCTTTTGGTGGACGATTTTGCTGCAAAAGAAAACTATATTCCCCGGTTCTTTTTGCAGGAACAACCCGCCCGGGAATTCAAATCCCTGCTGGCAGTGCCGGTAATCCGCAATGACGTGGCGGACCTGGTGCTCTCCCTGGAAAGCGTGAAACCCAACGCATTCACCGAGGAGCATAAACAGATCCTGGAGACCATGGCTTATCAAATTGCCGCGTTTTTGGATAAGGTGCAGTTGATCTTCACGTTAGAAGAACAAAATTTGATTGATCCGAAAACCCGCCTGGGCAACCGGCGGGCCTTCATGGTAGAATTGAACAAGGAGATCGACCGCTCCGGCGAATTCCGCAAAAAATTCGTGTTGCAGCTTTTAAAGGTTCGCACCACCGGGGGAACATTAGAGGCGGATATTGCGGACCGGCTGATGCCGGAGTTTGTGTCTTTTGTATTGCCTTTATTGAATTCCATAAATTATATTTTCCGGCTCGATCAAGACCATCTGGCAGTTTTGTGGCCGGAAAAACTCTGCCAGGAAACCGCGGCGGAGTTTCAAACGGTTTTGAACGCTTTAATTCAAAAGACCCCCTGGATGGGCGGCCTGGTAGAAAAAGTGGTTGTGCATTCAGGAATGGTGCAGTTCCCGGGGGCGGGCCAGGGCGATTCGGAATTGTTGGAGAACGTTCACAAGGCGCTGGCAGCTTCGGAGCGAGCCGCCCATAGCAGCATCGAAATTTTTCGAAATGTAGAAATCAATCAAATTAAAGGAGATTAATATATGGCTAAAAAACCGGATTTTGCGCAAAAAGGGAAAAAAAAGGGCGTTCTGCTCTGCCCGGTATGCGGGAATGCTTATTCCCTGGTCAAAAAGGTGGAATCTTACTATTCCGAAACCTCTAAGACCTGGAAGTACGCGACCCAAAACATCAAAGTTTGCCAGTGCAACGAAAAGAAGATCTATTCCTGAGCAAGTTGCGGGTTTGGAGGGGGCAGATTCACAATTCGATCAGGCGATGGGAGGTGATTTGGGAAGGATCGATTTCCAAAATCATCACCGAAGGCTTGCGATGATCCCGGGAGTTGGCGGCGCTCCCGGGATTGATAAATAGAATTCCATTAATTTGATGATAAAATGCCTGGTGAGTATGTCCATATACCACCACGCCGGGAGGGGGAAAATCACTCTGTATCAAACGCTCGCGAAAGCGGTTGATATTCCCCACGTCATGGACCATCAGGAAGTCTGTATTTTCGAGTTTGAGGCGAAGCTGTTCCGGCAGCCGGCTGACCGGTTCGCGGGTATCGCAGTTTCCCCTGACCGCCTTCACGGGCGCCTTTGCCTCCAGCGCCCGGAGTATTGCCGCCGAGTTGATATCTCCGGCGTGAAGGATCAAATCTACCTCCGCAAAATGCCTTAAGACAGCGGGGTTGAGATAATTGTGAGTGTCGGATATAACGCCGATTCTCATATTGATTTTCCCGTCTAAAAAGTTCAAATCAATATATGAATGTCCCCATGAAGAATCACTCGAAAAATCCCGGAATTAAGAGCCTTGCCCCGGGCCAATCTTTCACCGGCTTTTGTGTGCTTCGGAAAAAGGAGATCAAGTATAAACAGGGCGGGGAGCCCTACCTGGTACTGGAATTAGGGGATCATAGCGGGCGGCTGAAGGCGCGAATCTGGGAAAAGCCCCTGGAGTATGCCCGGGCTTATGAGGCCGGCAACGTGGTCAAGGTAAAAGCTCTGGTGCAGGCATTTCAGGATGACCGGGAGCTGAAAATCCAGAAAATCCGTTTGGCTACCCGCGAAGATGGAGTGGACCTCGACGAATTGCTGCCCCACACTCCCAAAGAGGTGAACGAGTTGAAAAGACAGTTCGATACGCATCTTCAATCTATCCGGGATGCGCACCTGGCAAAATTACTTACACTGTTGTTCGAGGATCGGGATTTCAAAGAAGCTTATTGCATGTCTCCGGCGGGAAAACTGTGGCACCACAATTATCTCTCCGGCATGTTGGAGCACGTGGTGGCAATGCTGGACCTGGCGGAGGGGATGAAAGGCCACTATCCTTCATTGAATTTAGATCTGCTCAAAAGCGGGATAATTTGCCACGGGGTGGGGAAGGTGAAGGAATATTCCCTGGAAGGATTTATCGACTTCTCCGACCAGGGGCGATTGCTCGGTTATATTGCGCCGGGGTTCGAGATGGTCAATCGCCGCATCGAGCAGTGCGGGGATTTTCCGGGGGAATTAAAGGATCAATTGTTGCATCTTCTTCTTAGCCACCCCGGGGACCCCGCTGAAGGCGTCTTGCTTTCACCGATGACCTTAGAAGCGGTCGTTTTGCAGCATTTGATCCTGCTGGACGCGAACGCCAACGCTCTTTGCCGGATTCTGGAAAACGATGCCCTGCCCGGATCTCGCTGGACTAAATTTATTCCTTTACTCCAGCGATTTGTTTATGTAGGCAAAGAACCGGAGCAAAACAAACGCCAGGATGAT
This sequence comes from Candidatus Brocadia sp. WS118, assembly GCA_007618135.1. Taxonomy (GTDB): domain Bacteria; phylum Planctomycetota; class Brocadiia; order Brocadiales; family Brocadiaceae; genus Brocadia. The sequence continues at coordinate 660 of PHFX01000074.1, read as the reverse complement.
CAGGCAGAGGTGTAGCTGCCCCAGCAAAATGCCACTTCCTTGTGAGATCGACTCAACCATGAAGGCTCTCGCCTGTTTTGGGTCCTTCCTGTTTAACGCAACCAACCTGGTCTAAAAATCTCAAAGCCTTTTCAAGAACGGAAACCGGTTAATTTACATAGAGGCTTCGAAAGTTAATCCAGCGCTCGACGATGTGCCGGAAATTTTTGATTTTGAACGGCTCCACCAGGTAATCGACGTTGGCATATTTCTTGATCTTTGCGGTCAGTTCCGTGGAGTTAAAATTGGAGATGAGGATCATCGGGATTTTGGAGTAGCGGGGATCGCTCTTGATCTTATCCACGATGCCCACGCCGGAATCCGGGCGCACGCTGGCATTGACAATGATCAGGGAGGGTTTGACTTCCTGAACATTGTTAAGAACTTCATTCCCTTCGTAATTGATATGGATTTTGTAGCGATAATCATCCAGTAAATCGCTGATCAACTTTGCGCGGTCTTTGCTGGTTTCGAACACTAATACTTTCATGCGATATTTCCTCCGGTAAGTGTATGAGTTTCGATAAGGGTTGTGCTTGAATAACGGAAGATAAAAAATGAGGCTGTTCTTTGAATTGCATTTCTGAGGTCTGCTTGGTGATGGCCACTTTCCTGGCTAGG
>PHFX01000237.1 GCA_007618135.1 Candidatus Brocadia sp. WS118 | reverse complement strand
GTTGGATCATTACAATATCTCAATGAACTTCCAGGAACGGGGCAACGTAATCGCCGGCGTCACTCTGAAATTGAAAAAAGGCCGATTGCTCAAGAAATTCAAGAAAGAGGCCACGTTCTGGAAGATTTTTGAACAGCGGCTGCACAAGGTGATCGGTAAAGTGGCGGAATACCATGATCTGATCAAGAATGTGGATTTGGAGAAAGACAAGATCATCAGCGATTTTATCGAGCCGACGTGGTCGGTGGAGACGCCGGAGGACCGCGATGATTGGGATTGGAGAGTTCAGCGGGGGGCAGCAAACTGGCGCGACTTTATCCGGGCGGAGAACCGGGATTTGACGCCGGAGGAAGCGGATAGTCGGCTGAGAGAGAATTTGGAGCATACGAATAAGCTGCTGAGGGTGAAGAGGTTTAATGAGCGGTTTGAGGTTGTGGAGGCACCGAAGAGCGAGGAGGGAGAAGGGAAGAGCGAGTAACACACATCTTTATTCCCTTCCCCGAAGGGGTAAGCAGGAGGGGAAGAGAAAAGGGTGAAGTAACTGATTGCTCTTCACCGGTTCCGGCAATCTGGCATTAAAGCATTAAAGTTTCCAAGCACTTTAAAAACATGCTATTATGACCTATTCTCCAAAAGCTCCATGCTACCTTAGTCGGTGTCCAAGCGCTGGTTAGTAATTACACGTAATCTACTGTATTTAATACCTTTAAAATTTAAATAGAACAATAAAACTCTTTTATTATACTAAATTATTCTACCATAGAATCCTATGAGGATGTTCAAGTTTTTTTTTCATATTTCTTTAATTCTTTAATAATAGAAACTGTTGTATTACTGATAAATTCATATCCTGGGAGAATTTTTTCATATTGGTTTTTTAATCTACTAATGTTTTCATAAATCCTTGAAACTAATGACATGATATCTGTTAATGAAATAGCCCCTGTATACTCGAAATGTCGAAAGATCCAATTATTAAGTTCATTTGAATACTCTGGGTACATCTGTGAAAAAATATCATCAATTTTTTCGGTAGCCTGATAAAGAAGCGCAGATTCCACCTCCCAAAAATTCGATCGTATTTTTTTAGATTCCACCCTCCAAAAATTCGATCGTATTTCTGATGCAAGTTCTATTTTTTGATTGATGCTATCAATCTCCCTCCATAGATCAGGTGGTGCCCCGGAGTAAGTATTTGTCTTTTCAAACTTCTTTTTCCTTTGCTCCTGGCGTCTATCTATATTGATTTGTTCCAGCCGTTGGTTCACAAACTCAACAGCAATTCGAACATTGGAGTCAACAATTTTGGAGGTAATTGTTCGCCCAAATACAGGCGATATAGTAAGACTCAGAATAATAACAATTGCCGTGATTATATCTTTTAATCTCCAACCTTTCGAAGTAGCTAATATATATCGAGCTAATGCCATTTCGACTTGATAAGTAATATCTAATACATTCTGTCGCAAAATGATTAATCGAAAGAACAAAAAATAAATGCCTCTAGCCAGCATTGTTGTTACAATACTGGAAACGATTCCTAAAAGAAATAGCCCGAGTATAATTACTAATATTTTCATAGATTCCCTACAATAAGGCCAGCAGCAAAATAAATGGCAAGGAAACCAACAGCATTAGGAATATGGGCGCCCCAAAAAAAGGTTTTATCCCATAAAAGTCGTTTCGGGCGCCGAGATGAACTACCAAGAATAAAAGCATCTAAGAAAAACAGAATAATGATCGCTGTCAAGCAAACGAGGTAAAATGCAATTGGCGTGACCTGATTTTGAACCTGAATACTCGCCGAAACAAAAACACCAGCGATTCCCACTAGGCATAAGTCAGGACCAATTATACATACATTGAACCATCCTTCTAGTTTTTTATTTGTATTGCGGTCATCAAGTTGTCTACGATATATTATGAGCCGAGATGTTATATTTAGTAGAATTAGAACAAATTGGACAATTAAGAATTCACCCAAATAATTGGTAAAAAGATTCTCCAATCCAGCAATAATGTGTCCTATATAAGGATCCATGTAACTTCTCCACTCCAATTTTTTAGTAAACCTAGATAGCTAAGCCTTTCGAAATATTACGATATTCAGAATTTACTTTATGAAGCTTCCTGCATAATTGAGCCTTTTCACATTTAAAAAAATGTGAATTATGTAACTTCATAGCAAAATCCATGCATTTCAAATGAACTGTGTGGCTAACTATTATTTAAACGGAAAAGTCTACTCTCCATAAAACTTCATCATACCATAAAGTTTTTGCTGCTAATATTATTCTCACGGCTCAAATCTATTTTAAAGATGCTTTTGTATTCCTGTGATGGGAGAAGTTAGACAACAATGAAGAAAATTTCAAGGGGGAGAAAAATAAAGGGGGGATTTGTTCTTTTTGTCAGCACAAAAAGAACCAAAAATGCCTTGGCGAAATAAACTCAGCATCCCTGCCTCGGACAGTATTTCGCCGGGCCATCCATGGGGGAGGAAGGGATAGCAAATTGTAAAAGGGAAATTGAAAATTGGGACAACACCCCGGCAGGGGAGAAGGGACGGGAGGCTGGGCTTCTGAGGGGAGCAGCGTGGAGGAGGTGGGACGAAGTGAAAACGGCTAAAAATGGTTAAAATTTCATTTACACCTAGCTTCAAATCCGCTGTTAATGAGAAGGTCGATAACTGTTAGCCGTTTTAACGGTTTACGAATCTGGAGATAGCTCAAATTTTTAATTACGTATAACCTTCTTGATTAATAAAATAGATCGTCTTTAATGGTATCGGGTATTTCAATATTTGGTTTCCAATCAAAAAACCCCAAATTATAATAGCCGAAATCTCTTGGAATACTGTAGAGGAGATATAATAACAAATAAATAATGAGCAAAGTGAATGATATTTTTTGTTGCATATTAATAAAGCTCATCTTTTTGTTTAAATCATCAGAAATTGCAACGGTGCGGTTGAATTTAAGAGTGCGATAAAAGATAAAGATAGCAAACATAAGAACTGTAATTGCAAAAAAAGGGAAAATATCAAAGATTGGATAGTAGTTAAAAAAATTTGGGCTGATTACTGATCTTTTGATTAAAGAAGAACCTTCTATAATGCCATTAATCTTTATATCCTTATATCCTATACTTTCAATCCATAGTTGTATACAAGCACCGTCAAATTGTTCTAAGATATCAAAAGAGAAATTGATTTTTTTCTGAGGATTAAGAGAGTCTGATATAACCTGGAAATTTATTATATCTCTTGAGGTTTTTAGTATTTTATAGTCGAGGAAAGTACCTACAGAATCTTCAAGAGTAATATTTAAGCCATCTAAAATATTTTCTTTTCTAATTGGTTTTTTGCCATTGTTCCAAAAATATATTTTTGTAAGATAGATATCATTTTTAATTTCATTGCCATCAGATCGAATTATTTTAAATGGAGATTCAATAAAACCAGGTCCTCTATTTATTATCACCCAATCAGCACCTCGATAGTATATAGGCTCACGAATTTCAACTGACTGCAATTTGAAATAAATTGCCAAGTATATACCTATTAGGCCGACAACCAACCCCAAGACGCCAAACAAATTATTTCTTAGATATTCGACTACTTTATGAATAGTCATATTTCTTCGAGCAATTCTTAATTTATGTACAACTTCATTATTATTTAAATGGAAAGGCCTACTCTAATTGAAACCTTATGATACAAAAAAATTTTTGCTGCTCATATTATTACCTGACGGCGCAAGTCTATGTTAAAGATGCTTTTGTATTCTTGAGATGGGAAAAGTTAGCAAGGGAAAGGAACAATTTCAATGATAGAAATTTTTAGTGAGGGAGAACAACCCACTGGCCCCTCTTAACCCACCCCTTTATCCCCTCCCAGGAGGGGAGATGTGGAGGTGGTCGGTTTTGGTTGACAAGTTGGGGAGGGATGTTTTATCTTTGAATGAGCGTGGCGCATGGCGCAGAGCGCATGGAGCAGAGCGCAGAGAGCATAGCGCATAGAGCGAAAATGTCGGAGGACAAAATGGCGGATGCCAAGCAGGTTGCAGAGGTTTTGGGAGTTGAGGAAGGGAAATTAGGGGACGTTGTTCCTGAGAAGCTGTTTAAGGACGGCCAGGGGCCGCTTTCTGAGGTTGTGGATACTCTTTTGGAACATCAGCAAAAAGTTGAGGAATTGACCCAGGCGGTCGAGTTTCAAAAGGGTGAAGCGAAAAAGGCTTTTGATGTTCGCGATCAGTTGAAGAATAAACTGCGGGAACTTGAGGCAAACGGGATTCAGGATGATGAAGTAAAGAAACAATACCAGGAAGCGACGAAAAGCCTGGCGACGCTGGAAGCGGAGAAAGGAAAGCTTTCCGAGGAATTGGAGGGATTGCGTAATTTTAAAACTACCTGGGAAGAAAATACCAAATCTCAGGTGGATGCTGCGATTAAGCAGTATCAGGTGCCGAAGCAGGTGGCGGAGATGATTAAGCGCATGGAATTGGCGGATCAACTACCTTTTCTGCAAAGCACTTTCGGGGCAAAGGACGATGATGGAAAGGGGCAATTGCCTTTTGCCGGTAAGAAGGTGGGCGGTTCAGGGCTGCCGTTTGAAGGTTATATCAGCGAGGAAGATTACGAGCAGAAGAAAGGGGATAAAGCCTGGCTGAAGGAGAATCGGGAGAGGGTTAATAGGAGTATGACGTTTTGGGGGGAGTGACAACCCCCTAACCCCCTTTATTAAGGGGGAACAACCCCGTAAGGGGGAAATGAGGAATGGGCGTGGATGCGCTTTCGTGGATGCGAGCCGCTTAATGGATTAAGCAACTTAATTTACGAAAGGGCATTATCATGTCTGTCAACAATTTTAAACCGGAAATCTGGTGGGCTAATCTTGAAGTGGGATTAGAAAACCAGGCCGTAGCCGGCGCGGTTGCCAATCGGGAATACGAGGGCGAGATAAAGAAGGCCGGTGATGTGGTTCGGGTGACTTTTGTCGGAGATCCCACCATTCGCGATTACGCCCAGGGATCGGATATTACCATCGACGGTATTCCTA
>PHFX01000236.1 GCA_007618135.1 Candidatus Brocadia sp. WS118 | reverse complement strand
CTCACATTCTTAGTGTATATTACAGTATAGGCATTATCGTCTTTAGATGGCTGACCAATTTCACCACTAAGAATCGTTAAGTTTTTGAGAGGCTCTCTTTGACCAAGTGAATCTTCCTTACCCGTAAAGCCCCCATAAAGCCGAACACTATCAGGAATAACAAAAGAAATAGTTCGGTCATCAGTAGGAGTAGTTAAATATTTACCGGAAGCCAGCCAAATTTCTGTTCCTGGCCCGGCAATTTTTAATGCCTCATGCAAGTCTCCCATCGCATTTCCCCAGGATGAACCGTCTCCCGTACCACCTATTTTTACGTGTACTATTCTTTCTCTTTTGAGGTTGAGGGATAGCAGTAATTGTTCCGCTTCTGCACGAAAAAAACCTTCCGGGTAAGAGCTAAGGTAAAATTCACATCCGGCTCTACTATTTTGTTCCTGGGCCATTGTCCATATCCCGGATTCTAGTTCATCAGGTCCGCTACTTTTTTCCTCATTATTAAAGAATAAAAAACAAGCTCCCGGTTCATCCTGCCCGAAGTCTCCACAATGAGGCTTAGGGTTAGCCGTTTCCAAAAAAGTAAATAATTCGGTAGAGGTCAAAATGCGGTCTTCTCCACCACCTTCTCGCAGAGCCTTCAAGAACATCTTTGCAAAATCGGATTTATCCGGAGTCTCTTCTAAATAAGAAGAAGTGAAGACAATTCTAGCAATATGTTTTTTATAGTTCTCAATCATCTTTTCTTTTCTATCCTTTTCACCAATGCGTTCAAACCTTCCGGATGTTCTGTTCCGAAGGGAAGGGTCAAAGCTACCTGCAAAACAAGCATCAATCACCACCAAAATATGCTTACAATTTATTTTATCAATTACACTGCGCCAATAATCATATTGAAATGAAGACCTGTGGACCAGTTTGGGATTAGAATTTGTTGCTAAAAAGAAGCCATGGTCATTTTCTATAGTACCATGTCCTGTAAAGTATATCATGAACTGCCCATTGGCTGCTTCTGAATCACTACGAAAAAATTCCTTATACTTTTCAATTGCTTTCTCCATTTCTTCAATAGTCGGATTGTCAATTACCTCCGTTTCAAAATTGTATTTATCCCTCAATTCCTGGGCAATGTTTTGAGCGTCAACATAAGGGCTTTTCAGATCAGGAAATGAATCGTAGCGGTTTACCGCGAAAAACAAGGCATAACTTTTTTCAGAATACGTGGCATCCTGGCTTTTCCAATTGACCAGTAGGGTAGCCAACAATAGAAGAGGGAGGATAAGAAGACTCCAGGTTTTGATTGTATATTTCATATTGAATAAAGCGCTAGGTGGATTAAATTCTTTTGAAAATTGAATTTCTTACAGTACCTCCGATCATTTTTCATGCCCTAAAGTAGTTAAGCCCCTTTAATACAACGGCACGATAACGCTGCCAACTTACTCTTTTCATTACGGCTGAGGCGCCTGGTCTGACGGTGGAAGCTGTAGTACCATGCTTTCCATGCATCATTCTCGGTACTGCTCCAGTAGTGGCCATATTCCTCCTTAAAGAAACTGTAGCCACTGGGATCGCGGTCACCACCCAGGAGTGCGTCGAAACCACTGTTACCATCTTCAGTTAAGGCTTCGTAGGCTCTCACTCCGCGATCACTTGAATCATCAAACACCCCCCCATATTGTTTAGCCAATGCCCGCCACTCTGCATCCGTTGGCAGCCGCCAGCCCGGCCCAAGGGCTTCGCATGCTTTCTTAGCGGCTTTCCAGGTGTACAAACGCCCATATTTATCGCAGTTAGCTGATTTACCTTCGTAACACCAACTCTCTTTTCCGACATTATAATTCAGGTTTTTTGCCAGCCAGGTTTTTCCATTAAGATGGATCGTTGGGTATTTTTGCCCGGCTGGGTCTTGGGCAATGGAAAGATCAACAGTTTTGGGAGGCTTCAAATTTGTTGGGGGAGGTTCCTTTTTTTCTAGTGCTGCTTCTGCCTGGCTACGGAATTTTCCATTGGGATATTGCTCCAGGTAACTCCGGTAGCTTTCCTCCGTATTTTTCTCTTTGGCGATTTCCCAGGATAGTTCTTCACGGCGGTTGGCAGCCTCCTGTTCTATTTCCACTATTTTGCCAATCGCCATGCCCCGAAACTCTCCGTCAGGAAACTGCTGGAGGTAAGCTTGATAAGCATTGATGGTATTCGTTTCCCTGGCTCTTTTCCAAGCCAGGAAGTCCTTTTCAATTGCATTAGTTTCCTCTGGATTTATGTGGGAGATTTCCAGAGGGTTATTCAGGATAAAGAGAAAGCTGGAACCGGGGTCATAATCCCCGAAATTTCCGAAGTGGGGCCTGGGGCTGGCCTGTTCCAGGTATGAAAACAACTCAGTAGAAGTCAATATGGGATCCTGTCCGCCACGGCTGCGAAGGCCTTCCAGGAATTTTTTGGCAAACTTGGAATCATCTGGCGATTCCTCTTCCGTAGCAGAGGTGAAGAACATACGGGTTTTATATTTCTCATGCTCTACCAGCATGCGTTCGCTATCGCTCAATTCACCAGGGCGGCCGAAGCGTCCGGATTTATTCCACCAACTGGGGTCAAAGGTACCGCTGAAACAAGCATCAATTGCCACCAGGATATGTTTGCAGTCGATGGTATTGAGAAAAGGGCCCCAATAATCATAGAGAAATGCAGTATTGTGCAGTTTTTCCGGGTTTGAGTCCTTTACCAAGAAGAAACCGTTTTTGTTTTCTACCAATCCATGGCCGGTAAAAAACAAGAGCAATTGACCGTCGCGAGCGAACCGGCCGGAAGCAAACTGTTTCTGGTAGAATTTCAGTTTCTGATCTATTTGGTCAAGGGTGGGATTTTCTACAACTTCAGTTTCAAAGCCATAAAAGTCTTCGAGTTCTTTAGCTATTTCCTTTGCGTCCTTTATTGGATTGGATAGTGAACGCATATTGTCGTACTGGTTGACGGCAAAGAAGAGGGCGTAATCCTTACCAGGTCGGATGACATATATCTCTTCTGATGTTGAGAAGCTCAAAGAAGACAATAATGTCAATAAAATTAGGGCATATCGCATCACTGGTTGTTTTGGTAAGCAATAGTATTATCCAGGCTATTGTGTCTCCATAACTTTTAGCAATCGAGTGTTCATTTAAACCCTTGCCCGATACTTTAATGTATAAAATTTATCGTATCAACTCAATGGTGCCGCTAAATTTTTGGCCGTTGGCCAAATGCAGCTCAAATTTGTAAGTTCCTGCCGGGTGTTGGGTTTTTGTTTTGTCTTCAGGCATAAGGAAGGTGAAGGGGCCGCCTCCTGTTCCCAAATCTTTAAGATACAGCCCACCATCCCAATTGTTTGCATAAGAGAATACCGTTAAAATCTCTTCGTTATCAGGAGTAGTTATCAGAAGGATTGATTCTTCCAGGTATTCGGGATTATTTTCAATTGTCGGAAAAGCCAAATAATCATTTACCCCATCCCCATTGGGAGTGACTTCATAACGATGAGGAAAACTATCTTCATCAATTTTAGTGAGTTCGTAAATTCTTTTTGAAGCCTCCTCAGCGTGAGGGCTTTCCGGATAATTTGCCAAAAACTCCTTAAAAATTCCTGCATCATTGATGGCTCTTGCATTTTCCCAGGCTTGGATTTCAGCGGAGAGCTTTTCTATTTCCTTTAACTTCTCCTGGGCAACGGGGGCGAAATAACCATCCGGATATCGCCGCAAATAGGTTTGATAAGCTCCTTTAGTATTTTCTCTTTGTATATCCTGCCAAAACTCCAACTCCCCTGATGCAGAGTTTTGAAAATACGCATCCCTGGGAAAGAACAAAAAATTGGATCGTGGATCATCATCTCCAAAAGAACCAATATGTGGCACCGGTTGTGCTTTGCTTATGAAGTCAGCATAGAGTTCATCAAGGGTTACGAAGGTAGCTGAAAAACTCTCGGAAAGGCCCTGAAGGATTTTTCTTGCAAAATTGGATTCTCCGGGAACTGCATTCTCTTCCGCATCCGAAGTTATGAAAAGACGCGAAGGATACTGGGAATGATTTCCCAGAATTCTTTCATCTTCGCTAAGCTCTCCCGGACGTTTAAAGCGTTTTGAATCCCCTCTATTGTCCCAGTTTGGGTCAAACCGAACCGAGAAGCAGGCATCTATGGCTACAAGGATATGCTGGCAATCTATACCATTAAAGAAAGACCGCCAAGTATCGTAAGCCAAGGCTGTTGTGATAAGCTTCCCAGGTACAGCATCAGCCGGGAGAAAAAAGCCAAGGCCGTCCTCAACCATTCCATGTCCACTGAAAAATAGTAGCAACTGACCATCCTTTGGAAAGATACTTTCTGAAAAAGCCTTCCTATAATCCTGTAGCTTTTCGGTTATCTCCTGATAGCTGGGGTCACGGATTACTTCTGTTTGAAAATCGTATTCTTCTTCAAGTATTTTGGCTATTTCTATAGCATCTTTAATGGGCTGTTCCAAATCTCTCAAATCCGGATTTTGGTAGTTTGAGACGGCAAATAGCAGGGCGAAGTCTTTGCCAGGGCGGATATCTTTGGTATCTTCTCCTGGTACGAATGCCAGGGTGGGTAAGCAAAGCAGGATCAGGAACCTGGACAGTCTTTTCTTCATTTGCTTGGTTTTTGATATAAAGATAAAAGTTTTATGACTTACTTGGACGGAGGAGAATGTTGTATTGATGAAAAGTTCATCGCTCCTTTTACATTTCCTTTTGAAATTGGCATGAAGGCCATCTCTTTAATCCCTAACTCCGCTAGAGTTTACGTAACAGGGAAACCAATGTCCTGAAACAGTTTAACATTTGCTTTAATTATCTCTGTATCAACCCATTGTCCATTGATTCTGGCTTTTCGGACTAACGCCAGCCGCTCAACCACTGACCTGATGGAGAATTTTTTTAGCTTGTTGGCATCCAAAAGGGCCCGGTAAATCCGGTGGTGTGCGATCAAAGCAATGTGGTTAGCAAACATCCACCCTTGCAGGGTTTCTTCATTTTGCATGTAGGTACGGTCTGCCTCCAATACTCCTTTGAAGCCATCGAAGGTCATCTCTATTT
>PHFX01000235.1 GCA_007618135.1 Candidatus Brocadia sp. WS118 | reverse complement strand
CTCACCGGCCTTACGCCGACTTTGTCGATGGGCTTCAGAAGGCAACGTTTCCATCACCCCCTGCCATCCAAGCTACATGGCTCCGGCTTTTACCATGACGGGACTTTCGCCCGTTAGAAAGCAGTACCCTTCTCTGGGCACGCCTATAATCAAGGTCTGACCACACGCTCCCTCCTTAAATCTTAGTAATCGTGAGGGCATCGTGAGGCTTAATTCTCAGCTTCTCGATTACACACGATTTATTTCTATCTTCTAACCGGCCGCCATTTCTATTATTCAGAAAGACGCACACGAACACTATATTTACTTACGGTAATTAATGCTTGCCTTTCAATATCGCTACGATGAGTTTCTATTAATCGAAGTAGTAATTCCCCTTGGCTTCGCGCAGGGATATCTACCAATCTTATTATTGTGGGATGTAGTTTTTTGTATACAAAAACAAGTTCTCCAAAATTTTATCAGCAGTAACCAATACAAAGCCTTCTTCAAAAGCTCTTTTTATAATATCTTCATCGCCTGGGTCTTTGCCGCTTTCTGGTATCCATATGACATCAAAACCAGCATTTCTAAGGTCTTTTACTGCAAAACTCGATTTGTGGTGAACCCTTTATTCCTAATCACAAATCAATGCGTACTTTTTCATCACAGTATTTTCAAGGTCTAACCCCACTCCCATATTATAAAAGCTTACGCAATGCCTTTTCAACGGCGTACAACGTCTCCCATTTTTTACAAAAGCAAAATCTGACTTGAGTCTTACCCTTATTTGATTTTGAATAAAAAGACGAGCCTGGCACGGTTGCTACACCTGTTCGTTCTATAAGTTTTCGACTAAAAGAGAAATCATCACTCGCGCCAAGTTTCCCCATCAGACCTTTCACATCAGCAATAATATAATAAGCACCCTTAGGATGAGAGCATTGGAAACCCACCTTTTGGAGTAATTCAAAAAGAAACTTCCTTGCATCTTCATAGTGCGCCCGTAATTTGACGTAATATTCTTCTGGAAATGTTAATGCAACTGCTGCTGCGTGCTGAAAAGGGGTTGGAGCGCCTACGGTAAGGAAATCGTGCACCTTTCGTATACGCTTTGTAATTGACTGCTCGGCAATCGCCCAACCCACTCGCCAGCCTGTAACAGAATAGGTCTTTGAAATTGAATTAATTGTAATTGTGCGATTTTCCATGCCGGGAATGGTTGTAAGTGAAATATGCTGCGTTCCGTCGTACAAAATATGTTCATAAATCTCATCGGTAACTGCATACGTATCCCATTTGATACATAAAGACGCTATCTCCTCTAATTCCTTATGGGTAAAAACCTTTCCCGTTGGATTATTGGGGGTATTGATAATAATAGCCTTCGTCTTTTCATTAAAAGCTTGTGCAAGCTCTTCTGAAGAATATGACCAATCGGGTGGGTAAAGGGTAACATAACGTGGCGTTGCGCCAGAAAGAATACCATCCGGTCCATAGTTTTCATAATACGGCTCAAACACAATGATTTCGTCTCCGGGATTAATAATTGCCTTGAGTGTGGCAATCATCGCTTCGGTAGCGCCACAGGTTACCGTAATATCGGTTTCCGGATTACATTTAATCCCATTATATCGAGCAACCTTCTTGCTTATAGCATCACGGAGTTCCGGCTCACCGTAAGTAACAGGGTATTGATTCCATCCATCGTTAATAGCCGCAATCGCCGCTTTCTTGATTTCCTCAGGACTTTCAAAATCGGGAAAACCCTGAGAGAGATTATACCCCCCCTGCGGCATCGCATATCCTCGTCATTTCGCGAATCACTGACTCAGTGAATGTTTCTGTAATCCTTGATAATTCTTTCATTTCGTACGTACCTCAATTAAAACCAAATTACACAAGTTAGATGAAGTTGAGAAGTTATGAAGATGAGAAGTTGAGAAAATGTTAAAAACAAAATTTATCCGCATTCTTCTCCATGGAGTTAAGCATTGAAATTACCCCTTCATATTCGTCATCGAGCTCTTTAAATAATTCATCATTGATATACTTACAAGCTAAACAAAATTCTAACCAACTTTGTGTTTCAGATGCCTCCTGCATGGAGTCAGTCAATTTATTCTTGAAAACGGCTATATATTTCCTTTTCCTCCATGCCTCTGCTATATTTGAACAAGCAGACCTTGATGCTCTTCTTACCTGGTCAACCAAAGAATATTTTTCTTCTATTGGAAAAGTCTTTGTAATCTCAAAAATCCTCATTGCCAACCTAAAAGCCTTTTGGTAAACATTCAAATCTCTAAAATGCTTTATCTCCTTTTTCCTTTCCATCTCACCCGCCTAACCTCTCAACCTCCTATCTTCTCAACTTCCCTTCTTCCCAACTTCTCACCTTCCATAAAATCCCCTCACCGTCTTGATAACATGCTCCACCTGTTCATCATCTATCTCAACATTCATGGGGAGCGAGCACACCTCGCGGCTGAGCGCCTCGGTTTCCGGAAATCCTCTATCCACCAATTTAAGCGCTTCGTGTTTGTAATATGGTTTGCGGAATTGGATAAGCACCTCTACTCCATTGTTTTTTAAATAATTGGAAAATTCATCGCCTTGCTTTGACCTCACAACATAATTCTGATAAACATGATCAAAACCGGGTTTGTTATACTGCGGTAGCATGAGGTCTGGTATGTCAGAAAACGCCGTCCTGTAACGTTCGGCTAACTGTTTTCTCTTTATTACCCATGAGGGAAAGTGCCGAAGCTTTACATCTAAAAAGGCCGCGATGATGACGTTGGTGTCCAGACCGATCCTCATAACATAGTCTGGAGCACGTCCTCATCGGTTAATAATCCTTGCGCTTCAGCAAAAGGCAACACTTTTTTTCTTATCTTATGAAAATGCTTTATCGCCAGGTAGCGAGCGAGAGCATCCTCGATGATCTCATCTTTCGATATTTTTTCTGTCTTTACCGCGGCGTTTAACTCTTTTTTCAACTTATCCGATAACTTTACAGTAATTGAAGATGACATAATCTTTGTCTCCTGTTTTGTAATTTTAATAGGATCATCGATGTGATATCAAACTAAAAAGTGAATTCTCGGACAGACTGTTGGGGTCTGACCCCACGCTCCCCTTTCAAGGTCGCCATAGCATCTTCGGCAATCTTATTTTCTACGGCACTCCATAATTACATTTATAACTCTATCAATATCATCAGTCGTCATTGCAGTCCCTGACGGCAAACAAAGCCCACGACAAAACAAATCCTCAGACACAGCGCCGCCGCGCACACGACATCCCTTAAATACCGGCTGCATATGCATAGGTTTCCACACGGGGCGCGACTCAACATTTTTCTTCTCCAATTCAATACGAACTTCCTCTCTGTCAGCCCCAAACACTTCCGGAGTTATCAGGATTACCGTAAGCCATCGGTTAGAACAACCATAAGACGCTTCAGGCATAAATTCAATACCTGGCACATTTCCCAACGCCTTTTGATAATAGGTAAAAATCCTGCGCCTTGTTTTCACCCTGTCGTCTATTACCTTTAATTGTCCACGGCCAATAGCCGCAACAATATTGCTCATGCGGTAATTATAACCTATTTGTGAATGTTCATAGTGAGGGGCAGCGTCGCGCGCCTGTTGAGACAAAAAGCGCGCATAGGTAATCAGTTTCTCATCATCAGATGCAAGCAATCCTCCCCCGGAAGTTGTAATTATCTTGTTGCCATTAAATGAATAAACGGCAGCCCTGGCGCCAACGCCGGCATTACGCCCTTTATAAGATGCCCCCAAAGCCTCAGCCGAATCAGAAACAACCGGGATGTTATACACCGAACAAACGTTCAAAATCTGGTCCAGATCGGCGCACTGTCCATAGATATCTGTAGGAACAACAGCCTTTGGCAATTTCCCCCTCTTTTTGCATGATTCTATCTCCTCTGCTAATAACGCTGAATCCATATTCCATGAAACACGGTCAGAGTCAATAAAGACAGGCGTTGCTCCCTGAAAAATTACGGGAGTAACACTTCCAATAAACGTCAATGAAGATGCAATAACCTCATCGCCATGACCAACTCCCAGGCTGCGCAAAGCCAGGTGCATCGCCGCAGTCCCACTGGATAAGGCAACGGCGTATGGAATTTTAACCATCGCGGTAAATTCCCGCTCAAATGCGTCTACCTGGGGACCCAATGGCGCAATGTAATTACTCTCAAATGCTTCCTGGATATATTTTATTTCTTCGCCCCCCATGTGAGGAGGCGAAAGAAAAATTCTTTTATATAACTCAGCCATTTATCGTAAACATCATCCCATAATTGTCTTGAAAATAGACGCAATGTCCTTTCCAAAACTATAATTTTCAATGTACTCACGGTTTAGCCTCACTTTATCCGGGAAGATTACCTCACGGTTATATCCCTCAGGATCTGCTTGTTTTGCCAATAGCGCTTCTTCATTTTTATACTTCAATGTGGCTGGTCCTGTGATGCCCGGTCTTACTGACAATAGTATCCTGTCGTTACCTGATAATTTATCCGCAAACCCGGGTACATCAGGTCTTGGACCGACAAAGCTCATATGTCCTAAAAAAACATTAATTAATTGTGGCAATTCATCAATTTTTGCTCTGCGGAAAAACCGGCCCAGAGGCGTGATACGGGGATCATCTATCGTAGTAACAGTTGTATCAATAGTTGGAATATACCGCATCGTGCGAATTTTTATAACCGTGAAGGGTTTTCCATTTTTCCCGATACGTGTTTGAGTAAAAAATCCACTTTTCCCCGTATCAACCGAAGCTGCCAGATAAGCCAGGATGATAATCCACCCCGTTATTATCAAACCTGTCGCAGATACCAGAAAATCGAAACTCCTTTTCAAAAATCGATTAAAAGGAGATAACCCTTGTTTTGACCTTTCTAACGTTTCTTTTTGCACCTTATTTCCCTCTGACTTTTTTTCTAATAGCACGTGTCAATCTCTTTTTTATAAATAATCTCACTACTGTCCGGATGTTTAAATAAATATTTGTTGTAAGTATTATAATTCAAGAGAGATACAAGGGAAAAAGGACGTAATCGATTTGAAATTCAACGTATACTATAGCCATTCTATTCTTCATAACAAACAGAAAGGAATG
>PHFX01000156.1 GCA_007618135.1 Candidatus Brocadia sp. WS118 | reverse complement strand
CAGTCTTCTTTGTTTATGTCTGTGTGCTCAACCCCTTTTTTTTCTACCATAGTGTTTCCTCCTTTTTGAACACTATGATATCGTGCGGACAAAATAATAGCAATTCTTAAGTTAACGCTTATGGGATTAAGGGGTGTGTAAATCGGTCGTAGCACACCCCCGGCCCCAATGGTAGGTCAACCGTCCCCGGTTGACATCATAATGACAAGCGGGGACGCTTGTCCTACCCATGAGGGGAGATTTAAAGTCGCTGCCAAAGGCAGCCTAATTCAAATGATGATTACTCTCTCCCCAGAAATTCGCCAGTCCTTGTATCAACCTTAATCATTTCCCCGTTGTTGATGTATAAAGGAACCTTTACCACAAGCCCTGTCTCCATTTTTGCAGGCTTATACACATTCACTACGGTATCCCCTTTCATCCCTGGGTCTGTCTCAACAATTTTTAAAACAACCGATGTCGGTAATTCAACCGAGATCGCCTTACCCTCATAGAAAGCGATTTTTGCCTGGCTATTTAGCGTCATGTAAGGCATGGCATCTTCAACCGCCTCTTTCGGCAACAATATTTGTTCGTAATTTTCCGTATCCATGAAGCAATAATTATCTCCATCCTTATAGAGATATTCCATTACCCGATGATCCAGAAATATATCCTCCACCTTATCGGTAGACCGGAACCTTTTTTGAACCACGCTTCCCTGTTTTAGACTCTTCAGTTTCGCCTGCACCATACCTCGCCAGTTTCCGGGGGTGACGTGCTGGTAATCAACCACCAAATAGAGTTCACCGTCCATTTTTATTACCGTACCCCTTTTAAGTTCTGTAGCGCTTACCAATGTAATAACTCCTCAATAAAATGAATAAGAACCAATGCTATAAAAATTCTGTCATTACCGTATCGGCAATATATAAGCCTTTTTCAGTGAGTTTTAGCCTTTCATCCTCGTAAGCAACCAATCCATACGTTAGCAATCTGTTTATCTGGTTTTCAAATTGATCTTCTATCGCATAACCAAAACGTTCGTGAAAATCGGCATTTGAAATACCCTGACGCAACCGCAAAGACATGATAATGGTTTCAGATGCTAGCTGGTTTTGTGGCAAACATTCATCGAATGATTTTATATTTTTATTTTCATCTATCCCATGAATGTATTTCAATACATCTTTTTCGTTTGCAGTTCGCACACCATGAAGAAAGGAATATGCCCCGGCTCCAACCCCTATGTACCCTTTGTTTTCCCAATAAACCCTGTTGTGGCGACACTCGCACTCACCTTTGGCAAAATTTGAAATCTCATAGTGTTTGAACTGGTTCCTTGTTAGATAGCGTATAGCCATTTTATACATTTCCAATTCAACGCCTTCTTCCAGTTTATGAAGAACCTTATTCTTCAGATCAAGAGCAAGTGGCGTCTCTTCTTCATACGTGAGGGCATAAGTCGATACGTGTTCCGGATCCAATTCAACAGCAGCCATTAAGTCATGTTCCCAGTTATCAAGCGTCTGTTCCGGACAACCAAAGATTAAATCAAGATTAATATTCTGAAAGCCATTCGTTCTCAGTAGCGTGAATGCTGTTCTTGCATCCTCACCAGAATGAATGCGTCCGAGAAGCTTTAATTGGCGATGCTGAAATGACTGGACGCCTAAACTGATACGGTTCACGCCATATTCTTTTAGCAATACAACCTTATCTTTTGTCAAGGTACCTGGGTTTATTTCACAGGTATACTCCTGGATTTCAGATGTCGGTATGTACTCTATGATACTCGAAAGTAATTTCTCCAACTGAAATTCGGTTAAAACACTGGGCGTACCACCCCCTATATAAACTGTTTTCAAGAGATACTGTCCTTGCAGGATGTTTAACTCTTTCTCAAGGGCGCGCAGATAGCGATCAATTGTTTGTGTACCTGAGACCATCGAATTGAAATCGCAGTAATTACACTTTCGTGCACAAAATGGAATGTGTATATAAAGGGCATGAGGAAATAGGTCTTTTTTTTCTGTCATCCTGGAACTTTACATCAGAAAAGTATTAATATCTCACCGCTTGCTTTCTGCTTCGGGGTGCGTTATGATAACCGGCATCCGAGAGTTCCTTGCGAATGATCATTTTGTAATACTGCATCCTTGTGTCCGGATTTTCCAAAATACCATGAAAACGTTTTGTCAGGTCTATATAGATAAGTTTAACAGGTATTTCCCGTATAAGCAACCCCGCCTTCCATGCCTGCATCCATAGTTGCAATGGCATTCCGTAACCATACTCAGTCAGATGCAACAGCTTTAATTTTTCTACCCTATACGCCTTAAAACCGCAAAAAGAATCTGTCAAACGAAAGCCCGTTATACGATTTACGATACTGGTGATTTTTCTATTGATGATATATCTCTCCCTGGGCACTTTCTCCTCTATGTTTCGTGAAAAATAATACCGTGAGCCCGACAGAATATCAAAAGGAAAGAATGGAATTTCCTGCAAAAACCGCTGGATCTCCATAGGTTCATGCTGCCCATCTCCATCAATGGTTAATAAATACTCATATCCGTTATTGATCGCATACTGGAACGCATCTATGATCGTCTTGCCATATCCTAGATTCCTTGGATGCACAATCATACGGATGTTTTCAACCTTCGTTAATTCCTTATGAAGGCACATGGTTGAACCATCGTCGATCACCAACACGTCGAGATCAAAATTTTTGATCTGTTGGACAATTTGAAATACGGCGCTTTCGTTGAAGACGGGTATTGCAACAAGGATCTTTTTTCTCTGCATAGCAAACATTTGGAAGAATTGAATAAGAGAAACTTTCCGCTAGTATTGTAGAAAAAGAATCTCATGAAAAACAAGGTTAAAGATATATTTTCAAAAGCAATATTATAGAAAAACAGATAATTATATAGCAAGAAAAAACCTCGTTGTCCTGCCATTTTCACGACATGAAAACGTGACATTAAAACATTGACATCCCTTATGATACTTGGTAAAATTATCGCATTTAACAAGTTTATCCTTCCTCCTGAAAGAGGATTTTGGAGACGCACGCCGTATTACAGACTAGGCAGGCCATAGATAGTTATCCTCCCCATAATGTATCGTCCTTGTTCTTTATTTTACGGCGGGCTTTTTACAGGAAGCGGGAATCTGTTTTCATTAATTGTTTTTATAATACATTCGCCGGGGTAGTATTTTGAGAGTAAAAGTTGCTAAAACTGCAGGATTTTGCATGGGTGTACGGAGGGCGATGGATATCCTCTTGGACGCCGCAAATGAAAAAAACGACGATGGTAAAGTGTATACCGATGGGCCACTGATTCATAACCCCCAGGTACTTGAATATTTGGAAAAACGGGGTATTCATGTCGTTAAGGGGCAAACAGATCTTTCGAAGAGCACCGTTGTTATACGGGCGCATGGCGTTACCCCTACCCGGAGAAAAGAAATTGAAAGCACGGGCGCAAAGGTCTGTGATGCCACATGCCCCCATGTGATGAGAGTGCAATCCATCATTAAAAAATATGCAGCCCAGGGATACTCAACGGTGATTGTGGGTGACAAAGGACACGCAGAGGTTATCGGCTTACTGGGATATGCCGAAGGTAAAGGATACGTCGTGCAAGAGCTGGATGAAATTGACCATCTTCCACCGATGGACAAGGTATGTATTGTAGCGCAAACAACACAGGACAGACGTATGTTTAAGGAGGCGATAGAGAGGCTGAAAAAACGCTATTCAAACTGCGAATCATTTGAAACCATCTGCAGCTCCACCTACAAACGCCAGGACGAAATCATCAGCCTGAGCAAAACGGTCGATGCGATGGTTGTCGTTGGCGGAAGAGGAAGCGCCAACACCACAAGGCTTGTTAAGATATGCGAATCTCAGGGAACACCTACCTTCCTTGTCGAAACTGATGCAGAGTTGGATATTGAAAAACTAAAAGATTATGATACCGTTGGTGTAACTGCGGGCGCTTCTACTCCGAACTGGATGATCAAACGGGTTGTTGAGAAAGTGCATTCCTTTAAGCTAAGCAGATATCGCAAGATTTTATTCGGAATGAAAGCTATTGCAAGTTTTTTTGTCCGGAGTTGTATGTATGCAGGGCTAGGGGCGGCTAGCTTAAGTTACGCAAGTGCTGTACTCCTTGGGATTCAACCTCGCTTTAGTTTTTGTTTGATCGCTGCACTATTCATTTTCTCGATACAAGTACTGAATCGTTTTTCCAATATGGATTCTGTCGCGCTTAACGAACCTGCAAGTGCGACATTCTACGAAAGGAAACAAACTCTTTTTATTAGTCTTGGTATCACAGGAGTGGTGGTATCTTTCATCCTTGGATTTTTGCTCAGCAAATCCATCTTTTTCTGTATTTTTCTTGCCGGTCTTTTTGGTATTTTTTATCGATTAGAAATAATACCAAAGAGTTTGTCTAAAATTATCCGGTATAGAAGCCTCGAACAAATCCCTGGCTCAAAAGAAATCTTTTACAGTATTGCGTGGGTAGTCAGCACCGCGTTAATACCTTTTCTTGGAGTAAATAAAAGTTTTATGCCGTCGCTTGTCATCGCCTCTGCTTTTGCATTCAGCCTTCCGTTTGTCAGGGCAGTAGTCCTTGATATACGGGACATCCAGGGTGACCGTATTTTAGGCAAGGAAACAATTCCTATCGCAATTGGAAAGGAACGCACAAAGACTATTCTCATTATCATTACGGCACTTGTAGCGGTTTTAATGTCAGTGAGCCCATGGCTTGGATGGGTAACTACCCTGGGATATTATTTACTCCCCTGTGTGGCCTATGCCTCTGGATATCAATATCTGTTTCAGAAACGGATTGTATCTGAAGGGCTATTATCCGAATCAATTGCCGATTTTAACTTTATCCTGGCTGGCATTATGGCCTTTATATGGAAATCAAACCATTTTTAAATGATCGATACATCATGGACCAAAAAAAGAGCAGCGTGTTTCTGCAATTTAAAAAAGATGTAAGAAAAAGAATGCTGACGGGTTTATTATTAATCTTGCCCGTCTACGTAACCTTCTTCGTCGTAAAATTTCTCTTTGGCTTTGTTGGAGGCACGCTTGCCCCTGTTATCAAAAAAGTACTACAATTTTACGGTGTTGCTTTGCCGAAAACGACCCTTGATGAATTTTTTATCACCTTTTTTGGACTTATTCTCACCTTTATCGCATTATACTTTATTGGTATCTTTGCTGCTAATTTCGTAGGGAAGGCTATCATCAATTATTTTGAAAACCTCTTAACAAAAACCCCCATCGTTAGAAATATCTATTCATCCGTAAAACAAATCATTCATGCAGTAAGTATGCCTGGCAAGCAGTCCTTTAAACGTGTGGTTCTTATAGATTTCCCAAAAGAAGGTGCAAAATCTATTGGATTTGTTACCGGAGTCTCACAGTATAATAATGAAAAAAAGTTATGTATATTTATTCCAACCATACCAAATCCAACAACCGGATTTTTAATATTCACCACAGAAAGTGAAATCACCGATACTAATCTTACGGTAGAAGAGGCATTCAAAGCGCTATTTTCTGCAGGTGTGCTGATACCTGATAATATAGCTGCATCATTCAAATCAAAAGACACTCGGACCTCCGATTAACATTAGCATTATGAATAGTATCGTGTTATGCTTTGAGGCAAATTTGACGTGAAATTTTGTGGGAGTGCATGTCGGCTGGTGTCGGCGACGGACTTCAAATCCGGTCTGTCCCGCTTTTAGCGGGATAGGTGGGTTCGATTCCCACACGCTCCCGCCATTATATCGTTATATATTAAAAACGTACACCTTGTAATCAGTATCGTGTTTTTTTGTTTTGATTGTGACCATACTGCCTTAAGGAATGGTATCGATAAGGAGCCTTATGAATGCCTCTTGATGAAGGTTGTCTCCCGGATGACCCTCTCTGGTATAAAGACGTCGTCATATATGAGCTTCATGTACGGGCATTCTACGATAGCAATGCGGATGGGATTGGAGATTTTGAGGGACTTATAGAGAAGCTGGATTATCTGGAGAATCTTGGCATAACCGCCATATGGCTTCTCCCCTTTTATCCGTCCCCGCTTAAAGATGATGGATATGATATCGCAAATTATTTTGGCATCCACCCTGACTATGGATTATTGCGAAACTTTAAGGAGTTTATCAGGGAAGCGCACAGAAGGGGCATACGGATTATTACCGAACTGGTCTTGAATCATACCTCAGAGCGGCATCCCTGGTTTCAGATGGCAAGGAAGGCAAAACCCGGTTCTGCATTGCGAAATTTTTATGTCTGGAGTGACACACCTGAAAAATATAAAGAAGCACGGGTCATTTTCAAAGACTTCGAATTATCCAACTGGACGTGGGATCCTGAGGCAAAGACTTATTACTGGCATCGATTTTTTACCCATCAGCCCGACTTGAATTACGATAATCCGCTGGTGCAGAAGAAAATCCTGAGGGTAATTAATTATTGGCTGGATATGGGCGTTGATGGTTTCCGTTTAGATGCCGTACCCTATCTCTTTGAAAGGGAGGGCACAAATTGTGAAAGTTTACCAGAGACCCACACCTTCTTGAAAAAAATCCGGGCATACATTGATGGTAAGGTTAAACACAGGATGCTTCTTGCGGAGGCAAACCAATGGCCGGAGGATGCGGTAACTTACTTTGGAAACGGAGACGAATGTCACATGGCGTTCCATTTCCCCCTCATGCCCAGATTGTTCATGGCAATCTGGACCGAGGACCGATTTCCCATAGTTGATATCCTTGAACAAACCCCGTCAATCCCTGATACGTGCCATTGGGCATTTTTCTTAAGAAACCATGATGAACTTACCCTTGAGATGGTAAGTGACGAAGAAAAAGATTATATGTACCGGGTCTATGCGAAAGACCCTGTGGCAAGGATCAATCTCGGCATACGGAGACGCCTTGCCCCCCTTCTCGGAAATAACCGGAGAAAGGTGGAAATCATGAACATCCTGCTTTTCTCCCTCCCGGGCACTCCTATTGTTTATTACGGAGATGAAATTGGAATGGGAGATAATTACCATCTTGGCGACAGGAACGGCGTGAGAACACCCATGCAATGGAGTGTCGACAGAAACGCTGGTTTTTCCCGCGCAAATCCACAAAAACTCTATCTCCCGCTTATTATCGACCCGGAATATCATTACGAAGCCGTTAACGTTGAAAATCAGGAAAAGAATCAGGCCTCCCTGCTCTGGTGGATGCGAAGAGTCATTGCCATGAGGAAACGTTTTAAGGCATTTGGAAGGGGAACTATTGAATTTTTATTTCCCGACAACCCAAAAGTGCTCGCATTTATCCGGCAGTATCAGGATGAGGTCATCCTTGCCGTTATTAACCTCTCGCGTTTTTCACAGGCAGTTGAACTCGATCTCTCAAAATTCGCCGGATTTCAGCCAGAAGATATCTTTAGCGGAAATAAATTCCCTCCCATAAAAGACAGCCCCTATCTCCTTACCCTTGGTCATTATGATTATTTCTGGTTTGTCCTGAAAAAAGAAGAGAAAACCGCACCATTTCGCAAAATACGGCACATTCCTCATATCAGTGGAAACTGGAAAACAATCTTTACAGGAAAAACGAAAGAACTGATGGAAAGGGAAATCTTGCCGCCTTATATAAAAATAAGCAGATACTTTGGCGGTAATATGCGGGAAATACGGGAGGTAAAAATTACCGAAAATATTAAAATCAAAGAAAACGTATGCGATGTACAGCTTCTTTTTCTGGAAATAAAATATACTACAGGATTATCAGACACCTGCATGCTTCCCCTTTCTCTTTCATCCGGTGATAAGGCGGAAAGTATCGTCATAGAAAATCCCCATGCAGTTGTTGCACACATCAGGTATGACAATACTGAAGGAATCATGTATGACAGTATCTATGACGAAGCATTCCGGAAAGATCTCCTGGGGATGTTTATTAGGCGGCATACGTTCCATGGATTTCACGGAGAACTTATTACCCTTGTGGGAAAGACGATAAAGAAACGCAAAGGTGATGAACTCTTTTCGTTGAAATCCCACATTCTTAAGGGAGAACAAAATAACTCATCCATCCTTTATGGCAAAGAACTCATTTGTAAACTTTACCGGCGCCTTGATGAAGGGATAAATCCCGAATTGGAAATTTGCAAGTTCCTTACCGATAAGATTTCTTTTCGTCACGTTCCCCCTCTTCTGGGGGCAATTGAATACCGGAGGCACGGAGGTGAATCCGTAACTCTCGGTATGCTTCAGGGCTTTGTTCCAAATGAAGGCGATGCGTGGACCTACACCCTTGATTGGATAGGAAGATACACAGGCAGAATCCTTGCCAGAAAAAATGAAATCCCGGGAATACCCCCTCTCCCCCCTTCTCTTTTTGATCCTGCTATACAAGAGATACCCATACTAATTCAGGAATTGATAGGTGGCATCTATCTTGAGATGGTGTCCCTCCTGGGGAAAAGGACTGCCGAACTTCATTTAGCGCTCGCATCTGAAACGGAGGACACACCTTTTGTACCCGAACCTTTTACCGCATCCTATCAACGGTCACTCTATCAAGCCATGCAGTCCCATACAAAAAGGATTTTTGCACTCCTCAGAAAAAACATGAAAAATATCCCTGACCATCTGAAAGGATTTACGAACGATATCCTTAATCTTGAAAAGGAAATCACGGGTCGTTTCAAAGCCCTTTTCACAAGGAAGATATCAGCAATGAAGATAAGAATCCACGGAGATTATCACCTGGGACAGGTTCTCTTCACGGGAAATGATTTTGTTATTATTGACTTTGAAGGAGAACTTGCAAGAAACTTAAGCGAAAGAAGATTAAAGAGGTCTCCTTTAAGAGATGTGGCAGGCATGATACGTTCCTTTCATTACGCCACCCATGCTGTCCTTTTAAACGATACCCGCACGAAATCAGAAGACATCCCGATGCTGGAACCCTGGCTAGATTTATGGTGCCGATACGTGGGAGGTATCTTTTTACGGTCATACCTCGAAACGGCAGGAAATGCACCTTTTGTCCCAAAGGACAGGGAAGAGCTTGATATTATGCTCAGGGCATATCTCCTGGAAAAAGCAGTTTATGAGATTGGACATGAAATAAACCATCGTCCGGAATGGATTACGATACCATTCAAGGGGATTAAACACCTGCTTGAAACCAAGCAAATCTTGAGATAAAAAGAGAAATAATATGAATACCATAAGCCTCTTTACGGATCATGATATCTATCTGTTCAAAGAAGGGAACCATTTTCGGCTTTACAACAAACTTGGCTCCCATAGGATAGCAACAGGGGGAATCACCGGTGTCTATTTTGCCGTGTGGGCGCCGAATGCGGAGAGTGTCTCGGTCGTGGGTGATTTTAACCAATGGAATAAAGCATCTCATCCTTTAACACCGCGAAAAGACGAGTCTGGTATCTGGGAACGATTTATTGAAGGCATTGAAAACGGAACTGTTTATAAATATCACATCATTTCCCGACACCAAAACTATATGGCGGACAAAGGTGATCCGTTTGCTCTGCGCTGGGAAACCCCTCCCAAAACTGCTTCTCTGGTGTGGGATCTGAATTATGAATGGAATGACCATGCATGGATGAATACCCGTCACAAAGCTAATTCATTGGAGGTGCCATTTGCCATTTACGAAATCCATCTTGGTTCCTGGAAACGGGTTCCTGAAGAGGGGAACCGGTTTCTTACCTATAAAGAAATGGCTCACTATCTTGCCGATTATCTGAAAGAGATGGGATTTACCCATGTTGAACTGTTACCGATTACCGAACATCCCTTTTATGGTTCATGGGGATATCAGACGGTGGGATACTTTGCGCCCACCAGCAGGTACGGAACTCCTCAGGATTTTATGTATTTCGTTGATTATCTGCATCAACATGGAATCGGGGTTATTCTTGACTGGGTGCCTTCCCATTTTCCCACGGATGAGCATGGTCTTGTCTATTTTGACGGCACACACCTCTATGAACATGCAGACCCAAAGAAGGGCTTTCATCCGGACTGGAAGAGCTACATTTTTAATTATGGCAGAAACGAAGTAAGGAATTTTCTTATCAGCAGCTCCTTCTTCTGGCTTGATAAATACCATATCGACGGGCTCAGGGTAGATGCCGTAGCGTCGATGCTCTATCTCGACTATTCAAGAAAAGAGGGAGAATGGATACCCAACCAATATGGCGGCAGGGAAAATTTAGAGGCGATTGCGTTTATAAAAAGATTTAACGAGGCGGTTTATGAGGCCTACCCCAGTGTTCAAACGATAGCTGAAGAATCAACCGCATGGCCTATGGTGTCCAAACCAATCTATGTCGGAGGTCTCGGATTTGGCATGAAATGGAATATGGGATGGATGAACGATACCCTGGCATATTTTACCAAAGACCCGCTTTATCGAAAATACTATAACAACCAACTTACCTTTAGCATTATGTACGCATTCTCCGAAAATTTTGTCCTGCCCTTTTCCCATGATGAGGTTGTTCATGGGAAAGGATCTTTAGTGGGAAAAATGCCGGGTGACGAGTGGCAGCGATGTGCAAATCTCAGGCTTCTCTTTGGGTATATGTACGGACATCCCGGGAAAAAACTTCTTTTTATGGGAGACGAATTTGCTCAGGTGAAGGAATGGCACCATGAAGAGAGCCTGGAATGGCATGTCTTGCAATACCCTTTTCACCTGGGCGTCCAAAGATGGGTCAAGGATTTAAATCATCTGTATAGAAGCGAGCCTGCATTGTACGAACGGGATTTTTCTATCGACGGGTTTGAGTGGATCGACTTTCACGATTGGGAATGCAACGTTATCAGCTTTATCAGGAAGGGAAAGTCAAAGGATGATGTCATTCTTGTAGTAGGGAACTTTACCCCCGTACCGCGGCATAATTACCGGGTGGGTATTCCTCTGGGCGGTTTTTGGAAAGAAGCGCTCAACAGCGATGCAACTGTCTATGGGGGCAGTGGACAGGGAAATTTTGGCGGCGTGGACGCCTCACCAGTACCCATTCACGGAAGGGCATATTCCCTTTCTCTTACCTTGCCTCCCCTAGGAATCCTTATCCTGAAGCATGAAGGTGGCATTCGCTGATGGATAGATATATCTGCATTCATGGGCATTTCTACCAACCGCCGCGGGAAAACCCCTGGCTGGAGGCCATCGAACTACAGGATTCTGCCGTGCCATACCATGATTGGAACGAAAGGATTACTGCTGAATGCTACTCCCGCAACACGGCATCCAGGATTCTGGACGGAGAAGGACGTATCAGAGAGATCGTCAGTAATTACGCACGAATAAGTTTTAATTTTGGCCCTACCCTCCTTTCATGGATGGAGAAATATGCTCCTGCCATATACCGGGCCATACTTGATGCAGACAGAAAAAGTATGGAATGGCGCTCCGGTCATGGAAACGCCATTGCGCAGGTATATAATCACGTGATCATGCCGCTGGCAAATACCCGTGACAAGCGCACTCAAATCCTCTGGGGTATAAGAGACTTTGAGCATAGATTTCAGCGTTTTCCGGAGGGTATGTGGCTTTCAGAAACAGCAGCTGACATTGAATCATTGGATATTCTGGCGGAGCATGGCATAAAATTTACCATCCTTGCCCCACATCAGGCATCCAGGGTAAGGAAGGTTGGCACAGAAAAGTGGAAAGACGTCAGTGGAGGGCAAATTGATCCCACAAGGGCTTACGTATGCAAATTACCCTCCGGGAAAACACTCAATATCTTTTTTTACGACGGGCCAATATCCCGGGCAGTGGCATTTGAAAAATTACTGACCCGGGGAGAAGATTTTGCCAGTCGACTGTTAAGCGGCTTTTCTGATAAAAGGAAATGGCCTCAGCTTCTCCATATTGCAACTGATGGGGAGTCATATGGACATCATCACCGGTTCGGAGACATGTCTCTTGCCTTTGCCCTTAATGATATAGAATCCCGGGGGCTTGCAAGGCTAACAAATTATGGTGAATATCTGGAGAAACATCCACCAACGCATGAAGTGGTACTATTTCCTAATTCATCCTGGAGTTGTATGCATGGTATAGAACGATGGAAAAGTAACTGTGGATGTAACTCTGGTGGGCATCCTGAATGGAACCAGGAATGGCGTGCTCCACTCCGTGATGCTTTTGACTGGCTGAGAGACCAGCTGATAATAAAATACGAACAAAAGGCAAAGAAATATCTGAAAGATCCCTGGCAGGCAAGAGACGAATATATAACCCTTTTCCTTAACCGCTCAGGAGAGCATGTAAACAAGTTTTTTGAACGGCACGTCGCGAAAACACTCAGTGCCGAAGAAATCATCTTCATACTTGAATTACTCGAAATCCAAAGAAACACCCTCTTGATGTACACAAGCTGCGGCTGGTTTTTTGATGAGCTTTCAGGAATTGAAACCATACAGATCATGCAATACGCCGGAAGGGCAATACAGCTGTCGGAAAAAGTATTTGGTTACAGTATAGAAAATGTCTTTTTAGACAAACTTGTTCAGGCAAAAAGTAATATCACTGAACAAAAAGACGGGGCGCACATTTACGAGAAATTTATTAAGCCAGCCATGATCGACGCCAAAAAGGTCGGAGTACACTATGCCGTGAGTTCGATTTTCGAGGATTACCCGGAAAACACCGGAATTTATTGCTATACGGTTACCAGAGAAGATTATCATCGGGAAGAGGCAGGAAAAATAAAAATCGCTGTAGGGCGGGCTTCTATCAGGTCTGAAATAATCAGAGAAACCGAACGTTTGTGCTTCTGTGTGTTATATCTCGGCAATCATGATTTTAACGGTGGAGTGCATACCTTTCTCAGAGACGATACGTATAAATTAATGAAAGATGAGATTATGACATTGTTTGAAAAGGGCGCTTTTTTAGCTATGGTAAGGTTGATGGATAAACACTTTGGTATGCACAACTATTCACTCAAACATCTTTTCAAAGACGAACAGCGAAAGATCGTGAATCAGGTCATCAGTTCAACCGTTGAGGAATTCGAAGAAACCTATCGCCATATGTATGAAAATAATCGTATTTTGATGGGTTTTTTGCAGGAAACGGGTATGCCCATACCACGGGTTTTTCACACCGCTGCCGAGTTTACCTTAAACCAGGATTTAAAAAAGGCATGTGAAGAAGAAAAAGATTCAAGCAGGATACAAAGCATCCTGCTTGATATAAAAAAATGGAATATCCCCGTTGATGCTTCAGATCACGAATTCGCAATTCGTCACCGAATCGAAACGTTAATGGACGAATTGCGGAAAAATCCCGCTGGTCTTTCCCTGCTTCAAAGAATAGAGAGAAAACTGCAGCTCTTTTCTGCGTTACCTTTCGAGATCAATCTCTGGCATGTACAAAATGTTTATTACGATATGGCAAAAACAACGTATAAGGAATTTCTGATCAAGGCGAAAGCTGGTGATACCGATGCAGCTCATTGGATAGAAACGTTCAGACAAATTGGACACAGATTGTCTTTTAATATAGCAGCAGCGCTGCCTGATGCTTAAGATCATCATTTTCATGCACGAGGAACTGAATGAACAGAAGATGCGGCATCTTACTTCATATTACATCCCTCCCCTCTCCTCATGGTGTGGGAGATTTTGGTGAAGCAGCTTACCAGTTTGTGGATTTTCTTGCCGAAACCAGGCAGTCTCTGTGGCAAATCCTCCCTTTAAATCCCACCTCTACCGTATACGGAAATAGCCCTTACAGCAGTAATTCAGCCTATGCGGGAAATCCCAATATGATAAGCCTTGATCTCCTTATCCAGGACGGTATCCTCACAGAATCTGACTTGAAAGGTTATACAACCTTTCCTGCCGGTATGGTTGACTATCATATGGTTACTTCCTTTAAAGAAAATGCCCTTCGTGTAGCATATAAAAACACCCGCCCTACGCTGAGAAAAAACCTGGAATTTGAAGAGTTTTGTAACGAAAATGCACATTGGCTTGAGGATTATACCCTCTTTATAACCCTGAAGGAGAGCTTTCATGGAGCTGCCTGGCACGAATGGCCTGAAGGTTTACGGCACAGAAAAGAGGACGTTATGAGGGAGTGGAGAAAAACACGGAAGGATCGGATACTGATGGAAAAGTTTTTTCAATTCCTTTTTTTCAGGCAGTGGTTTTCTCTGAAAAAATATTGTAATGCAAAAAACATACAGATCATCGGCGATGTTCCTATCTATGTAACAGATGATAGCGCCGAGGTGTGGGCGAAACCCGAAATATTTAAGCTGGATGATGCCGGCAAACCACTGTTCGTCGCTGGAGTTCCGCCTGATTATTTCAGTACAACAGGACAACGGTGGGGAAACCCGGTTTATAACTGGGATATTCTCAAAGCTACGGGTTATTCGTGGTGGCTGAAGCGTATTGAGTATAACCTGAAACTCTACGATATTGTCAGGCTCGACCACTTCAGGGGTTTTGTTTCATACTGGGAAATTCCGGCCAGTGAAAAAACAGCCATCCATGGGAAATGGGTAGATGCGCCGGTAAAAGATTTCTTTAACATCCTGTACCGGCATTTCCCAAGCCTGCCCATTATTGCCGAAGACCTGGGAACAATAACCCCGGACGTAAGAGAAATTATAACTACGTTTGGAATCCCCGGTATGAAAGTGATCCTCTTTGCCTTTGGAGATGATTTGCCCAAGAATCCATACATCCCGCATAACTATATCCACCATTGCATTGTATACACGGGAACCCATGACAACAACACCGTGAAAGGCTGGTTTAAAAAAGAGGCGAGCACCGAAGACAAAAAAAGAATCCACAAATACCTGGGCAGAGAAGTTACGGAAGACACGATTCACCGCGAAATGATCCGGCTGGCGATGATGTCTATTGCAAATATGGTAGTGATACCCATGCAGGATGTGCTTGGCATGGGAGAAGCATCGAGGATGAATTTGCCGGCAACTTCCGAAAATAACTGGAGATGGAGACTCTTACCGGAACAAATTACCCCCGCTCTCATACAAGAGCTAACGGAAGCAACTGTCATATACGGCAGAGGATAAATGCAAATTTACAGTAAACGCATGAATCTTTTCTATCTTTTGCAAACATCTTTGAATACGCAGAGAAATCTTTTTGCGAATAAACGAATCACTGAACTGCATAGCCCCCATGATGATAATAAATGATGTATCGAATGATATCTATAATCTGCTGCCTTCTAATCTTCGTGTGTCCTTCTAATTTGCATGAGATCTCCTTAAATGCGCGGCAAGATAATTTACTTGCGTAAATTGCATACTCCAAATTATAATTTTTTAATAACAAGTGTACAATAGGTAACATACCTCAGAAGAAGCCAATCATCATATATATGTCGTTAGTGTTGCCTTGTAAAATCTTTTTTCCCAGTAAGCTTTTTTATTCTGGCTCCGCTGCACCAGGAAGTACCAAAGAAGCGCGGCATTAACAAAGAGATATCTCAACTGCTTTTTGTAACAAAGAACAAACCTAAACAGAAAACCATTCAGACATGTAAACAAACATGATTTATACAAAAGAGGCGTTTTTGGAACTCCTGTATAAACAAAAGGAAGAAGGCAACGATGACCTCCTTACCGAAGGCAAAAGAGCCATTTAAATTCTATACGCAAATCCATATCCCTGAACTTACCGGGCTCAGGGCAAGCAATCTGCAGGAATTGCTCGGCCTCATAAAAACTGTCCCCGGCTCAGTGATTTACTATCATACCCACCGTTTTCTCCAGCAACACCAATATCTTTCACCAGAGCCTCCCAATGACTTTGCCTACTGGATTACGGGCATTATAGGCGAAGCAGAGCTTGGAGAGGCATTGTATAGTATCGATACCATTCAATATACAACCATCCGTGAGCTTCGGGATGAGATTATTCGCACAATAGAGAACTACATAGAAAAACATCCCAGAGCGCTTCAGAGATTTACGATGCCCGGAGAAGAGTTCCATTTTATAAAATCGGTCAGCTTCGTTTGCCAAACACCGTATACTGCATCAGACCTCAATGAGTTTCAGGCTGCGCTGCAGAGAGTAACGCTTGAGTCTATCTATTTCCACATGTTTGAGGCCAGGCTTCGGATAGGGAAAGGAATCAATGATTTCTCGAACTGGCTTGAAGGCAGCCTATCAGAGAACAAATTGGCAAATAAAATAGCCTCCCTTGATCCGTATACCCATACGATGGAAAATCTCCGGTTTACGCTGGTAAAACTCATAGAAAAACAGATTGTCTCGTCGATGGAAAAATGAAGGATAAAGAATAATGCCAAAGATTACCGAATATGAACCTATCGTAGGCCCAAATACCATTGAAGAATTACGTTTACTGGCAGGTAAACTTCAGGGAAAGGTGATTCAGAACATTAATTCCACCGCCGTGGGAGGCGGCGTGGCGGAAATCCTTAATCGCATGGTACCTTTATTACAGGAATTAGGGATGGATGCCCGATGGGATTTTATTAAAGGCGGTGAGAGTTTCTTCAACGCCACGAAGAAGTTTCATAATGCACTGCATGGAAAGGCGGAGGAAATTACCCCACAGATGTTTGAGGCCTTTACGGAAACCAGCCAGAGGAATATTGATGAGGTAAAACTGTATGGAGACGTTATGCTTATCCATGATCCTCAGCCCATTGCGCTGATTAAGAAGAAAGATTCCATGCCCAACAGTAAGTGGATTTGGCGGTGTCATATTGATGTCTCAACACCCAACAAACAAGTGTGGGACTTTTTGATGCCTTTTATTAATCACTACGATGGCGCTGTTTTTTCTGCCCCGGGTTTTTCACAACCCTTACCTATACGACAATTTTTAATTTCGCCTTCTATCGACCCTTTAAGTGACAAGAATAAAGATTTGCCCCAGGAAACGATCGATGCGGTGTTAGAAAAATATCACATCCCCAGCGACAAGCCCATCATTACCCAAATATCACGGTTTGACTATTTAAAAGACCCGGTTGGGGTTATTGAGGCATACCGCCTGGTAAAGAAGCGTAATAACTGCCAGCTCATTATCGCCGGCGGAACAGCAACCGACGACCCCGAATCAACCAGGGTTTATGCCGAGACAAGAGAGGCAGCCGGGAATGACCCGGATATCCATATCCTCCCCATTCCGTCCGGCAGCGATCTGGAAATTAATGCGATCCAGAGGGCGTCCACGGTTATTGTGCAAAAATCATTGCGTGAGGGATTCGGTCTTACCGTAACCGAGGCGCTGTGGAAGGCGAAACCGGTTGTTGCGTCCAGCACGGGGGGAATTCCGCTGCAGGTCAAACACAAATACAGTGGCCTTTTATGTCATAGTGTTTCCGGTGCGGCCTTCGCCATCAAGCAGTTGTTAAGCAGCCCGGAATATGCCAAAAGGCTTGGTGAAAACGGACATGAACACGTCAGGCAGAACTTCCTCCTTACCCGTCATTTAAAGGACTATATGCTCTTGTTCCTGTGCATGTATCATCCGGAGGATATAATTTATTTGTAACTTCTCTGATGTTTATAAAGGTAATGCCGAATTATGAAAGAAAACGACATTATGGATACATCTCCCGGTCTTCTCCGGGTCTGGCGGAAAAGGCAAGATACCCTATATCGTTCAAAAAATTTATTGTTTCTGCTGTACCCGTTACCATCGGGACAATTATCATATTGACTATTTATGTTTGGTTGAGATATTATATCATCATGTCATCCTTTAAACTGTCGGAATACTGGTACTCAATTTTTACTCGACCAAATTTAAAAATGCCTTAATCTATGATTCAGATATTACTTATTCTCCCTACATGGTGTTCCTTGGAGGGAACTAAATAAGCGTTTACAAATATTCGCATACCAATTTAATACCTATATCCATGACAGAAAAAAACAACAAAATCACAGAACCGGCAATGACGCCGGCTCCGCAGAAACCGATGAATACCTGGAAGCATATGGTTGCGCATGTATGCATATGGTTTTTAGTCATTGTACTGGTCATGGTTTATTTTACCTCAACAGGCTCGCCCCAAGCCGGGCTCCTGGAGGTTGGTGTGTCTGCCTTCACCTTTGTTGCTCTGTTTCATCTCGTCATGAAATTTTTCCCTTTTGTTTCTAAGATCATTACCTCAGTAATTGCAATCGGCTTTGGGATTGCATTAATCTTCGTAAATTATCATTATTTAAAAGTTGTTAAAACAGACGCTACGCTGAAACAACTCCTGGTAGGAGATCTGTTCGTTCATAAGATTTTAAAAACCATCAAGGAAGAGCCTGTTACTGCAGTAAACAAAAAGGAAATTTCTGAAATAGTTGCTGAAGAAAAACATGAACGACCGTCATCAGCAGTGACTCTTGATCAACTGAAAACAATAATTGCAGAGCCTGTTACATCGGGCATAGACTTAGAATTATTACGGGTTACACCACCCGCACCGACGATGAAAACAGGGACAGCGTTTATGCCAGAAAAACACACGATGGAGTCATATGCAGGCAATATGACTGAAGAAATATCTCGGTTGCCGTTTACAACGGAAAAACATGAACCTATAGTCCAGTATATAACAGAAAGAAAAGACCTTACGACAACATCTCTTCTTGGAATCATTCAAGACGCTCCGATCATGACATTAAAAGACCATAAGATTCAATCGCCTATATTGGAGATACCGGCATCGATTCATATGATAAATTTGTGTGAACCTTTGAATGAAGGCCGCATGCCGATTCATTAACCGCAAACCCGTTTAAATAAAATGAAAATTTCCTATACCATGTATTTAAGGAGGAACCTTGTTATGAACATGTGCATCGTTGTAGCGCTTTTGCTATTATCATTAATAAATGTGAGTTATTGCCAGGGTCAGGGGAGAGATGAATCTTTGGATGCCGCCCTTAGGGAATTTCAACAGGCTGTTGAAAAAAATCCCAATTATGCCGAAGCGTATTATAACCTCGGGATTGTGTATAATGAAAAAGGGATGGTAGAAGATGCCATCACCGCATACAAAAAAACATTAGAGATTGAACCCAATTTGGCAAAAGCGCTTAACAATCTCGGTGTAATTTATTATGAGGCGGGTCGGTTGGATGATGCTGTTGAAAACCTAAAAAAGGCTATTGCAGCATCTCCACAGTATACTGAGGCATTTTATAATTTAGGGATCGTTTATCATGGAAAGGAGCAATATTCAGATGCCCTGACAGCCTTTAAAAAGACCGTAGAACTTAACCCAAAATTTGAAAAGGGATATTATAATTTAGGTGTTACCTATGCTTCTATGGGCTCTCTGGATGAGTCTCTTGCCGCCTTTAAAAAAACCGTGGCAATTAACCCACAATATTCGGATGCTTACTATAACATGGGCGTCGCCTATGCAAAGAAGGAGCAACTTGACGAGGCTATCAAATCTTTACAAAAGGCCTTGGAACTCAACCCCAACGACGACAAATCGCATTTCGCCTTAGGTGTAATCTATCAAAGTAAACGGAAGGCAATAATACCCGGCGGGAAATCATAAAAACCGTACCACCATACCTCTGAATAACTTGCATAATTATTGAAAAAATATGCATAGCATTGTATTTTCTTTAACACGAAAATAGATTATATTTTCATGCTTCGTGGTGTCCCCTTCGGACATGGGAGTTTAGAGGGAATAAAAGATTTTTAGAAAACTCGTCTTTTACGCATTTTCAAACCTTTCGTTATATTATCACCCCTTTAGCTGCCCCCGGTATCATCTCTGCTGCAATTCTCGTCTTTATCTTTTGCTGGAATGAATTTCTTTTTGCCCTTACTTTTGCTCCTGATGAATCAACAAGGATGGCGTCTGTGGGGATTGCCCTGTTTCAGGGTACCTATGAGATTCCCTGGGTCTATATTGCCGCCGCCTCTGTTGTGGTCACGGTTCCCCTCCTTATTATTTTACTGTTTTTCCAGAAATACGTTGTACAAGGATTAACATCAGGCGCGGCGAAAGAATGAAGATACGATTACAAGACCTGACAAAGCAATACGGAAATACCACCGCGCTTCGTAATCTGAATCTGGACATACACGATGGAAAATTTCTTGTGATTCTTGGGTCCAGCGGGAGTGGAAAGTCCACGACATTAAATATGCTTGCAGGTTTGGAAGCGCCTACCTCCGGATACATCTTCTTTCATGAACGTATGGTCAATCATGTCCCGCCCGGAAAGAGAGACGTTGCATTGGTAATCCACGCTCATTCAATATTGGTGGAGTTGTGATTGAATTTCCTGCTCTCTTGCCCGGCACAAA
Organism: Candidatus Brocadia sp. WS118; assembly: GCA_007618135.1. Lineage (GTDB taxonomy): Bacteria > Planctomycetota > Brocadiia > Brocadiales > Brocadiaceae > Brocadia. The sequence continues at coordinate 47,758 of PHFX01000156.1, read as the reverse complement.
AGACGTCATTCTCGACATACGGCCTGAAAGACTCACCCTTGTACCCCCGCATTCTCCTCATGTAATTACCGGGAAAATCGTGCATAGAGAATACCTTGGAAGCGAATCAATAAGCCATGTTGAAATTACGAAAAACATCCTGTGGTATGTGAAAGGGAATGCGGCAGAAGAAACAAAAACAGGGGATATGGTAGGTTTGCAGTTTTCCCCCGAAGATACTCTTTGGTTTGACACTGTAATCGGTGTAAGGATAGAATTTTGATGCAACGTAACGGTTCAGCCCACCGCAGAGAGTATGATAGAGGACAAACGAACTAAGTATGCAGATTCCATCAATTCCCTTTATTTCTCTGCCTTTGGAGCTTGTCCCCGAATGCAGCTATCGAGGGCGTCCTCTGTGGTGAACTGCTACCCTTTTTGTATTGACTAAAATAAAGTGAGATATTATATTCTAACCATCCAGGAATTACCTAGCTAACACGATATAAAAACGACGATATACACTCATGCTTGAACAAAGGAGCTCGCCCGTCCAAAGCCGGGTTGTTGGCAGGATTGTACAGACTGTATAATTATTGCTGTATTCTTACAGGAGAAAAGAGATGCCGCTATCAGACAACGATCTTAGGGATGTCCAAAGGCGTGTGATGCAGATGTTCATGGATACGATTGCGACATTCGAAATGATTGAAAAAAACGCAGATAACATTTATGGGGATAGATCATCGGAAGTGCGAGCAGCAATCAATGAATATCTTAATGATTTCCTACAGAATACAGCTGCATCCGGCGAGAAACATCCGGAGACATTGATTTTCCAAACGCCACGACAGAACTTTCAGCGTGCTGGATTTTATGGCGCCCAACTAAATATCAAAGAACGCCAAGTATCAAAAGCCAACGCTACGTTACGCGAGCGGTTAGCAGAAGGAGTACGTAAGCTCTGGAAAAAACCGTTTAAGAAATGGGTAGACATTATCAATAATTTCTTGGGAAGCTTGGCGTCCGCCACCGGATTGAGTGAGGCTCTAAAAGAGTTGAAGGATTGCTTGCGCGACGAATTGCCTGATGATGACAAGGATTAAGAAATACAACAATCCACTCAGCCGTCGTCGCAAAGCGGCGCGGCTGGGCGGAAACGCTAGATGCACAAAGGAGATAAATAAATGGCCGTTCCAGATTATCAGAGTTTGATGCTGCCGCTTCTCCAATTTACGGCAAGAAAGAGCGGGGAGACATCAACCAGTGAGGCAGTGGAAGTTCTGTCAAAGGAATTGAGCCTTACCGATGAAGAACTAAAGGAAATGCTCCCAAGCGGTATTCAGTCAACATTTTCTAATCGAGTCGGTTGGGCATCAACGTACATGAAAAAGGCTGGATTGCTCGGAGTTATGTCTCTCAGATCGGCAGTAAAATCGTTTTAATTGACGGTGAGCAACTTACCAGTTTGATGATTGAGCATGATGTAGGTGTATCCACGGTTTCATTGTATCCAGTCAAAAAGGTTGATAGCGATTATTTTGAAGAGAGCATCTAACAACCACTTGACCTGGCCGGCTACTCAGCTACGTTCCGTTGCCAGCGGGTTAAGCGGAGCGTTATCTATATAAAGACAAATGAATCAAGACATAATTAAAATAGTGACTGCATATGGAATGGTTCTGGTAGAGAGCCAACATAAATATTTCTTAGAAGAGTCTGTCGATAATTTGGAGCATATCCCGGCGATCAAAAGAATTGCCGATACGGCTTATCGATATTTGATAGCAAACGGCATCAGTATTGACAACAGTACTAAAGTTAAAGAAGAATTAATTCACCATGGAAAAGACCTTTTTATTCACCTGTGGATAAGAAGCATAATTGAAGACGAAGAAATACCAAGCAAAAAAGACATAAGAGAGGCCGAAAAGACTTTTGAGAAAATATTAAAAACAGGAAAAGAATAGACAACAGATTTATAAATGATAGAACAAAATTTCATCACAGTAGATTCCATTCGTTATGCCTATCGACTCCGTTTCCCCGGAGAATTCGAAGCGCAATTTTTGACTGATTATTCGCGTCATTACTTAGTCCTCTCCAGGGTCGCCCTTTTTGTAGCGATGATTCTATATGGGGGATTCGGATTATTAGATATCTGGGCTATGCCTATTTCTAAGAATGACATTTGGTTCATCCGATATGTCATTGTTTGCCCGGCGATAGGTATGGCGCTACTGGCCTCCTTTTTCTCATTTTTCGAAAGATTGATGCAAATTTTTCATGCTATACCCATTGTCTTAGGCGGGCTTGGTATTATTGCTATGATTGCCATCTCTCATAAGCAAGAACCTGGGTACACATCGTACTATGCTGGATTGATGTTAGTAATGCTGTATGGATTTACCTTTGTACGACTCCGCTTTAAATATGCAACCGCTTACAGTTTGATCATTATTTGTGGATATGAGATTGTCGCTATTGTGTTACAACAGTTCTGGACATCCACAGAAGGTATCCATATGTTTATCAACAATAATTTTTTCTTTCTGTCGACGGTGATTATTGGAATGGTAGCCTGTTACTTTATGGAGGTTTACTCCCGCAGAGATTTCTTACAACGGCTCATTATTGAATTTGAACAACGCCAGGCTGAACAATTGTTGCTCAATATCTTACCTGAAGAAATTGCCGGGAGACTCAAGAATAACCCGCAAATCATCGCCGATCATTTTGAAAATGTGAGCGTATTATTTGCTGATATAGTGAACTTTACGCCCTTATCAGAAAAGTTGGAACCCAAAGCGCTAGTTCAATTACTCAATAAAATCTTTTCTCACCTGGATACCCTGGTTGAAAAATACGGATTGGAGAAGATTAAGACCATTGGAGATTGTTACATGGTAGCTGCTGGTATACCTACGAGTCATTTCCATCACGCCCAAGCTATAGTAAATTTGGCCCTGGATATACGCGAATATGCCGCAAATCATCCATCGCAAGACGGTACGCAATTAGCTTTTCGTATTGGAATCGCTTCGGGACCTGTAGTCGCTGGTGTGATTGGACTTAAAAAATTTATTTATGATCTATGGGGAGATACGGTCAATACGGCTAGTCGTATGGAGTCTCATGGGGAATCTGGTAAAATCCAGATTACCAACTCGACTTATGAACTCATTAATAATGAGTTCATCTGCGAACCAGGTAGCAGGATCAAAATTAAAGGAAAGGGTGAGATGCAAGTATGGCATGTAATAGCCAAAAGACGCAATTCGCATACAGCATAACAAGTCGTTGCAGCCGACTGCAAGAGCGGCGACTGAACTTAATCGTTGTGCGGCGAAGAGAGGCATAGCAGTCTGACCTATTAGAGGAATACTTAACATAGACTTACTACGTCACCCGCCTTTTACTATTATGGTTTCCTATGAAAGTCCACCGTGGAATTTAATCCCAAAAAAACAATTATCGTATTTGTTTATGCCCTGGTTGGGGTATGGATTGCCTCTACTTTCTTAAGGACGAAAAAAACGGACGAGTTAGTGTTCAGCATCGGCGCCGGTACAGAAGAAATCCGGTTTATAAAAATCCTTGTAGATCAATTTGAAGCTGAAAATCCAGCAATAAAAGTTTCCTTAAACGTCCTGCCGGCTTCCACAGACCAACAACATCATTACTACCTTACCACCCTGGGAGCGAAAAACAAGGATTTTGATGTCATGAGGATAGATACCATCTGGATAGCTGAATTTGCATCTGCCGGATGGCTGGAATCTCTTGAAAATCGTATGGATAAAAATGACCGGGCGTCCTTTCTTCCGGTGATGGAAGAAACAAACGTCTTTCAGGGCACCTTATACGCCATACCCTGGAATGCCAACGTCGGCCTTTTATATTACAGAAAAGACCTGTTGGAAAAGTATAATATGCATCCGCCCGACACGTGGAATGACCTTATTGAGCTCTGCACACAAATCTCAGCGTCTGAATCTGTTTACGGGTATCTCTGGCAGGGGAAGCAATATGAAGGGCTGATCTGCAATTTTATCGAATTCATTGGCAGCAAAAACGGCGGGATCATTGACAGTACAGGAAATATCATCGTCGATTCTGAGCACAATACCATCGCGCTTGATCTGATGCACGATTTGATATGGAAATACCGTGTATCTCCGCAAAACACTTGCAGTGAACTTGAGGAAGAGTCTTCCCGGCATCTCTTTCAACAGGGGAAAGGCCTGTTTTTGAGAAACTGGACCTATGTGTGGGGATTATGCCAGGAAGATCCCTCAATGAAGGGTAAGGTGGGTGTGTCACGGCTCCCCCGGTTTTCTGACGGAAAACCGGCATCGGTGTATGGCGGCTGGCATCTCGCTATCAATGCGTATTCAGGGAACAAGGAACAGGCATGGCAGTTGATTCATTTTTTAACTTCACATGAAGCACAAAAGGAATTGGCCATGCATGCGTCATGGATGCCCTCCAGAACAGCATTGTATAAAGACCAGTAAGGTGAAAAATTGCCTTTCCTGCCCGTCGCTGAATCGGCGTTACACGATGTTCAGATACAACCGAACGTTCCCTATTACCAGTGGATAAGCGATATTTTGCAGAAGCACATTAACAAGGTACTGTCAAATCAGACAAATAGCAAGGCGGCATTAATGACCATGAAAGTAAAACTCGAAGGGATAAAACGTGATTTTACGAAAAACTAAACTGTCCTATCTGTTTTTACTGCCCGGTATAATGCTGGTACTGGCATTTAATTTTATCCCATTTATAGACACCCTCATCCCATCGTTCAAGAATGCGAAACTCATCCTGACGGAGGAAAGATTTGCAGGACTTGATATTTATCAGGCAATTCTGGCGCACTCCCGTTTTTGGTACTCACTTTTTCTTACCCTTTCATTTACCTTTGTTTCGATATCCCTGGAAGCGATTCTGGGCTTATGTCTGGGGCTCATGATGAACCGGCTATCGCCCGTTAATAACCTTTTGAGAATCCTTATCCTTGTTCCATGGACAATTCCAACGGTGGTCACCGCCAGGATGTGGCAGTGGATCTTTGACTATAATCTGGGTGTCGTAAACTATCTCTTACAGGGCATAGGAATAGATCAGATAAGCTGGCTTGAGAAGCCGTGGTTGGCCTTTTTTTCACTTGTTGTTGCGGATGTGTGGAAGACAACGCCGTTTGTAGCCATTATTGTCTTGGCAGGCCTCTCTGCCATTCCTCAGGAAATGTACAAGGCATCTGTTATTGATGGAGCAAGCAGTTGGCAACGGCTTCGTTTCATCTTCCTGCCATTGCTGTTGCCGGTATTGGGTGTCGCCATCCTTTTCAGGGCGATTAATGCCATGAGGATATTTGACCTCGTGTATGTCCTCACCGGCGGAGGACCGGGAGGCTCAACAGAAAACGTGTCGGTATATGCCTATAAACTCTTTTTTTATCAGGGAGACTTTGGACAAGGCACTGCCACATCCGTAATCATCTTGCTTCTGGTGGCAGGGTTCGGTTATTTCTACACAAAAAGATCATTTGGAAGGTGAATCGTTAAAGCGATCCACGAAGGGAATTTTCCGTGAAACATGGGACAAACTATATCAGCACTGCCAGGTGCGAGTTCGCTGTCTGGGCTCCTTTTCTCAGCAAGGTAGCGGTAAAGATCATTTCGCCCGGAGAGAAACTTGTCCCTATGGAAAAGGATAAGGAAGGATATTGGAGAACGACCATTGAGGGTGTAACCTCCGCTACAAAATATTTTTATCGTCTCAATAATGAAAAGGATAGACCCGACCCCGCTTCACAATACCAGCCACAAGGGGTGCATGGAGCATCACAAGTCGTCGACCATAGCGCATTTGTCTGGTCAGATGTAAACTGGCAGGGTATTCCATTAAATGAGATGATCATGTACGAACTTCATGTCGGCACATTTACGCCTGATGGAACGTTTCATGCTATAATTCCCAGACTCGATGAATTACGGGATACCGGGATAAATACCCTGGAATTAATGCCGGTTTCTCAATTTCCCGGGGAAAGGAATTGGGGCTATGACGGTGTCTATCCGTATGCAGTTCAAAATTCCTATGGAGGGCCAGAGGGACTTAAACATCTGGTAAACGAGTGCCACAGAAAAGAAATAGCTGTCATTCTTGACGTCGTATATAACCACCTTGGGCCAGAAGGGAATTATTTGAGAGACTTCGGACCTTACTTTACGAATACGTGCCATACTCCATGGGGTGAAGCGATAAATTTTGACTCCGCATACAGCAGAGAGGTGAGGAATTATTTTATAGATAATGCCATTCACTGGTTCAGTCATTATCACGTAGATGCCCTTCGCATTGATGCTATTCATGCTATATTCGACATAGGTGAGAAACACTTTCTCTCTGAGCTTTCAGAACGGGTTGAAGCATTTTCCCAAAAAATGGGCAGGAAATACGACCTGATCGCTGAAAGTGATTTAAACGATTCCCGTGTTGTCATATCGCGGGAATCCGGCGGGTATGGCATTGACGGAGTATGGTGCGATGACTTTCATCACTCGCTTCATACTCTTCTTACGGGTGAAAATCGTGGATATTATCTTGACTTCGGTAAGGTTTCGCATATGGCAAAGTCTACGAAAGAGGGTTTTGTCTATTCAGGAGAGTATTCCGAGTTTAGAAAAAAGAGTCATGGCAATTCTTCAAAGGATATACCTGCAAAACAAATGGTAGTCTTTTCACAAAACCATGATCAAATAGGTAACAGGATGCTGGGTGAAAGGCTCAGCGCACTTGTATCGTTTGAAGCGCTGAAACTTGCGGCAGGGACCGTTCTTCTCTCCCCGTACATTCCCCTGCTCTTCATGGGAGAAGAGTATGGGGAAGATGCCCCATTTCTTTACTTTACAAACCATTCTGATCCTGACCTTGTCGAAGCTGTACGTCAGGGAAGGAAGAGAGAGTTCGCTGAGTTCGAATGGCTGGGCGAACCGCCAGACCCACAAAGTACAGAAACATTTTTGAAATCAAAAATACACTGGAAAAAAAGAAAGCAGGGACATTACAAGGTTTTGCTGGATTTTTACAAACACCTGATGAGACTAAGAAAAACTATTCCGGCGCTATCAAATCTTGACAAGAGGAATCTTTTTGTAGAGGCTATCGAAGGACAGAGAATGCTGTTTGTCATACGCTGGAAGGATTCGAGTCAGATAATGATTGTCATAAATTTCAATTACACAGATGTTACCTGTATCCCGCCCCTGTCCGGGGAGGTATGGAATAAGGCAATTGACTCTTCAGAGCAAATATGGTCTGGTCCTGGTTCTGTACTTGCCTCTGAGCTTGTTCCCGGGACTGAAATAACTATGAGGGGAAGGAGTATTGCCCTCTATATCAGAAAATCTCATGTAAGTGTTTTATAAAGTTAGCTGGTATTTGTGCTCATGTTATGCTAAAAATGAAGTCAACTTCATTGCACAGAAAGGAAATCCGGAGGATTACGAATGACTTTGGAAGAATCTTGCAGGCCACGGATACCCGTATCCACATACAGACTCCAATTCAACGGACGTTTTAAATTTACCGATGCAAGTGGAGTTATTCCCTACCTTAATCAACTCGGCATCTCGGATATCTATGCTTCCCCTTATTTTAAAGCAAAAGAAGGTAGCCTCCATGGTTACGATATTGTCGCCCATGATGCGATAAATCCGGAAATCGGCACGGACGAAGAATATAACGAAATGATCCAGGAACTTTGGAAATATGGGATGGGGCAAATTCTTGACATTGTGCCAAACCATATGTGCATTACCAGTAAAGAAAATGTCTGGTGGATGGATGTCCTAGAGAATGGGCCAAGTTCTGTCTATGCAGACTACTTTGACATAAACTGGGAACCGGTTAAAAGAGAGTTGAAGAATAAAGTGCTTATCCCTGTTTTAGGCGATCAGTATGGAAATATTCTGGAAAGACAGGATTTGCAGCTTGTTTTTAAAAATGGAGATTTTTTTCTTTCTTATTATCAGCATAAATTTCCTATCAGACCAAAGACATATATCGATATATTAGAGCATCGTGGATATGAGTTAAAAAGTCGTCTTCCTCCTGAAGACCCACATTTAAGTGAACTTTTAAGTATTATCACGGCATTAAACCATTTACCCTCACCTACAGAAAAGGACACGGGAAAGATTACCGAGCGATACCGCGAGAAAGAAATTATCAAGAAACGACTCCGGAGTCTTTGCCATGAGAATCCTAAGATTGAGGATTTCATTAATGAAAATGTAACGATATTTAACGGAATAAAAGGCACGCACGAAAGCTTTAATCTGCTTGATAATCTTTTGAATCAACAGATCTACAGGCTCTCACAATGGAGTGTGGCTACCGAGGAGATAAACTACCGGAGATTCTTCGACATTAACGATCTTGCAGCAATCCGTATGGAAAACCCGTTTGTCTTCAAGGAAACTCATACATTGATTTTTAAACTTATCAGAGAAGGCAAGGTTACTGGGTTGAGGGTTGATCATCCCGATGGTCTCTATAACCCTTCGGAATACTTCCAGAGGTTGCAGAAAAACTGTTTTCTTTATCAAAGGCTTGATCTTGCTGGAACTGTAACGGAAACTACAAATAAAGAACCTGAAATATTGAAACAATACAATGAACTGTTATCAACAGAACCCCAGATGAAGGCTTTTTATATTATCGGCGAAAAAATCTTTATCAAAGGAGAAAAGATGCCAGAAGACTGGCCAATCTTCGGCACGACAGGATATGTCTTCCTGAACTCACTGAACGGCATCTTTGTTGAAACAACATATGCAAAAATATTTGACGATATATACTCCAGATTCATCAAGTCAAAGCTCAATTTCCAGAACGTTGTGTATGAACAGAAAAAATTAATTATGGAAGTGATTATGTCCGGCGAAGTCAATACTCTGGGACACTACCTGAACCAGCTATCGGAGAAAAACCGGCATACAAGAGATTTCACCTTGAACAGCCTTACAAACGCAATAAAGGAAGTCATTGCCTTTTTTCCGGTATACAGAACCTATATAAAACCATCAGAGGTAACGGAAAGGGATCGAAAGTATATTGAGATTGCGGTATCAAAGGCAAAGAGGAAAAACCCTGCCATGAGCGAATCTGTCTTTGACTTTCTCAAATACGTCCTTGTTCTCAAGTATCCTGAAAATTTTAAAGATACCGATCAGAGAGAATGGCTTGATTTTGTTATGAAATTTCAGCAGGTTACCGGACCCATTACGGCAAAAGGAATTGAGGATACGACCTTTTATATTTACAACCGTCTCATTTCCCTCAATGAAGTGGGAGGAAGCCCGGAAAGATTTGGTACACCCATGGAAACCTTTCACGGGCAGAATATAGAAAGAATCAAGTTCTGGCCTCACACCCTTAGTGCTACTTCTACCCACGACTCAAAACGCAGTGAAGATGTGAGGGCAAGAATTAATGTCCTTTCGGAAATTCCTCATGAATGGAGAGAACTTGTAACACGATGGAGAAGGTTAAATAAGAAACATGTCGTAGTTGTTGAAGGTCAGACAGTGCCGGACCCAAATGAAGAATACCTTCTTTACCAAACTCTTATCGGTATATGGCCCATCGAACCAATGACTGAACCTGAAATATTTAAGAAACGGATTAAAGATTACCTGGTAAAGGCATTAAGGGAGGCAAAGGTCAACTCAAGCTGGATAAATCCAAATACAAATTACGAGAATCTCCTGATGCACTTTATTGAAGCCATCCTGAATAATACACGGAGAAATAAATTTCTGAAAGATTTTCTTACATTTCAAAAGAAGATATCACATTACGGTATGTACAATTCCCTTTCACAAACATTGCTTAAGATAACCTCTCCCGGCATTCCAGAGTTCTATCAGGGGACTGAGTTGTGGGATTTCAGTCTTGTCGACCCTGACAATCGTCGACCCGTTGATTATGACATGAGAATCAAGATGCTGGATGAATTGAAAAGAAATGAGTCAGAAATGGCATTACCTGAACTTTGCAGGGAATTAGCACTCAATAAAGATAATGGGAAGACAAAGCTCTACCTGATATATAAAGCCCTCAATTACCGAAAAGCAAACAGAGAAATATTTGAACGCGGAGAATATGCTCCCCTTGAGGCAATGGGAGAAAAGGCTATGAATGTTTGCTCGTTTGTGAGGAAATTAGGGAATTCGAGGCTGCTGATTGTTGTTCCCAGATTTTTTACAAGACTTATACAGCAACCCGATGTCCTGCCTTTAGGCAAAGACGTATGGAAAGACTCATATATTATTCTGTCACATGAGGAAACTGAAAAGAAATATCAAAACATTTTCTCCGGAGAAATTGCTACGACGATACGTCATAAAGAAGCAATCGTCTTGTATTTGTCAGAGATATTCACCCATTTCCCTGTGGCTTTGATGGAAAGAGTAGTCTGACATAAACATTTTAAGAAGTGGTGGCCTTTGAAAATTTAAAACGTGCATCTTATGGTAAATTTTATTATAGTAAAAAACGTGAAAATTAAGGTATTTATTTCTTTGAAATAAGGAACAATCCATGCTGATAAATATAAAAAATCTCTTTGGACATAGATTTCACGCCAGGGATGGCACTATTGGGAGGTATATAATTTCTTTTTTGACTACGGGACATGGGCAGTACGATATCTCGTAGCAGATGTCGAGACGTAGATCCTGAATTGAAAATTACTCATATCTCCGTCAGTTTTTGGTCAACAAGAGTGGGAGTCGCGATATTTTCCCGTTATGCTCACCCAAGAACAGATAAAAAACAGCCCGAAATTCAACCTTTCAAGCCCTGTGAGCAGAGAGTATAAAATTGCATTGTATGAGTATTACTGCCGTCCGAAGTATTGGGTTTGACTCTCTATCAACTTTAACACTGCAATTGAACGAATACCCCGGAATAAACGAAAAAGCTTTCCAGAGAGGATTAAAAAATAATGAATGAGGTACCTAATGAGGCTTCTGGGGTCCAGCTAACTGCCGCGAAACTGATTGAGTTAACGGAAAAATATATCATGGAAACCTATAGCCCTTTACCGGTTGTTCTGGTTCGGGGCAAAGGACCCTGGGTTTGGGACATCGAAGGCAGAAAGTATCTTGACATGCTCAGCTGTTATTCGGCTCTTTCTCACGGCCACTGCCATCCCAGGATTCTAAAAGTTTTGATTCAGCAGGCAAAGACCCTGGCCAATATTTCCAGGGCTTTTTACAATGACCAGATGGGACTTTTCTGCAAAGAGTTGGCCGAATTCGCCGGTTTCCCTAAAGTTTTGCCGATGAATACCGGCGCCGAGGCAGTTGAAAAAGCAATTAAAATTGTCAGGAAATGGGGTTATACCGTCAAAGGTATAGCCAGAAACCGGTCCAAAATTATTACTTGTGAAAATAATTTTCATGGACGGACAATCACCGTTATCAGTTTTTCTTCCGAACCTCTGTATAAAGAAAATTTCGGACCGCATACGCCCGGATTTGAAATTATTCCCTACGGTGATTTGAAAGCACTAAAGAATGCCATTGATGAAAATACCGTTGGTTTTTTGGTCGAACCTATTCAAGGAGAAGGTGGGGTGATAATTCCACCCGAAGGCTATTTGAAGGGCGCCAAAGAAATCTGCCAGAAGAATAACGTTCTTTTTATGCTCGACGAAATTCAGACCGGTCTTGGCAGATGCGGCAAGCGTTTTGTCTACGAATATGAAGATGCCAAACCCGATATTTTGACTTTAGGAAAAGCGTTGGGTGCGGGGCCTTGCATTATTTCAGCCGTTCTCGGTGGAGAGAAAGTCGGCGATATCTTAAAACCGGGAGAGGATGGCAGCACGTTTTCCGGCTCTCCGCTTTCTTGTGCCGTAGCCAGGGAGGGGCTGAAGGTTTTGGTTGAAGAAGGACTGGTCGAGAATTCCTATGAACTGGGAAATTATTTTATGGCAAAATTGCAGGAAATAGAAACTCCTTTTGTTAAAGAAATTCGAGGCAAAGGACTCTTTATCGCTCTGGAAATCAAACCAGAACATGGTGACGCCAGATTCTTCTGCGATAAATTGTGGAAAGAGGGCTTGCTTTGCAAGGAAACTCATTTTACGAATATTCGCCTTGCTCCACCCCTGATTATCAAGAAGGGGGAGATTGACTGGGCGATAAAGCGAATTAAGAAAGTCTTACAGGCGCCGCAGGATTAAGAATGGCAGTAAAAATGAAGTACCTTGCAACGATATGGATAAAACATCCATCGTTTTATTTCACAGGAGAGAAAAGTATGATTTTTATCTGGTTGCCTTTACGATTCGTTGTATTTTCTTTTCATGTATTTGCTGGTGTTTACCGGCAATGTAATTGTTACTGTGGATAGGTTTTCCGCAACGGAATGAAACTCTCTGTATGCTTCTCTCTCTGCGACGGCGAGGAATGTCATACAAAACGAGATAAGGAGGATGTAAGATGAACAATACTTTGACTCAAGGGACATGGAAAATTGCAACGGTCATGGGAATACCCATGCGGGTACATTTCTCGTGGTTTATCGTCTTTGGTTTGATAACGTGGTCTTTGTCTACACAGTATTTCCCGAAGGCAGCGCCAGACCTTCCGGTAGCCGCTTATTGGATTAAAGGCACACTGGCGTCTTTGCTGCTTTTTGCTTCCGTCGCATTCCATGAGCTTTCCCATTCGTGTATCGCCAGAAAATACCATGTTTCTATTACCGGCATTACCCTGTTCATCTTTGGAGGCGTTGCGCAGATGAAAGGTGAGCCTCCCCATCCAAAGGCGGAATTCAGGATCGCCATCGCTGGGCCTATTTCGAGTTTCCTCCTATCTGCAGTTTTTTTCCTGGTGGCAATAAATGTCACGGGTGGACTCGTTGCGCTTTTTTCTTACCTTGCGCGAATTAATTTTATCCTCGGCGCTTTTAACCTCATTCCGGGCTTTCCCATGGATGGCGGAAGGATACTCAGGGCAGCGCTATGGAGCAGGACAAAGGATTTTTTTTATGCTACCCAAAAGGCGTCTGTCTTCGGGCAACGGATCGCCCTGTTTTTCCTCCTTTTTGGTCTGTTTTTGATTTTTACAGGTTCTTCCGGCGGATTGTGGCTGCTGCTTATCGGGTGGTTCCTTTACATGGCGGCTCAGTCAAGCCAACAACAGGCAACCCTTCAGGAGGCGCTCTCAACGATCAGGGTCAAAAATGCTATGGCAAGGAATATCGTAACCGTTAGTCCATCAATTTTTATTTCAGAGGCCGTAGATAAATATTTTCTGAGATATGGATACGGTGGATTTCCTGTCATGGATGAAGGACAATTTCTGGGCATTATAACCCTTAAGGAGATCAAAGAAATCCCCAGAGAGGACTGGAATAAAGTGAAGGTGTCCGATGTTTTTATCTCCCATGACAAAAAATGGGAGGTCTCGCCTGATTCCGATGCCATGGGAGCCCTTGAATTGATGATAAAAGAGGACAAAGGCAGGATTATCGTTATGGGAAATGACAAGGTTGTCGGTTTAATTACAAGAAACGGCATTGCGCGATATTTACAGATGAGAAGCAAATAACTAACCATGTTTTTCCGCAAAAATACAAACAAAAGTAAAATAGTCTTTCCGTAATCACACCATGGAATGGATAATAGTAATCATATTGGTCCTTTTTAATGGCATATTTTCATGTATGGAGATGGCATTTGCTTCTGCCAATGTGCCCCTTTTACGAGATATGGCCTCTAAAGGTAATACCTCTGCAAAAATATTTATTCTCCTAAAGGAACGCCCTGAAAGGACATTTGCCGTTATTCAGATAGGAATCACTCTGGTTGGGATATCATCTGCTGCATTGGGTGGCACCGAAGTTGAGGCATCCCTTCTTCCCTATCTGAGGAAATTGCTCCACATCTCTGGTACATCGGCTGAAATTCTTGCGATCGCGCTTTTCGTCATTCCATTTACCTTTTTCACCGTGGTTATTGGAGAACTTGTACCCAAAGCTATTGCAATCCGTTATCCCGAAGAGGTGTCTTTGTTCTCCAGTCGCTTGTTAATTCTTATGACAAAGTTTGCATCACCCCTCGTTCATGTCCTTGAGAAATTAACGATAAAACTCCTCTTCCTTATAGGGATTCGTCTCACTCCTTCTTCTGAAGAAACGGTTTCGGAACTGTCCCTGAAATCATTGCATCCTTTTCACCGGGATTACCTGGTAAATTTATTTGCCCTGCATTTTAAGAGGGCTTCTGAAGTTATGCTCCCCTTTCACAAGGTTGTTACCATCCGCAGCTCTATGGGTAAAGAAGAAATACTAAAAACCATTATTGCCTGCGGACATACGAGGATTCCTGTCATATCCGATGAAGCCAAACCACACATTGTTGGTATCCTTCACACAAAAGAATTTGTCGCCATGATGGACACCAAAACAGAATTTTCTATAACCAGTTTACTCCGAAAACCATATTTTGTCGATGTGAATGAATCCATCGTCAGGATACTCAAAAGTTTTCAAGGAAATCGAATTCACATGGCAATCGTACGTCAAGCTACCCAGTCGCTCGGTATCATAACCTTGGAAGATATTTTAGAAGAAGTTGTAGGTGAAATTTACGATGAAGACGATGATGGAATCGTAAAAAAGATATGGAGTCAGCGAAGCAGTTCGAGAAGGTATTAGGCAAAAAAACTAATCTTATCTTTATCGTGATAAAAGAGGACCAAGTCAGGGTTATCGTCATGGAAACGCTAAAGTTGGCGGTTTAATTACAAGAAACGGCGCTGCACGATATTTGCAGATTATGGGCAAATAATTTAAAAACTTGCAATTTTCTTAAATTCTGTTTCAATAATAATCGAAGAGGAAAAGCAGTTCCCTATCATCAAATGCAATGATAGAACTTTTAAGATTTATTAAATAGTAGGCTTTTCCTTGTAAAGATACCTTATGCTACTTGGCTTAGCTCTGGTCCTTTGGAGGCATGCAAATATGTCATTTACCAATAACAGTGAAAATTTAAAAGTTGCATTAGAGCGTATCGGTGGTATGTGCTTTAAAGCAGAGTCTATTTTGGGCCTTTGTATAGACGGTTTTATGAAACATAAGATTGATCTTATCGAGAGGGCTCAGGAACAGACTGCGGCTATGAATGAAGAAGGAAATCAGTTGCGAAAGTTGCTGAGTAATAAAGCCGCGGAGCGTACTATTAATAATGACCTGATTAAATGTCTGCTTGCAACATTGAGCAGCATAGGATTGGCCTTAAACGGATTGGATTCAATTTCACGGCATGTAGGATTTAAGATATCTGAGAAAATCATATTTAGTGACAAGGGGTTGGATGAGATCCGCTATCTCTTTAATACAACACTTGATATTTTGAAAACTGCGGGAGATACTATAGCAAACAGAAATGAAAAATTTATGAAATGTGTTGTGGATAAATGCATAAGTCTTGAAAAACTTGCCGCACACTATGCAGAAAAACATGAGGAGCGAATGGTTACGGGTTTATGTCCACCAGAGGCTTCTCCTGTGTACGTAAATATTATAGATAGCATATTAACAGTGGCGTGGCATATAAAAAAGGCAGTAACACGGTTATTTGGACAGTGGTGACAATCTAATTGCAAAAGGAAGCTTTTCAGGAAGCGGGTATCTTCCCATACCTTACTTCAGAACTTTGCCACCCATCTCCCGCAAACCAATTATGACATCTGAACCATCCAGGCACTTCCTGACCATAGCGATGTACGTACGACCAATATTTATACCCATACCATTCAAACAAATTCATAGTATTATTGTCAAACATGGAAAATACTCCCGAAACGGATTTTGTGAAATTTCTTGGTACGGCTGGCGCCAGGATTGTCGTATCCAAGCAACTGCGTGCATCAGGTGGAATGTGGTATTCCCTTCAGGGTTGTAACGTATTGGTCGATCCAGGACCGGGATGTTTGGTACGATGTATTTCAAGCAGGCCCAAGATGGACCCTATGAAACTGGATGCCATTATTCTTACCCACCGGCATCTTGATCATGCCGCTGATGTGAATGTCATGATCGAAGCAATGACCGAGGGCGGGTTCAAGAAGCGCGGAACCCTTTATACCCCTGAAGATGCCTTAACAGAAGACCCCGTGGTTTTTCAATATGTAAGAAGTTATATCCCTCAGATAGAAATTATCAGAGAGGGAGGTAACTATAAGCTCTCCGATACGGTATCTTTCGAAACACCCCTGAGGCATCAGCATCCAAGTGAGACATACGGGATAAATTTTTTTACTCAGGACTATACGATTTCATTGATTGTAGACACCCGCTATTTCCCGGAATTATTGAAGCATTATCCGGGGGAGTTCCTCATTATCAACGTAGTTCGTTATAGCGTGGATAAGGACATGAAGAGTTGGCTGTATCACCTCAGCATAAAAGATGTAAAGGAGATTGTAACGACGCTCAAACCGAAAGTGACGATACTGAATCATTTTGGTATGACGATGATCAAGGCGCAACCCCGTATCGTTGCTGAAAGATTATCTCAAGAGACAGGACTAAAGATTATCGCTGCTGGTGATGGAATGAAATTTAGCTTCGCGGATATGAAAAAGGAAGAATAGAGACTGGTTGTTAGCCTATTTTTAGTTTTGTAACCGTATCGATATCGTCCTTAATCTCTTTAACCTCTTTGATTTCTTTCTCGACACCCTTAAAACCCTGCCGAAAATTTGCAAAACTTTTTCCCAACGTTTTCATCATATTCGGCAGTCTCTTGCCAAACACGATAAAAACAATGATACCGATCACGATCCACTCCCAACCGCCCGGCATACTAATCATACCCTATTCTCCTCTTTTTAGATTCTTCTTGTAACGATGTAATCTGCCAGTTCCATGAGTGTCATTTTGTATGGAGATTCTGGAAGCGGGGCAATTTCCTCTTGTGCCTGTTTTACCATATTTTTTGCAGTAGCAAAGGCATATTCTACCGCATCATGTTCTGTTAACAATTCCATAATGGCGCTCTTCGTTTCTTTTGCATCATGCTGAAATATCAATTCCCGGGCCGATTCAAGCTTATTCTTGGGAAGCTGGTTCACCAAACGGATGAGCGGTAAGGTGAGTTTACCTTTCTGTATATCTGTGTTTAACGACTTTCCAATTTCTTCCTCCGTACCCATCACATCAAGGCAATCATCCACAATTTGAAATGCCATACCAATCTTTAAACCGTATGTAGACAACATATCAGAAACTTTGCGATTTGCTCCGGCAAACACAGCTCCCAAACGGCAACTGGCAGCACATAAAGAGGCCGTCTTTCGTTCGATAATGTCAAAATAATCATTTTCGCTCAGCCCAATATCATACCGCCTTTGCAGCTGGATAAGTTCACCCTCTGACATAACATTTACCGTCTGAGAAAGCAGGAGGGTTGCAATTTGAGAATCAAGAGATGACAGTATGGTAAATCCTCTGGAAAACAGGTAGTCTCCAAAGAGAATAGAAATTTCTCTCCCCCACTTGGAATTAATGCTTTCAACATGCCGCCTCATTGAAGCCTCGTCAATTATATCGTCATGAACAAGGGTCGCAGTATGAACCATTTCCACGACAACAGCAATGTCTACATGCTGCGGGACGACAGATCCTGCGCATTTCCCTGACAATAACACCAAGGCTGGCCGTAACCGTTTCCCTTTATATTTGCTGATGTGAATAATAAGATCGGCTAAAGAATTGTTGCTCGGCTGCAATTCTTTATGGAATCGTGTTTCAACCTCATCCATGAGGGTTTTTATTGAATCGAAAATACCCACAGGTTCCACAATTGACAAGCTCCTTTTTTAATTTTGGCGATTAGTAAAGAAAAGTTATAATATCAAGCGATATGGTAAAAGTCAAACTTCTTTTCTCCAGATTCTTTAGTCCTTACCTGTTTTGTAATATTCCGTTTTTTGCCCTTATGATAACGTCAGATACCGGTTATTTCACACCGAAGGCCAAAGGTAATTTCGCTAACTCAAGAACGGCTTGAAAAACATCATCGGGGGTAATAGAAGAGATGCAGGTAATGTGGTCACAGGCTCGTTTCTCACAGGGGCTACAGGGGATTTCTTTTCTTACCACCAGGGCATTTTTATCGAACGGAGCATAAATGGCAGGATCCTTAGGGCCAAAAATTGCAATGGTAGGAATTCCCATACACGAAGCAAGATGAGTGGGTCCTGTATCCCCACCAATAAAAAGATGTGCACGTTGCAATAAGGCTATCAGTTGTTTTACCGATGCAGTCCTGCATGCAATTGTGGCGTGATACTGCATCAACGAAAGAATATGTTTTACCAGGTTGTGTTCCGGTTCACTCCAGGTAAAGACAACTGAGTAGTTCATTTCTTTTATTAATCTATCCGCAAGAACAGCGTAGTTTTCATGCGACCAGCGCTTGAATTTCCCAAATATGCTGGTTCCCGGATGAATTATGGCAATAGGCCTTTCATGAAGACGGTTTCGGGAAATAAAATCATCAACATAATGACAGTCGTTATCTGAAATTGAAAATGCGGGTCTTTGATAGCATGCCTTTATGCCCATCCCCTCTAAAAGACTGAAATATTTGTCAATTCTGTGCATTTTCCTTTGTTGCGGTTTAATCCGTACATTCGTAAAAACAAAATTAAATTCCTTACCGTATCCCTTCGAGAAGCCAACCCGTGTCCCTGCGCTGCTCACATAAGTCAATAAACCACTTTTAAAATTACCATGGAAATCGAAAGCAATATCATATTCCCTCTCCCTTAATTTCCGTACGAACGTACCTATTTCAGAGAGTATCTTAAAATATTTGTATGGATGCCTAATGGCCGTTTGCCATTTTTTTCTGGGGAAGACAATGA
This sequence comes from Candidatus Brocadia sp. WS118, assembly GCA_007618135.1. Taxonomy (GTDB): domain Bacteria; phylum Planctomycetota; class Brocadiia; order Brocadiales; family Brocadiaceae; genus Brocadia. The sequence continues at coordinate 28,811 of PHFX01000156.1, read as the reverse complement.
CTTCATCTATTTCCGGAAGCGCTTCAACCAGGTCTTTCACCTTGTCTTCCACAAGCCATGCAATATAGGCAGCAGGGAATACCCTTCTCAAGTTTTTTACGGCAGGTATAACATGAACAATGTCACCCATGGCACCCAACCGTACAACCAGAATATTCCTGATATTATCGAATTGTCTTTTCATCTTTATAACAAAAAGAGACGCTGAGATTCTTCGCTCGGCTCAAAATGACACTTTCGCATTATTCTGTCATTCTGAGGGAATAAAACGACCGAAGAATCTCAACTTTGAAATTCCTTAAACCTTAAATTACTATAAGCTTTGCACTGCCGGTTTTCAATAAGAATTCAATTTGCGTTTGTATTCATTTCCGTGCTGATATATAATCATATGCAAAGCCGTTTTCCAAAGACGGCATGCCGATAAATGGCGTTTTTCCTGAAATAATAATGCTTATGTTACCGAAATCAATGACATTACCTGCTTTTTCCCTGGTGAAAGAAGGAAACACAACTTTACTGGTAAAAGACCAATATAAAGAAATTCTCCTCACTCTGGTTTTTCATCCGAAAACTTTTGAAGACAGCAGGAAAGAGGCCGGTACGGCAAAATTCGGAAGAGGGACGTATCTGACTATTCCTGTCCCCGGAAACAGCAGGGAAAGGTTTATTATCCGAAACTACCGGCACGGTGGTTTATTCGGCAAACTTTTGGGCGGTATCTATTATAATGAGAAAAGACCGGTCAATGAAGTAGCGGTCAACGAAATTGCCCTTCAAAAAGACGTCCCGTCTGCGGAGGTAGTTGCCGTAATCAAGAGAAGATTATGGGGTTTGTTTTATAAGGCAGACTTCATCTCCAGGGAGATCCCCGATGCGGTTGACCTTATCCAATTGATAACAGAATCTTCCCTGATGTTTATTAAAAGATTTAAGAAGCCTATCATCCTTGTGCTGGTAAGGCTTTTGAGGAATATGCACGATGCCGGGATATTTCATGCAGACTTACATCTGAAAAATATCCTCGTGAAACGCAATGGAACCGGAGAGTTTCGCGCATATATCATAGACCTGGATAAATCCGTGGTTACCGGGAAGCTTGATATTGATAAGCGCATGGAAAACCTCCTCCGTCTTGACCGGTCCATAGAGAAACTCCGATGGTTGTCAAGCAGAACCAATACGTCTCTGCATCAAAAAGTGGCCATCATTTCCCGGACTGACAAGATTCGGTTTCTTCGATCGTATCTCCTCTGCGATAATGCACTCGATAAAGATTGGAAAAAGTACGTCCGACAGCGCCATTCCCGGCATGCGGTCCATAAACTCTGGTGGCATATGTCACGTCTTTTTAACAAAATCTCATAAAAACAAGAAAGGGTTTTACCCGTGTTCATACAAAATATTTTAGGCCCAATCATTTCATATTTCATTGGCAGCATTCCCTTCGGATTTCTCATCGCCAGGATGGTAAAGGGTATTGATATCCGGAAGGTTGGCAGCGGCAATCCCGGGGCAACAAATGTTACCAGAATTATGGGCAAACCCTATGGCATATTGGTATTCATTTTAGACATGCTGAAAGGGTTCCTCCCGGTATTCATCTTTAATCGTTATTTCGCAGGCAATGAACACTCTCCCTCGTTGATATTATGCGGGGTTGGTGTGATATGTGGCCATGCATTCCCTGTTTTTCTCAGTTTCAAGGGAGGAAAGGCTGTTGCAACAGGCTGCGGGGTGTTTTTATGGTTAGCTCCATTGCCACTCATGATTTCTGTCGCAGCATGGTTATTAACAGTCGCTATTTCCCGATACATATCGCTAGGTTCTATCCTGAGTTCCATAGTATTAGTAATATGCATCCTGGTGCTTGGCAAGGACCCTTTTGGACAAGGGCTTTATTTGACCATATTTTCCATATTCATCTCGGCATTGCTTATTATACGCCACAAATCGAACATAAGAAGGCTTTTAAACGGCACAGAAAATAAAATCGGGAAAAAATTTATAGCCGACGCTTCTACGAGTTCCAATCTATAATTACCGCCTTACGAAGGGACAAAATACTGAATAATTACACAACTGTTCATTTTTGTGTAACCGTTCTATAATCATCCTTGCTTATTCTTTTATTCTTTTCATCCGGTTTTGCAGATAAGCATCCTGAAGTGCAATATAGGGATCGATCGCTGGTTTTGTTACACTCTCATACGTATCACCGGTATCTACGGAGAGATCGTTGACAGACTCATAGGTATAATTTCCTATACTTTCAATAGGTTTGAGAAAAAAATAGGAAACCCATGTTATTGGATCCAGCACGGTATCACCTACAAGCCCTATGGTATCACGGGTATTTGACGGGCCGATAAAAGGCCATACGATATACGTGCCGGATTCCATCTTGTATTTACCAAGGGTCTGACCAAAGTCTCTCTCCTGTCTCTCCAGGTGAAACTTTGATTTTGCAGGATCGAGAAATCCCGCCACCCCAACCGTGCTATTAATGACAAAACGCAGCATTTCCGTACCTGCGCCTTTAAAATTAGACTGGAAGAGACAATTAAAAAAACGGACAGGCATCCTTATATTTGTGTAAAAATTTCTAACGCTTACCCGTGCCTGGACAGGTATCATAGAATTATACCCGGTGTATATTGGTTTAAAGAAATAGCGGAAAGCCTTATCATTGAAGGTAAACATGGCTCTGTTAAAGGGTTGAAGGGTATCTTTCACGAGAGGCATCTCCGCTTCCGTCCCGGTTCGCCCTGTCTCATCTGGTTCCTCTTCGTCATCGGACACCGCAATATCCTTGTCGGAAATACCGCTTTCGCTCAACTTCTCATCAGCCAGTTCTTCAGAAGCAGCGAACGGTAGGTTTTCCGCAGATAACTCTTTCCCTGAAAAAAATGCTGCCAAACCGAAAAACAACATCACCACTCCCCATCTTTTCATTGTTTGACCTTTCGTAGATTGATAACAAGCATTGCCATGTATTGCAAAACCTCTTTAGGTTGCTTCTTTGCCGTTCTTCTCTTTTATTTTTTGCACCAGTTCATTATAGGATGATTTCATCAGGATGTTGTTAAACTGGCTCCGGTAATTATTGACCAGACTTACCCCTTCAATGATTACATCATAAATCTGCCACTTTCCCGCGTTGCTGAGCATACGATATTCCACCAGTACGACCGCTCCGGTATTCGTAATGATTTTGGTCTGGACACTGGCATAGTCTTTCCCGTCTTGCTTGTCCTTAATAAAAACAATCTTTTCGCCGGAATAGGTATCGGTTTTACCAATATAGGCATCTTTCAGGATGTTCGTAAAGAGCTCCACAAATTCTTTTTTCTCTTCGGGAGAACGTTTTTTCCAGTGCTGGCCAAGTGCCCTTTTGGACATTTCTTCAAAATCAAAGATGGGAGAGATTTCTTTCCACAACCGCTGCCTGCGCTCCTGTGCCTTTTCAGCTCCTTTCAGGGAAGGATCTTTCAGAACCGTTAAACCCCTGTCTATTGTTTCCATGACAAGGGTGCCTGGGGTTTCAGCAGCCCACAGGAAAGGAGACATACCTATCAACAAAACTACCCCATAAAACATTGAAGATATCACTTTTCTCTTGTTCATTTCCTTATTCCTTTACCTTTCCAAAGACAAAATTTCCTATTAATTTTTCCAAATCAATTGGTGGTTCTGTTTCATGCAAGGTATCTCCAGGCTGCAATAGCCTGTCCGACCCACCCGGCGTTATCTCCACGTACTTTTCCCCTAGAAGCCCCTTGGTGCGAATAGAGGCGATCGCATCTTCCTGGAGTATTACATCATCCAGAATACTTAAGCTAACAACTGCCTCGTAATCAATAAGTTTAATAGTATCGACCTTACCCACGGAGACTCCTGCTATTTCTACCTCGGTATTCTTTTTAAGCCCCTTGACGGTGCTAAAGACGGCCTTTACCGGGTAATAATGCCCCCCGAGCAAGTTAATCTTTCCCAGTTTTACCGAAATAAAAATCAAACAAAGCACCCCAACAAAAACAAAGATACCAACGACTATTTCCACATCAAATTTCTTCATTTTGTCACCTTTTCGAATATTGGAACATGTTATTTTAGAGAAATAGGGCCTTCCAATTCTCCATGAATGAATTGATGAACCACAGGATCCTTAGAGACCTTTATTTCTTCCGGAGTCCCCGTAAAAATAATTTTTCCGTTGTATAGCATAGCAATAGAATCGACAATAGAGAAAATTGCCGGAATCTCATGGGTTACAATAATGGCAGTAAACTTGCAACTCTTCTGGCACTCCCAGATCATTCTATGGATAGCTTTGCCTATCAAGGGGTCCAGTCCGGCTGTTGGTTCATCAAAAAGGACTATCTCTGGATTCATAATGAGACAGCGGGCCAGGGCCACTCGTTTTTTCATACCCCCGCTTATTTCTGACGGATATTTCTTCTCCGCACCTGAGAGGCCTACCCGTGACAGCTCATGAAGCACTTTATCCCTGATTACCGGCTCTTTCAGCCGGGTCTTTTCCCTGAGCGGAAACGCGACATTATCAAATACGGTAAGTGAATCAAAAAGCGCACCGCCCTGAAAAACAATGCCAAATCGCTCTTTTAATTGTTTCAGTGGCCTTCTTCTCAGCTTACTGATATCCTGATTGTCTATCAAGACCTTGCCCTTGTCAGGCCTCAGAAGACCAATAATATGCTTTAATAATATTGATTTTCCTTGTCCACTACCTCCAATTAACGCCGTGGAATATCCGCCTGCTATCGTCAAGTTGACGCCGCTGAGCACCTCATGACCTTTAAAACTTTTACACAAATCTACAACCTTAATCATAGCTAACCACTAAAGTATCATTATAGAAGTCATAAAATAATCCCATATCAGGATCAAAACTGAGGAAAGCACTACTGATTGAATGGTTGCCTTGCTCACACCTTCAGCCCCGTATCCCGTAAAATAGCCCTTGTAACAGCTTATCCATGTTATTAAAAAACCAAAGCTTAAAGATTTGTATAAACCCTCAAGAATGTCCTGGGTTTTAATAAAATCTCTGATGCCCTGGAAATAGGTTCCGCTGGACAAGTCCATGAGTCCTACACTTATAGCATATCCTCCAAAAACACCCAAAACAACAAAGATGGCATTTAAGAGGGGAAGCGACAGAACACCTGCTAGGATATTAGGAGTGATCAAATATTTGTAAGGATTTAAGGCCATGGCATCAAGGGCATCAATCTGTTCGGTTATCCTCATGATACCGATTTCAGCCGTTAATGCAGAACCAGCGCACCCGGTAACCATTAAAGCCGAAATAACCGGCCCCAGCTCCCGTATTAATGACAAAGCTACTACAGGACCCAAGCTTGATTCAGCCCCAAACTTTGCCAGGGCGTAATACGTTTGCAATGCCAGCACCATTCCCGTAAATGAACCGGTCAGCACAATGACAGGGGTGGTTTTTACACCAATAAAATTAATTTGTTTAATAACCCTCTGTATCAGGTATGGCGGAAACACTATCCAAAACAAGGATACGGCAATAAAGCAACCCATCTTCCCTAATTCGCGGATAAATCTATGGGTATAACTTCCTATTATTTTAAATGGGATAAATATCCAACTCATGAATAAATTTTCACAAAAATATTTCAGTCTCCCCAGAAAATCTACGGTATTAATCAAGACGTGGAAGCCATTGAAATAAGTTGTTGATGATCATAACAACAATTGTACCACGAGTCATGAACGATTTACAAACTTTAGCTATGTCGTTAATTTCATATGGCTTAATGATTATTTATTTTTTTATCAATGCGGCTGACATGGAAATGTAAAACGAAACCTTAGCGAAAAATTTGCATAAAGAGGAGATAGTTACGTAAAGGTGCAGAAAAATTTTCGTTCCTAACCATCCTTTCTTAATATGTCCATTTTTTCCTTGATTTGCAACACCTGCATTGTTCTTTAGCAAAAATACCAAAAGAAATTCTTTGCATAAATTTTTATACGGCAACATCATATAACGATACCAACTAATAATCAAGAATTTTTCCAACAAAAATGAAAAAAAGTTGTTTAAATCCATCCGAAAGGTTTTTTATTGCCGTATGGCAGTTCAATACTCACCATGTGCGCAATGCCATTCTATTTTCGGAGAAATTCCAATAACCTTTAGGAAAAAGCACAATTCTTGTGTCACTATGGAAAAACACGTTATCATGGTCACGCCAAGAATTGGTTACATAGCCACCACATCACTGCCACGAAAGTCCTCTTTGCCGCCGGATATCTGAGTCTCCGAGAAAGTGACTTAAATCCTTTTAAATCCTCAGCCTGATCCTCATTGTTTCATTGATCATTACTTCAGGCCTCTTAAAATTTGAAAAAACTCTTTGGCATTAACAAAACCGGTAATCGTCTTATCCTGTGCTATCGTCCCATCCTTGTTGATAAATATTATGGTAGGCAACCCCACAACCCCATACTTATCCCACAGTTGTTTAATCTTCGGGTCATTGGCATTGGTACCGTCGATTTTGATATTGACAAATCTCCTGGATTCCCTGATAACGTCAGGGTCTGTATACGTATACTTCTCAAATTCTTTGCACGCTGCACACCATTCTGCCCAAAAGTCAATTGCCGCCATCTTACCTTCAGCCTTTGCCTGCCTGAGTCCTTCCTCTTCGTTTAGCACCCAATCGATCCTCTCCTTTGCTACTGCTGACGAAACGGCAGTTGAGGTCAGAAAAGGTGGTAAAATAAATCCCTTGATCAAGAGATGCCCTACCAGAAAGTATGCTCCAAAGATAAATACGATAATCCCGAAAGCCCTTTTTGCACGCTGGAAGACAGTACTCTCATGCGTCAGCCGGTCAAACCCACCTGAAAATATGGCCGTAACAATCAAAACTATCCCCAGGGTGATCACAAAGGCGCTCTCTGAGAGAATGAACCTTAAGTAATACAGGGCAGCTCCAATCAACAAGAGCCCAAAGATCCTCTCTACCGTCTCCATCCAGCCCCCTGATTTTGGGAGCGCTCTTATAGCGCCGGAGAAGGTTCCCAGCACAATCAGAAGTACACCCAATCCCCAGGCAAAGACAAAGAGCATCCAAAACCCCAGGAATTTGTTTCCCGTACTGGCAATGTAGACCAACAAACTGGCAAGTGCGGGACCAATACACGGAGAGGCTACGATCCCTGAAACCAACCCCATGACAAAGACCCCGATAAAACCTTTCCCAGACTTTGTCCCCAGTCGGTCGGAGATAAAGGATGGTACCCGCAGATAGTATACACCAAACATACTCATAGCAAGCGCAACAAAAACTGTCACGACAAAACCAATGACCCATGGACTCTGTAAGGCAACCCCAAACAATGCCCCGGTAGAAGCAGCAACCACACCCATAGCGGAGTATACGATGGATATGCCCAGGACATAAATCAGCGAAAGGAAAAATGCCGTTAACGGTTTTCTCGCTGTAGCCTGTTCACCAGTCGCCTGACCACCAATTACCGCCACCGTAATAGGAATCATCGGGTATACACAGGGAGTAAAGCTCAATCCTACCCCGGCTAAAAAAATGAGAACAAGGCCTACAAAAATTCCCTTACTTTCGATGGTCTTCTGAAAACCACCTGCCTCAGCTTTTTTCTCAGATTTTGAAACTGTTTGAGTCGGCTTGTCTGTTGTTTGTAATGCCGGCATACCCCAATCGGCAGATTCAATCTGTACCGGTATAAGAAACTCCTCTACCTTGGGAAGAAAACAGATTTTGTCCGAACACCCCTGATAACGCACTTTAAGCTTTATATCGTGAAGTCCCGTTGGTGTATCCCGCGGTACCTGAACAAACGACTTTACCTCTATGGGCCCTTCATAATTTTCCACCTCTTTCTCCAGAAATTGATCGTATTTGATCTTTCCAGCAGGAAGTTCTGTAGAAGTTACCGTGTATCGGGAAGGATCTCCGCTCTCCACTTTGACCTGATCCTTATAAACACGATGGTTAGGGGCTATGGCAAGAGCGACAACAACGGGAATAAGGTCACCGGCAGGAACACGGTCCTTTAAAGAAGTCACTTTTACTGCAAATGGAGAACTTTCTGCAAAGGTAATTTGAGGAAATAAACATAAAACATAAAATATAATAAATAACCCTTTGTTAAGAAATCCCGTATTCACGACACATGCTCCTTCTTAAATTGAAAGTTTAAGCTTGAAAAGTCTTGTGAGAAATAAAACTACCATTAACGCTGCACCCTCTATTATAAAGGTTAAGATTAAGAGTTTATATCGAGGATAAAGAATGACGAGCCTCTTGTAAATTTATTATAGTCTACCTCTATCTAATTACCAATCTTTTCCTTTTATAAATTGCTTCATCAAACCTTATACCCCTCCCTAATGATGCCGTTGAAGGTATGGTGAAACAACGGTATCATACCTTTATGGATTCTACGGGAAGCGCATCCATCAAATCCCAAAAATGCTGGTTGTCTATGTTACTCAAACTATCGCTGAATAAATATTCACCGCTAGCGTTTTTGCCCAATTCCACCAACCCCTTGTGCTGTCCGCAGGTTGCGGCTTACGACCCCATCTCTCTGCGCCCTTTTTGTGATAAACTCACACAAGAGGTGTTCTCTATTTATACAAACAAACCTTCTCCACTATGAACTGACAAGTTTTATGATACCATTTCCCTTGACTGTCTTTGTATTACTGATAAAATGGGTAATCCTTTGCATCTTGTATTTTATATCATATCTTTATTTACGTTTTCCGGAACACAAAACATATGGAACATTTCGAACACGAACGTCTTGATAAACTCCAAAAACTGCGTGAAAAAGGGATAGAACCCTATGGCAGGCGATACGATAATACACAATCGATACAATCGATTTTGGATAGCTTTATCGCAGACCGTGATGACATAAAGGTCAAGACCGCCGGGCGCATCGCAACCATGCGTCCCCATGGAAAGACCGCATTTTTAGATATAAGAGACTGGACGGGGAAGATACAGGTCTATATAAAACTGGATAAGGTCGGTCCTGAAAAATTTGAGATATTTAAACTGCTCGACCTGGGCGATATCGTTGGCGTGGAAGGCGTCCTCTTTAAGACCAGAACCGGTGAGATTACCATTTACGCAGACGATTTTATCATCCTGACAAAATCCCTGTTAACGCCACCTGAGAAATGGCATGGGCTCAAAGACGTGGAGTTACGGCACCGGCAGCGTTATGTCGATTTATTTACCAATACGGAGGTCATGGAGACCTTCCTGAAACGGATAAGGATCATGAAGCATATCCGAAGATTCCTGGATGACCGTGGCTTTGTAGAAGTGGAAACGCCCATGATGCAGTCGATGCCCGGAGGCGCCGTAGCACGACCTTTCATCACCCACCATAATGCCCTCGATATCGATCTCTATCTTCGGATTGCCCCGGAACTCTATCTCAAGAGGCTGCTCGTTGGGGGAATGGAACGGGTCTATGAGATTAACCGCAATTTCAGGAACGAAGGCATCTCCACAAAGCACAACCCGGAATTTACCATGATGGAGTTGTATCAGGCCTACAGCGACTATCATGGCATGATGGAACTTACCGAAAGCCTGGTGACATCGCTGGTAAAAGAGCTTTACGGCGGATACGAGATACCCTTTGGTGACCGGAAGATCGATATGACCCCGCCCTGGCGGCGCGCCACTTTTTGTGAATTGTTGAAAGAATGCGGTGGTGTGAGTTTTGACGACGAGGCCGGTCTGATGAGAAAGGCAAAGGAATTAGGACTCGAGACCCAGGGGATTGACAGGGACAATATGGCGAACAATATCTTTGAGCATCTCGTAGAACCGGCACTGATTAACCCCACGTTTGTGGTGGACTATCCCACCTCGATTTGTCCTTTAACCAAGGCTTGTGAGTACGATCTACGTTTTGCCCAGCGGTTCGAGCTGTACATTGCCTCCATGGAAGTTGCCAATTCGTATTCTGAACTCAACGATGCACCGGAACAGGACAAGCGGTTCCGTGAACAGTTAGGCACCGAGGCCGATATTACCGGGAAGATAGACGAAGATTTCCTGACGGCCTTGAAATATGGCATGCCGCCGGCCGGCGGACTCGGAATCGGCATTGACAGACTTATGATGATCCTTACCAACAATGTCTCCATCAGGGAGGTCATCCTCTTCCCGCTCCTGAAACCAAAATAAGTGAAATCATGCAAAATAAACTACAGAGGCACGAAGGCACAGAGAAACCAATTTATTAAAACGCATATTCAATAATCCTGTTGTTCATCCAAGGGACTTTAATCTTCGGTAATGAGTTAACAAAGTCCATTCGTAAATCATTGGGCTAAAAGTTTTTTTCCGAATTTTACTTGAACGATATCAGGCGCAATAGTAATTTTTGCATCGCCCTCGATATAGCCTGTGTCCTTGAACACGGTATTCCATTTTTAAGGAGTGTCGCCACTCCCTGATGAGGATTGCGATATGAGTACTGGGTTATGGCTGCAACTTTGGGCAGGATATTGAGTCCTGCAAAGGTACCCAGGGGGGGTAATTGAAATTCCTGTACATTAAGTTATGTCAGATTCGACTAATGACTTGAGATATTTTTTATGTACGTTTTTTAACAGAGGAATGTTCTTATTACTAAAAAATACAGGCGTACTGATACTGGCGCGATCATCAGAAAATTTGTCGTAATCTTTATCAAAGGAACCGTGAAATGACTTTTTTTCTCAATATAAGACGCAGTTTTATCCTGGGAATCGTTATCCTTACAACTTCTTGTTCTCCGGGATCAAAGGAGAAACAGGCGATGCCTGCCAGCGTACCGGTTACCGTGGCAATCGCTGAACAAAAGGACATCCCCATTCAGATACGCACCATTGGGAACGTCGAGGCTTATTCTACGGTATCGGTCAAGACTCGGGTCGAAGGAGAACTGTCGCGCGTCTATTTCAAGGAGGGGCAAGAGGTAAAAAAGGGTGATCTCCTGTTCATGATTGATCCCCGCCCTTTTAAGGCATTGCTCAGGCAATTTGAAGCCAATCTGGCAAGAAATACAGCTCAGATGAAAAAGGCTGAAGCAGATGTCCGCCGTTACGAAGAGTTGTTGAAAAGTGGCGTGGTTTCTAAGCAGGAATACGACCAATATCGTACCAATTTTGAAGCGTTTAGTGCAACGGTAAGAGCTGATGAGGCTGCTGTAGTAAATGCCAAACTTCAGCTTGGATACTGTTACATCCGTTCCCCCATAAACGGGCGTATTGGAAGACTTGAGGTTAATCAGGGCAACATTGTCAAAGACATTGATACCATACTAGTAACGATTAATCAAACGAAACCGATATACGTCGCCTTTTTTTTGCCGGAACAGGGACTATCGGAGGTCAGGCAATACATGGCCCGGAAAAACCTGAAAGTAGAGGCAATTGTTCCCAACGTTGAAATGAATCCGGCTACCGGAGAACTGACTTTCATAAATAACGAAGTGAATGAATCAACAGGAACCATTCTGTTGAAAGCGCTCTTTGCCAATGAAGACGAATCTCTCTGGCCGCGGCAGTTCGTTAACGTGATATTAACACTCAAGACACAATCTGGCGCCGTAGTAATTCCTTCGCATGCGATCCAAGTGGGACAAGAAGGTAATTATGTCTTTGTCGTCAGACCAGACTTTACCGTGGAATCACGGCCAGTCGTTTTGGGAAATAGCTTCAACCAGGAAACAGTTATCGCAAAAGGGATCCAACCAGGAGAAAAAGTAGTAATTGATGGTCAATTTCAGCTTGCCCATGGGATTAAGGTGGAAATTAAAAACAACTTAGAACCCCTGGCGCAAAACAGTTCTGATTTCTATAATCGAAAAGGTGACAACTATGAGTAAAGCTATCAGACAAAACGGGGAAATTGACCAGTGAACATCTCTGCACCTTTTATCCGCCGCCCTGTCATGACAACCCTCGTTATGGTCGGGATACTTCTCTTTGGTATTGCAGGGTACAGATTCCTGCCGGTAAGCGACCTTCCCAGCGTTGACTTTCCCACGCTTCTGGTAAGCGCCAGCCTTCCTGGCGCCAGTCCGGAAACCATGTCTTCGTCCGTCGCGACTCCCCTGGAACGGCAGTTTTCAACTATTGAAGGCTTGGACTCCATGACTTCCACCAGCGCATTGGGATCCACACAGATTACACTCCAGTTTAAGCTAAGCCGGAATATTGATGCGGCGGCTCAGGACGTACAGACTGCCATTACCCAGGCCACGCCGTTTCTTCCTCATGATATGCCCCAACCTCCAACGTACAAGAAGGTAAACCCTGCCGACCAGCCTATCATGTATATTGCCCTGTCTTCCCGGACACTGCCTCTCTGGGAACTGCACGATTATGCAGATACCATGATGGCGCAGCGTATCTCCATGACCAGCGGGGTTTCCCAGGTGCAGATTTACGGACCGCAGAAGTACGCCGTTCGCGTTCAACTTGACCCCCATGTTCTTGCCAGCAGGGGCATTGGAATCGATACCGTAGAAGAGGCGCTGCACAATGCAAATGTAAATCTGCCCACAGGAACCCTGCAGGGAACCCACGAGGCGTTTACCATCCTTGCTACCGGACAATTATTTAAAGCCAGCGACTACCGTTCCGTTATCGTTACTTACCGTGACGGTTCTCCAGTACATCTTGCAGAACTGGGGAGGATCATTGACAGTGTTGAAGATGATAAGGCTGCTGCGTGGTACGTGGATCAAAACGGAAGCCAGCGGGCTGTCGTGCTGGCAGTTCGGCGCCAACCGGGGACGAATGCAGTCGAAGTGGCGGGCGCCGTCAAAAAACTCCTGCCTGTATTCCAGTCTCATCTTCCGCCTTCGGCTGAGATGCATATTCTCTATGACCGTTCAGAATCAATCCGGAAATCTATCCATGAAGTAAAAGTTACCATGGTCCTGACCTTGATCCTGGTTGTTATGACCATACTCCTTTTCCTGCGCAATTTTTCCGCCACGATGATTCCCAGTCTGGCGCTTCCACTATCCATTGTGGGTACCTTTGCCGTGATGTATCTGATGAATTACAGCATGGACAACCTCTCTCTCATGGCCTTGATTCTTGCAATAGGGTTCGTGGTGGACGATGCCATTGTCGTCCTTGAAAACATCGTCCGTCATATGGAGATGGGTGAAAAGCCACTTCAGGCCGCGCTCAAAGGGTCCGGGGAAATCAGTTTTACCATTTTATCCATGACACTCTCACTCGCGGCCGTCTTTATTCCCGTGCTGTTTATGGGAGGCGTTGTCGGACGATTATTCCGGGAATTTGCCGTTACCATCTGTGTGGCAATCCTGATATCGGGTTTTGTCTCTCTCAGCCTCACCCCAATGCTTTGCAGTCGTTTCTTACGTCCACCGTCTGAGAAGAAACACGGACGCCTTTACATGATTATTGAAAATTTCTTCAACACTTTGCTTAAAGTTTACGACCGGAGTCTCAGAATGGCTTTACAGTATCGCCTGACCACAATGGCAGCTTCCGGCGTCATCCTTTTGGCTACGGGATATCTTTTTGCAACAATCCCCAAGGGATTCCTTCCAAACGAGGATCAGGGAACGATCTTCACCATTACTGAAGCACAAGAGGGAACCTCTTTCGACAAGATGGTACAACTCCAGCAGGCCGTGGCAGATATAGTCCACGAATATCCAAATGTTAAGAGTTTTTATTCGAGTGTTGGCGGTTCCGGCGCTGCTGCCAGTCCCAACCAGGGCGTCCTGTTTATCCATTTAAAACCCCGACCAGAGCGCCGTCTAAGTTCTGTACAGGTAATTGAGGAATTGCATCAAAAGCTCGCCGCGATTCCGGGTATCAGAATTTTCATGCAAGACCCTCCTGAAATTCGTATTGGGGGGCGGCTGACAAAAAGCCTGTATCAATTTACCTTACAAAGTCCGGATATGGAAGAACTGTATCATTATGCCCCAATCCTGGAAGCCGAAATGCAAAAACTGCCGCTGTTGCAGGATGTAACCAGTGATCTGCAGGTCAGGAATCCGCAAATAAACGTTGTAATTCACCGGGATAAGGCTTCAACACTTGGAGTAACAGCGAGACAAATTGAAAGTGCGCTCTACAGCGCCTATGGCAACCGGTGGGTCTCAACAATCTATGCATCTAATGACCAATATAAGGTCATTATGGAATTAGACCCGAAGTATCAGATAAATCCGGATGCCCTGCGCATGCTTTATGTAACCTCATCGAATGGGCTCCCGGTTCCTTTATATGCGGTAGCAACATTGACTGAGAATCTTGGTCCTCAGACCATTAACCACATGGGACAGTTCCCGGCCGTCACGATTTCATTTAACCTCAGACCCGGAGTTTCCCTGAGCGAAGCCGTTACCGGGGTCAACGGACTTGCACGCAAGACCTTGCCCCCTGCCATCAATACCAGCTTCCAGGGCACTGCACAGGAATTTCAAGCGTCAATGCAGGGTCTGGGAATGTTATTAGGTATGGCCATCCTGGTCATTTATATTGTACTGGGAATACTCTACGAGAGCTTCATCCACCCGATAACCATCCTGTCGGGACTTCCTTCTGCTGGTTTAGGGGCGCTCCTGACACTCCTTATTTTCCATCTTGATTTGGATGTTTACGCCTTCGTGGGTCTCGTCATGTTAATAGGAATCGTCAAGAAGAACGCCATCATGCAGATCGATTTTGCGCTGGAAGCGCAAAGGAAAGAGGGTAAAAACCCATTAGAAGCGATATATGAGGGGTGTCTGATCCGCTTTCGTCCCATCATGATGACCACCATGGCCGCGCTCATGGGCGCTTTACCAATAGCCCTTGGCTTTGGCGCGGGGGCGGAGGCACGTCGTCCTTTGGGCCTTGTCATGGTGGGCGGCTTACTTTTTTCACAGCTTGTCACCCTTTACCTCACCCCTGTTTTTTATACCTACATGGACACCTTTCAGGAAAAAGCTCGGAAATTATTTAAAATACCCTCAAGGAAGGAAATGGTAGGACAGCAGTTAGCAAAAATATGAATAAAGTCAGAACCACCAGCGTAGCTGGTGGCTTGATTAGCCCTAAAAGGGCATTGTTACTGGCAACCCCTTAAGGGGTTACTTTTTCGTATATCTGTTTTCGCCTTATGGGGGTGAAAAGTGGAAAAGGGAAAAGTGGGGTCACCTTGATTAGTGATTTTATTTCTTCTAATTGTTTATGAATTTCATCATCTTCTGATATCGTTGATTGCATAATAGATACACGCTGACTTGGGAAGAATAACCAAGACCAAACAAATTCCCGATTTCTTGGTTATTGAAAATAGTCCTTCGCTTATTTCCCCATGTTAAGGCTTGTCCTCATGAAAACGGGGATGTGATAGTAAACCCCTTCAAATTCTATGCGCCATCGTTATATAAATAACAATCAAGATAGCACAGCTACCTCTAATCAGCAACAATTGAATCGCTAATCCCTTCTTCTTCCGTGCTAGCAACGGGGAAGTTCTGCCGGGTCCTGCTGATAATAGAGCTTCAGCTCCTCATAAAGCCCCGGGTGCTTTCGCTTAAATTGTACCGCTTTTTCGAAGAAACATTCCGTCGCCACAGCAAAAAACTCCGCGGGATTTGTGGCGCCATATTTATCTAATACCGTCCGCCGACCATGTACGGCATCTTGTTGTAAGTGTACATACTCCATGCCAAGCACACGTGCCCACGCAACGTACATCGAGCGCCGCGGTAAAATAGGTGATCCGTGAGCTTCACCGCCTTCCTGGTCCAACTGATGGGCAAACTCGTGAAGCACAACGTTATGGCCGTCATGGATATCGGATGCCCCACGCAATACATCGTCCCATGATAACACAACTGCTCCGTGATGCCACGATTCGCCAAGCCGAACCGAATCACCCTCGATTACAATTCCATTGCCCATTGACTCGCTCACATGTGCAATATATATGCTGGGGTAGACCAATATTGATTTCATTGTCGGGTAGTAGTCTGTGTCACGGTGAAGCAGGAGCAGGCACGCTTGTGCAGCAATGGTAACCCGGATCTCATCGGTCACTTGCAAACCCTGGCAGCCTTCAAAATGCTTCTCGTCAAGGAAGACCTGAACGTGGCCTTGAAGCTCCCGCTGATCAGCTTCAGGCAAGCAACGATAGAATGGCACATTACGCTCGATGATTTTGAGCCATGATTGGGGTAATGGAATAGCGCGCAAACGATCACGCCGTCGTCGTTTAAAACTAAACATGCTTAAGTTCCTCAATCCCCCCATATTTCTTCCAGAATGTTGAATCGGAACGTTATTACTTTCCGATTGTTGATTATTTGCAGTTTTTGCGTCATGCCCAGCAGGGTCACAGGAGTCATAGATCTTAAATGTCACGCATGCACGGTAATTTGGCTGCTGATAATTTATCAGCCTTCTTTTTTAAGATGCGCCAGCATCTTTTGAAAAGCCAAAAAATCTGCCGTATTTGCCAGTACCAGCAAAACATCACCGCTTTCTATAACCATATCTCCTGATGGTATAACAAATTTACCTCCCCGACAAATAAGCATAATAAGGCATTTCTCAGGAATGTCTAAATCTCCGATCCTCTTACCTATCACTTCTGAGTCGAATGGAACAATAACATCTATCATTTCTGCATCGATAGCTGCTGTCTTTTCGAATTCAATGGGATAATTCATCTTGTTAGCCAGGGGAACATCCAGCTTCAATATTTTGGAAAGGATCGGAATAGAAGTTCCCTGGATAAAAACTGACGTAATAACGACAAAAAATACGATATCAAAAATAATATCTGCCTGTGGAATGCCTGCCATAAAGGGAAATGTCGCCAGGATAATCGGGACCGATCCACGAAGACCAACCCAGGCAATCATAACTTTTTTTCGTAAATTCATTTTAAAAGGTAAGAGACATAACAACACACTAACAGGGCGAGCAACCACCATAAGAAGAAACGTTAGAAAAAACCCTGCCCCTATTTGTGGAACAATATTCGAAGGAAAAACAAGCAAGCCCAATGTTATAAACATTACAATTTGTGCAAGCCAGGCCAAACCATCGTGAAATCTCACGAGCAGCTTTTTATTTGGAAACTCTGCCTTCCCCAGCATCAAACCGGCAAAATATACCGCAAGGATTCCGTTGCCTTTCAGAAAAACCGCAATTACGTATGTCAGCAGCACGAGCGAGATCATTATTACCGGATAAAGTCCTTCATATTCCAGCCTCAGACGGTTAATGAAGAATACAATAAATTTCGCCATGAGATAACCTATGAGAGATCCCACACTCATATCCAGCAAAAATCTGGGAATCAAGGCGGCAATACCCATATCTTTCACCGTCAGGATACTGATAAATCCAGCAGTCAAAAAAATAGCCATTGGGTCATTACTGCCTGACTCAAACTCTAGCAGCGGCTTCAAAGGCTGCTTCAGACTTATTCGTTTAGACCTTAAAACGCTGAATACAGCGGGGGCATCCGTTGAAGAAACTATAGAACCAAGCAGCATTCCTTCCAAAAGAGAAAATTTTAGGATATAAACGGCAAAGAATCCGGTAAAGATTGCTGTCATTAAAACCCCTGCCGTCGAAAGGATGGCTCCCGGTAAAATAACTGATTTGGTGTCTTTCCAGTTGGTATTAAGCCCTCCGGAAAAAATAATAAAGATGAGGGCCACAACGCCAACGGATTTGGCTAACTTCGCATCATCAAAATAAATGCCACCAATTCCTTCTGAACCAGCAAGCATCCCGATTGTCAAAAATATCAACAAGACAGGGATTCCAAACTTATCGGAAAGCTTACTTGAAACCACGCTCACGAATATTAATACTGCAACCCATAATAAAATATTTTCAATCGGCATACGAAATTATCTTTTCTTTCTGTTATGCTTAATTTCTGAGCTAAACCACTCACTAGGCGGATAAGAATAGCAAAAGCTATGCTGTAGTATTTGCAAAAGAAGTCTCCTCCTGTACTCTAAAATGCAAATGGGAATGCTTGAAATTTGCACAATGACAGAAGGAGACGAAGATGAAAAAGAGTTTATCATATACCGTATGGGAGTGCAAGTATCATGTGGTATGGGTACCTAAAAAACGGAGAAAAATAGTATATGGGAGGGGAAAAAGGGGAGAAAAAGGCAAAAAGAAAGGCAAATAGGGGAAGCAAATAGCAAATAGAATAGTTCACCGCAGAGGACGCGGAGAGCGCAGAGAAACAAAAGGAAGATAGAGATTCTGTATAATACTTCTGTTTACATTCTCAGCGACTTCGGTGTTCTCTGCGGTGGGTTGAACTGTTACGATTATTTAAGCCTTCTTATCTTTATCAATAATCTCACCAGGCCCTGTGCCTACTCCTGGCCAAAGCTTTCTCCCGGGATAGATGGTTGTGTTTATTCCTGTGTGAACATCGTCGGCGATTATAGCCCCAAACTTCCTCCTACCGGTGTCAATGAGTTCACCTTTCACTTCAGATTTTACATTTTCATTGTCGTGTCTTAAATTGGCCGTTATCGTTCCTGCGCCCAGATTGCTGTTTTCTCCAACAACGCTGTCACCCACATAAGAAAGATGCGGGACTTTCGCCTTATCCATAATGATGCTATTTTTTATCTCGACCGCCTGTCCGATATGACAATTGTTTCCGATCGAGGTATTGCCTCGTAAAAAACAGTTCGGCCCGATGGTGCAGTTTTCGCCGATAACAACATTCCCGTCTATATACGTTCCCGATAAAATTGCCGTCCCTTTTCCTGCGGCAAGAACGGGCAAGAACGGGGTCAAACCTTGATTAGTTCTCATCGTTTATAAATTTCATCTCCTCTTGCAGTGGCTTATCTCCCGCAAAAGCCGGTAACAAGAGACTTCTCTCTTGCGGGTTTGGGTTTGTAACTCGACCCCAACGTTTTAGATTGTTGATTTCGCCATCGTTCACACAGACGCTTACTTTCCCTCCTGGTGTGCGTATTTATTGTTCTTTGCAAGATGCATGACATGTAAGCGTTAAAGTGGGGCGACTTGTTAGTCCTTTTTAGTTTTTGTTTTAAGCTTTTTTGGCAACAGTGGAATTAAACAGCGCAAAGTTCTATTCACTGATTTCGAATCTGGAAAATATGCTCTAACATCTGGCTCCAGGATAACTGTACCCTCTTTTGGCATCACATCCTTAACGACAGTTGTGCCATTCGCTTCATGAATAGTAATTGTGTATCCAGTTTGCATAGCTCTGTAATGTTTGCCACGCACTCCACCTCTAAAATCATACTCGGTGCGCATATCGCTATCCTTTTTCATCTGTGCCATTTTACTCACCTCCTTCTTCATAAAGTGTTCGCTCCGACGGCGTTGCCTTACGACAACTGATAATACGGATGTTTGAGCCGCGTTCAGTATAAACCACTACCAGCAGACGACCTTTATCAGAACTTCCAATATCAATATACCGTTGCTCTTCCCCTGAGTGATCAGGGTCAGGAATTGTCATTGAAAATGAATCGAGGAAGACTGTTGTAGCCTCCTCAAAACTGACTCTGTGCTTTTTGAGATTTGCTTTCGCCTTCTCGTCATCCCATTCAAATCTCAGTTTCATTGAACTCCTCTAAAGCATAGAGTTTCATTTATGCTCAATGTTTCTGATATCCGGTTGATTAATTTGATCGAACAAAACTGTTGCCCCATACTATGGGGGCAAGTGGGGTCAGGGGCAAGCGAGATCACACCTTGATTAGTGATTTAATTTCTCCTGATTTTTTATGAATTTCATCTTCTCTTGCGGGTGGTTTGTCCCCAGTCAAATGCCGACCACAAGGGATCGGCACTACCATTTTTAAAGAGTTAAATTGGTTCGATACTTTGTAATAGTTCACCGCAGAGGACGCGGAGAACGCAGAGGAATAAAGGGAAGATAGAGATTTTGTATAATACTTCTGCTTATACCTCTCTTATTACATTCTCAGCGACCTCTGCATTCTCTGCGGTAGGTTGAACTGTTACGATTATTTAAGCCTTCTTGTCTTTATCAACGATCTCGCCCGGCCCTGTGCCTATTCCTGGCCAAATCTTTCTTCCAGGATAGATGGTGGTATTTATTCCTGTATGAACATCGTCGGCGATTATAGCCCCGAACTTCCTTCTGCCGGTATCAATCAATTCGCCTTTTACTTCGGATTTTACATTTTCATTGTCATGTCTTAAATTGGCCGTTATCGTTCCAGCGCCCAGATTACTGTTTTCTCCAACAACGCTATCCCCAACATAAGAAAGATGAGGGACTCTTGCTTTATCCATAATGATACTATTTTTTATCTCAACCGCCTGTCCGATATGACAATTGTTTCCAATCGAGGTATTTCCTCTCAAAAAACAGTTCGGCCCAATGGTGCAGTTTTCGCCAATAACAACATTTCTGTCTATATACGTGCCCGACAAAATTACCGTCCCTTTTCCTACGTGTATCTTCCCTTTTACAGTAACGTTCTTCTCTATTGTTCCCTTAATTTCATCCTTTATTTCGGAGACCAAAACATTATTTACCTGAATTAAATCCCATGGGTACCCTACCGACAACCAATGTCCTTTTACCGTTTCACATACTACTTTCTCGTCTGCAACAAGCTCATTGATATAGTCAATGATTTCATATTCTCCCCGTGGACTTTTTTTGAGCTTAAATTTGAACACATCTTTATCAAACACATAGAGTCCCGTATTCGCTATATCTGACACATATGTTTGGGGCTTTTCAACAACCTTTCTCACCTCTTTCCCTGCCAAAACAAAGACGCCGAATCTGCTGGGGTTTTCAACTTTACATCCCAAAACAGCGTATTTATGCCTTAAAGATGCCTGTATATCTTTCCGGGAAAAGATATCGTCACCGCCTATAACGAGAAATTTGTTTTGAATCAAATTTTCAACATATTTCAGGGCATGTCCTGTGCCTAACTGTGATTCTTGTTCTACATACTGGATGCTTAATTTCCCATATTTATGGCCTATCTCGTTTATGATCATTTCCTTTTTAAATCCTACGATTATAATAACCTCGCCAACCAATCCCTGCAACGCATCCAAATTATGCCTGAGTATCTCTTTATTCATTACCTTCAGTAATGGTTTCGGCTTTGTTAATGTGAGTGGCCATGTCCTTGTACTTTTTCCCGCAGCCAATATTACCGCTTGTATCATAATTTAAACCCCGATCTCTTTTTTTATTTCCCGGGCAATTTCATTTGCCATTTTTTGAATCTCTTTTTTCTGCTCGCCTTCAATCATGACCCTGCACAAATTTTCTGTTCCCGAATATCTGACGAGAACCCTTCCCTTTTTCCCCAATTTTTCCTCTGTTTTCCTGATAAGCTTCTTTACCTCCAGGGTATCGATGTCTTTTTTTTCTTTTACCTTAACGTTAAGAAGCACCTGGGGCAGGGATTTCATACATGCCTTTAAATTACTTAATTTTTCGCCTTTTTCCTTCATGATTCTCAACAATTGTAAGGCAGAGATTATTCCGTCGCCGGTTGTTGTATAATCCGAGAATATGATATGCCCGGACTGTTCCCCGCCCAGAACATATCCTTTCTTTCTCATCTCATCAATAACGTACCTGTCCCCCACCTTTGTCTTAACAACACGGATATTCCTTTTATCCATAGCAATGTCAAACCCCTTATTCGTCATAATCGTGGTGACAACACAATTTTTTGCTAATGCGCCTTTCTCTTTCAGATAAATAGCGCATATGGCAATGATATGATCGCCATCGACATTATTTCCCTTTTCATCACAAACGATGACCCTGTCTGCATCGCCGTCCAATGCAATCCCAATATCTGCCTGCTCTTTTTTCACCACTTCTATCATGTTTTCAGGATGCAGCGCCCCGCAATTCAGGTTTATATTCAGCCCATCTGGCTTGTCATTGAGCACAACAACTTCTGCGCCTAATTCTCTGAATACCGGTGGCGCTGTATTATATGCGGCGCCATTGGCGCAATCTAAGACAATTTTGAATCCCTCCAGACTCAGACCTTTAACCGAAGCCTTTGCAAATTCTATATACCTTCCTTCTGCATCAGCAACGCTATAGGCATTTCCTATGAAACTTCCGGTGATATCCTCTGTTTTTACCTTTTCTGATAAGATATATTTTTCAATTTCTTCTTCGGCATCGTCGGACAACTTATAGCCATCACCACGAAAAATCTTTATCCCATTATCTGCAGCGGGATTATGTGAAGCGCTAATTACCATACCTGCATCCACATTCAACGATTTTGTTACATGAGCAATAGCAGGTGTTGGCATATGGCCAACAAGGAAGGCATCGGCGCCTGTGGATAAAATCCCGGATATCAGTGCATTTTCTATCATACAGCCACTCAGTCGGGTATCTCTGCCGATAACGACTTGAGGCCTTTTCTTCCCGTATTTTTCCCTGAAAACATGAGCCGTAGCTTTTCCAATGGTCAATACTACTTCAGGCGTCATGGGAAATCTATTTGCTATACCCCGTATGCCATCCGTTCCAAATAATTTTTCCATGGTAATTCCTAAATCTAAACGTGTCAAAAAAGACAAAATCCCTGTCTGCCCGACAGGTAGGCGAAGCACGAAATCTGTGAGTTAACCCTGTCAGGGTTAATTTTAATGTTAAGGAATTTCAATTACCCCCCATAATCCCCCCGTTTACGGGGGGAAACAGGGGGGGAAGGTCGCCGAAGGCCTAATTTAAATTGTGTTCTCTTTTTACGTGAAGGATATTAAAGCAAAAATTCTTCGGATTGCAACCTATTTTATGATGAAAAACTCTACGGATTGGTACGAAAATAACCCTCACCCAGGGCCTCTCCCACGGAGAAGGAATTTTTCCTCCCTTGACGGGAGGGATTAAGGGAGGGGGATGTATTCACATACCCTTTCGTGAGCCTCTGGTTCATGAATGATTGCCGTGTAATAAGGCCAAATTGTAAAACCGGCGGTAAAGCCAATGTATATAGAAAACGCGTGTGGAATTACTTGCTCTGATAAGTTTTGTCTGGCGAGGTACAGAGCTTTTCAATCACGCATACGCTACAGAGCGGTTTTCGGGCAACGCAGGTGCGTCGGCCATGAATACCCATGACAAGGCATGACCGTGTCCATTTTTCATGAGAAATGATCTTGCAGAGTTCCTGTTCGACCTTGTCGGGATCATTAGACTTTGCCAGTTCCAGGCGGTGGGAGACACGGAAGACGTGGGTGTCCACGGCCATGGCCTGTTTCCCGAAGGCGTTGCCCAGGAGCACGCTGGCCGTCTTTCTGCCCACCCCTGGCAATGAAACGAGGTCTTCCATATTGTCGGGTACCTTTCCATCAAATCTCTTGACCAGTTCTTTCGCGCATGCGATGATGTTCTTTGCCTTGTTTTTATAAAAACCCGTGGAACGGATTTCTTGCTCAAAGACCTCTTGTTCTGCGCTTGCGTAATCCCTCGCTGCCTTATATTTTTTGAAGAGTGTCTCTGTTACCTTATTGACCCGCTCATCGGTGCACTGTGCGGCGAGGATGGTGGCAATGAGTAATTCTAAGGAATTCTTGTAATGTAAGACAAGCGCGGCATCCGGGTATGCCTTTTCAAGGAGTGATAGTATTTTTCCCACACGGACCGCTGTCATCATTCAAAAAATGTTTTAATTTTATTGTGACTTCAAACAAACAAATAAAAAGGCTGGCGTCTTAAGTTTTCCAAGAGTGCATCAAGTCACAACACTAACAAATTCTTGGGCTAGAAACAGCCTCAATCTTTAACAAAAATATCCTTAAAAAACTTATCTTTATCCAAGGTAGATTGCCACATTCTATGCCGTCTTACAGATTCAATTCTTTTCCTTGCTGGTAAAGAAAGAAATCGGTTTGTTTCTACTGGTCCTAATTTTTCCATCAAAATATGAATAATTTGATTAAGCAGTTTTTCTTCGCTTATAAATTGCCCTTGCTTCATCTTAAATCTTCCTTAAAACAAAAATCAACGGGACTTACTACAGGTATTTTAACATTTGACTTATTACATTTTCTAAGCAATTTATCATCACAGGTGATAAAAAAATCGGATGTTGCTTCTGCAAACGCTACGTGAGCAGCATCAGCAGCACTAAATTTGATGTTGAATAGCTGTTCTGCTCTTTTTCTTATTTTACTCAAATCACAAGGTGGCATTATACCATATTTGTCTAGTAAACCCACCAACCAAAGCCTTTCACGGAGTTCTTCTATCGTTTCGATCTCTTTGAGATGGACAGGGGAAAATACCATTTCATAGAGTTTGTTCTGTATATTCTGAAGAATCAGATAGAATGCGTCTGTTTCAAGGCGTGTACGCATTATGTTCTGGTCGTCAAAAGGACGGCACAATATGCAAACGTCTAAATAAAGTCTTTTCCTTGAGATATCTTTTATCACCTAAGCTACTCTATTTTTTCAAATCTGTTTTGTCAATGGAAATAAAGCAAAAAGCACACCATAACAGACGGCCCGAGAATTCATTTTTTCGCGATTTCCCATCTTTTTTGTAAAGCGCAATTGTTTTTTCAACTATTTCACAGAGTTCTGCGAATACCTCTTTTTCATCGTTGCCATGACAACCTCCATAAAACGGGCCAGTACAACTGCCAACATAACATTAATCCTCGTCAGACCACTCAATTATTTTTACCTAGTTAATAAATACAGGTGTCTAATAGAGACAAGACTTCAAACAATAGCTCGTCGTTTCGGGATTCAATTCATTTAACAAGACGGGCATGGAAATCAACGGATTTCACCTGTTCAACCATGACGAAACCAGTCAGCTTGCTTGTCTTTGGAATGGGCACGTGGAAGGGGAAGCTACGATCTCTGTTTGTAATGGGGCACACAATAGCCAAGCCTGTGCCGCTATTGAACAAATCCTTGCTGGCAACCAATGCCGTGCGGCATCCCTTCTGTTCATGGCCAGCTTGCGGATCAAAGGTAATCGCGATGATATCTCCCCTGCCTGGGAATGTAGGCTGCCATCTACCAGACCTCATTGCCGACTGGTTTTCCCCAATCGGTTTCTTTGACTTGGTAGCCTTTGGGAATTATTGCAACAAGATCCTTGAGATTATATTTTCTTCGGCTTCTTTGAGCTGGCGTGACGATTAAAAAGCCATCTTTTGCCGCGACATTAACGTCATCGCCAACATTGATTTGTGCGTCTGCGAGAAGTGCCTTCGTGATACAAAGGCCCTGGTTGTTTCCCCATTTTTGGATTTTTGCCAGCATATAATCACCTCCTGTTGTATATACGAAGCATAGCCATGGGATGGTTAACCGTCAAGGATATATTCAGGCTAACGCCTGAGCTCACAGGTTCAGCGGTAGTTATGCCGTATCCTGTGGAGTGAAATGTTAGGCATACATCAGCTTACCTTTTGGTTGTGGAATTGGACGCTTTAATTCTTTTGCAGTCTCAATCCATTCCTGGATAATTACTTCAACATTTGAAAGGGCTTCATGGTATGTCGTTCCATCAGCCATACAGCCGGGTAATTCAGGCACTTCTGCAATATATGCCTCATCCTCTGCACTCCAATAAATTATTATCTCGTATTTACTTTTCACCTTATTCCTCCAACTTTAATTTGTACTTAAGTATAAGGTTTCTAACTTGTTTTACCTGATAAGGTTTTGACTTATTGCCTTTAGGTTGCAAATTAAGTATCTCTTCAACATTATCCTTTGCAAAGATATGATGACTGCCTTTAATTCTTTCCTTAAAACCGAAATATTTCAATAAACCACATAATCCATCAAAAGAAATATTGGCATCAGAGGTTCCACTTAAGATTTGAGTTAGAAGCTTGTCATGTTTGCTCATTCTGTTGCTAAATTATACTATAAGGTATGATGATTATGAACCATTTTCTTTACGTGATAGAATCTTGTCTTGCTCACGCCTTTTGCGATTGCTCTGTTTCTTCGCATTGGCCTTCCGTCCCCAGTAAGCGCCACAGCCATTCTTCAGCCGTTTGTTATACAAAAAATATTGCATCAAGAAACAGGACAAATTCGGGGATGGACAAATTCGGGAACACCATACTTAATTCTAGAGATTCCTATTTTTCTTTTGAGTTACCTTTGGGCCGGGTTTCTTCTTATGAAGTATTCTTCCTAGTACATTTTCAAGCCTGGCTAAAAAACTGTCAGTGCCCAGTGATCTCCCGGTTCGCTCGTGACATCGAAACTTTTCGACTTCCTCATCCGATAGACCTTTTGAGAGGAAATCATTCCACTCGCCAAACATCTCCAGCAACGGAGTTACATGCACAAACAGATCGTCTCGCCCATCAATATGTGCAGATGCACTGCTCCATCGGTACTCCTGTGGTTTCTTAACCAAATTTGCCCTTACAGGATTCAGTTCAACATAGCGTGTAAGCTACGTACAGATGAGTTTTGTCCATTGGGAAAGAGGCAAAACGTCCTTGCCATAGGTGTCCTCTCCAACCTTCACGGAAGTTTACGCGACGTGTGTAGTGCCGATGCGCTTCGCCAAGCGCCTGACTAAGCGCCTTTTCAGAAGACGGAACTGCAATCAGATGTACATGATTTGGCATCAGGCAATAGACCCATACTTCAATGTTCCAGTGCGTACTCCACGGGGACATCAAGTCTATGTATGCCTCATAATCCTCGTCGCAGAAGAAGAATGTCTGCAAACGGCGATTTCCTCGCTGAGTAATATGGTGTGGTGCTTCTGGTACGGCCACACGAGCAATTATGGAGCCATGTGGACATATTAACAATTTTGAAAACAAAGTCAATAAATTAGTATGGTGTCCCCGGAATTCATTCGTTGCCAAACAATGATAGTCTCAATGACTCCGGCTTCGGCCGAGCGCTTGCCCAACCAGAACCCTAACGCCATTCCCAGAGCCGACGCTACCGCTACCGAAATTTGGGAGTGCTTCTTGTTGTAAACGTTGGCCAATCACTTACCTCTAACGCCCAGCATCAGCGGCGGCGCGAAGCGCTGTCCGTTGCTTGCTGTTGTTAGCGTTTTTGTTCATCCAAACGGAACCCAGGCACCCAGCCCAGCATTTCAGCGGCCTTCTCGATGGACACCGTCCCATCTTCCTCCGCAATGTTGTAGATTCCGGCCTGTCCACGAGTCAGCGCTCGTCGCGCCGCGTCCGCAGCGTCATCAACGTGCAGAGGACTACCGCTGGGCGGCTGATCAAAACCCGTCCCCGGACCATAAAGTTTGCCGTATCGCAAAATGATTCCCGTCAATGGGGCAGCTAACACCTGCTTCTCAAGACTGGAGACGGCCCGTGCGGTCTCACCGTAGGCGGGATCATCCAGCATCAACGGTGCGTCCTCACGATAGGGCATCGGGCCAGGTGCATAGACGAAGGCGAGGCTTTGCGCCACCATCCGCTTCACGCCCGCGGCGACCGCTGCGGCAACCAAGTTGTGCGTGCCGATCTCCCGGAGGCGTGCATTGCGGACCAATGCCTCGGCCATCCTCGCTGGGTCGAGCGCAGGCGGAAGGTCGGTGAGCTGATGAACAACAATCTGCGGCTTCTCGTTGCAAACGATGTCGAGCAGTCGCGCTGCATCGAATACGTCCACGACCACTGGTTCAACGCCCAAGTCGCGCAGCATGGGTGCCTTGGCCTGCGAACGGGTCGTGCCAATCACCGAGTAATTCTCATCAACGAGCAACCGGCAAAGCCGGCGCCCGATCACCCCACTCGCTCCTGCAATAAAGACTGTTCTATTCATTCTGCTCTCCTTTCATGGATATGGATCGCTTGATTTCTCTCTCTGCCCTTGTGGACAAGAACGCTAACGCTCCCAGTGAGCGACGGCCCACGGGTACAGAGCCACGCCTATGCACCGAGCCTACGCTGTGGGCCGTCCGCTCCAGTGGGTTGTTAGGCCAGGGAGCGGTATGGCAAACGGCCCCGTCCCCACACCTGCCTGCCCACGCAGCCAGGACAGTGAGGATGCCCCCGGCAAAGCGCCGTCTGCTCTAGGTACCTGGTATCTGGGCCGCTTTAGGTGTCCGGCAGGACTCCCAATTGTTTGAGGAGCAGCCCCCCGTCACAATAGACTCGCTCCCCGGCGAGCTTCCCCGTGGCGTCAAATAGAAAAACCGCACAGGCTGGGACCGCAATCTCGCGCCCCGTCGCAGGAATACCCTGCCACGTCTGGGTATGCGTGCCGTACAGCATGACTTCCACCGTGATGGCGTCCTCGCTGACGTGCTGATGCAACACCTCCGCCCGTAGGTCGGGGAATCCACCGTGGGGACCCCCAAAGCCCAACTCCTCGTAGAACGCACGAATACTCGCATGGCCGTCAAAGGTCGTATCATTGAAGGTGAGGGTAGGGTGGGGTCCAAAGGTGGCCATGATACGGTGGATATCGTGCGCGTTCTCGGCGTGCATATGCTCCTCTACCACTTTGATCCGTGCTTCTCGCTTCTCTGGGGTCAATCCGTTTGCCATAGGTAATTTCCTCCTCATTCCCTGCACAGGTGTGGCCTATTAATAATTAGTGTCTGAACGAAAACGCACTTTTTGTAAAAGTGCGCGGGCGATTTTTTCCTTACCAAGAGATCATTTTAAAATTTGAGATTGGGTTTTTGCTAAAATACGGTTCTTTTACCCGTTTCCCTTGATTTTTTCTTTATTTTAAC
>PHFX01000234.1 GCA_007618135.1 Candidatus Brocadia sp. WS118 | reverse complement strand
ACCTGGTGGAGAATATTATCCGCCCGGCGGCTATCGGGCGTAAGAACTATCTCTTTGCCGGGAGCCATGAAGCAGCCCAGCGCACGGCTATGTTCTATACCTTCTTCGCCGCCTGCAAACACCACGGCATTGACCCGGAGAAGTGGCTTACCGACGTGCTCAACCGCATCTACGATCATAAAGCCAGCCAACTCCACGAACTCTTCCCGCAGAACTGGAAGCCAGCATCGGAATGAACAAACGGCTGGACGAAACAGGCAAAGTTAGCTGCCCTTGAGCTGGGGGGCAAGATGCCCTTCGTCGTAGGCTTACGCTGATGGTGCAGAACCACAGCCGCCCCCGGTAGTCTTTGTAGATCTTGAAGACGGTATTGTCCAGCAAGCCCTGTTCCGGCCCGAAGTTTTCGAACTCGTAGCCGTTGAAGCGGCTCAGGCCGTTGTCGGTGGCGATCCAGATGTAGCCCTGGTCGTCCTGCAGGATGTCGTAGGTTTCGGAGCTGGGCAGGCCGTTGTCGGTGGTGTAATGGCGGAAGGCGGGGGATTGGGCGGGGAGGGGCGGGGCGCACAGAACCACCAACAACACTACCAAAAATGGAACAATGGGGAGAGGGGACAAAAGAAAATGGTTGCTCAATGTGTTCATAACTGGGTTTAGGTATTTGGGGGGGATTATACTCGAAAGCTAATCCTTTTTCGGGAACAATGCAAGACTGGGTGCCGGCCGAATTTTTGATGGATGCCGCCGAATTTTTGATGGGGGCCGCCGAATGGGAGATGGGCGGGAAAGGGGAGGGGAAAGAGGGTAGGTTTGGGGGGAGCGACAAACAGTGTGAATTTGTGAAAATGAAAAAACTTAGTATAATTCTCGTAGCGATTTTCTTGATCGTTATTTCTCTTTCGCAAAAGAGCTTTCATTTAAGGCGATAAGAACCTTTATCAGGTCCCTAATAAAAATTCTAAGGCCTTAGGATTGAAAGTTGAAATTGAGAAAGGCAATGCTTTCTAAAGTTTTAAATCAAACAAAATACAGACATGAAAAATATAATAAATCTGATTCTACTTTTAGCATTATGCCTGCTTAACTCTTGTGGCATATTTAAAGAAGTAGGGAATAACTCAGGGAATAATTCTCAAGAGTGTTATCCTAATCAAAATGGTTATTTTCAATATTACGTGGAATTAAAAAGAGATTCAGTCAGTAATACCTTCAGTGAAAAAGATTTTAGCTTTATCTATGATATTGATCTCGATAAATATCAAATTGAAAAAGTGGAAAAGAGCTTTCCAACTGCTAAGACCCCTATATTGCAAAAAGTAATAAGTATTTATTCTAAAAAATCAAATCTAACCAGAGGGTTATCAAAAATAGAAGGTGTTAATAATGTGGAGATGTTATGCCATCCCAAAGAAATGCTTCTTTATGAACCAAATGATTATGGATATGTTGACAATTATTTTAATTTAAAAATGACTCACCTTAATTTGATCAACGCACCACAAGCTTATGATATAACGGGTGGTGATAGTAGGATTTTAATTGGAATCACTGATACTAAAATTGAAACCTCTCATCCTGATTTACAAAACAAAATCCATTCAATACTAAGTAATAATTGCACAAGTAGTTTATGGCATTGCACTCATGGGACAGCAGTATCTTCATGCGGTGCAGCCGATACCGACAATGGAATTGGGATAGCATCGATTGGCAACCGTTCTAAAATAGTTTTTAGTTCAAATTGGGGTGATACAAATGAGGTGTTACAAATGAGCCAAATACCAGGAGTGAGAGTGATAAATTTGAGTTGGTTAAATGGTTGTAGTGCTTCATCATACGAGCAATTAACATATAAAGAAATTTTAAATACAAATAATGTTCTCGTGGTTGCGGGAGCGGGTAATGGGCCCGGCCATTGCGGAGGAGGCTATTGTTACCCAGCTTCTTATGATGAAGTGATTGGAGTAACTTCAGTAGGACACAATTATCCCACGAATGTTCCTTTACAGACTACAGGAAGGTGGGATTGGGAAGATGTGCATGACGCTTATTTTGACGATAAATGGATTACCCATCAGCATCATAATAAAGTCAATATTTCGGGACCGGGATATCAGGTCCCCGTAGCTCTAGAAACCGGTTTGTTTAATGGATATGGCTTGCAATCCGGCACTTCTTTTGCTTCTCCAATTGTAGCAGGAGTGGCGGCTTTAGTTGCTGCTGTAAATCCTTGTTTGAGTGCAGTTGAGATTAAGGATATTATCCTTTCAACTGCTAATCCTAATATTTATCTCCTCCCGGAAAACGCCCCTTACTTAGGTATGCTCGGGTCGGGGAGAGTTGATGCCTATGCTGCTGTTATTGAAGCTTTAAAGAGGGGAAAGGTTAATATTCAAAATACAAGTTTAAGTGGATTGAATACTATTTCCTCTGAAACCTCACTTTATGCAGGTTACAATGTTACTACTGACATCCCATTCGGGAATGTGAAAGTATTGAATGGGGCTGATATAACTTTTGAAGCAACATACGAGATATTGCTTTTTAAAGGATTTGAAGTAGAGAGTAACGCTATTTTTGAGGCAAAAATGGTCGACTCTCCTTGTTACTAAAAAATATCTTTCAAGTATAAATTTTAAAATCGCAGTATTATTTACCTTTTTGCTTTTTGATTTCTTCAAATTCAAAAAAACAATAAATACCATGAAAACTATTGCTTTTTATTTTACTTTGTTTTTTCTCTTCTTCTTTGAAGCCCATATTTCTTTTGGCCAGCTTAAAGTAAGAAATGATGCTTTCATCCAGATAGGATATGAAGGAACCTTGAATAAGACTCTTTCATTTGGAAAAAGCACTGGAGTTCCGAATAATGGTAGTTGGGGGATAGAGTACTGGCAACAAAAACAAGGGTTAAACTTTTATAAACCTTGGCCAACAGATAATTGGGGCGAATATGTGTTATTTCTTAGAGATGATAAAAATGTTGGTATTGGTTTTCCTGGACTGCAAGGTTACAAGCTATCTGTTCTAGGTGATGTAAGAGTCTTTGGCGTTGTTATTCATCAGTCCGATGCCAGATTTAAAACAGATATTAAGCCTATTACTAGTAATCTCGAAAAGATATTAAGGCTACAAGGAAAATCTTATTATTATGACGAGGATAAAATTTCATCTGTGTACCTTCCTCCAATTGATGAAAGCAGCTTGTCAGAAGGGAAGCATAGCTATCCAGAACAAAGAAAAGACAGTGAACTAAATACCAACAAAAACAGAAAATTAGGCTTTTTAGCCCAAGAGGTGATGCAGGTTGTTCCCGAAGTTGTTTTCAAAGACGAAATGGGATACTATGGCATCGATTATAACGGCTTGATTCCAATACTATTGGAAGCGGTGAAAGAGCAGAATGAAGAAATTCAAAAACTTGAAAATAGGATCATTGAACTTGAAAAGCGATAAAAAGTCCATAGAAGAATTAAGCCGGATAAATCGACCCTGCTCGTTACGATGCTCCAAAGACCGCATAGGCCGTGTCGCTGTACACGATATCTAAAGCATAGGGTTCCCGCCCTGCAAAAGCCCGGCAAAGCAACATTACGCAAAGCCATACGAAGCCTTATGTGTTCAAACCTGCCGGCCAGGCGCTGGCCAGTTATGGCCAAGGCAGGCGAGCTGTCATTCCTAACCAAATTTCAAATGGTTGCCGCCGGATATTGAATGGGGAGGGCCAAATGGAAGATGAGCGGGAAAGGGAAGGGAGAAGGGGGTAGATTTGGGGAAGTTGTAACACCAAACTCTAAAGTCGAGAAAATGAAAAAAATAATTTTATCCTTCATTTTATTAATGCCAAGATAAAAGACAGCCTGGTAAATATCAAATTAGTTCATTTATTAAAAATTTCCAACAATGAAAAAGTTCTTCTTTTCAACGATTTTGTGCGCTTGCGCATTTGGCGCAATCGCTCAACAACACACTTTTACTAATAGTGGTACCAATGTAGGTATAGGAACGACTTCGCCGGGTTTTAGTGCCAGGCTTCATGTCCAAGCAACACAAGTTAATGTTGGTGATGGTGAAAGGCTTTTTTACGGAACTGTGCCGGATGCTCCAAATGAATTTATTGCCATAACCAATGGTGCTTCACAGGACTCAATATTTAATCCCGTAATTTATGGAGCAAAACATAATAATAAAAGTGGGCCTGCTTTATTGCTAATGGGTAGCATTGCATCGGGTGTTGATGTGCAAGCAAATGCAACTAGTCCCGTCATGGTTTTTAATGTTCGTAGGGATTATTTACCTAATGCCAGCGGGAGTTCCACTGCTGTGCAAAACCGCCCGATTTTCCAATGGTCTAATCTCGGTACTGCACGTATGACCATGTCTGCTAATGGTAATTTAGGAATAGGGACGACTACTCCGTCTGCAATTTTACATACAAATGGTAATGTTAGGCTTCAAGGCCTCCCTACCCAGAACCATACAAGTGTGGTAGCGATAGATAATAATGGCAATCTTGCAATACGTCCATATCCTACCCCTTCACCAAGCTTGACTTTAAATTGTGCTAATACTAACTATCTATCCAAAGTTACAGGCACAAATACAATGAGTTGTAGCCAGGTTTTTGACAATGGCACGTTTATAGGTATTGG
The DNA here is from genome assembly GCA_007618135.1 of Candidatus Brocadia sp. WS118. Taxonomy (GTDB): domain Bacteria; phylum Planctomycetota; class Brocadiia; order Brocadiales; family Brocadiaceae; genus Brocadia. The sequence goes on along the minus strand of PHFX01000234.1, from coordinate 510 downwards.
GACGACGACGGCCTCATCCGGTATTCGTTTGAATGTTAATGGAAATATCCAAGCTCTTGGGATTACAACTTTATCAGATGAGAGATACAAGACCCAAATTTCTCCCCTTATTGGCGCATTAGCGATAGTACTAAACTTGAAACCTATTACTTACCAGTGGGATAATCGTAATAATGACGGCTTGCATTTTGATAATAACCAACATCTTGGCTTAACCCGTAACTCCGAATTTTTTACGGAATAGGTAATCCCAGTTTCCCGGCGACCAGCCTGGCGCGCTTTGGGATTTCAGCCGTCCGCCATTGGCCCTTCGCCTTGACCTTATAGATGCGCTCCAGATATTGCAGCACTTCCATGGGCGAATATCTGGACAAAAGGCCCAAGCGGGCAAGTTCTTTGAACAGTTGGTAATACAGCATCAATGCCAAGTGGTTGAGGAACATCCATCCTTCCATTTGCTGGGCGGTCCTCATGTATGAGCGGTCGGCTTGCAGGATATTTTTGAACACG
>PHFX01000233.1 GCA_007618135.1 Candidatus Brocadia sp. WS118 | reverse complement strand
CGTTTGCCTGCAAACTTTCTGCGATACTTTGCTATTCGTGGTTTGGTCCTTGCTCTTGTTTGACAGTTAGGGCATTTTCTAAAGACTTTTGAAAATCGTAAGACGTTACCTGTACAGCGTTCCATGCAGTAGTTATAATTTGTATAATCCCAGAAATTGAAATGCTTTAGGTTATTTTGCGATGTTTCGGTCATTTAGGAATTTCTTTGTATCTTCAACGTCTATGATTTCATAAGTAACCTGCTTTCTGTTTTTCATATCGTATGTTTTTTTTATGTAGCCGTTTTTGTACAATCGCTGCATAACGTCTGTGATGTTGCAGTGAAGCCATTGCGGATTTTTGTAAGGTTGTGTTTTTTCAAGTATCTGGACTATTTCCATTCTTGTAAGTTTGCCGCCATGTTCTAACAACAGCGACAGTATTTCGGCCTGTGACATCAATAATAGACGGGATTAAGTCTTGCTCTAAGTCTCTGCTTTGCGCGTGTTGATTTTGGCTTTTTCTGTAGTTTGCTGCCGCAACATAAACAACGACTGAGATTTTTTTCTTTGTGGTAGCAATGCTCACAGATACGGCAAACGTCAAACTTGTGAAATATTTGGCCGATTCTCTGAGGTAGTTTGCCCTGGCGGTTTTTCTGTGGTTGATATTTTGTTATGCAGATACCCTTACATGTATAAACCATTTTTCTTTTTTTCTAATGGTCATTACCTGAATATTACAATCATAGACGGAAACGGAGCAGAGTTTTTGGAACTACCAAACTTTAGACGACCTTTTAGAAAACGTATTGCTACGTCTGGCTTTTGATATATGTAATTGTGAAACCATTTTGTGTCTGTTCGGGCAGGTATCAGCATAACTATTGTTCCCACATGTCGGGGTTTGTGATAGTCATAATAATCAGTTTGCCTTAATCTTGCACTTTTTACCCAGTGTTTTATTTGTGAGTGTGGTGGATTGATGAACGTGTTTCCGAACCAGTGTTCTTCTAATCCATTTCTTTCTTTTGTGTAGAAAACTTCACAGCCTAGAGGGTTGTCCTGTGTCGTGCATGGGTCTGTTTTGAAATGAAATTCCTCATTTAGTTTTTTGTATAGATCGAGAGGTGTTGCCCATTCATCGCTTTGACTGCTGAAAAGTATTTTTTGTCCTTTCATATCTTTTTAATATTTTCTCTAAAGTTAGAAACTAACTCGTTTATCTGTTTGTAGATGATGGTTTCCTCATGCGTTAGCTGGTTCTCAAATTTGTTGGTCAAGGAAGTGGTTGCGGCGCATTTTCCGATAAATTCCCAGCGCTTATGAAAGAAAGAATTGAACCGTATCTGGTGCTGTTCCTTTTCGTGTGTTGAGTAGTTGGGCGAATCCATAAACTCGTTATATCTTAGATAAAATTCTTTGTCAAGTATCGATATTTGTTTTGCTAAGTCTTCACGGTTCCATATTCGAGAGAGGTAGGAAATATAGTCGATTTCTTTTTCTTCTTGCTCGCTCATGTTTGTTCTAAAAAATTAGAAGGACCTAGAGGCAAGTCCAACCAGACCGATAATAAGTAGCACGAATGCGGTAAAAAAAAGCACGATACCTGCGCTCAAGAAATCATCTCGTTGGTTTTTGTTTTCGCTGTCTACTTCAATCCAGATGTGGTCATATTTTCCGGTTTTTTCGTTAAGTTTTGGAAATTGTTTGGGTATTTTTTCAGGTTCGCCGTTCCAAGTTAGAAGATATGCATTATACAAGTACCAAAAAGCAATAGTCAATACACACAATCCAATAAAAGATAGCCCAACAAGAACAATCCTCTCGCCCCAATGTTTACATTCGTTCATCTCTTTTCGTGTATGTTTATCGCACTTATTCTTATGCCGGCCTTGTCGAAAATTGCCTCCAGATATTCCCTTACACTTTGCTCGTCGATTCGTTCATCGTCTGTAAATAATTCGCTAACAAGTTCTATGGAAAAGGAACGGATCTGTATATCTTGACTCATCTAAGCGATAGCACAACTACTCCAACCACACATTAAGCAAGTAACGCAGTTTCCCCCTTGAACAACGATATCCTTGCTCCCGCAGTTTTCGCAATGGTCAGATATCATCTTCGTCTATAATACCATCGCTTTCTTCTTCGATGTCGTCTTCGATGTAGAAAGTTTCTTCGATGATGTCATTAGATTCGTCGTGTATTTCTTCAGAACTCATCATCTTCGTCTATAAACTCGGTATTTTTCTGGATTATTTTAGACCTAATTTCGTTAACGATGGTGTTATCTTTGAGCATCTCTTTATGTATGAAAATATGGCATGTTTGGCACAACAGCATCAGATTATCTTTATCGTTTTCATGGGGTTTCCCGTTTATATGATGAATATGTTTTCCCACATTTACCCCACAATATTCACATATTCCGTTACTTCGTGATAGTACATATCTTTTGAGTTTTGTTGCTAGCGAAAGACGGGTTTTTCTAACAGTTCCTTTTTTAGTCCTACATTTCAAGTATGCTAGAGAATGATCAGTTATTGTGAATACATGATCATCTGTTTCCGAGTCAATGATCAAAGGAATAGATGCGGCTTCGGCCAGTTCTTCAAGTTGTGTGATTTCTTGGGAACTTAAAAATTCACCAGTAAAATCATCATATACTTTTATGTGAGCTTGGGAAGCAATAACATCGCTGGCGCTTTCAATACCGGCGTTGCATCTACGAAACGGTGGAACTTTAAACCAGCTCATTTATTTTGGAATCGTGCTTTGTTTTCGTTTTCAACTATCGAATGAAATATCTTGAAATCTCGGGGTGTCATTCTGGAAACGAAATCAACAAAACTGCCGTTCTTATAGGATTGCTCTATTTCCTGTTTAAGTTCGTGATCTTCTAACGTGTCTTTGTGTTTTTCTAATAACATTCCGGTTTCTATAAGTTGAAGTATTGCTCTGGTCCTTGTGTCTATTCTATTTCTTTTTTGATAATCTTCTACCCTTACAAGTACATCTATAGGCATGAGGATATGAACAAGTTGTTTTAGTCCTACTACATCATCTAAAGAAATTTCGTTTTTCTTCAAATTTTCTGTTTTATGTTACTTATGTATATACATACTATGTATATATACAGTATATACTTTCATGTTATTATTAAGAGGTTTTTTGAAGTTGCAGTGGAAATCAAGGTAAGACATTCTTGTACTTGCATTTCCTGCATCGCCATGTCTTTCTGTCGTCTAAGTTCAATTCTAGGCCCTTAGCAGAATTACATACAGGACAGCGTCGACTAACGGTCATCGACTTTTATAGATTCATTACGTTCTATTCGTATTAGATGTATGTTTTCGGCTTTTAGGATTTGGTCGTATTTTGTGTTGGTGTCATAAGTTATTACTGCACAGCAAAGCAGTCCATATTCTTTTTTAACATAGGTTCTTTCGAATAAATCCCTATATGTTTTTATTTGCCCGATGACACCACTAACAGAGTTTAGTTTCGGTTTGAGTTCGATCAACACATGTCCAGATAATTCATGTATTTTATCGGGATGTATTTCTATGGTGGGTTTTATGGTCTCGTCTATATCGTAGGTGCCTTGATGAACGTGGCATGAGGTACATTTCTCGCAAAGATAACAAGCACTATCGCGACCATTACATCGGATCTTTCCATTACCTGTAGGATTATGGATAAGTTTTTGACCTGATATGTGGTATACGATCTGAAAGTTCCATGTCATTATTGCGTCACATATACCCCGAAGATAGTATCCAGAATACATAGGTTTTTCTATCTCTAAACTTTTGACATTGTAGTCAGACGATACATTTTTGACTTCATGTATACTCAATCTTGCAACTCTGATGATTTTCTTTCCAACTCGCTTAACTGCATCATCTAGTTCTTCGGATATGTCTTCTGAACATCCGGCTAAGATGTGGTCGATTATTTTTCGCTGATTTTCGACATCCTGTAACCAAAGGTGCATATCGTCGTGTTCTTGAGTCTTTGAGTTATTGCTTTCTGATGGCCTCATTTTCTTTCTATCATCTTTTGATACATTCGCTTTACTGCGGACAATGTTAGAAAGTCCGGATCCGTATCAATTATTACGGGGAATTTGGGTTTCACAAAGTCGACAGGATCGCGGCATTCTTTCAGATGCAAAGTATATTCTCTGTTTCGTTCACCTGGAGTATAACAGATTTTGAAAAACTCGTCAAAGTGGCAGTAGAGGATAAAGGCTTTATCGGTCATCAGACGGATAGATAACTAAAAGCAATATGGCCCTTTTCGTCTGAATAGGCATGGATAGGTATGCCGCCTGTCTGTACGGATAGCTTGATAAGATTGGTTTTCTCTTTTTTCGATAAAGGAATATACTTTCGGTTATGCTTGCACTGTATCAGCAGGACTTCCGAGGTTATGCAGTCGCGGGCCTTTATCGCAATCAAATCTTCGATACCTTTTGAAGCGTAGGACCGGCGGACATAGTAGCCAAGTTTTTGATAGTAGTTTCTGACTCTGAGTTCAAAGCGATATCCTTTTTGATACGCCTTATTTTTCTTTCTCTTTATTCGTTTTTTGTACATTTCATACTATTCCTAAACTTTTTATGATATTGTCATCGGTGATGTGTTTGCTAATTACGTCTACCTTTTCGATTCGCTTGATGTAGTAGTCCGGAAAGAAAAGCGATAGGATCTGCTCGTGTCTTTTATCGCGCTGGGCAATTCTCTTTTTCTTGTGGATCTCGCCGTCTATTTCGATGGCGTATGCTATGCTAAGGCCGGACTTTTCAGATTTCTTGTAGGCGATAATATCAAAAGGGTGTTTGTATTCGCCGTTTGTGTTGATGTGGTCAAGTTTGTTACCCTGCTCGTCGGTAATCATTACGTAGGCATAGATGCGGCCCTCCGGATATACCTCATAGCCTTTTTCGCGAAGGATTCGGATAACGCGGTCCTTTGCAGATATATGACTTTTGCCCTCTTTGAGCTGGAACGTTTCGGATTGTCTTTGTACTCTCAATACGCGTTAGTAGCATCGATATGCCTGTCTAGCATATCATCGACTTTTTTTATTTCGTCCAGTATTTTCTGCATTAACGAAAGTAATTGTATGCCGTTCCATGTCGTTAATGGTTGATCTGATTTCTTGCCCTCCAGGTATTCCTTGAATAGTTTAATTTCGTTTTCTAATTCTGCGGTCATCTTTC
>PHFX01000073.1 GCA_007618135.1 Candidatus Brocadia sp. WS118 | reverse complement strand
CAGTATCCTCATCAAGAGACTGGCGGGGATAACTTAACCGATACAAAGAGCGAAAGTTTGTAAGTATATCCTTTACTTCATAGATTTCGTTATTTATCCATGATATTTCAAAATGATTAGATGACTCAAATTCTTGTAATCTCGAATCATGATGCGCATGGTAATTATCATCTCTAAATGATAAAAATAAAGCAATTAACAGTATTGTTGATACGATTCCCAATTTATGCTCATAAGCTTGATGAGCAATCAGTATTTTTCTCATATATGCAAACTCATTGACTTATTTTGTGCAATACATTTCTTGAGCCTTCTAACGCCTGTATCAGCCGTGCCGCTGTCTCACTACAAAACTTTATAAACATGACCAACTTGACTCCATGACCTAACTCTTTCAAGGGCACTTACTGGCGGCATCGGCTGGATGCAAAGTTAGGCAACTGGTGTACCCAATTTAAATTTAGCGACGAATTTATTATAATTAATGCCGGTGGCAGCGTTTTTTGCTGCGACCGGCTACCGCTGTCTTTTAAAAAATTGTTAACTCGGCAAAAGCAAGGGCGCGTTTTATGCGCTCTTGCGGAACGCAATTCTTGCACAGAAGTGTCAGATTAAGTCGTGACTACTTCATATAATATCATCTCCTCTTCCGTTTCACAACAATTTCATAGATTTCTTGGGCTGTCCCTTCTGGCTCTTCATGTTCCCAAACTCGAACAACTCTCCATCCTGCCGCTTCCAACTGAATCACTGTATCTTTATCGCGCTCTTGGTTTTGCTTGATTTTATGTTCCCAGAATTCGGCATTCGCTTTAGCTTGTGTTCCGTGAATTGGACAACCATGCCAGAAACATCCATCGACAAATATAGCAACTTTTGCAGGTCGAAAGACAATATCTGCCTTTCTATTCAATTCCTTGATGGGTTTCACATCAATCCGAAAACGCAACCCCTTTTTATGAAGTGCCGAACGAAGAGCCTTCTCTGGAGCCGTATCTCTTGGCTTTGCCGCTTGCATTCTCTTCAAAGCCGCTTCAGATGATGGGATTGGACTTCCCTTTCTTTTTAATCCCTTGTCTAATTTAACAGCCATACGCAGGACGAGGATTATTTCCCAGATAACAAAGTTTTTACTCTTCCTTTTATGTTTTCGTACACTGTTGTGAGTTTGCTCTTTGCCATATCAGTCAACAGGGCTGTGTGAGCAAGCGCATCCCTCATCGGCTTGTATTCTCTCGCATCCCTTGAAAGGCTGGCTTTTTTGATGGGGTCATCTTTATCGACCAGGTTTGCAAGGTAGTCCATTGACAAGTAGCTCAAGTCATTACTTGATCGCCTCAAATCTATACTTATATTTCCAAAATCTTTATTGGTATTTTCTTTGTTTTTTTTCTCGGCAATTTCTTTGGTTGCCTCTGGTGACAATGCAATACCTTTTTCCTCGATATACTTTCGGATCAAATTTTCGGAAATGAAACATTCCGCATACGAAGAGAAATTGAACTGCGCATCGTCTGCCAATTCATTTACCCACTGATCTACCTTCCCTCTGTTTTCGGCTTTTGGAGGCAGAGAATATTCATCCGAAACAACATTGAATAATTCCCTAGCCTTTCTTTCCTTCCTTGAGATTCGCGGATTGTCTGGGTCACCATCCTGATTGATTTTATTTCTCAGTCTGTCCCAATCCTCCATAACCCCAGCAATTATTTTCTTCAAGTCATCTAGAAATTCCTTGTATTTGGGATCATCAGCTACAATTCCTTCCCTGCTGCTGGAGAATCTGTCCGTTTTATCATCCAGATCATCAAAATGAATTTGTCCATATAGATAGCTTTCGACCACTCGTGTAGACGGAATGTGCTTTAAGATATCCTTTTCGCGCAATCTGCCATTTACAAAGAGGTCAACGCTCACTTTTTCTTCTGTAGCCCTAATTTTAAGTTGACTTGGCACTACAACAGAAGCAATAAATCCTCTAATTGGTTTTTTCGCCTTACGCAATATCGTTTCGTAAAGAACTGGGCTTTTCGAAATCTTTTCACTTACAAGTGGATCGTTTAAGTCGTTGATAATCCATACGAACTGCGTATTGTTCACAAGATCGTCAAGATGGGCGAGGGTGATTTCCTCATCATTGACATGGATATTGAAACTGTTGTCAAGTAGTGAAAATCTGAAATAGAGGGCAATCAATTTTTTTAAATAGTCGACGGTGTTTTTAATTCCCTCGTTTACATCTTCGAAGTAAATAATCGTGCCGTGCTCATGACTCTCCTTGTATTGCTTGAATAGTGTTTCATTCACTTTGCCCAATTGATACTCGTCGGGCGTCAAATCGTTCTTTATGGCTTCATTCAAGCCGGAATTATCAATAACCCCACCCACGTATTCAACGCTGGTTGATCTTCTCGTCAATACGCTAATCTTTTTCGCGCAGGATAAAAGTGCAAGTTTCCCTATGCCCTTCCTACCGATATAAGGCCTTTGCCTTTTAGTAGATGTCGAGCCATCCTTTCTTTTCGAATAACCTATTTTCAGAAACTTATTCTGAAAATCATCTGCGTTCATTCCATCTCCATCGTCCTTGACAATAAGAGAATTCTTTCCCCTATCTATGTAAATCCACACATTCTCAGCATCCGCATCCCACGCGTTGGAGATTGCTTCTCCGAGCACGGTCATAAAACTTCGATACAGGTTTCTCCCCAAATGGTTCAGAACACTCAAGGAAATCTCGAAAGTAAATCGGTTATCATTTGGCATGATTGCTCTCCAAATGTCCGAGTATACTTTCGCCGATAATTTCGGCAAGTTTGACTGGAACCGCATTTCCTATATGGATACCAAGTCTTTTTATTGAAATTCCATCATTACTGGGGTCGATGAACTCATAGTCTGGCGGAAAAGTTTGCAATAATGCTCCTTCCCTTAACGATAAAGCTCTATCTTGCTCGGGATGCCCGAAACGTCCTGTTCCGTAGTTATAAAACTGTGTCGTTATCGTAGGCGATGGTTCGTCCCACTGCATTCTGCCATATACTGACGGATATGACTTCCCCGTTTCTTTTTTATGACAAGGCAATAAGAGAGATTCATCCCAATCCCGCCAATAACCGCCAGGTTTGGATTGCTTTATTCTCGCCATGTTAATGTCTGTAAAGCTACAAGCTTTGTGAAGGGGATCTTGTTGTGATGTTTGGCCGGCATAAATCTGCTCTAATTCGCCTATAGTTTCTTTTACGGTTTTATAATTGCCCTTTTCCGTCGTATTCGGAATCAATTCGATTTCCCCAAATCGAGAAGCAAGGAGAACAAGTCTAGTTCGTGTTTGCGGTATTCCATAGTCGGGGCAGTAGACATTCGAATATGAAACGAAATAATTGTTTCTTTTCAGAAAGGTGACGAAATCCTTGAATATCTCTTGTTTTTCCAGATTGGGCACATTTTCCATGGTTACTATATCTGGACTTAGTTCATCCGTCAACCTCATAAATTCACTTATTAAACGCCATTTCTTCGTTTTTTTCCTATTCTTGACTTTATTCGAGTGGGTCGAGAAAGGTTGGCAAGGTGCACACCCAGCCAGAATTTTAACTTGATTACTATCTGACCAGTAGCTTTTATTTATTTCATCACCTTGGATTTGCGAGATATCCTTCAAGATGAACTCTGCTCCTACGTTTTTTTCGTAAGCATACCGGCAGGTTTCGTCCAAATCTATACCTGCGAGAACAGATATGCCTGCTTTCTTCAATCCATAAGAGAGTCCACCTATCCCACAAAACACATCAATAGCCGATATATTCATACATATTCCGAAATTTTACATAGATGCTTAATGTTTAAACTTGTTCTTGTATCTGCTGCCTAACAAAAGTTAAGCGACTGGCGTACAACATTTATTTGACAATGAACAAAATCTAAATTAATGCTATTGGCAACAACTTCTGTTGCAATCCGTTACCGCAGTCATAACTTCTGCTCAATTTTGTTAGAAATTGATTCTTGATCATCACTCTTGAGCATATTCTCATAGACTATGTGAGGATGTTTTCGCATCACTCTATAAGATAGGAAAAACGGTATTGCTGAGATGAAGATTGCTAATATGACTATCCACAATAATTGTGTCTTTTGCAATAAAAGCACCCAAAAAACACCGATAAATCCTAAAATTGCCGCAAAATAAAACAAAGATACTGTTCGATAATGAGGACTATCCCAAGCTGAAAAAAAGTATGATAATTGATTTTCCTTTTCTATCGCTCTTGCCGTAAGGATTACTTGAACTATACGTTTTATATAAAGGGTTTCCATACGGAAAAAAATTATTGTAAAAATCGAAGCAGTGTAGGCAACCATGATTTTAAAGTACTCACTTTTAGGAGATGTAGAAGCATCTTTTTCAAGAAAGCCGAATCCAAAAATATAAGCAAATATTAATAATGAAACTGTTATAATTGAAATACGCGCTTTAAATACCAATGAGGAATAATGTTGAAGCAAATTAAAGTGGGCTTCATACGCTATTTTCTGTAAATCTTCTTTATGATTCATTATATCCTCTGACGGCTATTAAAGTTGCCTAACGCGACAATCACCCGTTTGCTGGCACAAGTGATCCGACCTAAATTAAACATTCCCAGCCTTAATCCCAAAACAAACTTTTACAAACACTGCCAACTGCCAGCAAATCGGGTGGATTGAAAGTTATACCGCCCCCTTTGAGAACAGCACCGAATACTAAGTTTACCACCAAACCAATATAATTAACGGCAATGGCCGCGCAGTTTGCGGCGATTGCCAACCTTATTTTTTTACCAACCTTAAGATGTCACCAGCCAATTTGCCGTTTTGCATTTTAAAACGGCAAGTTGGCGGAATACTGATTTCTAAAATCACGAGTCCAAAGTATGGATTTTCTCATCCAAAAAATTATAAATGTTCTCCATATCTTGTATTTTACCAACAGGCGCCGAGTCGAAAATACCAATCTCTGCTCTTAGCACTTTTTCATATTGAATAAGAATATGGCGCAAATCCTTTAGATTTTCAATTGAAACTTGTTCGTCAGTCGAATTTGATATTAATAGTTTCAGATATTTTCTAAATCGCCAAGCAAATTTTGTTATAGGTGGTGTAAGATATAGAGAATTTTCACTATCCCATTTATCCAAACTTTCCTTTAATTCCATTAAGTTCTCTACATTACTTTTATTTTCTTCAATGATTTTGCCATAATTGCT
>PHFX01000232.1 GCA_007618135.1 Candidatus Brocadia sp. WS118 | reverse complement strand
CACACCCCGTCATCATTGGACCCCTTTACGTACAGGGTATATTCACCGGGATCAAGATTGGTGAAGGTAACGTCATGCTTTGTGCCCAATTTAATCCAATGATTGTTAAATCCCTCTAATTTGTACGCATATTGGTTTTTCCCCAGAAATTCCCCATGCTACTAGGCACTTTAAAATGAGACCTCCTTTTGTTAAATTCAACTCAATTTAACAGAAAGGAGGTCAAGATTCCGGGTTATCTAATTGGGTAGCTCATAATCATGGTGAGTTGATACACCATGAAGAAGAGACAGCCCGGAGCACTATGAACGGTAGAATCAATCTATCATCATTTCTGAATTTTTGCAAGGGATTGAATCTGTTTTCAGGCCTTCAGGGTTTAGAGGAGCCGGTCCGGGCGATCAAGAGTAACCGGCTGATCTATCTGTTTATTTTTCTGATGAGCGCTCTTGGGGAGGGGTCTATTTTAGGAATGGATCAAAGCGGGCGTTACCGGAAGTTCAAGAAGTTTTTCCGGGTGGATCGTTACCGGAATAAACGCTATCGCCACTGCGTGGTTTCAGACACGAGCATTTTTAGACGTTTGCTAAAGCTCGGTATAGAGCAGGCGCGAGGGATCAATTACCTGGTGTTGCAAGCCGGTTTAGCCTGCGGGTTGATTCAACCGATAGCCATCGTAGATGGCACTCAACTGGGGAAGCGTTTATTTAGCTGCTTGTGTTTTGTAACCCGTTGGGGTGATGTGTTGATGGTGGATTGTGAGCCGATCGAGAAACGAGGTAAGGAGTTGCTGGCCAGCCAGCGAGTGGTGGAGCGTGCTTGCCGCTATCTTGGTAAAGGGGTCATCATGCTGCTGTTGGCGGATATGCTCTACTTTAACGAGCGGTTCTGGAACTTACGCGTCCAGAGCTATATCCGGGAGTTGTTGATCAAGTATACCCCGGATAAAGAGGAAGCCGCCAGGGCTTATCGCCGGATAATTGCCTGTTTCCAGGAAATGAAGCTCCTTTATGAGAAACCCCACCAGAGCGCGGCAGAACAAGCCAAACTGCTGCGAATGGGTTTTTGCTGTAAGCGGGGTGAAGATCGGGCACAGCAGTTGTCTTATCTTATCTACCAAATGCGCAATAACTCCCGGGACAACCGGTATCAGGTTGCCCAGGTGCTGGAAACCACGGCCGATGGCCAAGCGTTATTGCCGTTTTATGTATTCACTACCGATAAGAACATGGATGCTGAACCAATGCGTGAGAATGGCCATAGCCGCTGGTATATCGAGAATGATGGATTTAAAGGCCTGAATGCCCATCTGCGAAGCAAACGGTGCCGCTCACACCAGGATCAGGTCTTACAAAACCTGCTCTTGATCGGAATGCTGGGATACAGTCTGATGGTATTATTCCGCAAGGAAATGGGTTATCAACTCCGCCGGATATACAATGGTGTTAAGGTGACGGTAGGATTCGTCGCCCAGATTTTATTCCTGGAACCTTTTGGAAGTTTTCGCCTGGATGGCATATAGCAATGGCCTGAAAACAGAGACCCTTGAGGCAGTTTGCTGCCCAACAAGATGCCATCCTTGCCCTGAAGGGCTGGATACCCAAAAACTGGCGAGAATGGAATAGGGGGAGTATTGTCTGTTGACCCCCCCCACCAGCGACAGCTCGCAATTAACTGCTTGCATAAAAAACCAGACTTTCAGGAAGAGGATGGGGAACTTGTAGTTATTTATTTTCTGTAAAATTGTGGTGAGAAGAATTGGAGGGATAGTAAGTTATATTACACGTATAACACAATTTAGAAGAGATGAATTAAAAAAAAAGTTGCAATAGTGTTACAACGTATAAGTACGTACAGCTTCTTTGAGATTACAGTTATCACACACTGTCATTAGACGATATCTAAGTTCCTTTTCGTCCTGAACTCGAAGAAAACGTATTCTATATGTGTGTCCACAGTTTAAACAAATTGGGTCACGGAAAAGATGCTGAACAGTTGTTTTATCCTCTTCTTTAGAAACTTTATCAGCCGGGGGCTCCATGATTTGCGAATAAATTTTTGGTGCAAGAAGTCGACTAACTTCCATTAAAAAGGGTATATCATGCTCATCAAAATGATTTTCATGATCACTATCACCATTTAATACTCCTAGCACTTGCCCTTCATAAGCGATCGGTACCGTAATCAGTGAAACAAGGTTAGGGTTAAAAGTTCCTTTTACATAAAGCAGATCAGTATTCACATTACTCGTAAGATACGCTTGATTATTCTTTGCAACCCAGCCGGCGATTCCCTCTCCAATCTTAAAAGCGCGCCATTTCTCAACGTCTTCTAAGTCAAGCCAAGGACTAACTATTGCTTTAATCTCTAACCAGTTCTGATCTTTCGTAATTAACATGAGAGATCCAGCGTCTGTTCGTAAAGCATATAATGCGAGTATGAGGGCGCCTTCAAGTTTATCTTCAAATGTCATATCTCTTTCAAGTAAATCTCGAATGTCTTTCAAAACTTCTACTTTCTTCCTACCAAATTCTAAATAGCTATCCGGTATCTCACCAAATCTGGCTTCTTCTACCAATGACTTTGCTCGGCTTTGTAGATATTCTTTAACAGCTTCATAATCATTGTAAGAATAATAATCCCACCCTCCTAAATTGGCAGCGATTTCAGAAAGGTTTACTTCCTCTTCAACTAAGAGTACAGGTGGTCTTCTGAATCCTAAACTGGCACCAAAACCAAAAAATACCAAAGGTGCGACATTCTTACCAATCCGGCAGATAACAAATTCGGAGTTGCTGATATATCTAGCAAGTTGACATAATTCCCAGGGTGAATCTAATTGTGTATCAATATATTTTGCAATTAGACCTGTACTTCTCAAACCCATTTCCACAGCTTTTCTGAAATCCTGAGTAGGCCTTCTAGACTTCAAAGCATCTAATACTAAGTAATATTTCGCTTCCCTTTTAATATGGCGATTTGAACACCACTTATGACAAAAATAGCAGATGCATGCCTCTTTAGATGATGTTGGTTCATCAATCGGTTTTTCCAGTTCATCCCAAAAAAGCTTTAACTTTTCGGGTAATTCACGGTAGCTATCATATTCTAGCGTATTCAAACTACTTAACCAGGTTGGTATTTCTGACTTGGCATCTTCTCGCACAATTGTAATAGCTTTTTTATTTAAACCAAAAGCTAATCCTAGTTCCACGTATACGCTCGGAGAATAGTTTGACAATTCAAATAAACCAAATAGTGTTGTGTAGATTTTTCTTGCAATTTTGATAAGAATATGGCGGGGCTGAATTTCGTCGTCTGCAAAATAGGGAACATAACGCGGTTCAAAGGTCTGGCGGACAGCACGTCGTAAGTCTTTTGAAAAAGGACGTCTATAAGCATGGCCAACAAAATACATGAATTTTGCTTGATTTTGCTCATCTACTGGAATGAATCCAAAAATATAATCATGATATAGTTGTTTTACATTCTTGCGTTCTGACATATTTTTCTCCCTCGTTCTTTAATCCATGAACAGATAAACTTTGCACAATCTTCATTTATATTTTTTCAGCAAATTGTCATATTGTTCTTGGAAAATCTTATCTAATTCAGAATAGTTTTGAAAGTTCAATGCCGATAATCCTTTTAAGTCAGAAGGAGGATCGTCACCTGTTCTGTGCACGAGCAACCCTATCCGATTTAGGCCAAGTGCTATCCCTAATGCAATAAATGTATCAGGATTGCTTGATTTATCAATACGGTAGATACCTAGACGTGCAGTCTGAATCGCTTTCACAGTATCACTTAAATGGATTTTCCCGCTGCCACTAATAAATTGAGCTTTTATGTTTTCTCGTTTTAGATAGTAGCTTAGTTTCCGAGTGGGATCATCAAAAAAAATTGGCGTTAAATCATATTCAACTAAGACCTTGGCGATTTGAAAACAAAAGTCAAGAGTATCAAGACCGCCATGGGCTATGATTGCTGTCCGTTTTGAAGTTGGAACAGGTAACAAAGATGAGTCGGGATGCCCTATATCAAGCAGAAAGGAACGCAACTTGTCCTTCAAATTATGTCGCATTTCGAGATAACTAGTAATGGGATAGAATTCTAGTCCAAGGATAAGGGAAGGGAGTTTGGCATCTTCTTTCTTCACCAATATAAAAGGGCGTCTCAGGCCTATTGCAATACCCAATTCAAGATATACATTACGATTCTGATCAGGAGTTAACTCATAAACACCAAAAGGAGTGCTTTGAATCAAAGCGCTAACTTTACACAAAATGTGACCTTGCCAATATATATCGTCCGCAGTTACCGGCCGCATTGCGAATTCCTTTAAGCCAATTGCCAACGCTTGGCGCAAATCTTCTCTGCCAGAAGTAAAAGCTTGAGCTAGAAAGTAACAATCTGGCATAGCACGAAAGGAATAGCCACTACAAATGCCATCCTGATCAAACATTGCATTACGTAGGCCAGTAGAAAAACTTGCGTTAATATCTTTTTTTATGGCTTCATTAGACCGATCTATACCAAGATGTTGTTTTATAGATTCAAACTGTACATCTAATCGATCCTGTTCTGAGGAACTTAATTTCACAATATACCTGCAATTCTTATTTAGCTTTAAATCTAGTTTGCCTCCTTTGAATTCTCTGCATGATTAATATTGAAAAATTTTCCATAGGATGTCAAATATTTGATGAAAAACCTTTTTATTACTTGAATAATACATAATTCAAACGCATAACGGCTTGCATAACCCGGAGCCGATTTAAACACTACAAATGACCATGAAAGACCGAACTTTACAAACACGCAAGCCTTTATCCGACTGCCAGAAATAAGGCGATCGGGTTGATGCAATTGTTATGCCCTGCCTTTATTAAATTTACTGAGGCGATAGTGCGTTTATTTGTGCGACCGCCAACCCCAGCCTTTAATGAGCCATTTTTAAAGAGACAGAATATCTATGTCTTTGATACTTTTAAAATCCTGGTCCATTGTTGCCAGTTTAAATCCATAGTACTTGCAAACTGAATATTGATAAGCATCATCGAAATCTAACTTCTGCTTTTTCCTATTTGCTAGAACCTCTTTATACTGTTCTTTTGGTAATGAAGTGAGACTAACTTTGGGCAACGTATCATTCAAAAACTTCAAAAACAAATCATCCTCATTTTGCTTGAATAGTATTACTCCAATAGAATGGAGAGAAAAATCAGTAATACTAAGATCACTGACATTTTGGTCAAGA
>PHFX01000072.1 GCA_007618135.1 Candidatus Brocadia sp. WS118 | reverse complement strand
CTCTAAGCTCAACCCCTAAGTTTAGGTTCCTGTTTTCCTTGCTGCCATCAGCCCAAGAGACTTTTATGCGCTTCTTGTGATCGCAAGTGTCACAGGATATGGGCTTGCCGTTGTTGCCGGTAAATTGGTGTTCTCCGTAGAGCTTCGTCTTGTACAGTTCTACGGCCAACTGTACCAAGTACCGATGGCGCGATTTTGTTATCAGCCGACCGTGTTCGTCTATCGGTATTTTAATCTCACTGGCAACACGGCAAAATCCCTTATACAACCAAATGAGAGGATAAGTTGTTTGTAGATTCTGCTTATATGCCTGAAAATTCTCTTTTTTGTACCCAACGTAAGCTGTTTTTCTTTTTTTCTTCATACACCGAATATAAGCAATAAATTCTGAAAAGTCAAGTGTTTTTTAGTTAAATTCTTGAAATTACCAGTCTGATCTGTCGTTGTTTTTCGGGTAAGGCTTAAACAGATGTTTGAAGCTCAACTTTGCTTTTCTATCAAGAACATAAAGATAACGATGTTTCTTTTTCAGCGGCTCGCGCCGGTAGTTGGCATCTATTTGTCTTAAAAAGGCTGTGTCTATCGTGCCATATTTGGCGACACAGGTTCTTGGATGCAACGCCTCTCCGTTGACATGATGAATAAAGCCTTTGACCAACATCATGTCTTGTCCTTGATAAAGCCAGTTGGTTGCCTGATAAATAAAGCCAACATGATTAGCCAGCGGATCGGAATAGGCAATTAGCACCTTAATTTTTGGATCGTTTTTTCTCAACCATTTGAAAGTCTGTCCGATAAACCAGCTTTCGCTATTGTAGCCAAGAGAATCACAGAGCCATAAACGGGTAAGCTCTAAAACTTCAGATTTATCAAGCTCTGGAGCAATAGACTGCACGACTCGGCGACCAACCGGATAGCCATAAATCGCGCAGCCTTTTAGGCTTCCGTCTTTAAACAGGCCTAAAGCATAGCGACAGCTTGTCCACTTATGACTGTAGTGATTTTCAATGATCAACTGCTTGGCTAAGTTTTTTTCAATTTGGGCAATCTGCATCATCTTCTTGGAATATATTGCACTATCGTTTTTAACTGCTCCGTCCGGTAAAACCCCTGAATCTTCTCGCCAAAATCTCGTATAGCCGAGAGATAATTGGCAAAGCCCAACTCCTGCCAAAACACTCTGTTGCGCCGTCTAACTGCCTTCAAGCAGGTTTCAAAGCTTGGCTTTTGGTTTATGTGCAGATCATGATTGACGACGACTATGTTAGTCGGGTGTGTGAGTATGAGCAAAGCTACCTCGTCGTCATGTTTGGACGATAGCGTCAGCCAAAATTCGTGACAATCGGTGTTGCCATGAATTCTTTTGATTTCACATCTGTAGCCTGCGAGTTTGGTTAGTTTTTCTACTGCTTTCCACCTGGCTTCCTTCACCTTTCCTGGGCGATTATGCAAGTCAGTTGGCAAATTATTTTCCTAAAAATTGTTTTGCTAACTTTTCATACATCAAGCATGGCACAGCATTTCCGATGATTTTGCAAGCCAGACTATTTTTCTCTGGCAGTTTATACCAATCTGGAAACGTTTGAAATCTTGCCAGCGCTCTCGATGTCATCGAAACAATTCTGCCTTGTTCAAGCCAGGCTTTTTGATCGTAGCTTCTTGTGCTTGCAACCTGTGCTGCTGCCGGCTGCGAATTGTTTCTTATCTCCATTGAGCTTGTACCGTTGACTAAAAACGCCCACATTTTGTGTTTAGCAGCATGTGCAGGAATGGTAAAAATCGGCTCGTCATCGTTTCTGATTGTTAGTGTACTTTGGCCGTTGTTGGATTGCCCGTCAGCAATAAATGCTTTTGTTTGGGCAAGTGACGCACTTGCTGACACAGAAAAGGCAGGCAAATTTTTTTGTCTTGCCTTACTATGCCAATTTCCATTTCTACCCCACTTGGGATCAAAGCTCGAATCAGATGTGTTTGCGCCGCCAACCAACAGACTTTCGATTAGTTCTTTCGGCAGTCTTTTCAATTGCCAGTTGGCAAACCGAGACTCCGGTAATGAAGGTATCAAATCTTCAATAGCCTGATACCAACCTTTCCAAGCTTCTTTTTTTGGAAGATCAGGCAGCCAGCCTGACTTCGAGGCTCTTAGCAAAAGTCTTTTTCTGTTCTGAGGAACGCCAAAGTTAGCTGCATCAACAACTTGGTAATCGACTTTATAACCGGATTTCTCAAGCTCTGCCAGAATCAAGCCAAACGATTTGCAGACAAGCTTATTTTTGGCTTTTGATGGCAAAAAACCGGAAGCATAACCGCGCACGTTTTCCAGCGTGAAAAATTCTGGCTGCAAAACACGAATAAATTCTGCAACCTTTTCAGCCATTGCAATATCAAGATCAGTCTCGCTACGATTTGATTTTGCCACGCTAAACGAGGGACAGGGACTCGAAGCATGGAGCAAATCTACCTTTGGAAAATCAAAGGGATTGGCATTTAGAATATCCACAACTCTTACATGGCTACAAAGATTCATATTGGCAACTTCGGTAGTCTCAGGTTCCTTTTCAAGACCCCAAGCAAGCTCAAAGCCTGCGTTTTTAGCACCCGTATCGGCTCCGCCGCCTCCAGTAAACAAAGATGCAAAAGTCAACGTTGTTTGTCCTAAATAAGTTTAAACCCACTCATGTGCGCCGTTAACATGAAAAATCATCAACGGTTGTTTTTTAAGTTGTTTTATTCGATCAATCATGTCATCGGAACCGGAAGATTTTCCAGGCATCCGAATACACAATGCAGCGTCAAAGCCGGAGTCGATCATCTCCTGGTTGCGATTGAATCCGGCTAAAGAGTTGTAGGCCTTTTCATCACGATATTTAATTAGCACTTTTTTATCAGGTAAATCTCGCCAATCGTCCCATTTTGCAGGAAACGGTATTGGTCTGAGCTTGAGTATGTCTTGTGCATAGGCTGCCATGAGAATATCAGCGCCAGGAGCAGCGCCGTGCTTAAAAACGATAATCTTTTCCGACAAGCCATAGTTTTGACACTCTTTAAGAAAAATGCGAAAGGCTCGGTCTACAATTTGATTTTGGTCAGGACGCTCACGCAAGGAACGGCTCCCAAAGGCTATGATTGTCATGTTGAGCTTTTTACTTTGTTTATTCTTTCTTCGGCAATCTTCAAGTACTCTTCTGAGATTTCGATACCAATAAAATTACGCCCGTTTTTAACTGCCGTTTTTCCAGTAGTGCCGCTTCCCATCATCGGGTCAAGAACGAGATCGTCTGGATTTGACCATGAGAGTATATGATCTTCAGCAAGCTTCTCTGGAAAAATTGCAGGATGCTTGAATGCCAAGTCATCACTTGCAGAATGCCTTTTGCCAGTATTATATCTCCAAATATTATAGCGAACGCCATATTCTTTTACTATCTGAGATTTTCTTTTAGTCAACTTTCCATCTGTTTCTCTGACTGTTTTCTGTCCCCAGTTCGTAGTTCCTCCCCATCGGTTCTTTCGATCAGAGAGTAAGTTTACTGTCTTGGGTCTGCCTTTGGAAAAAATAAACATAAATTCGTGTGCGTCACGATAGCGCCTCGGATGCGGCAATGTCGCAGATGCCTTTTCGTATATAATAATATCGTATACGATCAATCCGATAGACTGAAAAAACAACGCTTGCTTAAATGATGTTAAACTACGGTTCCCTTTATTGATGCTATCTTTAACGACCCAAACAATGATTCCGCCCTTTTTAAGCAGACGAAATAACTCATTCCCAATAGTCTCAAAATCAAACTTATAGCCATTATAGTTTCTTATCGAATCATAAGGCGGACTGGTTACAACCAAATCCACGCTTTCGCTTTCCAACTCTTTCATCCTGACTGCACAGTCTCCTAAAAGCAGCTTTGTCATTACGCATCTCCTATTGTTGCTTCCATGTCCTTTTCTTTTTGCCGAAGTTCGTCAAACTTATCGTCCAGAAACACTCTAAGCATATTTAGTAGTTCGTCAGTTTCAGCAAGAGACAGATAGGGTAAGTAACTGTCAAGACCAGTAGTAATGGCGGTTAGGGCAACTTTTGTTTTTTCGGACATTTAAAAATCCGTTTCATCTATCACAAGCACAGCGTTGTAAAAATGCTCTTTTGCCGGCATCTGTCTAATAGTGAATTTTTTAGGATCAAGTTCAAATGTCTGCAATATTGATGCTTCAATTTCAGCTTCGCTAAAACTTGCGTCTATCTTTCCTGTTTTGGTCGAACCGTCTGGCAATACAACTTTTACCTTTACATATTCCATTTTTATAACTCCTTTATAAGTTTTAAGAATCCGGCAGCCGACCGCAGGCAGGAGTCCAGAGAATCACTGCGCTTTAACAACTTCCCTAAGTCCTGGCTTATTATCAACTGCCGGATCGTTCGATTTTATGGCAGCCAATGCCTGTCGATCCTATCCCCTGCGCGAAAAGGGAACAAAGATAAGCAATCGGCTGCCAAGTTTTACTCACCTAATATGATTGTTTGCGCCGGATGACAAAGCCTTTCCGCCTCACGGTTGGCCCACGCAAACAGAACAACCAAATCCTGTTTGCAAAGAAAGTTCAGAAATCTTTGCAGCCTTTCGTCAAAAATCGAACCAAAATCATCGAGTAAAAGCAGTTTCAGACAATCGACTTTCTTCGGATTCAACCGAATGTTTGCCAGCCATGCGAATAGATCGAGAATCCGGCGCATCGAGCCTTCCCGCTCGTCGTAGGGTCGCCACTCGCCTTTATCAAAATGCCTTAGCCTGATCTTCTCAACATTTCCTTCTCGGTCAAACTCAGGCGCAAACTCTATCTCGCCTAAACCACATTCACCGAGCATCTTGTTGACCTCGTTGCTGAATTTTGAGCAGTCCTTAATAAAATGTTGATACAGCAAGTCTCTTACGCCTGTTGTTCTGTGAAAGTCATGCTCAAAAAATTCAGTTTCAAGCTTTTGAATGAGCTTGGCGTTGTTTTCCAATTCTTGCAACCGTTTGTTGTTGCTCTTGATAACTGCCAATTCTTTTTGCAGTTCGTCTACGCGCTTCCAGAACGGCTCGGCTTCGATAGCGTCTTTTAACGTGGCTCCGAGTTTGTTGATTTTTTCAGTGATCTCCTCACCTTTGGCTTGATGCTCGATATGTGCCTTTTCTAATCCAGTCAACAGGCGGTCAAGCTCTTTCTTTTCTTCAAGCAAATCGAGCTTATAGTTTAAATCGTTCTCTTTTGCTCCCAGTTGTGCTTTAGCTTCGGATTTTTCTTTGATCTGTTGTTGTAGCTCTGCCAAAGATTCCATCGCTACTATTTTTAGCGTTTGTCCAGCCAAGACCAAAGCGGTATTGCATTCCGGACAATATAAAG
>PHFX01000231.1 GCA_007618135.1 Candidatus Brocadia sp. WS118 | reverse complement strand
GGGGGGAATGGGTTGGGTAGAGTTGCGGGGGAATGGTTTGGTGTAAGCGACGAAAAGGTTTGGGGAGGGGGAAAAGGTAGGGTATGGTTTAGTTGACGTAGTATCAGTCTTAACGGATCGCTTGGTTGTAGTGTTAGATCAAATGTTTTCCCCTTATTCGTAATTGTCAATCCTAACACAGATTTTCAAGTATATCTTTAAGCGCAGTTATTTTCTCACTCGAAATCTTGCCTTCGGTATATTGCATAATAACATTTAGAGGTTTTAAATCACTCCTCTGAGGTTTGTCGATACCTAAAAATGTTTCCAAATCATTCTTGAAAGAGTACATCTTTACAGTATAATCATTTTTCTTCTCGTTTAAAAACTCGTTAATGACCTCATGATAACTCCGATTTCCATCTTCATCATAGATTATCGAATGAGTTATTCCAAGTTTGCCTAAAAGTGTCATAAACCTATGGAGATTGAATTTCCCCATTGCATCCAAAACATAAATTTGTTTGGCTCGAAGCCCTGGTAGATGATTATCAATGATCAGATCAATAAACTTTTTTTCGGAAGCCCCTTCACAAAGTAGAATATGATTTGCAAAAAACATAGAAGATCTTTCCGAATCAAGATATAAAAAGAATTTAAACGATTCCTCTGAAGATTTTTTTACTATATCGGGAATTTCATCTCCAAGATGCTTATTTCGTATTTCTCTCTTTAATTCCTCTGAGGTCTTAGGACTGTCAAGTAACTCGCAAAATCGCTTATATAATTCACTGTTTTCAGTATTCAATTTTTTAAGATCAACTTCAGACAATTGGAAACACTTTGTATCATGTTCGGGACGATTCAATTTTACAATACCTGTTAATTCTTCAGAGTTCTTGGAAACAAAATGCGCAGAATGGGTTGTACAGATAACTTGTGTTTCATTTTGTTGCGAAAGGTTTTTTAATGACAATCTAAGATTATCTTGTTGTGTTGGATGGAGAAATGCTTCTGGCTCTTCAAAGAGAATGAGCAAAAAATCCGGTCGGAATTCTTTCTTCTTTAGAGACGGTCTCGCTTGATATTTGCTTGAGAGTCTAATAAGTGTATAAATAAGATGCCTTTGTAAACCTTGGCCAAATGATGCGACGTTTAATCTGGAATTATCTAACCTTTCATCTTCGATCCAATGGGTAAGTAATCCTTTAACAATTTCTTCTGGTTTTATGGCATTTATATCAATATTGAACTTAACTCTCCAAGATTCAATTTCTTTATTTATATCCCCCACAAGCTCTTTGACAGAAAATCCATCTTTACTCGCCTCTTCTCTAAACGCATTATTAAAGGTCTCAAAAGCTGTTGCCAACGATAAATATGAAGAACTATCAGCAACAGCGCGTTTCATTACAAAATTCAACATATCTCTCAGCGGTGATGGACCAGACAATTTAAGAGTATCATCCGTTTTACTCACTGCAGGGATAAATATGATATCACCCAATTTCGCTTGGCTTACATTTTTAGCTCCATAAAATAGATTCTGAGACAATTTGCCACCTTCATAGCCATAAATATTACTCTGGTCAGTCTGAATAAGCTCTTTATTGTCACTACTAAAGTATCTTCTTACTCGTAGAATCTTATCTGGGCTTTGATACTCTATTCTTAAGTCTTCTTGTTCTTCATTAGTCGTGAGAAAATGGAGCTCAACAAAACTCTCGTGATCATCAGTGTTAAATTTAGGAAAATCTATATCTTTTTTAAATTTAAATCCGTCAACTTCATAAAATGCACGGAGTGCACATAAAATATTTGATTTCCCACAATTATTTTCTCCTACCAGAATTGAATAGTCATTTGTGCTAAACTCTACATCCTTTAGGGAGCGAAAGTTATGTATCAATACTTTGTTCAGCTTCATAATTATTTTCCATTTTAAATTGTTCTAATACAGAGTGTAACCAGCTCCAAAGGAAGTATAGCGGAGTTGGGCATGAGAATTAATACCGTTATTAGATGTCATTTAGAATCCGCCTCTTATTTGGGTACCCAACCAAGCTCCGTAGATGAACACGGGGATAAAGCCGAATATTGCCGCGATTGGAAACATGATCAGTTGCCCTAAACCTTCTTGAGCCGTCTCAATAGCCATTGATAGGAGTGCGGCCACCATCCTGCCTATCCACGACATGAGGCCACCGATAGCGAGCAAACCTATGGAGAACCAAAAATTTGGACTAAAATCTACATGCTCCTTAACCATGCCAGGATTGATCGAATCAAATATGGCAAGGACAAACATCAACGCAATCCCGCCAAGAACGAGTGTTTGAAGCGATTGCAGTTCGCCAAGAATGGGTATAAAAGCCAGAACAATCGCAGCGACAACAAGTACACCTATCAATTTGAAGAACACACCGGGAGCCAGCATTATTACTTTCCAAGGAAAGCTCCATGCTGCATCTTCAGCAAACCCAAAGATTATCGGTGACAAGGTCAGAATGAAAACAGCCATCGCAGCAACCTGTAACACCGGAAGAAGAAACATGCTGAGGCAGCCGATGGTTCCACCAACACCCTCACTCTTCTGCGTAATCAGGCCAACGGCTATCATGGGAATGAAGAAAATCGCGAAGTATTCAAGTCCTGCCACATAGACCTGCCAATATGTGAGGACTTTCAGGCCAGCCACCACCGAATCCCAAAACATTATTGATCTCCTTTGTCATCTAAATATAATGCTTATCGGCGCTCTCTGAAAGATACCACCTGTATAATTTTCGTCACCTTCCCGGCAAGTATAAGCAATTTTTTGCCCCCCACCCCGCCGCGGCTTTAAACACACACACCCCGCACCTTTCGATACAAAACGTCGCCCAAAACGCGGCGTTTTTACGCAAGGCGCTGAGCAGTGCCGGTCATGGCAGGGACTCTCGAAAAATGAAGGCGCATTTTCCCCCAAAAGTGCCTTCATTTTCCTGCGCATGAAGGCATATTTCCCCCTTGAGAGGTTACCCCTGCTTTGCCGCTTGCAGCCGGCACCAGGCGTATAGCGCGTCATATACTTCAAATTGCCGGGGCAAATTTTCCATGTCATCAGGAAAACGAAGGTTGTATCCTACCGCGATGGCTTCCAGACCGGGGGCTATTTCGTCGGTGTGGAGGTCGGCTTCAATATCTGCCGCGTGGACGATTTTAGCGAGCCGGAGGAGAGCCGGTTCCGTCAACCCATACTTTTCCATGATGGTCTCGAAAGAACATTTTCCGTCGTGATGCCCGAGTTCCACATCGGGAGCATCGTAGGGAATGGCTCCGGTTTCTTTTGCTACCTTTTCCACCTGGCTCTTCGGCACGAAAAGAAACTCCGCCTGCGAGTCAATAAAACGGGTGATCAGCCACGGGCAGGCAACCCGATCTACATGCACGTGGGAACGAGTTATCCATTTCATAATTGTTTACTCCTTTTTTGATGGTGTTTGCATAGAGGGAATTTCCGCGCGGCCCAAATCCTGCCCAAACAGGGCAAAATAGAGCGTCCCCGTTAATCCGAAGCCGAAAGCCACCAGGAAGTTGGTTGCCGGTGAGGTAATCGCATTGAAGAAGGGCAGGAGCGTCTGCCCTGCCCCAATGGCGTGTATGATGAGTTCTGCCGTGGAAGCGTCCCAGAGAAGCGCCCCGCCAAAAGCGGCGATGGATACGATAACGTCCCGGAGGAGGTAATACACTCCAAAGGTCGCCGCTTTTCTGCCCTCCGGGGCCAAATCCATGATCAAGGCTTTGCGGGTCGGTTCGCCGAACTCTTTCAATCCCCGGATAACGAAAGCAATTGCCATCACCCAGAAAGACTGCGCAGCCAGCAGAATCAGCGGGAACATTGTGAAAAAGACAAAGGTCGCCACCACAAACGGTTTTTTGCTGCTCTTATCGGCCAGGTAGGCCACCGGAATGTACACCAGCATGGCGGTTATCATCTCCACAGTGGTCAGCAGGCCGAACTGCAAAGGGGTAATCTTGTTGATGCTGACGCACCAAACCACCACAAACGCATAGGGAATCTGCTCGCAGAAGCGCACCAGAATATCCGCTGTCAGCAGCTTTCGCAGGGGGGCATCCAGCAAGGCCAGGCCATAAGATGAAGAATTTTTCTCAACGGGAGTTCGTTTCTCATTACCGATCAGTACCTGCTGAAACGCCAGCGACACCCCGGCCAGCACCAGGGCCACGATAAAAGCCAGGCGCACCCCCTGCACTTCCCCGAATGCCCCGATCAGCGCCCCGCCGATCACCGGCCCTAACGACATCGGGATACGCCGCACCAGGGAGTGCAGCGACACGCCCATGGTGCGCTTGTTGCGGGGCAGAACCGTTGCCACCATATCCATTATGGCCGGCAGGGAGACGGCGCTCCAGGACACGAACAGGATTGCGCCTAAGATGACCGCCTCCCAACTGGGGAAAACGATCACCACTGCATAGCCGGCCATGGCGATCATATTGAACAAGAGCAGGGCGCGTTTATAGCCTAATTTATCGCTGGCGTAGCCGCCGGGGAAAGAGTAGAGAGCGCTGAGGAGATTGTCCAGGCCGTTCAGCAAGCCGATAGAGAACGCCCCGCCCCCCAGGGCCATCAGGTAAAGGGGCAGGAACCGCTCGGCCATTTTTTCTCCCAGCCCGACCAATACCACCATTGCCAGCAGCGCTACGATGTTTTTCTTCAAACCTAAAAAATCACCAATTCGAGCGTAGCTCCTCTTCCGTGGCCGGCCTTGTTTTAAGATTTGCATTTCAACCCAATGCCTTCATCTGATTAAATAAATGCCCAATCTCAACGCATAATAGCGAAAACTATCCTGGCATATACGGCCAGGGCAATACAGATGTTTGGAAGGAGTAGATGGAAGGTAAAAATTACTTGAGGGGCAAATATTTGATTTGCCCTTCCCATTCAGGCCTTTTTCATCCGGCGCCTGGCAAGCCGGCGGGCGCGGGCCTTGGCTAATCGCATCAGGTGTTCTAACTGCATGTAGTAATCTAATTCCGATTTCTCATCCGGTGAAAGGCTGCCGGTTTTTTCGCGATAGATTAGATCCGCTACCCGGTTTTTGGTTTTTTGGGAAGGCTGAAAGGCGATAATCGCTTGCGGGCTTGCGCCCGCGGTGATGAAATCTATAATTTCCTCATAGGCTCGCAAAGTAACCATATTCATCTTCCTTTGGTTTATAAAATTTTGCCGCTTTCTTGAACTTAGCTCGACGTCAATAATGTAATTTGAGCAAAGAATTTAAACAAGGAATTAATCCGGGTGGCGATTTACAGGTCGCCGGTATGGCCGGCGGGCGGGGATTGTGATATGTGGTAAGTGAGTGGGGGGAATTGTGGAGGAGTGGGTGGTTGCAATCGGCG
>PHFX01000230.1 GCA_007618135.1 Candidatus Brocadia sp. WS118 | reverse complement strand
ACTAATATATAGTCCATAAGATACGTGCTTTATTGCATTCATTATAGGTGGAATCAGATCTACATTCTCCATTACGTAGAGTACTTTTTCAGAAAACACAACAGTAATCAATAAAATGAATTATGAATTTTTTTATCACAGAAGATAACTCTGCCGAGAGCAAGCTACTTGAGCGATGCAATGGAATCCATGCCGCAATGCGCGTATTGGCAGAGTCAACCACGTCAAATGAGGTCATTGCAAAAATCCTTCAAACCATCTGCGAAAGCCTGGAGTGGACACTTGGTGAATTCTGGATTACCGACAGCAAAAACAGCGTGCTGCGATGCGAAGAAGTCTGGCATAAACCGTCAGTAAATATTCCGGAGTATAAGACAATGGCCAGGCAAATCGCCTTTCCACCTGGTGTTGGATTACCGGGCATGGTTTGTACCAGCAAAAAACCCGTCTGGATCGATGATATTGCTCATAATACCAATCTCCATCACACAAAAATTGTTGCGAAAGAGGGCTTTCATGGGGCTTTAGGTATCCCCATTATACATGAAAACGAAATAATGGGCGTCTTCGTATTTTTTAGCAAAGAGATACAACCAGCCAACGAAGATCTCCTCATAATATTAGCCTCCACCGGCCGTCTGATCGGCCAGTTCATTAAGAAAAAACAAGCGGATAATATTTTGCACCAGACGTACAAAGACTTGGAACTAAAGATCAAGAAACGAACCGCAGCCCTGGTGCAAGCCAATAAAAGATTACAGATAAAGATCGTCGAGCACAAACAGGCTGAGGATGCACTGACCGCAAGTGAATCCAGGTATCGCGGTCTTTTTGAAAATTCACCCGTTTCTCTGTGGGAAGAAGATTCATCTGAGGTTAAAACATACATTGATCATTTGCGAGCGACAGGGATCAATGATTTCAAGACCTACTTCGAGAATCATCCGGAGGAGATTCATAAATGTGTCGCTATGGTGAGGGTCGTCGATGTAAACCAGGCTACTTTAAAGATGTATCAAGCCACCAGCAAAGAGCAGTTACTGATTGGTTTGACTCATATCTTCGACAAGGAAGCATTCGCTGTGTACCGGCAGGCATTGATTGTCTTGGCGGAAGGTCAAACGATATTTGAAGCGGAAGCCACTACTCGCACGTTTCGTGGCGCAAAGAAATATGTGCACCTGAGATTGTCTATAGCGCCAGGACACGAACACACCTGGGCAAAAATATTTGTTTCTCTTACCGACATCACTACACGGAAGCAAACCGAAAACGCACTCAAGCGCAGGATTGACTTTGAAAAAACCGTTGCCAGTATATCCACAAAATTCCTTGTTATTTCCGACTTTAACAAGGCTGTTTTTAAATCACTGGCTGAAGCAGGTCAGTTGAGCAAAGCCAGCAGGGCATACCTCTTCCGGTTTCATGATAGTGGAAATATTTTGGACAACACCCATGAATGGTGCAATGAAGGAATTATTCCAAAAATTCAACATTGCCATAATTTGTCCTCCGCCATGCGCCCGTGGTTGATGGAAAACTTGCACGCCGGCAACATAATTCACATTGCCGATGTCTCTAAAATGCCCCCTGAAGCCGCTGCTGAAAAGGAAGAATTTGAGAAGGATGGTGTCAAAGCGCTTTTGATTTTGCCGGTATATGCTGAAAATGACTTGGCAGGATTTATTGGTTTTGACAATATCGTTACGATCGGTCCGTGGCATGAAGAAGACATAGCAAGGTTGCGCATTATGGCAGAGATCGTAGGAAACGCCATTGCGCGGAAGAAGTCTGAGGCGCTCATTACCCACATGGCTTACCACGACCCCCTTACCAACTTACCCAACCGTAATTTATTTCAAGACCGTCTCGGGGTAGCGATAGTCCATGCAAAACGCACAAGAACGATTATGGCAGTTATGGTCATTGATCTGGACAATTTTAAGACTATTAACGACTCATTAGGACATTACACAGGCGATTTGTTGCTTTTAGCAGTTGCCGAACGACTTAAAAAATGTGTGCGTGAAAGTGATACGATCGCTCGCACCGGAGGAGATGAGTTCATCATTGTCTTGCCAGAAATAACCTATCCATTAAATGCAGCCATTGTCGCAAACAAGATACTTGACACCTTATCAAAACCCTTTTGGCTGGAAGGCCACGAGCTCTATACCACGGTCAGCATCGGCATTAGCCTTTATCCGGTTGATACCGACGATGTAAGCAGCCTGATCAAAAACGCAGACGTTGCAATGTATCTATCAAAAGAACAGGGCAAAAACACCTACCGATTCTACAAGTCTGATATGAATACCCATGTCTAAAGAAGTGAACCTGTAAATGGCAGGCTTACAAAACGCTTATAAAATAAGCCTGATTTAAGGTTGCACGATTCGTTGGAAATAGGCCTTTGATTTGAAGGAGGGTCGAAAGAAACGATCCTGAATGAATCTTAATCTTTCCTCAATCAAGAACCACAGACTCCAGAGATAATCACTGTTTTGCAATTTCTGTAAGTCTGTGGTTACGGTTAAAATCTAAATTGCCTGCAAGCATAAACTGTGAACCACCTTTTGTTACAACAGACGCTGCAGAAAACTTGAGCTTAAGGGGAATTAAGCCTTGCCTAAGGTCTTTTTCCCAGGCTTCCATTCAACAGGGCAAAGCTCTCCCGTTTGTAATGCCCTCAAAACCCTGAGAACTTCTTCAACACTCCTGCCAACACCCAGATCATGAACTAGCTGATATTTCACTTTACCCTCCGGGTCTATGATAAAGGTACCTCTTAAGGCAATACCTTTGTCTTCGATAAGCACGCAATATTTTCTCGAAACCTCTTTTGTCATATCACTAAGCCATGGGAAATTTATTTTCCCGAGTTCTTTTAACCACGCCTTATGAGAAAATACACTGTCAACGCTTACTCCTAATACTTGTGAATTCAGCGCCTTAAACTCACTGTCTCGTTTTGAAAATTCGGTAATCTCCGTGGGGCATATGAAAGTAAAATCAAGGGGATAAAAGAAAAGGACAACCCACTTGCCTTTATAGTCATCCAAACTTACTTCTTTGAACTGTTCGTCTACGAGTCCTTGCAACGTGAACTCAGGTGCATTTTGCCCAACCCTTACACTCATCGTATTCTCCTTTTTATTAAAATGAAATCATTGTTAAATACATATCAATTCGCATTATAAGGCCAGGTTGTTTTTTGTCAAGGTATTTTTTTTGACTTATTTTTTTATTACAAAAAAAGTTAATGCCATTACCTGAAAAACTAAAGCAAGTAACAGATACGCATGGACATCGCTGTTGCGATGAAGATAAGCAAAAAAAAGTGAACCAAAAACGAAACATTGAACAACAGCGGCCAGAATATTCAGCCAGGAAGCAGGTGCGTATACTAATGTCCGGTTTATGTTTTTTACTTCATTTAACAGAGACTCCATGATAAAGTCTTTCTCCTCGTATCCCTTTTCCTTTCTGATTTTCAGGGTGAAACATTCCCTGCAAAACAAACTTCCGTCTTCCTGATATACTGCGCGTCCAGAGTCAATGTCATTTTTCGACAGGCTTCTTTTACAACTGGCACAGAGTTTAATTTCTAGCATGACTATCTTTCTATTTTCTTTTGGATATTTTGTAAGAAGGTTTTGTGTAAAGATGTTACAAAATGATATAACCAAACACCGCTCCTTCCTCTCTCTGTGTGCCTAATACTTATTACGGTGCTTATTATGCACTTATTTGGTTATACCTAAATCTTGCAAATGATTTTTGCTATGCGAAAATCGGTCTTCTATAATACCCTTGGTAGACAAAAATCAATAATACGCTTCAGTTTCTTTGAGTTTTCTGAGTTACCCAGTGCCATTTTGGACAAAAAGAACGGGAAAATAGCCTCGATTTAACCATTCGGAGTAACAAAAACCGGGATGAAACATACCGTCTCCCTGCACTGTGTTTTCAGCACTCAAAATACCTTGAAATCCCTTGGAGATTCAACCATTTCTGGCCTAATCCTGCAGACAAGGCGAAGCCTTGTCTGCAGGATTAGGTTGAAATAAATTCTTATGCTACCAGAAAGCCTGAAAATTCCTATATGTTAAAATTATACTATTTTTGGTGCCTATGGCAATGAATTTTATCTTTGGAGACTTTTAGGCTTTTTAGGAAATTTAAAGGTGCCTCCCTCTGTATCCTCTCATTGATGGCGATACAGGGGCCGGAGAGACCCAGAACTTTCTTTTTGCCATGGTGTTTTAATGGCGCAAAAAGTTAATGATAATATTCACTCATTGATAATTGTTTTTATTTTCTGCTTGACACTGATTTGATTATGGGGTATTTTGACACACACTACACACTACACACTACACACTACACACTACACACTACACACTACACACTACACACAAATAATATTATCAATAAAAAATACATTACGATAAAGGCAAACCTTGAGTGATCAGGGGACGCAAAGTAACAGGGTCTTTTTAAGCATACTGGGAAGTAGTTTTTAAAGATAGCCTTACTGCAATACGACAAAAAAAGACAGCCTTACTGCCGAAGATGGTTTATTTAAATATTTTTGCAGTAAGGTTTTTTATTTTTAGGGCTTGTAAGCCTGACAACAAACTGTTTCTTCCCAATTCAATATTTATCTTTACTTGGTGTGAAAAACTCAAGTGATGAATCACTTTTATTCATTCGACAAATTTAAGATGGAGAAGATTATGATGAGTGTATATCAGCTTATTAGACGTGCTCGACTTAGAATAATATTGCCCTTTGGATTTTTGTTGCTGTGTTTTTCGAGTCCGTGTTTGGCGGGTGTTGTTTATGTAGCCGCTGGAGGTTCTCAACTTGCCAACGGAATGCCAACAAGTCCTGTTCCATCGGTGAAGTCTGGTGTTTGCAGGGCCGGATCAGGTGATACTATTGTAATCGGGGGCGGTGTCTATAACGAGGAGTTAATCATTGATAAACGTGTCACCTTGGTTGCGTCAGGTGGTACTGCGACGATAGTCGGTAATGCAGGGAAAAGGCTGAAAGTCCTCACATATAACACCCGTCTTTTTGGTTTTATGAATGATTATCATGACCTTTCGTTTAAGGATGATAAGAGAGCTGTAAAAATAGCGGACAAGATTAGTGCAGAAGATGCGGATATTGTAGCCTTACAAGAGGTGTGGGATTTCAATTTATCTAAGAAAATTTGTGAAGAAATTGTTAAAAAGAGAGGTGCTAACTATTATCAAATGTTTTGGTCTGAAGAAATGAATGAGGGTACTGATGTCTTAGGCCCAGGTGACAACGTTCAGGACATCGTTCACAAAAATAACGTTCAGGACATCGTTCAGTAAAACCGCTGAAACCCAGGAAATATCACAATGTCGTGACCAAAAGATACTGTTTCATCACAATGGGTAATTAAATTCTTCAAGCTGTGTT
>PHFX01000229.1 GCA_007618135.1 Candidatus Brocadia sp. WS118 | reverse complement strand
GGCATGAGTTGTTTAGCCTTAGTGAGATCATTGGCAATCAGATCAATAACTTCTTTTACACTCGCTCTGGGGATGTGCAATTGATCAATATTGGCGGGAGTAGTTCTTAGAGGTACACCCCCGAATGCACGCACCAAATCCAAATACACTTTGCCTCTTACAAAATAAGCATGACCCAAAGACGATGCTTTGTTTTTGAAATTTTCAGGCTTCGCTTCCAGATTTTTTATCGCCACGTTGGCAATATTGATGGTCGAATAATATGCTTGCCATGCATCCTGGACATTCTGATTACTAGGTGTACCGTTGAGAGATGTCATATCTACATTGGCTTGCTGTGACGAGTAAAACAAGCCCGAATGTGGCAATAATAAATTGGGGATCCCTGATCCATATGCTTTGAATTCGCCGAGACTATAATACAATCCTGTGATGGCTGTCTCTACACCTTCAGGGCTGGCATAGATCTCCTCTTCTGAATAAAAAGTCGTAGGTGATTCTTCGAGTATATCAGTACACGATGGAAATAAAGTGACTGAAACTAATATGATGGCAAATAACTTATTCATGGTTTAAATTTGGATTAAAATTCAACATTAATACCTGCAGAAACAGACTTTTGATTTGGAAATGATGCCCAATCGATGCCTCGTCTTGTGCCTTCAAATGGGAAACTATTGACCTCAGGATCAAACCCACTATAATTTGTAAAGAGCAATAAATTATGACCTGTTACAAATGCATTAGCGGTAGCGGATTTGAGCCATTTTTTAGGAAATGCATAGCCAAGGCTGACGAAACTCAATCTGACAAAACTACCGTCTTCGACCATACGATCGGTGAAGTCTCCTTTGATTTCATATCCTAATCTAGGATGCGTTGCATTGGTGCTTCCTGGTCTCCAAGCTCCTTCGTACACATCTGCCATAATATTGTTGTTAGGCAATCCATTTGGTATGGCCTGTCGTCCTCTATTTCCATTGGCAATGTCCACACCTTGGACACCATTAAAAAAGAAATTAAGTGTCCATTTTTTGTACACCAATTCTGAGCCCAGCCCAAATGTATAGTCTGGGTTTGGATCACCTATGATTGTCAAGTCCAGATCGTTGATGTTGCCGTCACCATTTTGATCTACGTAAAGTACATCACCAGCCACAGATTTTATACCTTGTACACTTGGAGCCTTTTCAGCCGACGCTTGATCTTGTATGATACCATTCGTTTGATATCCCCAGAATAGCCCCGCTGGCTGACCTTCGATAAATATATTGGCTGGCACTTTAAATACTGTTCCGCCCGCCACTGTTTGGCCGATGATCGCTTTACGCAATTGATTTCCGTGTTGGGCTTCGGGTACTCCCAAGTTGACTATTTTATTTCTATTGATACCGAGTGTGGTGTTTATTCTCCATTTGAGTTTGCCTTCTAGTATATTAGCCGTCAAACCTACATCGACACCGCGATTCTGAAGATCTCCCTGGTTGGTGATCAAAGTCGGGAACCCTACGGATGGTCCAATCTGCAATACTTGTAACAAGTCTGATGTCAGCTTATGATACACGTCGACACTACCTGTAAAACGATCATTCATCAATCCAAAATCCAAGCCTGCGTTGATCTGTGTTGTGGTTTCCCATTTAAGCCTGGCGTTGCCCAGGTTATCCGGCACAACAGCTATGATATTGCCATTACCCGTCGAATAAAAATTGGCCGTAGGAGAAAACCTAGACAATGTCTGATATGGCTGAATCGCCTGGCTTCCTGTCTGTCCATATCCCACTCGCAATTTAGCTTCGTTGACAATGTCAATTTTCTTCATAAATTTTTCATTGGTCAATTTCCACGCCACTGCGACTGAAGGAAAAAATGACCATCTATTGTCAGCATTAAATTTGCTGGACCCGTCGCGTCTGAATGATGCAGTGATCAGATACTTGTTGTTAAGTGTATAATTAGCTCGTGCAAGGTACGACAGGATGGTTTCTTTGGATTTGAAGTATTGTACAGGTGAAAAAACTTGCCCGTATGATATGCCATCATAGCGGAGTTCATAATTAGAAAAATTACTAGCGGTTGATCCCGTTTGTTCTACGTGGGTTTCGTCAAATACAAAGCCGACAGTACCATTTATCTTGTGGTGCGTGCCAAAATCTTTTTTAAACATCAAAGTATTGTCCACATTGTATCTATATCTATCCAGCGTGCTTATACCTGCTTCGCCATTAGCTAGGGATCCTCTAAACAATGAAGTGCCATACCACAGTTTGCGATCCTTTTTGCGATAGTCCAAGCCTCCCAGTACACGATAAGTAAATATATCAGATATTTGAACATCCGTCGTCAAAGATGCCAAGGTTCTGAATTCTCGACTATCATCATTATAATCTTTCAGCCATGCTCTTGGTCCGTCTATAGCGTCGTCAGTTTCAATATCCACATTGTTTAAAGCGTAACCATTTAATGGGGCTGCCTCGACGATTTGTCTCATCAAGCTCGTGTTGCTACTACCTACATTGTCAGTGCCTTTGCTAGCACTATTAGCGATATAAGTCGTAGATATGCGTGGGCTGACAGTGACTCTCTTAGCCAGTTGATGCGTATACCGCAGTATGAAATCTCCCATGGTCATGTGTGTTCCAGGGATGATTCCCTTTCCATCATTGAGCCCTATTCCTACATAAAAATTGTTCTTTTCATTACCACCAGCGGCTGTGAGTCTATGATTTTGTGATATCGATTGTTGGAATATCTCATTGTACCAATTGACAGGAGTTAGCCTGGGTATAGAATCTCGCTTTGCTTCCATGAACGTCGAATCATTGCTAAAACCCGCAATACTACCATCGCTATATGTATAGAATGAAGGTTGCCATCCTTGCGATTTTCTGAATTCATCGATATAACTCACGTAGCCATTTGCATCCAACATATCATAGAGTCGCGTAGCACGTCCCACCCTGGTTGAAGCTCGGTAATTAAATTTAGTTTTGCCACCCGTACCTTTTTTAGTTGTGATGAGAATGACACCATTCGCCCCTCTGGATCCATATATCGCAGTGGCCGATGCATCTTTTAGGATCTCCATACTTTCGATATCTTGAGCATTTATCCCTGCCAAGCCATTCTGAGCCGACAAGAAACTATTACCACCTTTCAATGGATCAGCTACATCTTCCGTTGCGGAGTTGACGATGATCCCATCTATCACATACAAGGGCTCATTGTCACCACGCAAGCTATTGGCCCCTCTGATTCTTATTGAGTTTGTAGACAATAGTTCAGTTCCATTTGACAATACCTGTACACCGGCGGCACGACCTTGCAAAAAATCTTGAAAATTGTTGTACTGCATCACATCCTTTTCTTTGGGTTTGATCGATTCGATAGCACCCGTTTTGTCTGATTTTTGCACAGTACCGTACCCTACTATTAGCACTTCCTGGAGCTCTTCACCCGCATTCAGTGATATCTCTATCTCCTTTTTGTTTTTGGGAATATTGATTTTACGAGTCTTATATCCTACATACGATACAACTAGTGTTGCAGCATTTTCCTTTGGTACGAGCGAAAATTTACCATCGATATCCGTCGTTGTAATTTGACCAGTCTCAGGAATGATGACCGAAGCACCGATAAGAGTTTCTTTGGTTGCTTCATCGGTGACGACTCCTGATATCGTTTTTTGACTCCACATGTTTATCGTCAGCATGCAACTGAAGATCAATAGAATCGATTTTTTATACTGCATAAATTATGGCTTTAATGATCTATGATTTGTGCTACAAAAGTAATATTGGCTTTCCAGAGGAAGGATTTACATTCGTCGCAAAGGGTATAAAAATCATCAATCGTAGGAAAATAGGGTAACTTTAGCACAATTTAAGATGCAAGTCGATATGCCATGAAATTAAACGAATTAGAGGTTTCGCAGCCATTATCCTAATCCTTCACCTCGTCTTCAGGATTTAAGCTCTTTAGAAAACCACTAGGACTCGTCCCAAATTGCTTCTTAAATGAAGTAGCAAAGTACTTTGGGTTATTGAAACCTACCATAAAGGCGACTTCCTGCACCGTACGTCCCCCTTGCAACAGCAGTTTGCGTGCGTGGTTGAGCTTAGTCATGATGATAAAACTCTGTGGTGAGTGATCGATCATCTCCTTGAGTTTCATATAGAGGGCAGTGCGACTCATGCCTAAATGCTTGCACAAGTCATGCACCGCAATCTCTTCATCCTTGACACGAGAGAGTATAAATTCTTCAAGATCTTTAACAAACTCGGCTTCACGCTCATCCCTGAATTGTATCGACTTAGAGATTTCTGTCTCATGGATGTATTTATCTCGAAGTTTCTGTTTGTACTCTAATACACTGAAAATTTTAGCAATTAAAAATGGGAAATCGATTGGCTTAGTCATGTAGGTATTGATGCCACTTTTTATGCTTTCCACCTGTTGGTGTGGGTCATTCAGTACCGTCATCATAAAAACTGGGATATGACTGGTGTTTTCATCTTTTTGCAAGGTTCTGCATAACTCATTTCCGTCCATTTCAGGCATGATCAAGTCTGTAACGATAAGATCCGGCATGCCAGCTTTCGCTTTTTCATAACCTTCAGTCCCTGTACGTGCAGCCATGATGCTGAAATGTGGACTTAGTTTTTCGACCATATCTATTCGCAATTCATCGTTGTCTTCTACTATTAGTATCTTATACTTTGACGACGGTTCTGACGGTGTTTGGACTGTACTTTCGGGAGATGGAGTAGAAGCATTGCCGATGGTAGAGACATTTACATCCTCCTTGAGCGTATTTAGCGTCACTGTAAAAGAAGTTCCAAGACCTGGCTCGCTGACAAAAGTCATTTTACCCTGGTCTTGTTCCACCAAAGTTTTGACCATCATCAATCCAAGACCCGTTCCTGGCAATTGGCTATTGATGGCATTGCGAGCACGGTAGTATCTTTTCAAGATATGTTTTTGCTCGTCTTTAGGAATGCCTATTCCATTGTCTGTGACAATAAGTACGAGCGAATTTCGGTTTTTATTGATTTTAATGGTAATCTGCCCACCATTTTCTGTGTATTTTACAGCATTTGCCAGTAAGTTATAGAAAATCTTATCCAGTATATCTTTCTTGTAATAAAACACCTGTTCGTTGTAGTTATTCTCAAATTTGAGATTGATATTTTTCTTATTGATTTCTGGCTGAAAGCTATTAATCCCACTTTATGCAATGGAAAAGCAAATATAAGAGAAAAGCTATATATTTAGGGGTTTTCATTAAAATGATGAATGCACTAAAAACATGCATGAGTTAGCACACGAATTTACAAGTAGAAAAATCAGTCCATGGGGAGGGATTAAATTTTTTCATGGCACTTATGTCAGAAGTGGATTTAGAGAAATGCTGCAAAAATCACCTCTTCCTTCCCCTGGTTCAAACAGGGGCTATAATCCCGTTGATTTAGTTGAAGGCTTTTT